>NZ_CP178375.1:749958-1499917 GCF_047220215.1 Pediococcus siamensis
CTAATGGAAGCTGATAAAGGACAATCGCTATCTTGGCAAATCTGTTGAAGGATATCGTCATTGAAATCTTCAACTAGAATACCGCATTCATCACTTTCATCGTTAAAAATAACGGCAGAAGGCGAAGTGGACACGTTCATTTCGATTGCGGTTTGCTGGTCGGCTTTAAAGGAATCCTTTGCTAGCTGCGAACGGCGATCATTTTCAAACATTTCTAAATCTAGATGTGCTTGTTTGGCAATTTCACTACCCAGCGCCTTGGAATAGGGAACTTCTTGCTGATTGATTTTTTCTTGAATCAACTTTAAAAATGTGCGCCCGTCACGTTTGCATTGGAACAAAGCCGCTTTGTAATCCAGAATCATGTGATACATGTCCTCAGATAATTCATTGTAGTTTTGGTAGCTTTGGTTATGAGCACTGTGCAGGTAATCTTGAATAATTTGCATATTCAGCATGGGAATAATCTGAAAGCAGACCTTTTGATCCACATTATGGACAAACTCCATCATCACTTTTTCAGATTTCATACATTGGCTTCCCCATGGTGTCACGAACAAATAGACATCAAGCATTAAACTCTCCTCCAACAAAAAATAATTTTAGTTTGCATTTTTAAGGAACAACAGTATTGACTTTACCAAATTTTCAAAAAATAGCAAATAAATTGTTTTCTAAATTTTAATTCAGCTGTATCTTAGCTTATTTCGGAGGTAAAGGTAAAGAAAAGTGCTTTAAAAATTTACAGATGGCGTTTCAGCAGAATAACAAGTCAATTTATGCTAAAATTGACTTTAGTGTTTAAAAAGTGAGGCAAAATCCGTGATTGAAAATTGGGATCAATTTTTATTACCATACAAACAAACTGTCGATGAATTAAAAATTAAATTACGTGGAATTCGTAAACAATTCCAAAACCACGATCAGCAAAGCCCGATTGAATTTGTGACGGGTCGGGTAAAACCAGTTTCCAGTATTAAAGAAAAGATGGTTCGCCGTCAGGTTCGTGAGGATCGTCTGGAACAGGATATGCAAGATATTGCCGGCGTTCGCGTGATGTGTCAGTTCGTTGAGGATATCTATCAAGTCGTTGATCTTCTGCGCAAGCGAACTGACATGACCATTATTGAAGAGCGAGATTACATTAATAACGAGAAGCCAAGTGGGTATCGTTCCTACCATATTGTAGTGGAGTATCCAGTCCAATTGATTTCTGGGGAAAAAAAGATTTTAGCAGAAATTCAAATTAGGACTCTGGCCATGAATTTTTGGGCCACAATTGAACATTCACTGAACTATAAATACCAAGGAGAATTTCCTAAAGAGTTAAGTGAACGGCTCCAACGCGCTTCCGAAGCGGCTTTTTCTTTGGATGAGGAAATGTCAGAAATTAGAGAGGAAATTCAAGAAGCACAGAAATTATTCTCTCGTGAACGCTCCGACCATAATGTTTACGGATCACATAAGGACTGATAAAAATGAAAGTAGCGGTTTATAGTACAGTCGCCAATAACGCCCAAAATATTGCTGACCAATTGGCAGAAAAACTAAAAGCAAATCAAATTACGGTTGACAATGAGCACCCGGACATCGTCATCTCAGTCGGTGGGGATGGCACTTTTTTGTCTGCCTTTCAGCGTTATCAAGACCAGCTAGCCCACGTGCGTTTTATCGGGATTCATACGGGACACTTGGGCTTTTATACCGATTGGCGTGATTATGAGGTTGATGAACTAATTAAGGCGATTAAAGCAGATAACGGTGAGTGCATTAGTTATCCCATTTTGGATGTTGATGTCACTTTTGTTGGGGATAACCATCCTAAAAGATATCATGCGTTAAATGAATCGACGATCAAAAAAGTTTCTTCAACGTTAGTCGCCGATGTTTATTTAAAGGATAAACTGTTTGAGCGGTTTCGCGGGGATGGTTTGTGTATCTCTACACCAACAGGCTCAACGGCTTATAATCGTTCAGTTGGTGGCGCTGTGGTCCATCCCCAGCTTGAGGTGCTGCAAATGGCAGAAATTGCGTCTATTAACAATCGCGTTTTTCGAACATTGGGAGCATCCGTCATTTTAGCTCCGGATGAATGGATTACGATTCGTCCTGCGCATGGCGGCAACTTTAATTTCACGGCTGATCAGGTTAACGTGTTCAATTCACCCATTGAACAAATCGAATATCGTATCGGTGAGCAGAAAATCAATTTTGCCAAATACCGGCATACTGGGTTCTGGAATCGTGTGCGTAATGCCTTTATTGGTGATGATAATGAAAATTAGCTGGCAGGTAGCAGTAGAAAGTCCGGAGAAAATCCGAACTTTTTTAGCGCAACAAGGCGTTTCACGGACACTTTTAAAAGGAATTAAATACCATGGCGGTAAAATTGAAAGTAATGGGCAGCCAGCACGCGTTTTCGAAGAGGTGGTCACGGGAGACACACTTTCTTTAACACTACCTCCAGAAATCGCCAACGATCATGTTGCGACTTCTGATCAACCAATTGAGATTTGTTATGAAGACGAGCATTTTTTGGTGGTCAATAAACCTGCGTATATGGCGACGGTGCCTTCACACCTGTACCCGAATGATACACTGGTTAACCGCGTCAAAGGCTATTATCAGCGACAAAATTATGAAAGTCAGGTTACCCATGTGGTGACCCGACTGGATCGGGATACTTCGGGGTTAGTGATTTTTGCTAAGCACCATTTTGCCCATTCAATCCTTGATAAACAGTTAAAGCAACATCAAATTAAAAAAAGCTATATTGCAATTGTGCAGGGGCATCTTAGCCAGCGGCACGGGGTTATTGACTTGCCCATTTCGCGTGAACCGCAATCGTTTATTAGACGTCAAATTAGTGCTAATGGGACGGGGCGACGGTCAATTACGGAATACTGGGTAAACCAATCCTTACGCGCCTCGACTTTAGTCTGTGTGCAACTTCACACAGGGCGCACGCACCAGATTCGGGTTCATTTTTCGGCGTTAGGGCACCCGCTAGTTGGCGATGTGTTGTATGGCGGAACTTGTCAAGGATACATGCAACGGCAAGCTTTGCACTGCGCAGCAATTTCTTTTTTCAATCCTTTTTCAAATCAAAAAATTAGGATTATGGCGCCATTGCCTAAGGATATGGCCGCCTATTTAGAACAGGAAACTCGCAATCTTTAGGAGAGCGGAGGAAGAACTGTGACAGAAGAATTAGAAAAAATTCAAATTGAACTGGCCGCCAGTTTGACTAAAAACAATCGTAAAAAATTTCGCAAACTTTTTTTAAGTTTGCACGGCTACGAACAGAGCCAATTATTTGAAAACTTTAGCTTAGCGCAACGGAAAATTATTTATAGCTATTTAACTCCTGAAGAACTAGCTAATGTTTTTGACGATACGGAGGAGGATCCTGTCGAAGCTGGAAAGTATCTAGATGAGATGCCACCCGCGTATGTGGCACGCCTGTTAAGGGAAATGTACATGGATAACGTGGTGGACATTTTAGCAGATATGCGACCGCTTAAACGGCGAAAATATTTAAACCTCATGCAAACGGGGGAGGCAGCACAGGTACGTAACTTGATTCACTATGAAGATGAATCGGCCGGTTCCTTGATGACAACGGAATTTATTGCTGTCAAGGAAGACTTGAGCGTTGGTTCGGCGATGCATCAAGTGAAAAGAGAAGCCCAAGAAGCAGAATTGATTACCTATATCTACGTGATCGATGAAGCAGGCGTGCTCGTTGGCGTTTTGTCCGTACGTGATTTGATTACACATCCTGATGATGAAGCGATTAAAGACATTATGATTACCCGGGTTTTAGCCGTTGATGTCAATGAAGACCAGGAAGCAATTGCCGAGCAGGTTCGTGATTATAATTTTGTTGCGATTCCAGTTGTCGATGAGGCCGAGAAAATTGTCGGAATCATTACGGTTGACGACATTATTGATGTTATTGATGAAGAATCGGCAGAGGATTATTCTCATTTGGCGGGTGTCGATACCCAAACAATTTCCCACAATCCTTTTCAAACAGCTTTTAAACGACTACCGTGGCTGATTACATTACTATTTTTAGGGATGCTGACCGCAACGTTAATTAATCACTTCGATACCTTACTTTCGCAGATGAGTGTCCTGGCTGTGTTTATCTCTTTGATTACCGGAACGGCAGGGAATGCCGGTACACAAAGCTTGGCGGTGGCTGTCCGTCGATTAGCAATGAATAGCCACCTAAAGATTACGCGGCTTTTACTAAATGAGGTCGCAACGGGAATCATTATCGGTGTGGTAACTGGCGTTTGCGTTTGGCTCATGGTTGGCTTTTGGAAGCAAGATTTGGTTCTCGGTGGAATCGTCGGGGCTGCAATGGCGAGCGCAATTTTTGTGGCTAACCTTGCGGGAAGTATCATCCCCATTGGTATGGAAAAATTAGGGGTCGATCCGGCAGTCGCAAGTGGGCCTTTTATTTCGACGTTAAGCGATCTTACCAGCGTTTTAATTTATTTCAATATTGCTCAATATTTTCTTCAAATGTATGGGCATTGAGGAACTGGTGGTAAAGCTGCGAGTTCTTTTTTATGTTACTAAAAGCAAAAGTCTGCATTTGAACGGACGTAATTGTGCCGTTCTAAGTGCAGAAGTTCTAAGCGAAGGTGGGTCCAGAGGAAGGTCCGTGAAGTCACCGTTATAAAAAAGGAATTGGGGCAATTTGCTCCCAATTCCTTTTTTATTGATTAGAGAACACCAACAATTTTGGTGCCGTGTGCTTCTTTTACCTGTAAAGCAGTGGTAACTTCTTTTACGTTTTGTGCTGTAATCCCACCACCCGGTAAAATGATGAGTCGCTGATTTGCAGCTTGGATACTTTGTTTAAGATTTTGATAGTTAGATTCAATCGCCGTTTCTAAAGGCCCGCCATGGGTCAAAATGCGATCGATACCCGCCGTAGCCAGCCAGTCAATTGCTGCAGTTTGCTTAGCAACTGGGATGGCGTCGAAGGCCATGTGAAAGGTGATTTGCATTCCTCCAGCAGCGGCGATCAACATTTCAAGGGCTTCAGTGTCAAGATCGCCGGCTTTGGTCAAGGCACCGAAAACGACACCGTCGACCCCCAAGGCTTGGGCTTGAAAAACGTCAGCTTCCATAATCTTGAGTTCCGTATCCGTGTAAACAAAATTACCGCCACGGGGACGGATCATGGCCATAACGGGGACGTGGTGCTCGTTAGCATACTTTTGTGTTTCTGCCATAACGCCCTTGCTGACCGTTGTTCCGCCAACGGCTAGGTTGTCACAGAGTTCAATCCGATTAGCTCCCGAACGGATTGCTTGGGGAACCTTGGTAAAATTTTCAACAGCAACTTCTTTGATGATCATAAAAGAAAACTCCTTAGTATATTAGGCTTGGTCGAATAAGACGCAGACACCTTCAGGAACAGCAACGTCCTTTTCCAATAAGCTTAGTTTACCAGAATCCGTTGATCGCGCAAACAAAGTGAGATTATCCGTGTTTTGGTTAGCACAAACCACGTAATTTTCAGTTGGATCTAATGAAAAATCGCGGGGAAAGCTGCCTTCAACAGAGATGTTTTGAATTAAGGCCAAAGAACCATCTGATTTGATTTCAAAAACGGCTAAAGAATCGTAGCCACGATTAGAAACATAGACAAAACGGTCATCTTGACTGATTTTTATAGCTGCGGCACCGTTATGTTTATCCCAAGATGGGGGGATCGTGCTTAGGCTTTGCACGTGACTAAATTTCCCGGATTTGGTGTCGTAGTCTAACACTTCAACGGCACTCCCAAGTTCGCCAGCTAAGTAAGCTTTGGTTCCCTGATGAGCAAAAACAATATGACGAGGGCCAAAGCCGGCTTTAGTCTTGTAACGCGCAACTTCACTAAGTTTGCCATCTGAAGAAACGTCGTAAGTATATACTTCGTCGGTACCAAGATCACAAACAACCAGCCGGTTATCAGGAGTCAAGCCACTGAAGTGCACATGAGCGCCATCTGCTTGTTCAGGCTTAGGACCACTGCCGGTATGCGTTACGACGTCAGTTTGGCTAAGTGAGCCGTCAGACTGGATTTTATAAACGGTTACGGTAGCTAAATGATAATTGGAACTATAAACCAACTGACGAGTTTCATCAACGGCTACATAAGCAGGCGAATTTCCTGGTGTAACTGCGTGTTGCACAACGGCCGCTGGTTTTTTGTTAAGATTTAAAACGCCAACGCCACCTTGATCACCTTGTTGGTCCACGGTGTACAAGAAGTTTTGTTTTGATTGTGCGAGGTAAGTAGGGTTACCAAGTTCGGCCACGACGTTTAGATTGACTAATGCTTTTTTTTCAGTGTCCAACGTCATTTCATAAACACCGTGACTAGTTTTTTTAGTGTATGTGCCAATAAAGAATTTCTCTTTCAATTTTAGGACCTCCTTATGATCTCTAATAATTGAGTATATCACACTTCGAAATGTCTTGGGTCCGCTTCCATTTTCTTTATCTCTTGATTATGACTATGCTACAATGTAAACAACTATTAGTTGTAAGGAGAGGGTACACATGGTTACATCTGAAATTGTGGCAATTGGTAAAAATGCCATTGTTGAAAATGATCCGCTCGTAATTCTGTTTGGACCTGAAGCAACACATAATCTTAAAGATGTTGCTGTTATTCAGAAATTTACGGCAACACATCCCGAAATTAACTTGAGACGGGGCTCGAAGATCAAAGTTCGCGATCTGTCATTTGAAGTCACTTTTTGTGGCAAATTAGTAAATGCAAATCTAAACGGGGTTGGCCACGCCACTTTTTGTTTTGAGCCGGTTCCAGATACGCCTTTACAAAGTGCAATTTACTTAACACCAGAGAGATTTCCAGGTTTTTCCGTTGGAGATAAAATAACTTATATCTTTTAAGATTGCGTGGTGATTTTTTGAAAACACAAAAAGAAACTTGGAGAACGTGGTTTACAAAATTAATCCTAAATAATCGGGTCGTTGTCAATTTATTAATTGTGCTCCTGTGTTTATCGATTATATGGGTATTTTCAAAGGTGACCTGGTTTTTTCAACCAATCAGTGATTTTGCTGATATTGTTGCCTTACCAATTGTTCTGGCGGGTGTTTTGTTTTATCTATTCAATCCCTTAGTTGACCGGTTAGAAAAAAAGTATCACGTGAATCGTGTGTGGACGATCAGCGGATTGTTTGTGGTCGTGGTTTTACTGCTCGCGTGGGGGATCATCGCCTTAATTCCGGTTATCCGCAATCAAGCCTCTGACTTTTTGGAAAACTGGCCGGCTTATTGGAATCACTTAGTTGATCAGGTTGAGGCGTGGCTAAATGATCCGCGGTTAGGGCAGTTTCAAAAAGAATTTGACCAAATTAGTAAATCGACGACGAATTCCTTCTCTAAATGGGCAAGTTCGTTTGCAAATCAGACCTTTAGTTCCGTCAGTGGCGTAATCAGTTCGATTACCAAAATCGTTGTTGGTATTATCACAATGCCGTTTATCCTGTTTTATCTGCTTAAGGATGGCCATCAATTGCCTAAATATTTAGCTCACTTTTTGCCGATCGAAAAGCGTTCCGGCTTTTTAAATACTTTGGGTGAAATTAACGGAAAATTGAGTGGCTATATTCGCGGACAATTGATCGTTGCATTCTGTGTGGCAGTGATGTTTTTCGTTGGCTACGCAATCATTGGCCTAAAGTTTGCCTTAACTTTGGGGATTACGGCGGGAGTGCTTAACTTGATCCCTTACTTAGGGTCATTTTTGGCAATGGTGCCCTCGGTGGTTTTGGCCGCTTTTATTTCTCCTTGGATGTTGGTTAAGGTCTTAATTGTCTTTGCAATTGAGCAAACCATTGAGGGACGTCTGATCTCGCCATTAATTTTAGGGACTAACCTGGGAATTCATCCTGTTACCATTTTGATCGTCCTGTTAGCTTCTGGACGAATGTTTGGAGTTCTAGGCGTTATTTTTGGAATCCCAGTATATGCGGTCTCTAAAGTTATTTTGACCCATCTCTTTCGTTGGTATAAGCGCCAAAATGGCGGATATGAATAAGTGATTCAGTAAAATTAATTTCATTCGTGAAAGCCACAAACCAACTGGCGGCAAAAACAGTTGTGCTTGGGGCTTTCTTATTGCGATGGAAATTGCAGGTAAAACAACTAATAAAGAAAATTTGAGTTCGTTTTAATGAGGTAATTAAAAGTGAAAAAAAGAGAAAAAGGCGTTCAGTTTGTCCAGCAACATTTAAATTTATTTCGATGTCCAGTTTGCAAACTTGGCTATGACCATGTTGACCAAGGTAGTATTGGTTGCCCTAATCACCATATGATTGATATTTCTAAAAAAGGAACGCTTTACTTTTTGAATCATGCTGTTAAAAGCGAATATGATGCCCAGATGCTGGCTTCACGAAGACGTATATTGACGGCCGGGCTGTTTGATCCCATTTGTAAGGCTTTTAGTAGACAGATGGGTGACGATGAGGTGATTTTGGATGTCGGGTCAGGTGAAGGCACACCGCTGCAAAAAACTTTAACCCAGGTGAAAAATGCGACCGCGGTTGGTTTTGATATTTCGCAAGCGGGAATTAATCTGGCTACGCAGTTGGACTCGAACGCCTTCTTTTGTATTGCTGATTTAGCTAAGCTACCCTTTCAAGCACAACAATTTACCACGATTTTAGATCTTTTTTCGCCCTCCGCTTATGACGAATTTCAGCGCGTCCTCAAGCCTGGTGGCCAGCTTCTAAAAGTCGTTCCCAACTCGGGGTACTTAGGCGAATTGCGTCAGTTGCTGTATGCAAAAGAAAGTAAGCATGCGAGTTATCAAAATAATGATGTCGTGGCACTATTTAAAGCTCATTTTCCCCAAGCTGAGGTAATTCCGCTTCATTATACTTTCAATTTTGCGCCGCAGTTATTGCCAGACTTGATTCAAATGACACCACTGCACTGGGGAGCGACAAGTGAGAAACTAAGTCAAGCAAAAAGCTCTGGGTTAACCCACGTCACTGTGGATGTAACCCTGCTAAAGGGGATTACAGCTTGAATTGGAGCGCTTTTTAAGAATTTGCAAAATTTATTTATTGGTGTTAATATCAATAAGAAATCGGTTGCTAAGTGACATCGAGAAATCGTTGGTGCTTAGCAAGTTGTACTTCATTTAACGTAGAAGCTCGCCGTGCCTACACCGAGTGTCTACGCTTTTTTTGTTGTTGTAAGAAAATAGTAGCAGTATGATAGCTTTTGGATAGCTTTTAATTTTAATGAGAGTGAGATTGAAAATGACAAATCACATTGTACTTTTTGAACCTTTAATGCCGGCAAATACGGGTAATATCGCGCGGACTTGTGCTGGAACAGACTCCGTTTTGCATTTAATCAAACCGCTTGGTTTTTCAATTGATGACAAGCATTTGAAACGGGCGGGATTAGATTATTGGAAAGATGTCGATCTGGTCTTACATGACAACTTACCAGAGTTTATTGATTCTGTTCCTGATTTAAATAATCTGTATTTAGTGTCTAAATTTGCTGATCACGATTATACGGATGTGGATTATCATGACCAAAACAAAGATCATTATTTCCTGTTTGGTAAAGAAACGACCGGGCTCCCTGAACCCTTTATGCGGCAATTTCCAGAAAAAGCGATTCGTATTCCCCAAGATGATGATCATATTCGAGCCTTGAATTTATCTAATAGTGTCGCCATTGTGATTTATGAAGCATTGCGACAACAGGCTTTTCCAGGATTGCAACGGGTTCATCACTATGAAAATGATAAATTAAAGTAACTGGAAGATCGCTATTTTAGATAGAAAGGGGGAGCAACAGTGGCAACAAAACAAAAGAGAAAGAAGACTGGCAGAAAACGACGCCGTTCACGAAAAAATGAGTGGCAAAAAATTATCCAATCGAAAAATTTTTTGGGCGGAATATTTGTTTTATTAGCACTAATTGGCTATTTTTCGCTCGGTTATATAGGCGTTTTGGTGGCAAATGTTTTCCGTCTCCTTACAGGTGATACCTTTCAAGTGCTGCTTGTGATTTTTGGATTTTATGGTGCAGTATTGCTCATTACGGGAAAAGAGCCCAAATTTAAAAAATATTTGCACTATCTGACCGGAGGAAGCTTGCTTTATCTGGGCGCCATTCTAGTGGTCACTACGCATTTCTTTGTACAGGCAAATCAGCATAATCATTTTATTACCACCACGTGGCAGGCACTTTCGGATGCTTTTCGTTACGCCTCGATTGGGGAACCGGTGGGAGGCGGTATGCTCGGAAGCTTAATTTATACGATCACTGATTTTTGTTTTTCCGAAATTGGGAGCTTGTTTTTAGGTTGGTTAATGATTATTTTAGGAGGCGCAATTTTCTTAGGAATCCCAATGGATAAGGTGCTCCAGGTTGTCGCCCAACTGATCAAAGCGGGTGTGGCGACGTTGAAGACGGGCTTATCCCACTTCGGTGCGTATATTCAAACTAAGTGGCATACCCGCCAAGCGCGCACACAACATGAGGTGACTAGCACTAAACAGACGCCAACAGCTGATCAACAAAGCCCGACTGTTTCGGTATCTGGGCAAGAGTTGATGGCTGCTCAACAAGTGCCTTCAGAGAAAATCACAGCACCTAGTATTCATGTGGCTTCTGAACAAGAAAAAAAGGTTCCCCAAAAAACTCAGGAAAAGGTTGAAAACATAACTGAGACCGCCTTTCAAAATGCGGAAGAGCCGGCTAATCCGAATTATAAATTGCCACAATCAAGTTTGTTGACAACTATTCCGCAAACGGATCAAAGTCAAGAATATAAAACCATCCAAAAAAATACCAAGATTTTACAGCAAACGTTAACGAGTTTTGGTGTTAAAGCAACGGTAGAAAGTGTGAGTTTAGGTCCTTCTGTGACGGAGTATGAGCTGCATCCAGACATCGGTGTGAAAGTTAGCAAAATTGTGGCGTTGGCGGATGATATTGCTTTAGCTTTAGCAGCTAAGGATATCCGAATTGAAGCCCCGATTCCTGGAAAGTCTTTAATTGGAATTGAAGTGCCAAATACGGAAATTGCCACCGTATCTTTTCGGGATATTATTGAAGCTCAACCGCCACATCCGGATGCCATTTTGCAGGTTCCGATTGGACGTGATGTCTCCGGTAACTTAGTTTTAGCGGATCTTGTGCGTATGCAACATCTCTTAATTGCGGGGGCGACCGGAAGTGGGAAGTCGGTGATGATTAACGTCATTATCACAAGTTTGCTGATGAATGCCCGTCCTGATCAGGTCAAGTTTATTTTGATTGATCCCAAAAAAGTCGAGCTGGGTATTTATAAGGATATCCCACATCTGCTGACTCCTGTCGTGACAAATCCGAAAAAAGCGGCTCGGGCGTTGCACAAAGTGGTTGCTGAAATGCAGCACCGGTATGATTTATTTGCCGAGAGTGGTCAAAAGAATATTAAGACCTACAACCAATATATTACTGAGGAAAATAAAAAGGACGGCAAGAATCGTCCCCATCTGCCTTATATCGTGGTCGTGGTTGACGAATTAGCTGATTTGATGATGGTCGCACAAAATGCAGTGGAGGATGCCATTATTCGTTTGGCACAGTTAGCTCGAGCAGCAGGAATTCACATGATTATTGCCACCCAGCGTCCTTCTGTTGATGTCGTCACCGGCTTGATTAAGGCAAATGTGCCTTCACGGATTGCGTTTGCCGTTGCCAGTGGGACGGATTCACGGACAATTATTGATGCTAATGGTGCTGAGAAGTTACTTGGTCGTGGGGATATGTTGTATTATCCGATGGGAAAAAGTAAACCGGAACGGGTGCAAGGAGCGTTTATTTCTGACCGGGACGTGAAGGCTGTGGTCGATTTTGTGAAACAGCAACAAAAAGTCGCGTATGATGAATCTTTGATTGTCACTGATGAAGAAGCGCAGGCAGAAGAACAAGCTGGTGGCGAAGAAAAAGATGAGTTATATGATCAAGCCGTTGCTCTGGTAACAGAAATGCAAAAAGCAAGCACCTCCATGTTGCAGCGAAGGTTTCGAATTGGCTATAACCGGGCGGCCCGGATTGTAGATCAGTTGGAAGCAAATGGGGTAGTAGGTCCTCAAGAAGGAAGCAAACCACGTCAAGTCTTTACAAAAAAAGAGTGACGAAGATTCAAATTAGAAACAAAGCTAAACTTTTCTAATCTGGCACGGATCGTCGATTATCCGTACATGCCTAGATTCAATGAGTTAATTAAATAACATAAAAAGTGTGCCGTTTTGGCCAGATAACTCTGGTCAGAATGGCACACTTTTTTAATGCAGAATTTTGTGATAGGTTTTGTCGGTTTTTAAATTTAGCCTAACAAGTTTAGCGATGATAGGGCCGTTAAAATAACCGAACCAACCATACTAATAATCATGATCCAAACGACAATCATCGTGACTTTTTGAAATGTACTCTTTTTCTTTTTATTCATAAGGCACCACTTTCCGAAATGTTACTCACTATTCTAACGTGTTGAATTTAACTTTTCAAATTTTTTTCTAATGTTTTCGAAATTTCCCCATTTAAGCTGACAAATTCCTTCAAAAGCGAAAAAAATCCCCACCATATAGCCACTACTTTCCTAAAAATAACATAAAGCTTGATATGTCGGGCTTTATGAGTCATAATGGAACTTAAATTAAACCGTTTTTTTAACTTAAAAATGATAAAAATTAAGTATTTTAAAATAGTTTTTGAAATTAGTGGTAGGTAGTGGTGCAAAGTGGTAAACTAAGTCTGTAATCGAAAGGAAGGGGGCAATCAGTATGTTCATGGGCGAATATCAACATTCACTTGATTCAAAAGGGCGTCTGATTGTTCCGGCCAAGTTTAGAGAAGATTTGGGCACAGATTTTGTGATTACACGCGGACTGGATGGCTGTTTGTTTGGATATCCTTTATCAGAATGGCAGCATATTCAGGATAATTTAAAAAAATTACCGCTTAACAAACGCAATAATCGTGCGTTTGTCCGTTTCCTTTTTGCGGATGCAACCCAATGCAACTTTGATAAGCAAGGGCGTATTAATATTCCTAAGCAATTACGTGAACATGCAAAACTTACTAAGAAATGTGTTTTAGTTGGTGTTTCAAATCGATTTGAAATTTGGGACGAGGATCAATGGAACGCAGTAACTGCTGATACTGAAGAAAACTTTGATGATATTGCCGAAAATTTAATTGATTTTGGCCTGTAGGAGTATGAAAAAATGAGTGAATTTCAACATACAACGGTTTTATTAAACCAAGCAATTGATGAACTAAATCCTAAAGAAAATGGTATTTACGTTGATTGCACGCTTGGCGGTGGGGGTCATAGCCAGTTGATTTTGAGCAAATTAAGTCATGAAGGTCATCTTTATGCGTTTGATCAGGACGTTACGGCAATTAAATATAATCAAGAACATCTAAAAAAATATTTAGATCAAAAACAAGTCACTTTTATTGAAGATAATTTTAAAAATATTAAACAAGATCTTGCTGAACACGGCGTTCAACAAGTTGATGGGATTGTCTATGATTTAGGGGTTTCATCACCACAACTGGACGATGCTAAGCGAGGATTCAGCTACCAACATGATGCCCCTTTAGATATGCGGATGGATCAGTCTGCCAAATTAAATGCGCAAATTGTTGTGAATGAATGGTCTTATGCCGATTTAGTAAAAATTTTTTTCCGCTATGGTGAAGAGCGCTACGCCAAGCAGATTGCACGTGAAATTGAGCGTCAGCGCGAAGTTTCCCCGATCCAGACAACTGGTGAATTAGTTGAGCTCATTAAAAAGGCCATTCCGGCTGCTGCTCGTCGTACAGGTGGTCATCCGGCAAAACGTGTTTTCCAGGCGATTCGCATTGCTGTCAATAACGAGTTAGGCGTTTTGGAAACCTCTTTAGAGCAAGCACTAACGGTATTAAAAGTTGGTGGCCGGATTAGTGTCATTACTTTTCAATCCTTAGAAGATCGGCTAGTAAAAAATATTTTTAAAGAAAATTCAAGTTTACCGGAGCTTCCTCCGGGGTTACCTGTTGTTCCTAAAGAACTCGAACCTCATTTTAAATTAGTCACTAGAAAACCCATTTTACCTAGTAAGGAAGAGTTAACACATAATCATCGTGCGCACAGTGCGCGCCTCCGAGTTATTGAAAAAATAAAATAGGGACTGATTTATAATGGCACAAAATAATTTAGCAGAAGCATTTCCAGCGAGTAAACCTGTAAAACGGCGAATACCAGACCTTAAAGAAGGGACGATACATAAGGCAAAGTCGGTTGTCATTCCAAAATCTTTGCCATTTTCAAAATTTGAGAAAATCTTAATGACATTCTGCGGTATAATTTTGACAGGCTTAATGATTGTAGTCGTTTCTGGTAAAATAACTTTATCGAGCGCACAACATGAATTATCTAGTACACAGTCGCAAGTTACCAAAGTATCTGCTGATAACAGTAATCTTAAGCAAGAAGTGAACCAGCTTTCGAGTCGTACACGCTTAAACAAGATTGCCAAACAGTACGGACTAAGCCTGACAACTCAGAATATAAGGAATGTTAATAAATGAACAAAAAAGAAAAACGTTCAAAGAAGAACGACAATAATAAATCAAGCCAAAATCGAAGAGCGTTCGGTCAATGGCTTTTTTTCATAGCCATTGCCCTCTTTGTGATTTTAATTCTACGTTTTTCCTATATTGCAATTGGCGGGACTGTAGAACACATCAATTTGAGTTCACAGGCCCGTCGTTTATATACGGATAATAAGGTGTTGAAGGCACAGCGCGGCTCTATTTTGGATGCTTCGGGACAACCGATTGCAGAAGATACCAGCACCTATTCGATTTATGCTGTTTTGGATAAAACGCAGGTTGGCGCTAATAAGAAACCGCTCTATGTGACTAATAAAAAGAAAACCGCTAGAGTCCTCGCTAAATATTTACCTATTAGTGAAAAAAAGGTTCTAAAGGCTTTAAATCCAAGCAATAAAAAATCCTTTCAGGTTGAATTTGGCACGGCCGGTAAAAATATCTCGGTTGCCACAAAGGAAAAAATCGAATCCTATAAATTAACGGGAATTAATTTTATTCAGTCAGAGGCCCGTTTATATCCTAATGGCACGTTTGCTTCAAATTTGATTGGGATCACTTCACAAACCCAAAAGAAAAATTCTGACGTGACCCAGTTAAAGGGGGTCATGGGAATTGAAAGTGCCTTTAACCAAAAACTGACCGGAACGGACGGGCAGCGTTCCATTCAAAAAGATAAGTTTGGCTATCAGTTGCCATCTTCACAAGAAGAAAAGGCGGCAGTTAACGGGCAAAACATTTACACAACTTTAGATACGCGCCTGCAGACACTGTTAGAAACAGAAATGTCAAAGGTTCAGTCTCAAGTGCATGCAAAGTCAATGACAGCAA
Organism: Pediococcus siamensis; assembly: GCF_047220215.1. Lineage (GTDB taxonomy): Bacteria > Bacillota > Bacilli > Lactobacillales > Lactobacillaceae > Pediococcus > Pediococcus siamensis. The sequence continues at coordinate 765,455 of NZ_CP178375.1, forward strand.
CCATTATGAATGCCAAAACGGGCGCAATTTTAGCAACCTCACAACGGCCGACCTTTAACCCCACCACTAAAAATGGCATTAGTAAGGCTTGGAACAATGCGATCGTTCAAGATACGTTTGAACCTGGGTCAACCATGAAAGTGTTTACTACTGCCGCCGCAATTGACAGTGGCCATTTTAATGCTAAGGAAAAGTACAAGTCAGGAACTTATAAGATCGATGGTCAGGTAGTCCCGGATTGGCAAACTTCAGGTTGGGGACTTATTACCTATGAAGAAGGATTTGCACGATCAAGTAACGTGGCGATGGCACATTTGGAACAAAAGATGGGCGCCAAAACTTGGAAAAAATACATTAATCGATTTAAGTTTTTACAAAGCACAAATTCGGGGTTAAACGGTGAAGCAACTGGTAGCATTCAGTTTAGCTATCCGATTGATCAGGCCGATACGGCATTTGGGCAGGGAATTGATGTAACGGACATGCAAATGTTACAGGGATTCACGGCGATTGCAAATAATGGTAAGATGGTAAAACCGCAATACATTAAGAAAATTGTGACTAGTGATGGGAAAGTAACTTACCGTATGAAAACCAAGACGATTGGCCACCCCATTAAAAGTTCTACCGCCAAAGAGGTCCGCAAGTTAATGCAAGACGTTGTTTATAAGAGTTACGGAATTGGGCAAAACTTTAAAATAAAAGGCTACCGTGTGGCTGCCAAAACGGGGACTGCCCAAGTGGTAGGCTCAAACGGAACCTACCTAAATGGAGATGATAGTTATCTTTATTCTGTTGTGGGGATGGTACCGGCTAATAATCCTAAATATATTATGTACATTACGATGAAGCAGCCAACCCTTCCTGAAGATAAGACGGCTACCCAGCTATTAGATGAAATTTTTGGGCCTGTCATGAAACAAGCACTGGGAGAGAATGCTTCAACTGCTCAAAATCAGGTATCGGGTAAAACAACAATTTCCAGCTATATTGGCGATTCTTCGGATAATGCCGTGAAGGAGTTAGGAAAGAAAAATATCGCGGCAACCGTATTGGGAGATGCAGGTACTGTTACCCAGCAATCACCAAGTGCCAATACAGAAATGTTGGCTGGACAGCGAGTTATTTTAGTTACTAGCGGTCAGATGAAGATGCCTGATTTGTCAGGTTGGTCCAGAAATGATGTCTTAAAACTCACCAAATTAGTGGGTATGCAGGCTGATTTTTCGGGAACTGGTTTTGTGAAGTCACAGTCAATTAAAAAAGGGACACTGATCCAAAGCGGTCAGACCCTAACAGTAAAATTAAAGCAAAAGTAGAGAATGGAGTTTAACTTAATTATGAATGCAATTGAACAACTCGGAACGGTATTTTTGAGCTTTCTCATGACCGTCATTGCCATGCCATCGTTTATTAATTATTTTCGTAAACGCAACGAAGGACAAATGATTCGTGAGGAAGGTCCGAAATGGCATGAAAAAAAATCAGGGACCCCAACAATGGGCGGCTTAATATTTATTATTGCCATTAGTTTGAGCAGTCTGATTTTTGAGCTTGTCAGTCATCAGTTAAATGCAACTGGCCTTATTTTGATCTTCATTTTGATTATGTACGGGCTTTTGGGTTTCTGGGATGACAGCATTAAGTTAATGAAAAAGCAAAATGAAGGGTTGAAAGCTTGGCAAAAATTTCTTGGTCAGGTTATTGGCGCCGTTATCTTGTATTTTGTTTACGTGCATGAAGGCTTTGCACGTGTCTTAAACATTCCGTTTTTAGGTGAATGGCAATTGGGAGCTTGGTTCATCTTGTTTGTGGTCTTCTGGTTGGTTGGCTTTTCCAATGCCGTTAACCTTTCCGACGGCCTTGATGGCTTAGTTAGTGGCCTGGCAATCATTGCCTTTGGAGCTTATGCGATTATCGCAGCGGTTCAAAAACAATATGATGTCTTAGTCTTTTGTTTAGCTGTTATTGGGGCTTTAGCAGGATTCTTTATTTTTAACCACAAACCAGCCAAAATTTTTATGGGTGACATGGGGTCGCTTGCGTTAGGAGGAGCTCTGGCTGCAGTTTCAATCTTAGTTCATCACGAGGTTGCTTTACTGTTGATCGGCATTGTATTTGTTTGTGAAACGGCTAGTGTCATTTTACAAGTGCTTTCTTTTAAACTCACTGGACACCGGATTTTTAAAATGAGTCCGATTCATCACCATTTTGAAATGTTGGGCTGGAGTGAATGGAAAGTGGACCTTGTTTTTTGGGCGGTAGGCCTCATTGGCGCGATCTTAGCATTAATCGGTATTCTAAGTTAAATGGTGTTTTAAAAAGGATTGAATTTTGAAGGGGCATAACATGAAAGACTTGACGAAGTATGAGGATCAGAAGATATTAGTTTTGGGACTGGCTAAGAGCGGGGTGAGTGCAGCACGCTTACTCCAAAAGCTGGGGGCACTAGTGACAGTTAATGACGCAAAGCCATTTGACGAAAATCCGGATGCGCAGGCCTTACTGGAAGACGGCATTAAGGTGATCACCGGTGGGCATCCATTAACACTGCTAGATGAAGGCTTTGAAATGATTGTGAAAAATCCGGGAATCCCATATACAAATCCAATTATTAAAGGGGCACTGGAGAAAAAAATCCCCATCATTTCAGAACCGGAATTAGCTTTTCAGGTACTCAGCGGCGAACTGATTGGGATTACTGGTAGCAATGGTAAAACGACGACCACAACGTTAATTCAGTTGATGTTGGAAAAAAATCGACCTAGTGGGCATGCTTATTTGGCAGGTAATATTGGCATTCCCGCAACCACAGTAGTTCAAAAGGTGCAATCAAATGATGTGATGGTTACGGAATTATCTAGTTTTATGCTTGCCAGCATTACGACGCTTAAACCGCACATTGCAGTCATTACTAACATCTTCTCCAACCACTTAGATTGGCATGGCAGTCGGGAAAACTATGTGCGTGACAAAATGCACATTACGAAAAATCAAACCGCTGAAGATTTTCTTGTCATCAATTGGGATAATCCAGAGTGGCAACAGTTAAGTCAACAAAGCAAAGCTCAAGTTGTCCCGTTTTCTCGTCAGGGCTTAAGTACGCAGGGGGCCTATCAAAAAGGAGACTTTTTGTATTTTCGGGATGAACAAATTATAAACGTTGAAGACATCAAGGTTCCTGGTGTTCAAAATGTTGAGAATGCTTTAGCAGCCATTGCCGTTGCCAAAATCAGCGGGCAATCCAATGAAGCGATTGTGTCAGTACTTAAGACTTTCGGCGGAGTTAAGCATCGGGTGCAGTATGTTGAGTCCTTTGCTGGTCGAGACTTCTATAATGACTCTAAAGCGACTGATATTGAGGCAACACAGGTAGCCTTGCGTTCCTTTAAGAAACCGGTAGTGTTAATTGCGGGTGGTTTAGACCGTGGGTACACCTTTGAAAGATTGGAAGCTGATTTTAAAGTTCATGTGAAAGCAATTGTGCTCGTTGGCGAAACCAAAAATTTGTTAGCAGAAACCGCTAAACAGGCGGGGGTGCCGACAATTGAATTTGCCACCAAAGTAAAAGATGCCGTTTTAAAAGCATTTACACTAAGTGCACCAGGCGATGTCGTTTTACTATCACCGGCGAATGCTAGTTGGGATCAATATCCGACATTTGAAGTGCGTGGTGATGAATTTATTGAGGCAGTAAAGGCACTTGAAAGTGGAGAGGAGGGGTAAGGATGCGATTAATGATATCAGGTGGCGGAACCGGGGGCCATATTTATCCAGCTTTGGCGCTTATCGAAGCTTTAAAAAAACGGGAACCGGAGTCGCAGGTTTTGTACGTAGGAACGGAAAAGGGGCTTGAAAGTCGCATTGTGCCTGACCAGGGCATCCCTTTTAAAACGATTAAAATTCAGGGCTTCAAACGTTCGCTTTCGCTAGAAAACTTTAAAACAATTGGGCTGTTTCTAAAGAGTGTTGCTGATGCCCACAAGATGATTAAAGAGTTTCGTCCAGACGTCGTTGTGGGAACTGGCGGTTATGTGAGTGGTGCAGTGGTATTTGCGGCTAGTCTACAGCATATTCCAACTGTCATTCACGAACAAAATAGCGTTGTCGGGGTCACCAATAAGTTTTTGAGCCATTTCGTTACAAAAATTGGGATCTCGTTTGAAGATGCGCGCGCCCAATTTCCGGCGAAGAAAGTTGTTTTTACAGGTAATCCGCGTGCGACTCAAGTGGCTGCTATGCAACCAAACGATGGCTTGCAAAAGTATGGCCTCAAAAGTGAGTTACCGACCCTGCTCATTTTTGGTGGCAGTCGGGGAGCAGAACGAATTAATGCGGCCACCGTGGCGGCACTCCCAGAGTTGAAGAATCGTAAGTATCAGGTTTTGTTTGTTACCGGCCGGGTCCATTTTCAAAAAATAAGTGATTCTTTGAGTGGACAAGAAATCGGGGCGAACATTGTCATTCGACCGTACATCAAAAAAATGCCGGAATTATTGCCAAATTTCCAGGCCATTCTGGGCCGTGCTGGGGCAACGAGTATTGCTGAGATTACGGCATTGGGGATTCCTTCAATTTTGGTTCCCAGTCCGTATGTGACGAATGATCATCAAACTAAGAATGCAAAGAGTCTGGTCAAAAATGGAGCAGCTGAGCTTTTGCCTGAATCGCAACTTACTGGGCCTTCACTGCTAAAAACAGTTGATGCGCTAATGAACGACCAAGGTAAACGTGAAGAAATGAGCGTTGCTGCTAAAAAAATGGGACGTCCTCAGGCTGCTGACGATTTACTGGATGTTCTAGAATCCGTGATTAAAAACTAGTTTTTGGGGGTGGCAAACTTGTTTGGAAAAAGAAGAAAGGTAGTCCCGCCAACAAAAAAAGAGTTAACACCATGGGAGAAAGCGCAACGCGTTCACCAGGTTAATCAGCCACGGGTCGCAAAAGCCAAGCGACCAAGTGGGCATCGATTTCGATTTAAAGGCTCCACGAAGTTACGTGTGGTGCTGGTTACACTTGTGTGTGGGGTTGCATTAGTCAGTGGATATCTCCTTTCACCACTTAGCAAAGTGCAATCGATTGAGGTTGTCGGTAACCAGCATTTTTCAAAAAAGCAGATTTTAAAAGCGGGAAACGTCAAAAAGAACGATTGGATTTTTCCATACTTAGTCGGGACGCGTGATCAATCAGCGGAGGTTTACAAAAAACAACCTAAACTATTGCGGTATCGCATTACGCGAACGGGAGTCAATCGCATAAAGATTTCGGTTAAGGAAAATTTAACTGCGGGATATGTTTTCCGAAATAAGATGTATTACACCATTTTAGATAATGGAAAAGTCATCAAGAAAACTAAGAGTGAACCGTCTGGTGACTATCCCGTCTTTAAGAATTTTCACACGACGGGACGGTTGAGCGCACTTTTAAAACAGTATCGGCAACTCCCCGCGGTTGTCCGTGCCGGAATATCCGAGATTGATTACGCACCTAAAAAAAATAATCCGAATCTGATTCACCTCTACATGAATGATGGGAATGAAGTTTATGCAGTTTTGCCGACGTTTGCTGCCAAGATGAAGTATTATCCACAAATGGCAGCCGCAATGAAGCAAAAGGGCGTGATCGATTTAGAGGTGGGTGCCTATTCCTATCCGTTTTCAAATCGAAGTAAGGAAAAGAGTAGCCAAACTACTCAAAAAACTTCGGGTGCTCAAAGCAGCAGTTCCAGTCAAACCAGTGCGCAATGGAGCTCTGGTTCAAGTACAAACACAGGTGCGAGTTCTAGTGCAGCGGTTGTGTCAAGCAGCAGCTCAGTAAATCAAACGGGCACCAACTAAAACAAGAAAAATATTTTCAAAAATAATTTTTTTAATTTTTAAGATTATTTACACATTTTTTTAAAAGAATTCGCTATTTAAATACATTGAAGTTATGGTAAACTTGAGAGTATATACAAAGGTCTAAAATAGGGTATGTTTAGGAGGTTCCTTTATTATGGATAATTCAGGAATTTATGTTGGACTTGATATAGGAACCACCTCAATAAAAGTCATTGTTGCTGAGTACGTAAATGGGCAAATGAGTGTTATTGGAGTGGGAAGTGAACGCTCTGATGGAATGAATCGTGGTGTCATCGTAGATATTGACAAAGCTTCGGCAGCGATCAAAAGAGCAATTTCAGTTGCAGAAAATAAAGCAAACTTAAAGATTCACGAAGTAGTAGCTGGTGTACCAGCTAACTTACTGAAAATTGAACCATGTCGGGGCATGATCGCCATTGCGGAAACCTCGCGTGAGATTACCAATCAGGATGTCATTAATGTGGCTAACGCGGCATCAGTACACAGCTTACCGCCAGAGCAAGAAGTCATCGACGTCTTACCAGATGAGTTTGTGGTGGACGGCTTCGATGGGATTAAGGATCCTCGCGGGATGGTCGGCGTCCGTTTAGAAATGAATGGAACGGTATTAACTGGACCTAAGACGATTATCCATAATACTAAGCGGGCAATTCAGCAAGCGGGCTTGCATTTAACTGATTTAGTGCTGAACCCGTTGGCATTGGGTAAAACCGTGTTAAACGATGGGGAGCAGGATTTTGGTACCATCTTGATTGATATGGGGGCTGGTCAAACGACCACCTCAATTATTCATGACCACCATTTGAAGTATACATATGTTGATCAAGAAGGCGGTCAGTATGTGACAAAGGATATTTCTGTGGTCTTGAACACGTCACTCAGTAACGCTGAAAAGTTGAAACGTGAGTATGGTTATGCGTTTGCGGACGGTGCGAGTGAAGATAGTTTTCCAGTCGAAGTGGTGGGGCAATCCGCACCAGCACAGATTACGGAAAAATATTTGGCAGAAATTATTGAAGCTAGACTAGAACAAATCTTAAACAACGCTTATAATCATCTTGAGAACATTGATGCTTTAGAAATGCCCGGTGGGGTAGTGATTACTGGTGGTGCAGCGGCGATTCCTGGAATTCAGAACTTAGCAGCGGATATCTTCGGAACGAACGTGAAGTTGTATGTTCCTGAACCGATGGGCTTACGTCATCCAGCCTTTGCGCAAGCTTATGCTTTATTGAATTATGAGGCCTCGTTAAGTGAAGTGGATGTCTTAGCCAAAAGTGCAATGGTCGCTGGAACTCGTAAAGTTCCTGAGCAACAGGCTTTTGATGAAGAGACAACCGATGACGTTGCTTACGAACCTAATACAGCAGAACCACAAACTTCGGCAAAACCGGTCAAAAAAACCAAACCCAAAAAGGAATCGTCATTTTCGTTTGGCGGGTTAATGGCAAGCATCAAACGCTGGTTTAGCGAATTCTTTGACTAACTAATCATAATGGAGGAAAAAGGGATGGAATTTACAATGGACGACAAACAAAATGCTGGTGCAAACATCAAAGTGATTGGTGTCGGTGGTGGCGGTGGTAATGCCGTAAACCGGATGATCGCTGAAGGTGTAAAAGGCGTTCAATTTATTGTTGCGAATACAGATGTCCAAGCTTTAAAGCAATCAAAGGCGGACACAAAAATTCAATTAGGACCGAAGCTCACTAAAGGATTGGGCGCTGGCTCAACTCCTGAAGTTGGTACAAAAGCTGCTCAAGAAAGCGAACAAACAATTTCTTCTGCCTTAGAGGGTGCAGATATGGTTTTTGTTACAGCCGGAATGGGTGGTGGTACCGGAACAGGTGCTGCACCATTAGTTTCAAAAATTGCTAAAGAAACCGGTGCCTTGACGGTTGGCGTTGTGACTCGTCCATTTAGCTTTGAGGGACCAAAACGGGCTCGCTTTGCTGCTGAAGGTGTGGCTCAAATGAAAGAGCATGTGGACACACTGATTATTATTGCCAACAATCGTTTGTTAGAAATGGTTGATAAGAAGACTCCGATGATGGAAGCGTTTAGCGAAGCAGATAATGTTTTACGTCAAGGTGTCCAAGGAATCTCTGATTTAATTACTTCACCTGGCTACGTTAACTTGGACTTTGCTGACGTTAAAACCGTGATGTCTAACCAAGGTTCTGCATTGATGGGAATTGGTTCCGCTAATGGTGAAAACCGGACAGAAGAAGCTACTAAAAAGGCAATCTCCTCGCCATTGCTTGAAGTTTCAATTGATGGTGCGGAACAAGTACTTTTGAATATTACCGGTGGTCCAGACTTGTCCTTGTTTGAAGCCCAAGCAGCTTCAGAAATTGTGGCAAAGGCTGCAACTGATGATGTAAATATTATTTTCGGAACTTCAATTGACGAAAATATGAAGGATGAAGTTAGGGTGACAGTTATTGCAACTGGTATTGACAAGAAGTCTGATCGTCCTTTGCATCGCGCAAGCGCTCGGACAACATTTGACAATGCTTCGAGTACCAGCTCAACAAACGCAACGCCATCTTTTAACGAACCTAAAGCAAGTAGTGCTGCTCCAAAGTCCGAAGAAAGCACGTCTAAAAAGGATGATCCGTTTGGAGATTGGCAACTTCGTCAAACAAACTCGAATGGGGTTCGACCAACCTCTGTTGAAGACGATAATGAATTTAAGGATATTGAAAAAAAGGACTTCAATGTTTTTAACGATTCAGATAACGATAATGATAAAGGTGTGGATACACCACCATTTTTCAAACGTCGTCGTAAATAATTGAATATTTAGTAATGTGGGCTGGGAACAAGACAACTGTTTTGTCCCAGTTCTTTGGTACAGCGTCATTATTAGGAGGCGGTCTGTATGGCATTAAACGATCGATTTAACCACTTATTCGGGCTGGATGACGAGCAATCTGAACCAGTAGATGAGCGGAATTCAGAAACTACGACTGATAATCAGGTAATTCCAGTGGATAATATTTCAGGTTCTAAGAGTAAAATTGCATTATTTGAGCCACGTATTTTTAGTGATGCCAAGGAAGCGGCAAAGCAATTAATTGCCGGACAGGCCGTCATTTTGAATTTTGAGCGCATTGATGAGCAGCAGGCAAAAAGGATCGTGGATTTTTTGTCAGGAACTTTATATGCGATTGATGGTTCAATTGAAGAAGTGGGCACAAAGATTTTTCTTTGCACCCCACAAAGTTTTGAAATTAATGGCAGTCTCTATACAAACATTCAGAATGGTGATTTAGATAACGACAACCTAAATAAGGAGTAAACATTTGATCTTTTTATTTTCAATTATAAGCAGACTCATTCAACTTTATATGTTATTGATTTTTGTTTTTGTACTCATGTCATGGTTCCCGGGTGCTTACCAAACCAAATTAGGACAGTGGCTAGCTAAGATTTGTGTGCCATATTTAAAGGTGTTTCAGTTTGTGCCGCCGATCTTCGGATTGGACTTTTCGCCGATTTTGGCTATTATAGTACTGGAAATGGCTCAGTATGGGGTTGTGGCGTTAAGCAACTTCTTCTATTAAGCTCATTTTGGTAACCAGACTGGTGCAGGTTTAGAGGATGATTTTTGAGGGGATTTGAGATGGACAATATTACACAACATTTTCGTCCAGAGGAAGCCACTTTTGTTGAAGAAGCAACCGGATGGATCCAAGAAGTACGTGATCAAAATCGGTTTATTTTAACGAACTTCCTGAATCCTCGTGAACGGTTCATCTTAACAACGTTGGTTAATCGTTTAGACGAAATTAAATTACGAAGTTTTGGCGGTTACGCTAGCGCAGAGATGCAGCGGTCAATTATTTTTCCGGATTATTTTTTCCCAGAGCAGACAGATTTTAACGTAACCCTATTAGCGATTCAGTACCCGGTCAAATTTGCGCAGATCCATCATCGTAATGTGCTGGGAACTCTAAGTCATATGGGTGTAGAAAGAGATACTTTTGGTGATATTATTTCCAATGGTGAGGTTTGGCAATTCTTTGTCAAAACAGAAATGGTTGATTTCTTTCTTTCCCAAGTGACGCGCATTGGCAAAATAAAAGTTCGGTTAGACGAGCAGGCGTTGGCGAGTGCGGTCATGCCAGAAAATGATTGGGTTCCGTCCAGCACGACGGTCGCTTCGCTACGGGTTGATTCACTGATTGCGGAAGGGTTTCATTTATCACGAAATCATGCCAAACAATTATTGGAAGAGCGAAAAGTTACCCTGAATTGGAAACTACACCAACGTCCTGACTTTGAACTGGTTGAAAATGATTTAGTGTCTGTGCGCGGCTATGGCCGTATCCGATTAGATAGCGTTGAAGGTGCTACAAAAAAAGGAAAGATTAGAGTAGAACTCGCAACCATTAATAGTAAACAAAAAAGATGATGGAGGAATTAGTATGTCTTTAGATCCGGTAGATATTCAAAATAAACAGTTTTCGAATAAAATGCGCGGATACAATCCAAATGAAGTTGATGAATTTTTACAACAAGTTGCAATTGAATATCGACAGGCGTTAGACAAAATTTCGGCACTCCAAAAAGAGGTTGAAAATGCTGAAACAAAACTTGAATATTTTGACGATATGAAAGAGGCCCTCAATAAGTCAATTTTGGTGGCGCAAGATGCGGCTGATAAAGTAAAAAATAGTTCCAAACGAGAAGCAGAATTAACAGCAGAAGAGGCGCAAAAAAAGGCAGACAGTTTGGTGCAAAAGGCAAGATCCAGTGCTGAGGCCGTGATTGACGAGCAAGCTGAAAAAGCGAAGAAATTAATTTTGGCAACTAACGAATTGCGTAAAAATGCGCGTTTGTATCGTCAACGCGTGCAGGTGCTAGTCGATTCCCAACTCCAAATGATTAATGGCAGTGAATGGGATAGTCTTTTAAAAGAAGACCAAGATGTTCAGGTAAGTGATTTGCGGGATGCAATGTTGCAAACAGGGACACTTGACAAGATTAAAGAAGCAAGTGTAAACTCAGTTGATGAAGAAGATGCTGGTGATATTACCCCAGCTGTGGAACCTGAATCAGAAAATTCTGAAGCGGCAGCTAAGCCGATTGCTTCAACTGCCCGAGATGGCGCCGATAACGCAAAAGAGGGAGAGCAAAGCCCTAAGTCAGAGCAGTCAACGGCTCCAGAAACAGTCGTTGTCTTCCCTGATGATGCACCTAAAGGAGAACAATCTGGTTCTGGTCTTCATGTAAATGCTAAAAATTAATAGATGCTCTGTGAGGAGAACAGGCTAAGATAAAAAAACTGGCAGCGAGTTAGCGATTTGGTGAAAGGCTAATCAGAATATTATGTTAGTATCATCTCCGAGAGATCAAATCGATTTGAATGAGATTTGATCGGTCGTCACGACCGTTATTCAATTAAGAAAAACTAGCAGTAGTTTTTAAATTTGGGTGGTACCACGAAGACTTCGTCCCTTGCGACGAGGTCTTTTTTTTTCGATTAAAAAAAGGAGTGAGTGTACATGCGAGTTAAAGATACTTTGAATTTAGGCAAAACTAAGTTTAAAATGCGCGGAAATTTGCCGGTAAATGAAGCAAAAAGAGAGCAAGTGTGGGCAGAAAATAAGGTTTATGAACAACGACAAAAATTAAATGAAGGAAAACCAACCTTTGTTTTGCATGACGGACCACCATATGCAAACGGCAGTATTCACATGGGCCATGCCATGAACAAAATTTCGAAGGACATTATTGTCCGCTACAAATCCATGTCTGGGTATCGAGCACCTTATGTTCCCGGATGGGATACGCATGGCCTGCCAATTGAACAGCAGCTTACCAAAGAAGGCTATGATCGCAAGAAAATGTCCACTAGTGAATTTCGTAAGTTGTGCCGTGAATATGCGCTAAAACAAGTTGAGATGCAGAAGAAGGACTTCAAACGCCTGGGTGTTGCTGGTGAATGGGACAATCCTTATTTAACATTAAAACCGGAATTTGAAGCGCAAGAAATTCGAACGTTTGGGAAAATGGCTGAAAAGGGCTTGATCTATAAAGGAAAGAAACCAGTCTTCTGGTCATGGTCTTCCGAGTCTGCAATGGCCGAGGCCGAAGTTGAGTATCATGATGTGACGTCGCCATCAGCGTTTTTTGCTGAACAAGTTGTTGATGGCAAAGGTGTTTTGGACACGGATACTTATTTGGTGGTTTGGACGACAACGCCATGGACCATTCCAGCTTCTGAAGGAGTTACTATCGATGCTGATTTTGACTATGCCGTTGTGCAACCTGCAGGCGAAACCCGCAAGTTTGTCATTGCAGCTGAATTGGTTACTGATGTGGCAGAAAAGTTCAAATGGGAAGATGTAAAAGTTCTCAAAACTGTTAAGGGTGCTGATTTAGATCGTGTCCTAACGCAACATCCTTTTTATGAGGATCGGAAATTGGTTGTCATGCTTGGCGATTTTGTGACGTTAGATGCCGGAACTGGCTTGGTGCACACGGCTCCCGGTTTTGGTGAAGATGACTTCCGTGTCGGAATGCAGTATGGGCTAGATATCTTGGTTCCCGTAAATGATCAGGGGTATATGACTGATGAAGCAGGCCAAGACTTTGCGGGTGTCTTTTATGAGGATGCCAACCAGATTGCGTTAGATAAGTTGAAAGCTGCAAACCTGTTGCTTGATTATATGCCTTATAAGCATAGTTATCCTTTTGATTGGCGGACGAAAAAACCAGTCATTTTCCGAGCAACGCCACAGTGGTTTGCTTCGGTGGATAAAATTCGTGATCAAATTTTAAACGCCATCGATGACGTGCAATTCTCACCGGATTGGGGTCAAAAACGACTTTATAATATGATTCGGGACCGTGGCGATTGGGTCATTTCTCGTCAACGTGTTTGGGGTGTGCCGCTACCTATTTTTTACGGTGAAGACGGCGAAGCTATTATGACGACGGAAACCATTAATCATGTTGCGGACCTATTTGCGCAGTATGGATCGGATATTTGGTTCGAACGAGAAGCCAAAGATTTATTGCCAGACGGATTTACTAGCGAACATTCACCAAATGGTAAATTTACTAAAGAAACAGACATTATGGATGTTTGGTTTGATTCTGGTTCTTCACATCAGGGTGTCTTGGCAGAACGCGACTACCTTACCTATCCTGCTGATCTTTACTTGGAAGGCTCCGACCAGTATCGTGGATGGTTTAATTCAAGTTTAATCACGAGTGTGGCTGTCTCCGGTGCCGCTCCTTACAAACAAGTCCTATCGCAAGGTTTCACTTTGAATAGTGAAGGCCACAAAATGAGTAAATCGTTGGGAAATGCAATTGCACCTAACGAAGTGATTAAAAAGATGGGGGCCGAAATTGTTCGTCTGTGGGTGGCTTCTGTTGATTCCTCCTCAGATGTGCGTGTTTCGATGGAAAACTTCGCCAAAATTTCTGATAGTTATAAGAAATTACGAAATACTTTGCGTTATCTATTAGCAAATACGACGGATTACGATCCTAAACAAGATAAAGTAGCGTTTGAAGATTTACAGACGGCTGATCAATACATGCTCGTCAAGTACAACAAACTAGTTAAAGTGCTCCGTGACGATTATGAGAAGTATGATTTTCTTAATATCTACAAACGGTTGATGAACTTTGTAATTACTGACCTCTCAGCATTTTATCTGGATTTTGCTAAGGACGTTGTCTACATTGACCCAGAAAACAGCCATTCACGGCGTTCTATGCAAACGGTCTTTTACGAAATTCTAGTCGGTTTAACCAAATTGCTAACACCAATTTTGCCGCACACAACAGAAGAAATTTGGGAGTATCTAAAGGAACCAGAAGCATTCGCGCAACTGGCTGAAATTCCTGCAGCTCAGACATTTGCAGATCAAGAGACAATTTTTGATAATTGGGAGCGATTCAAGGCGGTCCGTTCAGACGTTTTGAAAGCCTTGGAAGAAGCTCGTGATAGCAAGATGATTGGGAAGTCAATGGAAGCTAATGTCACGCTTTATGCTGGTGAGGAAACAAAGCAGCTTTTAGAGGCTTTGCATACAAATTTGCGCTTATTGCTAATTGTTTCTAAATTGACGGTTGCGGACTTAAGTGAAGCTCCTGAAGATGTAGATCACTTTGGGGATGTGGCGGTCAAAGTCGAAGTCGCCCAAGGCAGTGTTTGTGCGCGTTGTCGCATGACGAAGACTGATATTGGCAGCGATTCAGCTTACCCACAATTGTGTGCACGCTGTGCCAAAATTGTTCGTGAAAACTATCCTGAAACTGTTGAGGCTGGTTTGGAAGACTAGTCAATTCAATGAGTAACCTCGCAATCCCGTGGCTTAAATGGCGGGTTGAAGCGGGGTTATTTTTATGGCGAAATGCTAGAAAGAGCGGTAATTAATTTACTTTTTCTTTAATTATCAGTATGATACTTAAAGAAGTAGCTTCACCATGCGATAATTAAGTGAGATGTTAGGAAGGCGATAAAATGGAACATGGCGTCGTCAAAAGTTTTAATCAAGAAAAAGGTTATGGATTTATCACCCTTGATGATGGTACAGAAGTGTTTGTTCATTACTCAGCAATTGAGGGGTCGGGGTTCAAAACACTTCAAGTCGGTGATTCCGTGACGTTGATGGTTGTGCAAGGTGCTAAAGGCCTCCAAGCGGTTAAGGTCTCTTTACTTGAGTCACCGGAGAATCAGCACAATTGAAAAAATTAGGAGAATTACAAAAATGGATTTTGAAGAAAAAGTAGTTAAAAATGAACCACGTTATCACGGTGCAATTATTGACGTTTACCAACAGACGGTTAAACTCCCAAATGGTGACTTAGCAAACCGGGATGTTGTCTTGCATCAAGATGCAGTAGCGATCCTAGCCATTACCAAATCTGGGAAGGCCATCTTCGAAAAGCAGTGGCGTGCACCGATTAAAAAAGTAACGCTCGAAATTCCAGCCGGAAAGGTTGAAAAAGGAGAATCGGCAGAGTCAACGGCAGTTCGAGAACTGAATGAAGAGACGCGTTATCAAGCGGGGCAGATGCGCCGGGTTGCTGGGTTTTATTCCACCCCAGGGTTTGCCAACGAGTATATGACACTCTATCTGGCTACCGATTTACAACCAGTTGAAACAGCCTTACCACAAGATGCAGACGAACATTTGCAATTGTTCGAATTGTCTTTGGATGAGGCATTGGCAGGGGTTGAAAATGGCACCATTGAAGATGCAAAGACGGTTTGTGCGATTTATTATTGGCAAACTCTAAATAAGTAGGTGAGTTCTGTGAAGGATGAACAAGAAGAAGGCTTAACAAGAGAAGACTACCAGCGTCAAAAGCAAGCTGAAAATGAACGTTTTGAAAAGCGGGATCGGAAACGGGTCCAGGTTGAAAAAGAATATGCCAGAGAGCATGGCGGTGAAATGCCAGAAACTGACGATACTAATGTGAGAAGTTCAGCAGAACGAAAGAGTCGCAACTTGGGACATCGGTTGAATTGGATTATTTTCGGGTTGATTGTCGCAATTGTGATTGTGTATTTAATATTATTTTTTGTGAAATGAGGATAACTAATGAAATATGGTGTCATTTGTGCAATGGATGAAGAAATTAATAGTTTGCACAGTGCTTTGAAGGTTACAAAGGAAAGCAATATTAATGGAATTACATTTTATGAGGGCACTATCAACACGACAGAAATTGTGTTGGTTCGCTCGGGAATTGGGAAAGTAGAAGCGGGAATTACGGCGGCACTGCTGGTGACCAATTTTAAAGTGGATGCACTCATCCATTCTGGTTCGGCCGGTGGTATTGGGCAGGGCTTAGCGGTTGGCGATGTCGTTATTTCTACGCAGACACTGTATCATGATGTTGATGCAACTGCGTTTGGCTACGAGCTGGGGCAATTACCAGGCCAGCCAGCACGCTTTGATGCTGATCAAGCGTTGATAAACGAAATAACGGTTGCCGGTCAACAAACCGGATTGACCATTAAAAAAGGCTTAATCGTGACTGGTGATCAATTTGTAAGCAGTCAAGCACAGATTCAGACCATCTTGACCCATTTTCCGGATGCGTTATGCTGCGAGATGGAAGGCTGTGCCATTGGCCAAGTCGCACATCAATTCAACGTCCCGTTTGTTGTGATTCGCGCGATGTCTGATGTCGGTGATGAGGATGCTGGACAGTCGTTTGATGAGTTTATTATTGAAGCTGGCAAACGATCTGCGCAGATGTTACTCGCGTTGTTTTCAAAGAAATAAGGGTAAGATAGGGGAATCAAGGAATGAAGCAAGTTTATTTTGATAATGCAGCCACAACTCCCATGGCTCCTGAGGTTGTTGAGAAGATAAGTACAGAAATGAGCCAAAATTTTGGAAATGCTTCAAGTACGCATGCCTTTGGGCGTAAAGCCCGCATGGTACTTGACCAAAGTCGCCAAATTATTGCGGATAGTATTCACGCGAAGGAAGATGAAATA
The DNA here is from genome assembly GCF_047220215.1 of Pediococcus siamensis. Lineage (GTDB taxonomy): Bacteria > Bacillota > Bacilli > Lactobacillales > Lactobacillaceae > Pediococcus > Pediococcus siamensis. Next base: position 781,799 of record NZ_CP178375.1, read on the forward strand.
ATCTTTACCAGTGGTGGTACGGAAAGCGATAATACGGCCATTATTCAAACAGCGATTGCGCGAAAACAGTTGGGTAAACACATCATCACCACTGCAATTGAGCATCCGGCTGTTCTTAAACCAATGGCTTATTTAGAATCACTGGGGTATGAGGTGTCCTACTTACCAGTTGATGAAAATGGCCTGATCCAAATGGCCGATTTGAAAGCTGCTTTACGACCTGATACAATCCTTGTGTCCATTATGACCGGAAACAATGAGGTCGGCAGTCATATGCCCATCCATGAAATTGGCGAGCTTTTAAAAGATCATCAGGCTTGGTTTCATACGGATGCTGTTCAAGCTTATGGCCTACTAGATATTGATGTCAAAAGAGATCACATTGATTTGATGTCAACTTCTGCCCACAAACTGAATGGTCCTAAATTTTTAGGATTTTTGTATAAACGAGATGGGATTAATTTCCCTAGTTTTCTCAAGGGTGGCGAACAAGAAGACAAGCGCCGGGCAGGAACCGAAAATGTTCCTGGGATTGCAGGTTTTGCCGAGGCTGTCTCGCTCTTAAACACCCATACGAAAGCAGCGTTGCAGGCGAAGTATCAAGGGTTTAAAGAGCAAATTGTCGCAGGCCTTAAGCAAGCAGGAATTGATTTTGAAATTAATGGGTCACTGGACCCTAATAACCTCCAGCATGTCTTTAATATCTGGATTAAGGGAGTTTCGACTTACGTCATGCAAACCAATTTAGATCTGAACGGCATTGCGGTTTCGGGCGGATCGGCATGCACGGCTGGCAGTTTGGAGCCTTCGCACGTATTGATTGCGATGTATGGTAAGGATTCCCCACGAATTGGCGAATCAATTCGAATCAGTTTTGGTAAGTACAATACAACAGAGGATGTGGATTATTTGATTCAGAACTTGGTTCAAATCATCCAGCGTTTAAAAATGAAGGAGGCTGTTCAGTAATGGCATTTACAACCAAGGTAAAAGTTGATGGTGATACAGAAACATATGAAATTAGTCCTGAGGTTAAAAAGTATACTTTGAGGGACCTGGGCTTTATTGTGTCAAATGGCGGCAACTTTGTTTTTGAACGCTCTCTGGATCCAACTTCTCCTTACAAACAGGGAAATAAACTGCGGATCATCTTTGCAAAAGACTTAAGCGGTTTTAAAATGTCCGTGACGACGTCAAATGGGTTAAAACGGGTAAACATCTTCAATAAAGAAAATGACCAGCCATTAGTCGAGCAGTATCATTATATTTTAGATGATATGGTGGCACGCCAAGTCTTTGTTAAAAGCTAAACGCAGCCAACTCCAAAACGAGTTAGCTGATGTTGGAGCATAAAATTAACAGTTTTCCATATAAAACAACAATCCTGGCTTAGGATGGTTGTTTTTTATTTTTAATTTGAGGATATTTTTTGAGCATGAAAGTTGTAAATCCTTTTCTGAATTTGCTTCCTTTGTTATAATGGGCGTTACTGGATGTTGCGACCTTCAATCGTAGATTCTCCAGAATCTGATAGAAATGATGGTGATTTTAATGACAGACAATAGCAAGACTCGTGTTGTTGTAGGCATGAGTGGTGGTGTTGATTCGTCAGTTGTAGCTTATTTGCTCAAGCAACAGGGCTATGATGTTGTCGGGGTGTTCATGAAAAATTGGGATGATACCGACGAAAATGGTTTTTGTACGGCAACCGAAGATTATAAGGATGTGGCGAAAGTAGCTGCTAAGATTGGCATTCCTTATTATTCTGTAAACTTTGAAAAAGAGTATTGGGATCGTGTTTTCACATACTTTTTGGATGAATACAAGAAGGGCCGTACCCCAAATCCAGATGTGATTTGCAATAATGAAATTAAATTTAAGGCCTTTTTGGACTACGCCATTAGTTTAGGTGCAGATTATGTGGCTACTGGCCATTATGCCAAACTGGTGCGTGATGAAAATGGCCATCAGCATCTCCTGCGCGCTGAGGATATGAATAAGGACCAAACATACTTCCTGAATCAGTTAACCCATGAGCAGTTAGATCACGTGATGTTCCCATTAGGTGGTATGGTTAAAGCTAAAGTCCGTAAAATTGCTGAAAAGGCTGGTCTTGCAGTTGCTAACAAGAAAGATTCTGTCGGAATCTGCTTTATCGGCGAGAAAAACTTCAAGGAATTCTTGGGCAATTACCTGCCTGCCAAGCCAGGTAAAATGATGACTGTTGATGGTGAAGTTAAAGGTGAGCATGCTGGTTTGATGTATTACACAATTGGCCAGCGTCGCGGACTTGGAATTGGCGGCGGAAGCCAGAATAACGATCCTTGGTTTGTGATTGGTAAAGACCTCAAAAAGAATATTCTTTACGTAGGTCAGGGCTATCATAATGAACATCTTTATGCTGACCAACTTGTGGCATCTGACTTGCATTTTGTAAACGATATTGCCGATCGCGGGGAGTCATTCCGTTGTACAGCAAAATTCCGTTATCGGGCAATGGATGTTGACGTGACAGTCCACTTCAATGAAGATCGCACACAGATGACTGTTGATTTTGATGATCCGGCACGTGCAATTACACCTGGTCAGGCAGTTGTTTTGTATGATGGTGAGGAGTGTTTAGGTGGCGGCATTATTGACGCTGCTTATAGCGATGCTAAGATTTTACAGTATATCTAAAATTTTATGATGCGGTCGTAAGCAGTAAACCACCAGAATCAGAAATGGTGGAACACGGTGTTTTAACTTCATGCGTCACAATGGAAGCCGAATGATTCGTTCTTTGAATCATTCGGCTTCTATCGTTAAGTCAGGCAGGTCGTTTTTTTTTGCGATTGCGCCTGTGAAAGTTTGGAGACTTGAAGCGGCCTGGAAGCGTTATCCCGGCCGCTTCTTTTTGAATTTTGGCGCGGAGACTGGCATAATAGTTTTAGCTAAAGATGAGAAGGAAGATAAAGTTGACAAAATTATATTTTATACGCCACGGAAAAACAGAATGGAACGAAGAAGGCCGATATCAAGGGGCACGAGGGGATTCGCCTTTGCTTAAAGAAAGCTATGCGGAAATTCATGCGTTGGCACACCATTTGAGTTTAACCCCTTTTCGCCATATCTACGTGAGTCCTGTAAGGCGCGCACGTGTGACTGGCAGCACGTTGCAGCATGATTTAGACGATCTGCAGGGTCACGCAACCCCCTTGTCGATTGCCAGTCGGTTACGGGAGTTTAATTTGGGTAAAATGGAAGGCATGAGGTTTAGTGATGTCCAAAAACGATACCCGCGTGAATTTGAGGATTTTAGAAATCACCCGGATCAGTACGATCCACGTCAGATTCAAGGAGAATCCTTTCCGCAACTGATTCAACGGATGCGTCCTACTATTGCCCGAATTACCGACATTTATCGCCAACCAACGGATAATGTTTTAATTGTCAGCCATGGGGCAGCTTTGAACGCATTGATTAATACGCTTTTGGGCGCCGACTTAAAGGACCTACGCAAACGTGGAGGACTTTCCAATACCAGTACAACAATTTTAGAGACCCTCGATTTAGGGCAAAGCTTTAAATTGCTTAAGTGGAATGATACGAGTTATATTGCTCGGCACTTGGACCCAACGGACACAATTTAGGGAGTCAAAAAATGACAGAAAAAAATTCAAAGCGCGATTTTGCAAAAAAAAAGGCGCAAGCGGCAGCTAAGCACCTTGTTTCGGCTATTGACGCCGCACCTGATGATTATAAACGTTATTACAATTTAGGTGTATTTCTGACCCAGGCCAATAGTTTTGATCAGGCCGAGGAACTATACGTCAAAGCGCTAGGACGCTTTCACGACAAAAAACAAGCACAGAATTTATTGCACTATGGCCTTGGAAATGCTTATTATGAAGCAGGCGAGTATCAACAGGCATTGACACAATTTCAAGCAGTCCATGATGAACAGTTAAAGGCAGAAGCCTACCAAATGATTGCTCAAACTTATATGGCTCAAGATGATTATAAAACGGCGTTGGCATTTGCACTGACGGCTCAGGCCAAACACCAGCAGGATGCCACTATTAACGGTCTTATTGGGGAGATTTTTTTGGCATTGGGAGATTTCGAGCATGCCAGGACGTATTACGAGCAAGCTTTGGCAGCCGATAGTAAAAATGGTAAATATCAATTTGAGCGTGGTATCATCGCGTTGGTGCAAGGAGAAGAGCACGCCGAGAGGTACTTTGAACGGGCCAAAGAATTAGATCCCGCCTATTATCAAAAGGGCCAACAACGCTTAGCCGATATTGAACGGTTTGTACAGACGAAAACGAAAGATTCAGATAAAAAGGATGAAAGCTAATGGCGAGTGAATCACTCAACTTATTTGACAGCGTCCCACAGGAGGAGCCGGGCTCACAAGCTAGGCAACAATTTGTGGTGGGCAAAGTTGCGGCAACCTTTTTTTCCAGTCCAGATAGCTTTTATAAAGTTTTGCTAGTTAAAATTTCTGAAACAAATATCGACTGGCATGAAGATGAAATTGTGGTAACTGGGAGTTTCGGAGATGTCCGTGAGGAGCAAACCTATCGCTTTGTCGGAAAAACCGTCACGCATCCCAAATACGGCACGCAATTCCAGGCGCTTAATTATGAGAACGCCACACCGACTACCAAAGAAGGGTTAATTGCTTATTTAGCCGGTGAAGAATTTAAGGGTATTGGTAAAAAAACGGCCGAAAAAATTGTGGCTTTGCTGGGAATTACGGCGATCGATAAAATTATTAATGATCCAGATGTGTTGGCACCTTTGCATTTAAAAAAAGAGTTACAGACAAATTTGATCGCAAAGCTGAAAGCTAATAACGGGATGGAACAAATTATCATCGGGTTGAATGGCTACGGTTTTGGGAGCCAGTTGGCGGCAAGTATTTACAACCATTATCGCGAGGAAACGCTGGATATTCTTCACAAAAACCCTTATCAGTTAATAGAGGATATTGAGGGGATTGGCTTCAAAAAAGCCGACCAAATTGCCGAAACCTTAGGCATTGCCTCTGATTCGCCAGCACGCATCGATGGCGCCATTTTGACGGCGCTCAATGACTTGAGTGCCACGAATGGGGATACGTATACGGATGCCAAAACACTTTTAAAAACAACCTTATCACTCTTGGAAAATAGTCGTAATGAGGCTATTGATCCGCAAAAATTAGCAGATGAATTAATTGATTTAGCTAAGTCTGGTAAAGTCGTTGGTGAGGAAAACCGAATTTACTTGCGTAGCCTGTTCGAAAGTGAATGGCAGATTGCCGAACATTTAAAACGGTTAAATGAAGCTAAAGAGACCCATCAGTTTGCGGAAAACGAAATTGCCACTGCGATTGATTTAGCTGAAAAGCAGTTTCAGATTACTTATGATCACTCACAACGACAGGCACTCACACAAGCGATGCAATCAAAATTATTCCTGCTGACGGGCGGTCCCGGCACAGGCAAAACGACCATAATTAACGGAATTGTAAAAGTGTTTGCGACCTTAAATGAATTTTCACTTGATGTCAACGATTATTGTGAAACCCCGTTTCCAATCCTTTTGGCGGCGCCCACTGGACGAGCAGCTAAACGCATGAGTGAAGTTACCGGGTTACCCGCGAGTACCATTCATCGCTTACTGGGCCTAACTGGACGGGAAAGCAATCCTGATCAAGAAACCAAAGATCTAGAGGGGGGCCTTCTGATTGTTGACGAAATGTCAATGGTAGACACCTATTTATTTAAAACGTTAGTCCGCGCGATTGCCAATCAAATGAAAGTTATTCTGGTCGGTGATAAGGACCAATTGCCTTCCGTGGGACCTGGTCAGGTTTTTCATGACTTGCTGGCCAGTTCTACCATTTCTAAAATTGAATTGACAAAAATTTATCGTCAGGGAGATCAATCCAGCATTATACCTCTAGCTCATGCGATTAGGGAAGGACATTTACCAACTGATTTTGCACAAAATCAAGCAGACCGGTCGTTTATTCCTTGTCCGACTAATCAGATCGAAAGTGTGATTACCCAAGTCGTCAAAAAAGCGGAACAAAAACATTTTACTGCCCAAGACATTCAGGTGCTTGCTCCCATGTATCGAGGGGTAGCAGGAATTGATCGCCTGAATGTGGCTTTACAGGCTATTCTTAATCCTAAAAAAAGTGCCAGAACAAAGGAAGTTGAATTTCGGGGCCAACATTTTCGAATTGGGGATAAGGTTCTGCAGCTCGTCAATGTTCCTGAAAACAATGTTTTTAATGGTGACATGGGGATTATTAAGAGCGTTATTTTGGCTGGCGATAAAGATAATACTGATAAACAAGACAAGTTGGTCATCGCCTTTGACCAGTCCGAAGTGACGTACGCACGAAAAGACTGGCTCCAAATTACTTTAGCCTACTGTACCTCAATTCATAAGGCACAGGGGAGTGAGTTTAAGATGGTAATTTTACCGATGGTGCCGCAGTACTCACGAATGCTTCAGCGTAATTTATTGTATACCGCCGTTTCACGGGCAGAGTCGCTTTTGATTTTATTGGGTGACCAAAACGCTTTTGAACGATGTGTTCAGAATTTAGCTGTTAATCGGCAAACAACTTTAACACAGCGGTTGCAGACAACATTTTCGGGCTCAAAACCAGAAATAAAATTAAAAGAAACAAGTAAAAAAAATGAAGAGCCACAGCCCTTATCTGAAACAGGCGGTGCGCCAGGGATGACTGATGAGCATCGCTTGACGACTGCAAAGGTCCTTAGTCAAGCAATTGATCCGATGATTGGGATGGCCGGTATCACACCACAGAGCTTTATGAAAGCATAGGGTATTGCGCTTTTGCTAAAGGACTGCGATAATAGTATCGAGTAAAATTGATAGTTTTTGATGGAGGAAATCATGGCAGCAGATAATGCTAAACAACGCATGAAAATATTTGCATTAAATTCAAACCGACCACTGGCTGAAAAAATTGCACGCGAAGCAGGGGTCACGCTGGGAAAAGCAACCGTCAAACATTTTAGTGACGGTGAAATTCAGGTTAATATTGATGAAAGTATCCGGGGAGCGGAAGTTTATGTCATTCAATCAATTTCGGATCCCGTAAACGATATGTTATTGGAACTTATGATTATGGTAGATGCGCTACGACGGGCGAGTGCCAGTCAGATCAATGTTGTCATCCCTTATTATGGGTATTCACGCCAAGACCGCAAAGCCCGTTCGCGAGAGCCCATTACAGCCAAATTGATCGCTGATTTACTCGAAATGGATAAAATTACCCGGGTTGTGACAATCGACCTCCATGCTGCCCAGATTCAGGGATTCTTTGATGTTCCTGTAGACCATTTGGTTGCCGCACCATTGTTGGCTAGTTATTTCACGGATCACAAGATTACGGATAATCTTGTGGTTGTTTCGCCAGATCATGCTGGTGTTTCAAGGGCACGAGCGATGGCAGACTTGTTGGGGTCACCCATCGCAATTATCGATAATCGTAATGTCGAGTCCAGCGAATCACTGGATGAAATTCCGACCGAGATTATTGGTGAAGTAAAAGGAAAGACCTGCATTGTGGTTGACGACATGATTGATACGGGTACCCGGATTACGATTTCTGCTACAGCACTCAAAAACGCGGGGGCAACCAAAGTTTACGGATGTGCCACCCACGCCATCTTTTCAAAACGGGCGTCAGAAATTTTGCAAAATTCACAATTAGAAAAAGTTGTTGTGACGGATTCCATTCGGATTGATGAGGAAAAACAGTTTCCAAAATTAGTGCAGATGTCGGTGGGACCACTTGTTGGGAACGCGATTAAAATGATTCATCATAATGAACCGTTGGAACCTTTATTTAGAAGTTCTTTAAAAGATTAAAACTAAAATAAACTCCGTTTGTGCGCTATCGGTGTCCTATAGCGCGCATACCGGGTTTATTTTTTTAAGATTTTAAACGGGTAGTTTAATTTTCATCGAATTCATGCTATGTTGAAACAAATAGCTATATGGAGGGATTTTATTTGGATCGGATTATCAATTTTTTTAAACGGGATGACGTTGAACTGTATACCACGCTGGTTGTGATTATCGGCGCTTTGTTTTTACTAAAGCCATTTTTATCTCTAATTTTATTTGTCGTCATTTTTTCATTTCTCGGTCATGTGGGAACTAAGAACTTAAGAAAAATACTTCCTCTCAATCAGCCGATCGCCACCGTGATTCTTTATTTGTTGGTGATTGGGTTACTGGTGGTTGTGGTTTCAGTTGCCGCACCATTACTTGCAGAGCAATTTAGTGGGTTACCGAAATTAATTGAGGAGACCATTGATAAACATCCGGTCTTCGATGCCCAAGTTTATGATTGGTTGCAAAAAGCAATTCATAATTCATCTTTGTTGAAGCATGGATCGGATTTAGCCGTCACGGGATTAATTCAATTGGGACATGTGGGCCGTGGTGTTGAACACGTGATAATGGCCATTTTTTTGAGTTTTATTTTTAATCTGACCTATAATCATCTGCAACATTTTGGCCATGCCTTTCTCCATAGCCGTTACAAGCGTATTTTCATTAATATTTACACCTTAGCGACGAAATTTGTCACGATTTTAGGAACGGTTATTGAGACGCAGCTCATCATTTGTACAATTAACACGATTTTAATGACAATTGGTCTTTGGATCATTGGAATGCCAAGTTTGCTAGTCTTGAGTTTACTGGTGTTTATCTTGGGTTTGATTCCTGTTGCAGGGGTTTTGATTTCATTAATCCCACTTTCAATCATCGGTTTTTCGGTCAACGGCTTAATCACAGTAGCCGAGGTTCTGATCTTGGTCGTCATTATTCACGCGTTTGAATCCTACTTTTTGCATCCCCGGTTGATGGCTAATGCGACGGCATTGCCAATTTTTGTCACTTTCATTACGTTGATTATCAGTGATGAAATTTTTGGGACTTGGGGACTGATTGTTGGTATTCCCATTGTGGCTTTCTTTTTCGATATTTTGGGTGTTTCAATCCGTCAAAAGCGACCTGATAATCTTAAACAAAGTATCCATTCCGAATTAGATGATTAAAGCCAGCCAGGAGTCTGATTTTGTATTTTTTGGCTGTTTTTGATTGATTTTGAACGAATTTGATGATATATTACTATAGGCAGGTGAAATGAAAGTGCTTACAGAAGAGCGACAGCAATTAATTTTAATGCAGCTAAAGACCAATGGAATTGTCAAACTGCAAGATCTTGTCCAAACGTTAAACTGTTCAATTTCCACAGTGCGACGCGATCTGCAGGAGCTTGAGGATCAAGGCAAATTGGTGCGTGTCCACGGTGGTGCGCGCACGGTGACTACACTGCAAACGGAGCCTGATGTTTTGGAAAAATCCTCCAAAAACGTTCAAGGAAAAAGGAAAATCGCCCAAAAAGCGGTGCAGCAAATTCAAAGCGACGAAGTTATCTATTTGGATGCTGGGACGTCTACCGAGGCCATGATTCCGTTTATGGCGCAACTAACCTCGGTTCTCGTAGTGACCAACGGGGTGCAATTAGCTTCGCAACTAGCGGACATTAATATTAAGACCTACCTGGTTGGCGGAGAGCTGAAAAACACAACCAAGGCAATTATCGGAGCTGATGTTGTCGAAACAATTAAAAATTTTCGTTTTAATCGTGTTTTTATGGGTATCAATGGGGTGCATCCGGAATTCGGATTTACCACACCGGATCCTAATGAAGCTGCGATTAAACGCGCTGTCCTCCATCAAAGCGAAATTAATTATTTTTTAGCTGACACGAGCAAATTAAATGAAGTTTCTTTTGCTAAGGTTGCGGACCTTGATGAAGGCATTTTAATTACAGATGAAACCGATCAAACGGTGCTTAACTCGTTTGAACAAATCAAAGAAATTATGGAGGCAGACTAATGATTTACACGGTAACTTTGAACCCCTCAATTGACTATGTCGTTCAATTACCCGAACTGAAACTGGGCGAGGTGAATCGTCTAAAAACAACCTATAAATTTCCTGGCGGTAAAGGCATTAATGTTTCACGAATCCTCAGCCAGCTGGGACATCAGAATCAAGCATGGGGATTTTTAGGTGGTTTGACTGGTAAATTTGTGAGCCAACAATTGACAAAATTAGGTGTCGCAAATCGATTTACTCCCATTGCCGATGACACACGTATTAATGTGAAATTGAAGGCGGAACAAGAAACAGAATTGAATGCAGCGGGTCCGCAAATTACACCTGCAGAAAAACAGGCTTTTGTGGAGCAGTTTGAACATTTGACGGCAACGGACATTGTGATTTTCTCAGGCAGTGTACCTAGTAGTTTACCGCAAAGCTTTTATTTTGATTTGATTCAAAAAGTTAAAGAACGTGGGGCTGAATATGCGGTTGATACCACTGGAGAAGCCTTGCTAAAAACACTCGTGACCAAGCCATTGGTAGTGAAACCAAATAATCACGAACTAGCTGATTTATTTGATGTGGAATTATCAAGTTTAGAAGCAATTAAAACATATGGGCGAAAACTCGTTCAAATGGGTGCCCAGCATGTCATGATCTCGATGGCTGGTGATGGTGGGATGCTCGTTACCAAAGATCATTGCTATCGAAGTGCCGCACCCAAGGGAACCGTCCAAAATTCTGTTGGGGCAGGTGACTCGATGCTTGCGGGCTTTACTGGGACCTATGCAGCTACGCATGATCCAGTGGCCAGTTTTCGTTATGGGTTAGCTTGTGGTAGTGCCACTGCGTTTTCGGCTGACATTGCGACCAAGAAAAAAATTGAAGAAGTTCTACCACAAATTAAGATCGAAGAATTTTAGAAAGAGAGGATCAGAACATGGATATCCGCGAATTATTGCTTAAAGACGTCATGATCATGGATCTGAAGGCGCAATCAAAAGAAGCGGCCATTAACGAGATGGTCCATAAATACTTTGAACAAGGTGTCATCGATGATGAAGCACTGTATAAAGCTGATATTATTAAGCGTGAAGAGGAGTCAACTACTGGGATTGGGGATGGCATTGCAATGCCCCATGCCAAGGATAAGGCCGTCAAGCGTGCAACCGTCCTCTTTGCCAAGAGCCAAGCTGGTGTGGACTTTGACGCCCTTGATCAGCAGCCGGTACACTTATTTTTTATGATTGCTGCTCCTGAAGGCGCTAATAATACTCATTTGCAGGCATTAGCTTCACTCTCTAGTTTATTAATTAATCCAGATCTGGTTGCTGCTTTAAAACAGGCACAGACGCCGGATGAAGTTCAACAATTATTTGCTGATGCCCAAGCAGCCAAAGAGGCCGAAGAAAAAGCTGATGCCAAGGATGCAGAGCAACCCGCATCGCAATCAGCCGAGACAGAAAAACGACCGTATATTGTTGCCGTTTCTGCTTGTCCAAATGGGATTGCGCATACTTACATGGCCGAGGCCGCATTAATTAAGTCTGCCAAAGAGAAGAATATTGATATTAAAGTGGAAACAAACGGTTCCGAAGGGGTTAAGCATCGTTTGACAGCAGCTGACATTGCTCGTGCAGATGGTGTTGTGATCACGGCTGACAAGAAGGTAGAAATGGGACGTTTCGACGGGAAGAAACTTTTGAATCGTCCCGTGATTGATGGCATTAATAAGTCAGATGAATTGTTAGACCAAATCGAATCGGGGGATGCACCAATCTATCATGCCCCTCAAGGCGAACAGGCGGATGCTGGCGAAACAAGTAAAGGTGGCTTTTGGAACGAGATTTATAAGGATCTTATGAATGGTGTTTCCCACATGTTGCCTTTCGTTGTTGGTGGCGGAATTATCATGGCGTTTTCATTCATTTTGGAACGCTTTGTTGGCGGGCACAGTTTGTACTTTACGTACTTTAATCAACTGGGTAACTGGGCGTTTGCCTTCTTAGTACCTATCTTAGCTGGCTATATTGCTGAATCCATTGGTGATTTGCCTGCCCTGATGCCTGGTGTCGTGGGCGGTTTTATGGCAAATACGGCAGCTGCTAATATCATGAAGACAACCAGTGTTTCTGGTTTCATTGGCGGATTATTTGCCGGCTTCCTAGCTGGAGTGGTTGTGAACTGGTTGAAGAAAGTCTTCAAAAACCTGCCAAAGGGCCTAGAAGGCTTAAAGCCAATGTTGATTTATCCAATTTTAAGTTTGTTGATCGTTGGAACGGCAATGTTTTTCATTATTAATCCAATTTTTGCAGCTGTGAATGCCTGGATTACGCATGTTTTGAACGGAATGGGAACCGGAAATGCTGTCTTGTTGGGGACAATTGTGGCAGCGATGATGTCGATTGATATGGGTGGTCCATTCAATAAAGCGGCTTACACGTTTGCAATTGCAGCTTATACCTCAACGGGGGACGGAAAATTAATGGCGGCTGTCATGGTCGGCGGGATGGTTCCTCCGTTAGCAACGGCCTTTGCGACAGCGATTTGGCCAAAGAAGTTTACGGAACAAGAACGCCAAGCCGGATTATCAAACTGGGTCTTGGGGATCTCGTTTATTACAGAAGGCGCGATTCCCTTTGCGACGGCAGATCCGCTGCACGTGATTGTGTCAAGTGTTATCGGGGCAGCTGTTGGTGGCGGTTTAACGCAGTTCTGGCATGTTAGTGTCCCTGCACCGCATGGTGGGCTTTGGGTTACACCGCTTGCCTCACACTGGCTGTTCTATATTTTAGCAGTTGTTATCGGTATGCTGGTTGCTGGCACAATTTTGGGGCTTTGGCGGCCAACAAGAGAAAGTGCAAAGACAGAATAAAAGTTTAAAACGGTTTAACGCAATAAACTGGGGCAAGTTTAAAAAATTGTCTCAGTTTTTTTGTATCCAATTGTGAATCGTTGGCGTGCCTCACAAAAGCAGCTTGGTCGTTTGAGATAGGTTACCTTGGCAGAATGGCAGTCGCCTTTGGGTTAAGGTTATTGTCGCCAGCCAGCATTGCGAATGAATAAACATGCATAATAATCAAAAATATAGAAATAATATACATTTGCAAGCAGAGAATTATTTCCGTTTTTTTGCCGAATGTTACACGGATTTGTCACAATCCGGTTTTCTTGTAACATGTTTGTAACACTAGCCAAAACAGGCGTTCTGTTTAAGATTCCGTGGAAAAAAAGTTTAAATTTTTTAAAAGGAAAACGGATACCTTAACAACTTTAGTGGCAAGCTTTCACGCGATTTTAATGTTTTGGACTGAAAAAAAGATGTATAAAAGACTGTTTTTTTGAAAAACTTCGTGATACAATACACCTAGTAATTTTCATAAGATTCATCTAAATTATAAAAAATGATTATTTATAGCTTTAGAGAGTGAATTAAAGGAGTGGATTATATGAGTAAGTCACACAGTAATTCTAAAAAAACAAAGGTAGTTCTTGCCGGTGTCGCAGGAGCAGCTGGTCTGTTTGTTGCTGGAGCTACACAAAGCGTTAATGCCGATTCAGTTAAAGTTGTTAAAAATGATACGGTTTGGGGCATTTCGCAAAAGTACAACGTTTCAATTAAGAGTATTGAAACCTTAAACAAAATTAATCAAAAATCACATTTAATCCTTGTTGGTCAAAAAGTTGAAATTCCTGGAACAAGTGATAAACAAGCTAAGCAAACAAGTTCTAAAGAATACATAAAAGTGACCGTTAAATCAGGTGACAGTCTTTGGCAAATTGCTCAGGACAAGGGTGTTAGCGTTGCTGCGATCAAACGTGCAAATAACTTAAACGGCAACTTAATTCTTGTGGGACAAGAATTAAAAGTTCCTGTTAGTGGTAGTGAGGCTGCTAAGACTTCAAGTTCAGCTGCAACGGTTCAATACAAGGCACCTTCTTCAACTGCACAAGCTAGTTCAGCAGTTTCGAGTGCTGTTTCCTCTGCTTCCGTGTCTAGTTCAAGCAAAGCAGCTGTTGCTTCGACTTCGGCTAGCAGTGAGACTTCATCTTCAGCAAACTCAGTTAGTGAAAGCTCAAGTACCGCTTCAAGTACAACGGAGACTTCGACTTCTGCTAGTTCAGTTAGCAGCGAAAGTTCTTCACAAAGCAGTGCAGCAGCACCTTCTGAATCAACTTCAGCTGACACAACCGCTGTTGCAAGTAGTAGTCAAGCTTCGTCAGCAGCACCAAGAAGCGAAGCAACAACAAGTGCGAGCTCAGTGTCTGCGGCTTCTTCAAGTACTGTCACGAGCACAAGTTCTTCCAAACAAGCGGTGGCTACACAACCTAGCTCAAGTGCTTCAAGCTCAGTGGCAAAGTCTAGTGCTAAAACAGTTTCTACTGCCTATAAAGCAAGCTCATCAGTCAGTCAGACGACTAAGACTTCATCAGTTAGCTCAACAAAGACAACGACAAGTAGTAGTACATCTGCTGCTAAGTCAAGTAGTCAGACAAAAGCAACGAGTGCTTCAACAAAGACAACGGCGACAACAAGCAATTCTAATTTAACGACAGGCTCAGTTGTTGGTTTGGCAGTCAAGCTGGCTAATGCAAACATTCCATATGTTTGGGGTGGCTCAAGCTTGAGTGGCATGGATTGTTCTGGTTTGGTTGCTTACGTTTATGCACATGCAGCTGGCATTACCTTACCACATAACACAGTAGCTCAAGAAGCTTATGTCACAACGAAGTCAGTTTCAGCAGCTCAACCTGGTGATATCTTGTTCTGGGGTGCTAAGGGTGCTACTTATCACGACGCAATCTACATTGGTAACAATCAGTATGTTGCAGCACCACAACCGGGACAAAACGTCGAAGTTGAAACAATCAGCAGTTACTTCGCACCAAGTTTTGCCGGGACAGTTAAATAGATTATTAAAGCGCGACTCTAAGCTTCAGCATAATTTGCTGAAGTTTTTTGTTTTCAGAAGAGAGATCCAAAAGAACCCCAGGTAGCGGCTGATGAGCCACTGCTTGGGGTTCTTTTTTGAAAAAATGACATTTTAGCTAAAAGGTTGTGAGTTTATAATTGGCACTTTGCTGCTCATACTCAAGTGAGTTACCCTCGAGCGGTTCGACAAATTCAATGTTGTATTCGGTGTTATTTTCAACAGCCTGAATAGCGTCTTCTTTAGTTTCGGCTTCTAAATAA
Organism: Pediococcus siamensis; assembly: GCF_047220215.1. Classification (GTDB taxonomy): domain Bacteria; phylum Bacillota; class Bacilli; order Lactobacillales; family Lactobacillaceae; genus Pediococcus; species Pediococcus siamensis. Next base: position 796,914 of record NZ_CP178375.1, read on the forward strand.
AGTGCCTCAGTTGTTTCTCTTTTTGGGGTTGTTTCCGCTGATGTTTGATACAAAACTTTAAAAACCATATTGAGAGCTCCTTTAAAAAAATTTAAAATTTTCGACCAACGCGGCAAAAGCCGTTGCTGGTAGTCCATAACAGACTTATTTTAGCATACCGAACCGCTTAAGTATAGAAATGACTATGTACTGCAGGTGGGCACCTTCAAATTTATGCTAAAATAAAGTTATCAAATTAAGGAGCTGAGTTGCAATCCGATTAATGGTTTTGATTGGCATTCTTCTGATAGTCCTCCTTGCCGGGTATTTGATGCGGCGTTGGAAACGAAAACAAGCTTTGATTGTTGTGCAAACTGCTAGTCAAAAAGCGGTCGGCCAAGCGATGGTGAGTGTTGCCACGATGTTGGTGGATAAAAAAATTGTGGCTAAAGATGAACCAACGGCTGTCCCGAAGTTGGTTTCTGATATTTGGGGACGTGGGGTCCTTGCTTTTGAATTTTCTTTTGGCAAAACAGCGCTTAAAAAATCTGAATTAAAGCCTTTACGGGTTCAGATCAATCAATTAATTGAGGGCTATGCAAAATCACAGGGCTTATCAAGCAAATACGAATATCCCGTTTTTTATGTGACGGATATTTGGCTTTACCACGAGGAACTTCATGTCGATGTTGCTAACGTGGTTAACGAACCGACACGTGAATATATTGAAGACTTGAAAAAAGTCGAATAATCGTAGAAAGAGGCTGGAAAAATTTTCCAGCCTCTTGAAGTCGCCTAACTTTAATAACAAAATTGAAAAAAACGCTAACTTCTTCGTTTAACGACGGAAGCCGAACGATTCAAGGAATCATTCGGCTTCTGTTTGCTATGCTCGAAGTTCAAACACTTTTTACTCGCTTTTAACCAATAATAACTGCATCGTCAGCAATATTTAATGGGTTAGCTTTATCGATATGATCATAGAACAAGGTACCTTTGAGGTGATCAATCTCATGCTGGCAGACAATGGCAGGATAATCTTTCAGTTTGATTTTTTTGTTTTCGCCATCCACAGTTTGATACTTGATCGTAATCCGGTCGTGGCGCGGAACGTATCCCGGGATTTCTTTGTCGACAGAAAGACAACCTTCGCCTTCTTCCAAAGCGGCTACTTGAACGGATTCGCTGATGATGACGGGATTGACGAGGGTTTCTTTGAGCAACGGCGCGTCATCTTTCTCGCCGGGAACAAGGACGGCAGCCATTTGTAATGAAACGCCGACTTGAGGAGCGGCAAGCCCAACTCCAGCACGTAAATGATATTTCTCGGCGATTGCTTGATCTTGGCTGTTGACCAAATAAGCCATCATGTCTTCGGCGAGTTTTTTTTGTTCTGCAGTTAAAGGAAATACGGCCTTTTCTGCACGTTTGCGTAAGACGGGATCTCCATCCCGCGTAATGTCTTTCATTTTTATCACGATTAAAACCTCCATATGTTTCTTCAAAATTATTTTACCATACTTAGAATTAATAAAAACGGGTGTAACATTTTTAAAAGCTTCTTAAAAGAGGTAAAATAGAGCTAACTGAGTTTTAGAAAGAGGATACGGAATGGATTTGAATTATGCTTACCCGCTAGAACCGGAATGGGAGATTGAAGACATTACGACGGTGGTGGCGTTTTATACTGCGGTAGAAACCGCCTTTTTGAATGGCATTGATCGTGCACTTTTTCTCAGCCAGTACCGTGAGTTTAAACAAATTGTCAAAAGTAAGGCTGAAGAAAAACAACTGACAAAAAAATTTTTGAAAAGTTCTGGTTTTGACATGTATTTGGCCATTAAAGCGGCAAGAACAACGACCAAAAAACGAATTGGTCCGTTACAAAAGGGAGAAAGATGATCGAAATAGAAAAATTACGCCAGATGGATACCATGATTCGGGGATGGCTCCGGGCAGTACGTGCAGAAATCTTAACCGAGTTGGATGATCCGTTGACGGTTCAAGAGAAAACTAGTCGCAAAGATTTAGTGACTAATATTGATAAAAAAAACGAGAAACGATTTGTCGCGGCCATTCGTGCTTTTGATCCGCAAGCCAAAATATTAGGTGAAGAAGGTTCTGGGGATCACGTGACTGATATGCACGGACATGTGTGGATTATTGATCCGTTGGACGGCACGCTCAATTTTGTCAAACAACGGGACAATTTTGCGATGATGATCAGCCTCTACATTGACGGTAAAGGCGTTCTTGGTTATATTATGGATGTTATGCGTAATATCATCTACGGTGGGGGACCGCAGCTGGGTGTCTTTGCCAATGAGCGACAGTTAAAGGCTCCGGCCAATTTGGCTTTACGTGACGGCTTGTTAGGGGTTAGTGGTCCCATGCTAGTCCATGACAAATATCACTTACAGGCAATTGATGCTGCTAGTTCAGGAGTCCGGATTATCGGGAGCGCTGGGATCGAATTTATCCAAGTCCTGATGGGAAAGCAAAATGGCTATATTTCACATTTAATGCCGTGGGATTTCGCTGCCGGAAATGTTTTAGCAAAAGAATTAGGACTTTTAGTGACAAAAGTTGACGGCACGCCTGTTGATATGCTATCATCAAATGATGTATTAGTATCTACCAAGAACACACAAAAAGATATACTAAATATGATTAGGTAGTCTGACTGTGACAACTAGTCGCAGTTTTTTTATGGAGATACCAGGAAAGGGAGAAACACTTTTGAAACGACGAGATGATATTCGAAATATCGCAATTATTGCCCATGTTGACCACGGTAAAACAACGCTGGTTAATGAAATGTTAAAACAATCAGATACATTAGACGAACATACCCATATTGAGGATCGGGCATTAGATTCTAATGCGATCGAACGTGAGCGGGGAATTACGATTCTTTCTAAGAATACAGCAGTTAAGTATGGGGATAAACAGATTAATATCTTGGACACCCCAGGGCATGCGGACTTCGGTGGTGAAGTTGAACGGATTATGCGCATGGTTGACGGCGTTTTATTAGTTGTGGATGCGTTCGAAGGAACGATGCCACAGACCCGTTTTGTGTTGAAAAAGGCTTTAGAGCAACATTTGACACCAATCGTGGTGATTAATAAAATTGACCGTCCTGGTGCACGTCCGGCCGAAGTTGTTGATGAGGTCCTTGATTTATTCATTGAACTGGGTGCAGATGAAGAACAGCTTGATTTCCCTGTCGTTTACGTAAGTGCCTTAAATGGAACTTCAAGTTACTCAGACGATCCTGCAGATCAAGAACACACGATGAAGCCTTTGTTTGATACCATTGTAAAGACAATTCCAGCTCCAGTTGATAATAGCGACGAGCCTTTGCAATTCCAAGTTGCCATGTTGGATTATAACGACTTTGTTGGCCGTGTCGGCATCGGTCGCATTTTCCGCGGTAAAGTCAAAGTCGGGGACAATGTTTCTGTCTTGAAGTTGGATGGCAGCGTTAAGAACTTCCGTGTTACCAAACTCTTTGGGTTCTTTGGGCTGAAACGTTTGGAAATTAACGAAGCAAAAGCTGGCGATTTAATTGCGGTTTCTGGTATGGAAGATATCTTCGTTGGTGAAACGGTCACTGATCCTGCTCATCAAGAAGCGTTACCACTTTTACGGATTGACGAACCAACCTTACAAATGACTTTCCGGACAAATAATTCACCATTTGCTGGTCGTGAGGGTAAATTTGTGACTTCACGACAATTGGAGCAACGTTTGAAGTTGGAATTGCACACGGATGTTTCTTTACGGGTAGAAGACACTGATGATCCAGGCGCTTGGATTGTTTCTGGCCGTGGAGAATTACACCTTTCGATTCTGATTGAAACACTCCGGCGCGAAGGTTATGAATTGCAAGCTTCCCGTCCAGAAGTTATTTATAAGGAAATTGAAGGTCAGTTATGCGAGCCGTTCGAATCTGTTCAAATTGATACGCCGGATGAATATACGGGCTCAATCATTGACAGTTTGTCTCAGCGTAAAGGCGAGATGCAGAACATGGAAACTACCGATAATGGTCAAACGCGTTTGACTTTCTTGGCACCTTCACGTGGATTAATTGGTTATTCAACTGATTTCTTATCCATGACGCGCGGCTACGGGATTATGAACCACACCTTCTCCAAATACTTACCAGTGATTAAAAATTGGAATCCGGGTCGCCGTAACGGAACCTTAGTTTCAATCAATTCTGGTAAAGCTACAACGTATGCGATTATGGGAATTGAAGGCCGAGGGACAATCTTCGTAGATCCAGGAACTGAAGTTTACGAAGGTATGATTGTTGGTCAAAATAACCGTGAAAATGATATTTCAGTTAATATCACTCGTGGTAAGAACCAAACTAACGTGCGGGCAGCTGGTTCTGATGACATGGCTAAAATCAAGACGCCAACGCACCTAACTCTTGAAGAATCACTTGAGTTCATTAATGAAGATGAATATTGTGAAATTACGCCAGAACATGTGCGTTTACGGAAACAATTGCTCAATACCAATGAACGTGAAAAAGATGCTAAACGGCGTAAGACGGCTTCAAAGAAATAAATAAGTTATCTGAAAGGAATCTCAATCTTGAGGTTCTTTTTTTTTCGAAAAGTGTTCCTAGTTTTTAAAACGTAAAGATTCGTTAACCTAAAAACTACAATTATATCTTAAAAAATGGATTGCTATTCATGAAGTTAGCCGGGATATCAATTAATAGGGTTAATTAGATCGTCTTTTTTACTTGATAAAAATTAAAATGGTAAATTTGTCATATAAAAGAAATATAAAAGGGGATAAAGTGGGTAAATTAGGCTATGAATAGGGTTTAAATAAAAACATATACAAGGATATACCCTATTTTTTAATACACGCCTGGAAATTTGGTGTTATAATTAGTACGCTTACGGGGTTATTTTAGTATAAATTTGAGGAGTGAGGATGATATGTTGAATAATCATCAGATAAGATCTAAGCGATCTAAATTATTACAGGATACCGCTCAGAGAAAAGAACATTTTAAAATGTATAAAGCTGGGAGAAACTGGCTATATGCTGGAATTACCGTCCTCTTCTTTGGTTCCGGGATGTACTTTAGTACTTTAAGTGTCAATGCGGATACTGTGTCGCAGAGCACTTCAAGTACAGAAGTGGTAAGTAGTAGTATTGCAACGTCAGCATCTGATACGTCAACACCTTCTTCGGCAGCGTCAAGTTCAACGTCAGCGTCAGTCACAAAGGCTTCCCAAACCGAGGAGGTAAGTAGCGCGGAAACGGAGTCCGTTCCGTCTGCCACTAGTGAAAGCGCTTCGTCGGCGACTTCAACAACTAGCGCTTCAAGCAGTGTGACTAGTACCAGTTCGGAAACAAGTAGTGCAGCTGCTTCGAGTGCCAGTTCGCTAACAAAGGAAAGCTCAGCAGCCGCTTCTGAAAATAATGGGTCGTCGTCGGCCAGTGAAGCAAGTGCTAGTACTTCATCTGAGAATCTTGCTTCTGCTGTGACCACGAGTTCTGCTACTGCCAGCAGTACAGCGAACGCACAGGAAACTAGTTTGGCTAGTTCTAGTGCGGTTTCAGAAACAGCGAGTGCTGCAGCTTCTAGTTCAGCCGATGATGACCAAGCAAATCTGGCATCTTTGAAATCAGAATTACCGAGTGGCTCAACTGTGACCGTTGAAAGCGACGGTTCTTTATTGATTGCTTTACCATCCGGCTATGACGATATTGCGCTTGTACAACAGGTCGTAGATGATTCGCAAATCAAACGAGCTGTAAAGATTACGGCTAAGGATGCGGATGCAACCACTGCTGGTCCGATTACGTATAGTAGTGATACATCTAGTAATGTTTATACTACTGTGCTAAATAGCATAGCTGGTGCTGATACCATGGCTGACTTCGAGTGGATTACGGCTGTGGGGACCGGTATGCTGAATGGAAAGTCAGCGACCCTTGACGAAATTGATAATTATTTTAAAGCAGATGCAAAAGCTAATCCAGATAACTATCACCTTTTCACAGCGATTCAGTCAAGTACAACGACAAATGAAAGTACTTTAGAATCCGAAGCAAATGCAGCTTCATTTGTTTACTACTATTTCATCTCATCACCAAACAGTTATTTGAATGCTTTAATAAGTTATTTAGGTAACTTGAGTGATGATGACTTAGCCCAAATGGCGCAAGATGCCTATGATGATGCTACCGGATTGGATATTAATCAATTGATTACACAAGCTTCGAAATTTGTCAAAAATGATTATTATCCAGCTGGAAACGGGGGGACTACAGATTTACCAAGTGGGTCAGATTCGTTTAGTGTCCCGACTTCTTGGAATATGGACTCAGCAACACCATCAGGTACGACGCTGACCGCAGATCAAAGTGCAAACCTCCAGACTTTCATTAATGGGATTGTTTCCCTCTATATTGGGGCTATCGTGCCTGGTGCCGAAGAGTACGTTATTAATAAAGTGCTGCCTGCGGTTGATACCGTTTCTGATACTCAAACGATGACAAATTATAGTAGTATTGACGACATCTTGAGTGAAACAGGCCAACAATCGTATCAATTAGCTAAGGCATTGATGTCAATTAATGGAAAGTTTTCATTGACCAGCATAGTGCCAAAAATCAGTATGCTCTATCAAAAGTATTCCATTCTTGCGGCGCTTAGCAGTAGCGATGTGCTGGGTGTGTATGTTGGGGCTATTAGTGGTTCAGATACAACTGATGGCCAAACTTTAGCCTATAACGATGCTACCCAGAGCGGAAATGCAATTGCTTATCCGAACTTTTCACTATTTGATAGCTTGTATGTGACCTATTCACAAGCATTGGTTAAAATTCTTTATGGATATGCGATGCTAGGTAAGTACCAAGTTATTGATGCCATGTACAAAAATACTGATGCAATGGTAGCGTATATGTCAACGATTACAGACCCAAGTCAAATTGAGGCAGCGAAAATTGAAGCTTTGACGGGCAGCAGTTACACGATTCCTACCGACACAACTTTAGAAACTTTTCAACAAGGTGCATGGGATGTTTATAACTATATTTATCCATTTTATAAAGCTGCTTTAGAGGATAAAGCTAACGGAACTGAAGTCACAAAAGCGCAATACACAACGGATGGTGTTTTTGATAACGATGCCTATTTAAAGGCAGTCTGGGCAACGGCTAGCAAACAAGCGGTTACTGGTGATGGTGAAATTCAAGGTTATGCTGAGAATGATGATAATACCCGAACTTTAACTCTCGATTATAGTGAAAATACGACAGATTCGAATCAGCATGATGTTGCGAATACGGTCAGTTTACAGACAATTCAGTATTTAGCAGATTTTTACACCAATACTGTCAATGCCCCTGCCGGTGAGGTCAATTATGTCCTTCAACCGGTAAGCCGGGTGGTTGTTTATGGTGAGGATGGGACAACGGTTCTGAGTGTCACAGATACGCCCATTAGTGATCCAACGGATACATTAGACGGTGTTGCCGGAGAAACGGTTGATATTAGTAGCTTACCTACAGTGACGGGATACACAACGCCGAATTCGACCACAATCGTAATTCCAGAAAATGGTGGCACGGTTAATGTGCCATACAATCCAATTACGAAACAAACTGCTGGAACGGAGACGGTTGCTTCCGTTAACGCACCAAGTACGGCAACCTATTCTTATGAAATAGATGACTCAAATGGCAATGTTGTGGATTCAGGAACAGATTTGGCATTATCTGATGACAATCCAATTACATTTGATTTGGATGTGGGCCAGACCTTGATTGTATCCGCTGCTTCTAATACAGATGAAATCGCCCTTAATGGAGCTACTTCATACACTGTTCCTTACGATAAAAGTGGTGGGACAGTCACTTTTATATTTGGTGAACCAGAAGTTTCATACACCATTCAGCCGGTTGATAAAAATGGCACCTTAATTGGTAAGGCGATTCAAGCATCTGGTGTGCCAGGAGAAGATGCTGATATTACCCTTTTGCCTACGATCAAAGGCTATACAAAACCGACAACATTAGAGAAAATTCCAGCTGATGGTGGCACGATTAATGCTGTTTACACAGCTGATGCTGAAATAGAACACAACAATGGTAGTGAAACAAATCCGGTAAGTGAAGTAACGGTAACGCGGACAATTCATCACAGCGGTGCTGGTTTACAAACACCAGAGGATGTTGTTCAAAATGTCGTATACAAAGCAGTTACGAATAAGACAACTGGTGAAACATCATGGACACCAGAAGGTTACTACGATGAAGTTAATATACCAACAATTAAGGGTTATACTGCTGAACCATCTAATGTAGTAACCTCCTATCCAAAAGCAGTTGTGCTGGTAGAAGGAAAGCAGCCAACTGATGATATTGTTAACGTTATTTATACGAAAGATGCGACGGTGACAGTTGATCCTAAAGATCCAAAGGATCCAACCGATCCTATCGACCCAAGCAATCCGGAAGGTCCAACCTATCCAGAAGGTCTTGGTGAAAAAGATCTGAACAAGACCATCAGCCGAACAATCACCTACAAAGGTGCTGGCGACAAGACTCCGACAGCTGTGACGCAAACGGCGGTTTATGAACGAACTGCAACGGTCGATGCGAAGACGGGTGAGTTACTCAGCTACGGCGAGTGGACCTTAGTCACAAGTGATGATGACAATGACACGAATGACGGCTTCACTGCAGTTGAGAGTCCAAAAGTGTTAGGCTACACAGCTGCTCCAACAACCGTAGCGGCAACAGATTTGAGTAATACTGAAATTAGTGAATTTGAAGCTAAATCAGCAGATACGACAGTTACCTACACGAAAGATGCGACCGTGACCGTTGATCCTAAAGATCCAAAGGATCCAACTGATCCAATCGACCCAAGCAATCCGGAAGGTCCAACCTATCCAGAAGGCGTTGGTGAAAAGGATCTGAACAAGACGATTAGTCGGACGATCACTTACACAGGTGCAGGCGAACAGACTCCGACAGCTGTGACGCAAACGGCGGTTTATGAACGAACTGCAACAGTAGATGCGAAGACGGGTGAATTACTCGGTTACGGCGATTGGACGCTAGTTACAAGTGATGATGACGATGACACGAATGACGGCTTCACCAAAGTAACAAGTCCAAAAGTGTTAGGCTACACAGCTGATCCAAGTGTGGTAACGGCAGCAGATTTGAGTAGTGATGAGATTAGTGAATTTGAAGCTAAATCAGCAGATACGACAGTTACCTACACGAAAGATGCAACGGTGACGGTTGATCCAAAGGATCCTCAGGATCCAACAGATCCAATCGATCCAAGCAATCCGGAAGGACCAACCTATCCAGAAGGCGTTGGTGAAAAGGATCTGAACAAGACGATTAGTCGGACGATCACTTACACAGGTGCAGGCGAACAGACTCCGACAGCTGTGACGCAAACGGCGGTTTATGAACGAACTGCAACAGTAGATGCGAAGACGGGTGAATTACTCGGTTACGGTGATTGGACGCTAGTCACAAGTGATGATGACAATGACACGAATGACGGCTTCACTGCAGTTGAGAGTCCAAAGGTGTTAGGTTATACAGCTGCTCCAACAACCGTAGCGGCAACCGATTTGAGCAATGATGAGATTAGTGATTTTGAAGCTCAATCAGCAGATACGACAGTTATCTACACTGCGGATGACACTGTTAAGGTGACACAACCAACTGATCCGACACAACCAGTCGACCCAAGCAATCCTAATGGGCCAAAAATGCCAGTGATTACAGCTGACGATTTATCACAAACCATTAGTCGAACTATTTCTTATGTCGTCCAAGCAAGTAACAACCCTAATGTACCGGCAACTCCAAAAGCTGTAACGCAGACAAATACGTACACACGCTCAGCAATTGTTGATACAAAGACGGGTGAATTACTTGGCTACACCGATTGGGTTGTGTCTGGCAGCAATAAGTTTGTAGAAGTAGATAGTCCACAACTCGAAAATTACCAGGCAAATCCAACGCAAGTTGCAGGCGTTGACTTAACCAATAGTGAAGTTGAAAGCTACCGAGCCGGCACAACACAACTTGCAGATCAAGAAGTTCTCTACAAGTTTGTTGGGACAGTTACTACGACTAAAGATCCTGATGGCGGAACAACAACCGTAACCAAGAATCCAGAAGGTGAAGTTACGGATGTAAATAAGACATGGCCAGATGGTGATAAGACGCACGTGCATGTTGATGTGGATACTGGTGTCGAAACGGTAGTGGAAACGCCTCATGGTGAGCAGCCATTGCCAACTGTAACTGTTAACCCAGGGAAAACCGTTACGATTGGAGAGACAACTGTTCATAATGACGAACCAAAGGGCGTTGTAACCTTAACTCATGATTCGGGCAATGGACAGGGGACATTAGTTACAATTGTTGACAAAGACGGAAATGTCATGGATCACGAAAACCAAGAAACCCAACCTGAGACTAACAAGGGTTCACAAGTTGAAAATGGTCCTCGGCAATCAACTAAGACTAATTCAAAGGGTGAACAAGTCAAGATTTCTGGAAAACTAGGCACCACAAACAAAGTTGTTCTTAGAACTGGAAATAAACACTTTGCAACTGATCAAACTAAAGCGACGCGGCTACCACAGACGGATGAACAAAATGATGAAACAGGTGCAATCATAGGCTTATCATTCATTGGAGCTTTACTTGGTTTAGTTGGTATCAAACGTCGCAAACGTGACGAAGATTAACCTAATAAAATTGGTCTAAATATAAAAGACGAGCGTGAAAAAATGGATTAACTTTGCGCATAAACTAGGAGGCCGAATGATTCGTTATTTGAATCATTCGGCCTCCGTCGTTAAGCAGAGAAGTTAACCTTGCCCCTGATTTCGGTTATCGAAGTTTAAGACCGGAAGTGACCGGAGATTTTTTCAACCTCGTCTTTTTTTGTGCTGCTATTGTGAAAGTGCTTAAAAATAGACTTCTGAAACGGAGAAAATAGCCCTTTTCTTAATTTTTGTCAGCAGTTACATATGCTATAATGTTCAAAGTTAGCACTGTAATTTTTGGAACTTAAGGTGGTTATTTTTAATGAAGAAGTTCAAGTATTTAGACTATTTTATTGTCGTACCGTATATTATCCTTTGTATTTTTGGAATTATCATGGTGTACTCTTCCAGTGCTGATTATTATATTATTAATGGAATTCGTGCCTCAAGCTATCTCTTCCGGCAACTGGCGTTTGTGCTGATTGGATTTATAGTAGCCGCGTTCGTATTTAGTTTGAAACTCTCAAAATTACGTAGTTCAACTTTCTTGAAAATCTTTGCAATTGGCATGGTCCTTTCCCTTATTTACCTGCTCCTTTGGGGAACGTCTACAAATGGTGCTACGGGTTGGATCTACTTGGGATCCTTTGGTATTCAACCTGCCGAAGTAGCAAAAATCTTTTTGACCCTTTATTTAGCAGATATGCTTTCGAAGCACAGTGATCAGTTAACGGTTGATCCGAAGCATTATTATCGGGCGCCACTCATTATGTCGTTGGTGTTTGTGATTGCCATTTTGCTTCAGCATGATTTGGGTGGTGCCACCATCAACCTTGCGATTGCCCTAATTATCTTTTTTGCTAGTGGCATTGATTACCGTAAAGGAATAGGGATTATCTTACTTGGTGTGGCCGGGTTCATGTTTGTCATTTTGCCGTTATTATCACGAATCAACATCCATACCAAGAATTATATGCTGCAGCGAATTGTGGGATTTGCCCATCCATTTGAACTGGCTAAGGGTGCCGGTAATCAGTTAGTTAATTCCTATTACGCCTTAGGAAATGGCGGAATATTTGGCGTTGGGCTCGGAAACAGCATTCAAAAAAAGGGCTATCTTCCTGAAGCTAACACAGACTTCATCATGGCTGTTGTCTCTGAGGAATTGGGTTTAATCACAGTTAGTTTGATTCTAGTTTTGCTTCTCGTGATTGTTGCCCGTGCGATCTGGTTGGGAATTCATGCGAATAAAATGTATGAAACACTAGTGTGCTATGGATTAGCTACTTATCTTACGGTTCAAACCGTTTTCAACATTGGCGGAGTTACTGGACTGTTACCAATTACTGGGGTTACCTTCCCGTTTATTAGTTATGGGGGTTCTAGTATGTTAGTTTTATCTGTAGCCATGGGGATTTTATTGAACGTCAGTGCCGGCGTGCAGCGTGAAAAAGCGGCAAAATTAAAACTAGTTAGAGAATAGAACGGGAGGGGTATTCGTGAAAAAAGTATTAGTTGCCAATCGTGGAGAAATTGCTACGCGAATTTTTCGTGCTTGTAAAGAGCTTTCTCTAAAGACCGTGGCGATCTTTGCCAAGGAAGACGCGCTTTCGGTTCACCGCTTTAAAGCAGATGAGGCGTATGAGGTTGGTGCCGGTAAAAAACCGGTGGAAGCCTATTTGGATATTGAAGATATTATCCGAATTGCCAAAGAAAACGGGGTGGATGCAATCCATCCCGGATATGGTTTCTTATCTGAAAATGAACATTTTGCCCAGCGATGTGCGGACGAAGGGATTACTTTTATTGGCCCCCATGTTGAACATTTACAAATGTTTGGCGATAAGTTGGAAGCCAAAACCGTTGCTCATAAGGCTGGTATTGCAACGATTCCGGGAACTAGTGATCCGGTAACGAGTTTTGCGCAAGTAAAAGCGTTTGCCAACAAACATGGCTTTCCAATTATGCTGAAGGCGGCAATGGGTGGCGGTGGTCGTGGTATGCGCATCGTTAATTCAGCAGCTGAGTTGGAAGAAAGCTATCACCGTGCGAAAAGTGAAGCGATGCAATCGTTTGGAAGTGATGAGCTTTACATCGAGAAGTACTTATGTTCACCAAAACACATTGAGGTCCAAATTCTGGCGGATTCATTTGGAAATGTGCTGCACTTATTTGAACGAGATTGTTCTGTACAACGTCGAAATCAGAAAGTCGTCGAAATTGCACCTAGTGTTTCCCTATCCAAAGAGTTGCGGGAACGAATTTGTAATGCGGCCGTGCGGTTAATGCAATCCGTCCATTACGTTAATGCGGCGACTGTCGAGTTTTTGGTTGAAAAGGAGCAGTTCTACTTTGTTGAGGTTAATCCGCGTGTCCAGGTGGAACATACAGTCACTGAATTGATTACCGATCGTGATATCGTCCAATCTCAGATTTTGATTGCCCAGGGGAAAAACCTTTTTTCTGATCTTCACTTTCCGCAGCAAAAAGATTTAACTTATCAAGGCGCTGCTATTCAGTGTCGAATTACGACCGAGGATCCCACTAAGAACTTTATGCCTGATACGGGTACCATTGAAACTTATCGCTCACCAGGTGGCAACGGGGTTCGCTTGGATGTCGGCAATGCTTATACTGGCGCTGTCATTACGCCCTTCTTTGACTCACTGTTAGTAAAAGTTTGTGTACATGATAGTACCTTTAAAAATACAGCTCAAAAAATGCTACGAGTTTTAAATGAATTTATGATTAGCGGTGTGCATACCAATATTGGATTTTTAAAAAATGTAATTAGTCATCCAGTCTTTCAATCAGGAAATGCCACAACGACGTTTATTGATGAAACACCGGCATTATTAACTGTTCGGAGTCAGACAGATACCACTAATAAACTGCTAAACTATCTGGCTGACATTACAGTAAACGGTACCACCGACATTCCGAGACACGAAAAGAAGTATTATCCAGAGGCTTTAGAAAAACTCAAGCTTGAACCGCAAACCGTTCAAACTGCGAAAGACGTTTTAGTAGCAAAGGGAGCATCTGGGCTGCAACAGTGGATTCATGACCAACACCAGCTCTTATTGACGGATACCACCTTGCGGGATGCCCACCAAAGTCTGTTTGCGACCCGGATGCGAACGCATGATATGCTCCCAATCGCAGCTCAAATTGACCAGGGATTACCACAATTATTCTCTGCTGAAGCATGGGGTGGAGCAACGTTTGATGTGGCCTACCGATTTTTGCATGAGGATCCTTGGGAAAGACTGCGCCAGTTAAGAAAACGCATGCCCCACACCTTGTTACAGATGCTTTTTCGGGGAAGTAATGCGGTCGGATATCAAAACTATCCGGATAACGTTTTACGGGAGTTTATTCAACTGGCTGCTAAAAATGGTATTGACGTTTTTCGAATTTTCGATAGTCTGAATTGGGTACCTCAATTGGAAACAAGTATTCAGGCAGTTCGCGATACCGGAAAAATTGCAGAAGCAACAATGTGCTATACTGGCGATATTTTGGATGCACATCAAGAAACATATACTTTGAAATATTATGTGGCGCTGGCTAAAGAGTTGGAACAAGCGGGTGCCCAAATCCTGGCAATTAAAGATATGGCAGGCGTCTTGAAGCCACAAGCTGCTTACCAATTGATTAGTTCACTTAAGGATGAAATTTCAATTCCAATTCATTTGCATACCCATGACACAACGGGAAATGGGATTGCCACTTACTTGAGTGCGGCCAAAGCGGGTGTGGACATTGTTGATGTGGCGACGAGTAGCTTATCAGGCACAACGAGTCAACCAAGCTTGAGCAGTTTATACTACGCAATGGCAGGAACCAAGCGGCAGCCCTGTCTAAATATTCAGAATGCCGAAGAAATCAACCGTTACTGGAAAGGAGTGCGTCCATTCTATCACGATTTTGAAAATGGGATGACGGGCTCACAGACAGACATCTATCAAACTCAGATGCCAGGTGGACAATATTCGAATCTGCAACAACAGGCGCAGGCGCTCGGACTAAAGGGACGATTTGAAGAAGTTAAAGAAGCTTATCGGCAAGTCAACGACCTCTTTGGTGATATTATCAAGGTAACGCCAAGTTCGAAAGTAGTTGGCGATATGGCCCTATTTATGGTTGAAAATAAGTTATCGCCCGATGATGTTTTGACTCAAGGTGATCACCTAGATTTTCCTAAGTCCGTGGTTGACTTCTTTGCAGGCAATCTGGGCCAACCGGTAAATGGTTTTCCTAAGCACCTTCAAAAAATGGTTCTCAAAAATCGTCCAGCAATCACTGTCCGTCCGGGCAGCCTCGCAAAACCAGCTGATTTTACCGCTGCCAAACAACAATTGACGAACCAATTAGGCCGGCCAGTAACCGCCGAAGAAGTGATTAGTGACATTCTGTATCCGCAGGTTTTCACTGATTACCATGACTTTGTAGCGAAGTCTGGACCGATTGCACATTTAGATACCCCTACGTTTTTCCAAGGGATTCGTCCGGGAGAAACAGTTGACGTTGAATTGCGACGAGGGTATCACTTAATTATTAAGTTGAATCAAATCGGTGAAGTAGATGAACAGGGCAAGCGAACCCTGTACTTTGAGGTAAACGGTAGGAAACAAGATATTGTGGTGCGCGATTCAAGTGTTCGCGAAAAGGTGGTTGGCAAGCGTAAAGCGGAACCAACGAACCAAAATGAGATTGGGGCCACCATGAGTGGTTCGGTGCTCAGTGTCAATGTCCATGCCGGTCAAAAAGTTACTGGCGGCACTAATTTATTGGTCACCGAAGCCATGAAAATGGAGACCACGATCCAGGCACCGATGGATTGTGTGATTAAGCATATCTATGTGAATGCGGGCGATGTTGTAGAGACGAACGATTTATTGATTGAACTAGCACCGCAAAAATTATAAAGAGTTTCAGGAGGATTCAAATGGAATTTACACTTCAGCCTCGGGAAAGTATCATCGTGAATTTAACCAATTTTCGGCAAGTTAAACAATTGAAAAATTTTGGAATCGTGTATTATGTATCGCGAAGTATGAAGTACGCCGTGTTGTATACAGACCGCAATCAGGCTGAAAACGCGTGTACCGCAATTAATAAATTGACCAGCGTAAAACGGGCCTCAATTTCGCCACGGCGGGATTTAAGGGTTGTTTTTGACGATGAAGCAGCAGATTTTAAACGAACAAATGAAGATTAGGTGAGAAAATGCGAGTGGTGTCTGGAGATTTTGGTGGTCGTCGCTTAAAAGCAGTACCGGGTGTAAAGACGCGGCCAACAACGGATAAAGTCAAAGAATCAATGTTTAATATGATTGGTCCATATTTCGAGGGCGGAACAGCCTTGGATTTGTTTGCAGGAAGTGGTGGTTTGAGTATCGAGGCTGTTTCACGAGGAATCGCGAAGGCTTATTTAGTTGATAAACAGCGTCAGGCTATTCAAACAATTACGCAAAATGTGGCTGTTACCAGAGCTGAAGCGCAATTTGAAATTATGCGTCAGGATGCCCAGCGTGCTTTGAAAATATTGGCAGAAGAACAAGTTAAATTGGATTTAGTCTTTTTGGATCCACCTTATAAATTACAAAAAATTACGCAAAATATGGCCACAATGGTGACATTGAAGTTACTTCGACCAGGGGCAATTATTGTCTGTGAGACAGATCAATTTGCAAAGCTACCAGAAGAACTACCTGATTTTAAGCTTTGGAAACGACAGGACTATGGCATCACTGAGGTTAGTATTTATCGATTTGAAGTGGGTGAATAAATGAAAACTGCAATTTTTCCGGGGAGCTTTGATCCTCTGACGAATGGTCATTTAAATATTATTAAACGAACGGCCCGCTTATTTGACAAGTTAATTGTTGCCGTGGCAACTAATACTAGTAAACGGGCGTTATTCACGCCAGCCGAAAAAGTGACTTTAATTAAACAGGCTGTGGCCGGGCTGGAAAATGTGACGGTAATTCTGACCACCGGGCTGACGGTTGATTTGTTTCGAAAGCAAAATGCAACGGTGTTGGTTAGAGGCTTGCGAGATGAAACGGACTACCGTTACGAACGGCAAATTGCGGCGATGAATCATCAGTTAGAAAATAAAGTTGAGACGATTTTTTTGCTAGCGGATCCGAATAATAGTTATGTGGCTTCTAGTATGATCAAGGAGATTGCGAAGATGCATGGGGATGTTTCGAAATTTGTACCAGAGAATGTGAACCAAGCATTACAAGCAAAATTTAGGTAAGGAAATGATGGCACGCATGAGAAAATTTCTAAAAAAATATTGGGTGCTGCTAGTTGCAATCCTAGTTCTTCTGGCTTTTTTCCTGTTTCCTTTACCGTTTTATGTTGAGGGGCCAGGGACAGCGGATCGATTAAGTCCTTATGTTCGTGTGGCACACAAGCGTGATCGCCAAAAAGGCAGTTTTCGGATGACGACGGTCTCAATCATGAAAGGGACAGCAGCACTTTATGTTTATGCGAAAGTCATGCCTCATTATGAGACGGTTTCGGTTAGTGATGTGACGGGCAATCAGGATAGTAAAACCTATAACAAAGTTCAGACTTTTTATATGAAAAGTGCCATTAACCAAGCGATTTATGCAGCCTATCACAAAGCAAATCAGGCTGTGAAAGTTCACTTTAAAGGGATTTATGTGCTTGAAATTGAAAAAAATTCTCAATTTCGAAAGGTACTCCATGTTGGGGATACTATTACCCAAGTGAATGGGCATAAGTTAACTAGTGCCGAGGATGCCATGAAAAAAATTAGAGCGCGCGGCGTTGGCAATCTAGTACAAATCACTTATGTTCGCCATGGAAAAGCTAAAAAAGCAACTGGTAAATTGGTGCGTCTTTCTAACGGCAAGCCGGGAATTGGCATTGGCTTGACAGATAACAACCAAGTTACTACAAAAACGCCAGTTTCGATTGACCCGCATGGTGTTGAAGGGCCGTCAGCGGGGCTCATGTTTAGCTTGCAGATCTATAGTCAGTTGACCAACCAAAATTTACGTAAAGGACGGACAATTGCGGGAACCGGAAGCATTGCGCTTGATGGTTCGGTTGGTGAAATTGGGGGCATTGACAAAAAAATTGTTGCTGCCAAAAAGGCTGGCGCTACTGTATTTTTTGCGCCTTATCTTAAACCAACGAAATTAATTGAAAAGTATGAGCCAGACCATTTAACGAATTACCAGATGGCAAAAAGAACCGCTAAACGTGTGGCTCCTAATATGAAAGTGGTCCCCGTGCGCTCCCTTTCCGATGCCATCAATTATTTAAAAAAAACTAGCTAATGAAATGGACGGTATGACTAGAAGTAACTAGAAGGCAATATCTAGTCAGATTGAAAATCTTTGAATTTTATTCGAAGGTTTTCTTTTTTTTGACGTAATTTGATTGTGAAAGGGGAGTGAAGGATGTGATTTTAGAAATATGGGAAAAGTATAAACAATATATTTTGATTGGAGCGGGTATTTTGGTCATTGGTGGGCTTCTTTTATGGGGTGTCAACAATAAAACGGCAACTTCACAAACGAATTCAGCGATGATAACTAGCGGTCTGGACGAAAGCACTGAAGATGGGCAGACAAGCCCCCAGTCCTCAAGCACCGTTGTTAGTAGCAGTTCGGCTGTTGCCACAGTGCAAGCCGCAAGCCAATCCTCAGGTAATCAAGAAATTTATGTTGATGTTAAAGGTGCGGTTAAAAGTCCAGGAATTTTTAAGGTTAAGTCCTCGATGCGGGTGGATGATGCCATTAACTTGGCAGGCGGCATGCTCAAAACAGCCGATCGCAAGCACATAAATCTGGCACAGAAGTTGTCGGACCAACAAGTTATCTACGTTCCTATTCGTGGTGAAATCAAAGGAGCGGTTACGGGGACTGTCGAAGCCAATGTCACCCCTAGTGATCAGAATGCCTCAGAATCCGCTTCTTCTGCTACACAGATGGATACGTCAGCAACCACTACAAATGATTCTTCCGAAGAAAAAGGAACGACAGTGAATTTAAATACCGCTACTAAAGAACAATTGCAAACGTTAACCAGTATTGGGGATAAAAAAGCTGATTTGATCCTTCAGTATCGACAAACACACGGAAAATTTAAGCGTATTGAAGAATTAAAAGAAGTTCAAGGCATCGGCGATAAAACATTTGATGCCTTAAAGGCGCAACTAAGTGTCTAGTATGGCTAATTTTTTTTGGTATACTTTACATTAAAGAAGGAAGGCATTTTTATGAGTGATAAAAGAATTCCGTGGGATCAGTACTTTATGACACAAGCAGTTTTACTTTCGCTTCGCAGCACTTGTGAAAGACTCTCGGTAGGTGCCACGATTGTGCGTGATAAACGTATTATTGCAGGGGGCTATAACGGCTCAGTTTCTGGAGACGTCCACTGTATTGATGAGGGCTGTTATTTAGTCGATGGCCATTGTGTTAGAACAATCCATGCTGAAATGAATGCCATTTTGCAGTGTGCTAAATTTGGTGTGGCAACTGAAGGTGCAGAAATTTATGTCACCGACTTTCCATGTTTGCAATGTACAAAGATGATTTTACAGGCCGGTATTAAAAAAATTCACTACTTACGCAATTATCATAATGATGTGTACGCGATAGGTTTGCTTAAACGTATGCACGTTGAGGTGCAACACGTCAAATTTACACCTGAAGAAATTGCGGCCGTTTCCATGGATAAAATCTTAAATCAAGACTAAACTGGCAAATTTGCCTTGGGTTTTTATCACCATTTTAGTAGTGTTGCTTGATGCTATTCTAACCCTGCATTTATGGATCTTTATTCTTTTTCTTGGCTACTGGCTTATTCGGATCATTTATCTGCATGATAAGGTAATTGTGGGTTACGCTTTAGTGGGAGGCGTCGTTTTTAGTGGGTTGTTTTTATGGCATGATGCGCGTTTAACAACCCAGCGACTAACGCCTCGGACCGACTGGCAAACCCAGTTACTTGTCCAGCCAGATGAAATTAAGTGTCAGGGTGATTATTTTCAATTTACGGGCCGTAATTTAAAGCGACAACCTTTGTTAGTTTCGGGTTACTTCAAGACGCAACGCGAACAGCAGCAAATGATGAGAATCAAAACGCCTGTTGTGATCACCCTTCGAGGCGATTTACAAACAATTGATAAGCCTGGGAATCGGAACCAGTTTGATTACCGGGCTTATTGTCTTTCAAAGGGAATTACAAATTCAGTGGGGAAAGCCGTCATCATAAATTGGCGACCGATCTCATTTGGTGTGTCGTTTAGTCATGTCCTAGCGCTACTTCATACGTGGCGTAATGAGATGCGCTTTTATTGTGAAAAACTGCCGGGGCTCATGAAGACCTATGCTTTAAGTTTATTAATTGGGTATAAAGACGAGTTCTTCGCTGAGGATATGACGGGCGTCACTAAACTAGGCCTTTTGCATCTGTTCAGTTTGTCAGGGCTACATGTTTTTTATTTTTGCTGGTTATTAAAGCAAATTTTCTTGCGTTTCAGAATTACTAAAGAAACAACCAACTGGTTGCTAATCATTCTGTTACCGGCCTTTTTGATTATTGGCGGTGGCTCGGGGAGTTTATTTCGGTCGATTATGATGGCCGAATTAGGGATGCTTGGTAAAAAAAGACAGGTACAGCTAAACGTGTGGAGTATCACATTGCTGGTGAATTTGGCCGTGGACCCTTACGTTATTTTAAGTATGGGCGGGCAGCAATTAAGCTACTTGTTGTCTTTCTTATTGATCTTTGTGAGAAATTATGTTTAAACGGGCTTGGCTGCTGAACCTGGTTAGTTTACCCATTATTTTATTTCATACCTATCAGTGGCACATCCTGACTTCGTTTGCTAATTTCTTAATCATTCCGCTTTTTTCGAATTTTGTGTTACCGTTAGTACTTATTAGTGTGGCAACTTTTGGATGGTTACCACAGCTCAGCCAGGGATTAGTAATTGGGCTAAATTTTTTTCACCAGATGGTCAAGTTATTTAGCCAATTTCCAGGGCAAATTACTTTTGGGAAGCCCAGTCTTCTAGCGACTAGTAGTCTGTTAATCTTATCGCTTTGTTTGCTGGCATTTCCTAGTCAAAAAAAGGCCTTCTCAATCCTGCTAGCGGGAAGCTATTTGTTTATTTTTATGGGCATCCATTTTCCGATTAACGGTGAGGTGACCTTTGTGGATGTTGGCCAAGGGGATAGTATTTTGGTCCGCATGCCTTTTAACCGTTCGGTGACAGTTATCGATACCGGGGGCAAAGTAGGCTTTTTAAAGCCAAAATGGGCACAGGGACATCAGAAGGCACATGAACCACCAGTGCTGAATTATCTGAAAAGTATTGGTGTGGACACAATCGATACGCTTTGCTTGACGCATCAAGATGCAGACCATGTGGGGGATGCGGGCGTTTTACTTGCTAAGATGAAGGTGAAACGCGTTTTAATCCCACAGGGTATGCAAGCCTCACGAGGATTTAAGAATAAAGTTGCCCCTTTCTTGAAAAAGGCGCAATTAATGCCGGTTCTGGCTAATCAAAGGATTCCAAAATTTCCCTTTAAAATTGTGCATCCTTTCCAGCCGGGGAAGGGTGAAAATCATGATTCATTAACGCTATGGGGAAAATTTGGATCTGATTATTTTATTTTTTCTGGAGATTTAGACCAGGCTGGCGAATTAGAAATCAATGCGCATTATCCAAAATTACAGGCAACAATTGTCAAGCTTGGCCATCATGGCAGTAAAACTTCTTCGGCAGAAGCGTATTTGAGTCAAATTCATGCTAAAATTGGAATTATCTCAGCCGGGAAAAATAATCATTATGGTCATCCGAATCCCGAGACCCTAGCAACGTTGAAAAAATTGCATATTCAGGCACTTTCAACAATCAACGAAGGAATGATCAGTTACCAATTTACAACAAAAAGCTTCAAAAACTGGCAGTTTGTGCGGAGGAACTATGAAAAAAATTCAATACACTGAGGTACTTGATAACCTAAAAAAAGGAAAAGTAGAACCTATTTATTTAGTTTTGGGGAAAGAGGATTACCTCGAACAACAATTACAACAAGCATTTCGTAATTTGGTTCCAGAAGAGGAACAGGAAATGAATATTGGCAATTACGACATGGAAACTACCGCATTAGGTGTGGCTTTAGATGATGCCACTTCGGCACCATTTTTTGGTGAACGGCGAGTTGTGTTTATTCGAAATCCCTATTTTCTCACTGGAGAGCGGCATAAGGGGGGACCTAGCCATGATGTTGAGGGGTTGCAAAATTATTTTGAACACCCCGTGGCTTCCACCGTGGTTGTTTTACTCGCTCCTTACGATAAACTCGATGGACGAAAGAAATTGGTGAAGACACTCCAAAAGCAGGCTGAAACGATTCAAATTGGCAATTTGAATCAAGGTCAAATTAGTCAATTGATCCAGAAGCGATTGCAAGCAAAGGATTATAAAATTTCGCGTGAGGCACTGGACCAACTCTTGTTTAGAACGGATTCAAAATTAAGCCGAATGATGAATGAGCTTCCCAAATTGATGTTATATAACATTCAGTCCAAACAGATCACTTTAGATTCGGTTCAAGCCTTGGTGGCTAAAAGCTTAGATCAAAATGTCTTTGATCTAAGTAATGCCGTTTTGCAAAAAAAATCTAAGAGTGCGATTGATATTTATCAAAGTCTGATTAAACAGCAAGAACAGCCACTACGGATCAATGCAGTTTTAGTAGGACAATTTCGGCTGTTGTTGCAAGTTAAAATCCTCCAAAAGCAGGGCTTCTCACAGGGAGATATTGCCGGAACTTTGAAGGTGCATCCATACCGGGTGAAATTAGCCATGCAGACGGCTCGCCATTTCTCCAAACAGGACTTAGAAATGGGATACACAGGGCTAGTAGATTTGGACCTGCAATTAAAATCCTCGCAAAAAGACCCAGAACTATTATTTGAACTTTTTTTACTGCAGTTTATTGATCAAAAAATTCGTATCTCTTAACCAAGTATGCTTTGTAAAAATAGAGTCTCTTGTTAAAAAAAGGTACTAAAAAACCTGAAGACCGCTGCCTTCAGGTTTTTTAGTTAAGTTTCAATGATTATTTAGCAAGTTGTTTTGTTAAACGAGATTTTGTCCGTGCAGCTTTGTTAGCTTTGATCAAACCTTTTGTTTTAGCTTGGTCGAGCTTACTGATTGCCTTAAGGTACAAGTCTTGTTTGTCATCAGCGCCCTTAACAGCAGCTGTTTCGAATTTTTTAACGGCAGTACGCACCATACTGATTTGTGATTGGTTACGTAAAGCGGCTTTTTCATTAGTTTTAACACGCTTCATTGCGGATTTAATAACTGGCATTTGATTCACCTCCACTAATCTGAAATTAATACTACAACAAATGTTATTATACAGAAGACCCCTAGCGAATGCAATAAGAAATTGTCAAGTAACTTTACTTGATAGCTAAAATGGGTAGTAGAAGTAGTGGTCACTTGTTTTTTGATTAAAAGTTAGGTATGATAGTCATTGTGCTTCGGGCACAAACCCATACTTAGTTTTTCGATCCACCAGCGAATTACTCAGTTTCGGGCAATTTAATTAGAAGGGGTGGAAACAATGGCAATTTCACAAGAAAAGAAAAACGAAATCATTAAAAAGTATGCACGTCATGATGGTGATACTGGCTCAACAGAAGTTCAGGTTGCTGTTTTAACTGCAGATATTAATGAAATCAATGAACATTTAAGTGTTCATAAAAAAGATTTTCATTCACAACGTGGATTGATGAAGAAAATCGGTCATCGTCGTAATTTACTTGCATATTTACGTCGGACTGATGTTCAACGTTACCGTGAATTAATCAAATCTTTAGGATTACGTCGTTAATCTTAATTTGGGAAGCAGAGGCTTGGGCTGATGCTTCTTTTTTATGGCTTTTTTTCACCTTATAAAAAGTTTTAAGCACTTTCAAAGACATGAAGATACAAATAACGATCTAAAATGTGTTAAACTTAAAGCAGTTTATACATCGAGACAGAATAGAATTCTAAATAACGCGATTTTGTGGGTTATGAATAAAACGAATTTTGGAGTGGAAAAGTTGTAAATACCTATCTATTTTAACTTGGCAGCTAGAAAATTCGCTGTTATTTAACTCAGTGAAACTTCTATGTGTAATAGTTTGGCGTATTTTGATAGATAAACATAATAAAGAAAGTCATTAAAATTTTTGAGGTGGAATGAATGAGTAAAAGTATTAAAATTATCCCATTTAGTGGGGTTCGTGAAAATGGCAAGAATATGTATGCTGTGGAAGTTAATGATGCCATTTATATTTTAGATTGTGGGTTAAAGTACCCAGAAAATGAACTATTGGGAATTGACGTTGTGATTCCGGATTTCTCGTATTTGGAAAATCATGCAGACAAGATTGTTGGGGTGTTTTTAACCCATGGGCATGCTGATGCCATTGGGGCGCTGCCGTATTTCTTAGAAAAATTTCCGGTCCCAGTTTTTGGATCCGAAATGACGATTGCGCTTTCTAAATTAAATGTTGAAAAGGATGCCGCCTTAAAGCATTTTAGTGATTTTCATGTGGTCAATGAAAAAATGGAAATTGATTTCGATGACGTGACGGTCTCATTTTTCAAAACAACACATTCTATTCCGGAATCACTGGGCATTGTTTTGAAGACGGATGAAGGTCAGATTGTGTATACAGGGGACTTTAAGTTCGATCAGACGGCTTCTGTTGAATATGCGACTGATTTTGGGCGTCTTGGTCAAATTGGTGCTCAGGGTGTTTTGGCGCTTCTGAGTGAGTCTGCCAATGATGAAAATCCGAAACCTTCGACAAACGAACGCGATATCGCAAACTATATTCTTGAAACTTTTAAGTATCATGAAGGACGGATTGTTGTGGCTTCAGTGGCTTCTAATATTTTACGCATTCAACAGGTTTTGGATGCCGCCGCCCAGTCTGACCGGAAAGTGGTTTTGACGGGCCATGACTTAGAACGCATTGTGAACACCGCGTTACGCCTCAACAAATTACATCTTCCTGTTGAAGATCTCATCGTGCCATTTAATAAGCTTAAGAGCTTAGACAAAGAAAAGACGGTCATTCTAGAGACTGGCAAAATGGGCGAACCGATTAAGGCACTTCAAAAAATGGCCAATGATCCGGGTAAGGGTGTGCATATTGAAGCCGGCGATCTGGTCTTTATTACCACCACGCCTTCCCATGCAATGGAAACAACGGTCGCTAAAACTAAAAATATGATTTATCGTGCGGGGGGCGAAGTTAAAGCCATTTCTGATGACTTAAACGCCTCCGGACATGCCAGCAAGAATGATTTGCAACTAATGATTAATTTGCTCAAGCCAACGTATTTGATCCCAGTCCAAGGAGAATATCGGCTCTTAAATACGCATGCCCAGTTGGCTCAAGAAGTCGGAATGCCAGCTGACCATATTTTTATTACCCAAAAAGGCGATGTTTTGGAATATAAAAATAACGAAATGCACTTAGGGCAGGGCATTGAAGTTGGTGACACCATGATTGACGGCATTGGTGTGGGTGATATCGGCAACATTGTGCTCCGTGACCGGAAAATTCTTTCAGACGATGGAATTTTTATTGCAGTGGTCACCATTGACCGAAAGAAAAAGGTTATTATTGGGCAACCCAAAGTGACTTCGCGAGGTTTTGTCTATGTCAACAACGAGCATGATCTATTGAAAGAAAGTGCCACGATCGTCTCAGATGCCGTTCAAAGTAATTTAGATAATAAGGAGTTCGATTGGGGGCATCTGAAACAAGATATTCGCGAAAAAATAAGTCACTACTTATTTGAACAGACGAAGCGCCATCCAGTTATTCTGCCGGTTATTATGGAAGTTAATCAACATCATCGTAAGGCTCCCAAAAAAGCTGCAGAAAAATAAAATCTAGAAGGCAGTCTCATTTCCGACTAGCATGGCAAACTGTACAAAATCGGATTTTTGAACCTAAAAAGTGATGCACAATCGTAAAAAACAAAACTGGGACAAGTTCGATATTTGTCCCAGTTTTATTTGTAAGTGAGGAGAATTATGAAGGCAACAGATCTAAAAAAGCTTGAATTAGCTGTGGCACAAAAGCAGTGGCAACAAGTCTTGAATCTAATTGAACCTTATGAAGCGGAAACACAGGACGATCGGCAACTTAATTATTATTATGTTTTGAGTCTCTACCAAACGAAGCACTACGTTGAAGGCCTTAAGTTTGCCCGGGATTCTTTTGCCTTTTATCTTGAAAATGATAAGATGCAAAACTTGTACTTTTCATTATTGGTTGGTTGTCAAAACTTCTTGGATGCGCATAAATTTTTAGTTACACTTGAGCGACTGGGAGCTACTAACCTGGCTAATTATCAAGAAAGGTTGCAAGAAAAAGAGGCAGAAGCCTTCGAAATGACCGCAACATTAAAACAAAAACAAAAAAAGTTTTATCATTTAGGTGATCTCACGATTCCAGAAGCTTATAGTACTTTGGAAGAAGCTAAACAGTTACCCGCAGATGCTTATTTTCAAGCGGCACAATTTATCTTTGTAGATCCATTTGTGCATCCGTTGGTCCGGGCGACAATTTTAGAAAATGTTACTTTTTTGGCACGTCAAGAAGAGATTAACTATTATTGGCTAGATGAGCAGAATCATCGGGTGTTGTTGAAAGGGTTACCGGAAATTTTGGCTAATAAGGCCCAGAAAAATTTAACAAATTATTTAACAGAGAAATTAGCTGATCAAGATCCCATCTTGTTGGATGGTATTCTCAAAGAAAAGAATTTATTTTTGAGTTACCTCTATCCGTTTGCGGATCAAATCATCACAAAGCCTCAAGTATGGGCGGACTACTGGATCGCCGAGTACCGTGGACAAGCACATCCGCTGACGGATCAGACTCAAAAAATAGCCAGTTGGCAAGCAAAATTTCACAAGTATACGGCACAACTTTTGGAAAACAATTAGATAAATAAGGAAAAAGCTATAAATATTCCAACTTTTTTACGCTAATCGGTTTACAAACTTCGGCGTTCTATATATAATGTTTAAGGATTCTCTGAGGTGATGCTTTGCCTTTTCAAGAGGATGTAGTATAATAGTTTTTAAAGAATCCAGCCACGCCAAGGGCTGAGTAATTCTTACGAAAATACAGGAGGTTCGTATTAATGGCAAAAGAACATTACGAAAGAACAAAACCCCATGTAAATATTGGTACAATCGGCCATATTGACCATGGGAAAACAACTCTGACAGCTGCTATCACAAAGGTTTTAGCTAGCAAAGGTTTAGCTAAAGCTGAAGATTATGCTGATATCGATGCTGCTCCAGAGGAACGTGAACGTGGTATCACAATCAACACAGCTCACGTTGAATACGAAACAGAAAAGCGTCATTATGCTCATATTGATGCTCCAGGACATGCTGATTACATCAAGAACATGATCACTGGTGCTGCACAAATGGATGGTGCTATCTTAGTTGTTGCTGCAACTGATGGCCCTATGCCACAAACTCGTGAACATATCTTACTTGCTCACCAAGTTGGTGTTGACTACATCGTTGTCTTCTTAAACAAGACTGATTTAGTTGATGATGACGAATTGGTTGACTTAGTTGAGATGGAAGTTCGTGAATTATTATCAGAATACGATTATCCTGGTGACGACATTCCTGTAATCCGTGGTTCAGCTTTGAAGGCTCTTGAAGGCGACCCAGAACAAGAAAAAGTTATTCTTCACTTGATGGATGTTATCGATGAATACATCCCAACACCACAACGTGATAATGACAAACCGTTCTTGATGCCTGTTGAAGATGTCTTCACAATCACTGGTCGTGGTACTGTTGCTTCTGGTCGTATCGACCGTGGTGAAGTTAAAGTCGGTGACGAAGTTGAAATCGTTGGTTTGAAGGAAGAAACTCTCAAGTCAACTGTTACAGGTCTTGAAATGTTCCGTAAGACACTTGATTTAGGTGAAGCCGGCGATAACGTTGGTGTATTGCTTCGTGGTATTAACCGTGACCAAGTTGTTCGTGGACAAGTTCTTGCTGCACCTGGTTCAATCCAAACTCACAAGAAGTTCAAGGGTGAAGTTTATATCTTAACAAAAGAAGAAGGTGGCCGTCATACGCCATTCTTCTCAAACTACCGCCCACAATTCTACTTCCATACAACTGATGTTACAGGTGTAATTGAATTGCCTGAAAATGTTGAAATGGTAATGCCTGGTGATAACGTTACATTTACTGTAGAACTTATCGAACCAGTCGCTATCGAAAAAGGTACTAAGTTCACCGTTCGTGAAGGTGGCCATACTGTTGGTGCCGGTGTTGTTTCTGAAATTGATGACTAATTAATTTTGAAGCACACAGAAGATCCGGAATTTGTTTGGGTCTCTGTCAAATTGTATTGGTGGAGATTTTTGAAAAGCATGTTCACTTCGGTGAATGTGCTTTTTTTGTTTACGCATAAATTAAACTGATACGAATGAAAAAGTTATGAATATTTTGAAAACCAAAACAGCTACGCTTTAACACCTTAATTTTACGATTTAGTCCTTCAATAGGACCGTTGGAATACGGATAACGACAACTATTGAGAACAGCAGGACCATTCTTTATTAAAGTTGAGATAGTAATATCCATTTGGTTGCCAGCCGCCTTGTAGTTGGCAATCAAGGTTTTAAATCCAACCGCATCTTTTTGTTGAATGGCTGTTAGAATTCCTTGATAGGTTTGATACACAGTTTTAAATTCTGGAAATTCATCTAAGGCTAGGTCAATGGCGTTCTGTTGGGTCATGTATTCGTTGATACCGTGTAAATAGATAAGTTTAGTATCATTGACCTTTTCTTCTGCCAAATGGAACAAACGCCATTGAGATTTTAGAATGCGATAAACTCGGGAATGCTTATCTTGAAAAGTATGGATCACACGTGTACGTTCGTTATCCAGTGCCCGACCGGCAAGTTGAATAATGTGGAAACGGTCAATGATGGTTATTGCCTTAGGAAATAACCGATGAATAAAGCCAGCATACTCAGCATTCATATCAACGGTGATTGTTTGAACTTTCATACGTTCTTGAACTGAATAGCGAGCTTCAAAGTAATCAATGATATCCTTACTAAGGCGATCCTTAAGAATCACAATGCGGCGATGACTAACGGCATCGCAACAGTTAAAGGACATTAGATGATTACAGGAACGGAATTCATCAAAACAAAGATTTTGGGGGAGTGTTTTAACACGATAAGCTAAGTGAATATTCGCATTTAAAATGCGTTGAACACTACTTGGTGAAATCCCACAAATCTTAGCGATTTCTTTACTGGTCAGCATATCCCGAGCCAGAACAATTACTTGATGTTTCACATTATGCGTAAAAGTTTCATTACGTTTAACGAGGTTAGTTTGAGCACCACAGGTTTTTAAACACCGTTTACATTGATATCTTTGTCGTTTTAGCTGCATCTCATAACGTCCACCTGATAAGGTTCCCAATCTTAGATGGCCAATGTGAGTTCCATTTTTGATTAGAGATTTATGGCCACAATGAGGACATTTTAAAAGTTGATAGGAAAGGATAGCGTGAACGACATGAACGTGTTGCCCATTGGGATAATGTTCCTTAGTAATCTCAGTTACAGTTAAATTAGGGTCTGTTATTTCGAATAGGCTTAGGATAGAATTAGTTAGGGACATTTGTTTTTCCTCTTTTCGATTTTATTAGGCGATTAAATCGTAACACAAAGAGGGCAAATGTCCTTTTTTTTTTCAAAATAAAAACTGGTATCAGTTATTCACCAATACCAGAAAGTGTAGACCCATTTGTTTCCGGGTCTTTTTTTTGCATAAAATTTGATTTAATCTGGGTGGTAAAAGTGTGAATCTGCCCGTTATTAGGAACATAAGCATTTACAATTGTTGTCGTATACGGTAAACTAGTATCCGTATGCAATACTAATTGTAATTAATAGTCGGAGGGAAAATAATGACTGCAAAATGGGAAAAAAAAGGTGCCAGTGATGGTGAATTAACTTTCGAAATTAGCACCGATAAAATTCGTGAAGGTTTAGACAAAGCCTTTCAAAAAACTAAGAAGCAATTAAATGTACCTGGTTTCCGTAAGGGACGCGTCCCACGTCAGATCTTCAACCAGATGTACGGTGAAGAAGCGCTTTACGAAGATGCTTTGAATATCGTTTTACCAGAAGCTTATGAAAAGGCTATTGAAGAAACAAAAATTGAACCTGTAGACCAACCTAAGATCGATGTTGATAGCATGGAAAAGGGTCAGCCATGGGTTTTGAAGGCAGTTGTGACTGTTAAACCGGACGTTAAGCTTGGTGACTACAAGGGCTTAACTGTTGCTAAGCAAGCCCATCGGGTAACTTCAAAAGAAGTTGATGCTGAAATTGAAAAGAAACGTGAACAACAAGCAGAACTTGTTTTGAAAGAAGACCAACCTGCTGAAAAGGGCGATACTGTTACAATTGATTTTGAAGGTTCAGTTGATGGTAAGCCATTTGATGGTGGTAAAGCAGACAACTACGATTTGGAATTAGGTTCTAACTCATTTATTCCTGGTTTTGAAGACCAATTAGTTGGTCACAAATCAGACGATAAGGTTGACGTTAAAGTAACCTTCCCAGATGATTACAATGCAGAAGACCTCCAGGGTAAAGAGGCTACTTTTGCAGTTACGATTCATGAAATCAAGACAAAAGAATTACCTGAATTAGATGATGAGTTTGCAAAAGACGTTGATGAGGAAGTTGACTCCTTAGAAGAGTTGAAAGCCAAAACACATGACGACTTGAAGAAACAAAAAGACGATGCTGCTGCACAAGCTAAGGAAGATGAAGCTATCCAAAAGGCTGTGGACAATGCAGAAGTTAAAGAAATTCCTCAAGCAATGGTTGATGAAGACGTCCAACGTCAACTCGATCAATATCTTGCTAACATGCAACAACAAGGAATCGACCCTAAGACTTACTACAAGATCACGGGCACTTCAGAAGATGATTTGAAGAAGCAATTAGCTCAAGGTGCTGAAAATCGTGTAAAGACTAACTTGGTCTTAGAAGCAATTGTTGAAGCTGAAAAAATCGAACCTACAGAAGACGAAGTTGCAGCTGAAATTAAAGATCTTGCTTCTCAATACGGTATGGAAGAAAGCGCCGTTAAGAACGCTCTTTCGGAAGACATGTTGAAACATGATATTGCCGTTAAGAAGGCAGTTGCAATCATCACAGATTCAGCAGTTGAGGAAAGTAAGGCTAAATCAACAGCTAAAGCTGAAAAGAAAGATGAAACTAAATAATTCAATTTTTTGAATTTGAAAGGAATCCATTAATTTGTTTGATGGGTTCTTTTTTAAAACGAGTTAATAGCTTAATAGCTAGCTTTTTGGTATGATGGTGCTATAAACATTAGAGAGGTGAGTTGGTTGTTAGATAACACCGATAATACAGGGACAATTACCTGTTCATTCTGCGGAAAAACTCAAGACCAAGTAAAGAAAATCGTTGCGGGGCCAGGAGTCTATATCTGTAATGAATGTATTGATTTATGTAAAAAAATTATTGATGAAGAAATTTCTCGAGAAAGTGCAGAAGAATTTTCTGATATTCCAACACCAGCAGAGATTGTTGACAAATTAAATGAATATGTGATCGGACAGACCGAAGCTAAACGGACCTTGTCTGTGGCTGTTTATAACCACTACAAGCGAATTAATCAGATGGAGAATGCTGATCAAGGAGACACAGAACTTCAGAAGAGCAATATTAGTTTGATTGGTCCAACTGGGTCAGGGAAAACATTTTTGGCACAAAGCTTAGCACGGATTTTAAATGTGCCGTTTGCCATTGCTGATGCCACAACGTTAACTGAAGCTGGCTATGTGGGTGAAGATGTTGAAAACATTCTGCTCAAACTCTTGCAAAATGCCGACTATGATGTGGACAAAGCTGAAAAAGGTATTATCTACATTGATGAAATCGACAAGATTGCGAAGAAAAGCGAAAATGTCTCCATTACCCGCGATGTTTCTGGTGAAGGCGTGCAACAGGCGCTTTTGAAGATCTTGGAAGGTACGATTGCAAATGTGCCACCGCAGGGCGGACGGAAGCATCCCCAACAGGAATTTATCCAGATTGATACCACCAATATTCTATTTATTGTTGGCGGCGCTTTTGACGGTATTGAAGACATTGTTAAAAACCGCCTTGGCGATAAAGTAATTGGTTTTGGCACTGATTCAGACAAGGGGATTGATGAGTCTAAGAGCTTGATGCAACAAGTTATTCCTGAAGATCTATTGCGATTCGGCCTCATTCCCGAATTTATCGGTCGGTTACCGATTTTGACGGCACTTGAAAAACTAACTACGGATGATCTGGTTCGTATTCTAACAGAACCGAAAAATGCTTTGGTAAAGCAATACGAGACTTTGTTATCACTGGATGATGTGAAATTGCATTTCACCCCCCAAGCTTTACGAGCAATTGCGGAGGAAGCTATCTCTCGTAATACAGGTGCTCGTGGGTTACGTTCAATCATCGAAGAAGTTATGCGTGATATTATGTTTGAAATTCCATCGCGAAATGATGTCGAACAAGTAACGGTAACGAAACGAACGGTTATTAACCACAGTGAACCAGAACTGATTTTAAAAGATCAAAAGGCTTCCTAAGGCAAAGCGTTTAGATAGAATAATGGTTTCTGAAAAGGAAACCATTATTTTTTTAGGGAAAAATTCGTTTGTGAGTGTGTTAAAATTAAACAAGATTAAAATGAGGTGGTCAAAAATGGAAGTCCATAATGTCGAATTAGTCATGAGTGCTGTGGCGCCTGCCCAGTATCCAACAACTGGGTATCCAGAAATTGCTTTAGTAGGACGCTCCAATGTCGGGAAGTCTTCGCTAACAAATGTCTTAATTAACCGAAAAAGCTATGCACGTACTTCTTCCCAGCCGGGGAAAACACAAACTTTAAATTTCTATAATGTTGAGGACCAACTCTACTTTGTGGATGTTCCGGGATATGGTTATGCGAAGGTTTCGCGTCGGGAACGAGAGAAATGGGGGAAGATGATTGAGACTTATCTGAGTACGCGACCGCAGTTAAAAGGAGTCATTTCACTTGTGGATGGACGGCATGCCCCAAGCGATGACGATATTGCGATGTATAATTGGTTGCGTTATTATGAGATTCCTGTGTTAATCGTGGCGACTAAAATCGATAAAGTTGCTCGCGGAAAGTGGAATAAAAGTGAAAGTCTGATCAAAAAAACTTTGAATTTTAGTGAACCAGATAAATTTCTGCTGTTCTCAGCCCAAACAAAAATGGGGAAAGACCAGGTTTGGCAGTGGATTGAAAGGCGTATGGAGGATTAGAAATGGAATTTAATGACTATCAAAAGAAAGCAAATCGAACTTTATTTGGCAATGAGCAAGTTTTAACAAATTGTGCCTTGGGCCTGGCCAGTGAGAGCGGTCAAGTTGTGGATTTAGTGAAAAATTATACTTTTCATGGTAAGGAACTAAATCGAGAGGAACTTACCAAAGAAATGGGAGACGTTTTGTGGTATCTTTCCCAAGTCGCAGAGTGGGCAAATATTCCTTTTGAACAGGTGGCCCAGGAGAACATTGAAACATTGAATCAACGTTATCCGGCGAATAAATAAAAATGAGTGTGCATCCAAATCAAGCCAGTTGATTTGAATGACACTCATTTTTTTGTTTTTTTAGATTTATCTGAAGGTGCTTGGCGTTTTAAAAACTTTTCTTTTTTCTCGTTTGCTTTTTTGTCCTCAGCAGGTGCTACGAACTTATCCAGCATTTTTTCCAAATTGACTTCGCGACGTACCTTTAAATGTCAACGCCGATGTGAAAATGTCGTTTTTTGCCGATTAAAAAATGCTGTTTTTTACCGATAAGGTTTACAGTGTCTCACTGCTCCTTTCTTTATTTTGTGAGCTAAAACCTGATAAATCAGGTCCAGAATTATCCTTCTTTTCAATCAAATGATCCTTCATTCGATATGATCGACCGGTGATTCGGATGACTTTAGCGTGGTGAACCAAGCGGTCTAAAATGGCGTTAGCTAACATCTTATCTGAAAAGGTGTTTCCCCACTTAGAAAGCGGAATATTAGTGGTGATAATGGTTGATTTCCGTTCATATCGTCTTTCAATTAGCTGAAAGAACAGCTTAGCACCCACTGACTCAATTGGGAGATAACCAATCTCGTCAATGATTAGAATTTGAAAACGGGCATACCGGCGCAACACTTCTTCGCTTCGTCCTTGAACTTGTGCTGTTTGAAGCTTGTTGATGAGGTCGCTACATCGAATAAACTGCGTTGAAATTCCTTGTTTACACCCTTCAATTCCAATGGCGGTGGCTAGGTGAGTCTTACCGACACCGGAGGTGCCGATAAACAAAATGTTTTGATTCTCTTGGGTGAATCTTAGTGATCCCAAGTCCTCAATTGTCCCTTGGTTAATTCCTGGTTGATAGCTAAAGTCAAAGTCAGCTAACGTTTTTTCATATGGAAAGCGGGCTAGTTTAATTCTCAAATTAATCTTTTTTTGTTCCCGGTATTTAAGCTCAGCCGTTGTCAATTCGAATAAGGCATCACTCAAGGACTTGGGTGCTTCATCTTGATGATCCAATAGGTAGCCTAAATGTTCGGCGAAACGATCTAACTTTAATTGTCTAAGGTTGGTGTATAACGCTTGGTAATTAGCCATTTTCTCACTCCATTTCATCAAACATCTTCAGGTTTCGGTCGACGTAATCATCAATGACTCGGTCATCACGATTCTTATAAAGGTCTGATCGGACAATCTCTTCCATGTCATCGCGAAGATAATTAAATCTTTTCAGTGAAATAGGGTGAGAACGAATTAGTTCTCCGTTATAATAAACGTATAGAGTATTGTCATCGTGTTTAATTTGTACGGTTTCGTCAATATATCTGATGGGGACGGAGTATTTCCGATTTTGAAAGACAATCATTGATTCCTTGCTAACTTTCCTTGCGATGGTTTGGCTGGCATAGGCATCGAGTAAGTCATGATCAAAATCATGGAGATACTCTTTTTCTTTATCAAGCAATAAATAAGGCGGAATTTGAGTCGCCTGAGACTTCTCATGATTCAGCTGATCACACGTCAAATGAACGATCTCGGCTAAGTCTAGCGGCTCTTCAAACTCATGGTTGTAAACTTTAATTCGCTGAGTAGTTCTGGCCAACGCCTCAACCTTTCCTTTGGTTTGTGGCCGAAACGGTCGACAAGCAATTGGCTTGAAACAAGCGTCCTTAGCGTATTCAACGAAGGTTTCATTAAATACCGGCTTACCAAAATTACTTTTATGATGATCGACGACAACCTTTTGGTTGTCAAACCAGATTTCTTTCGGCACACCCCCGGTTGCCCAAAAGGCATTCGTTAAGCAATCAAAAAAGGTAGTTTGGCTGCGACTGAAGGTAAATTGCATGTATTTCATTCGCGAGTACCCTAAAACATATAAGAAGATGTTGCCTTTGACAATCTCTCCATGCCGAGAAATCAATGTTAAGTCTTCTTTCCAATCAACCTGGGCTGAAAGCCCTGGCGAGGTTTCAATCCGGATAGTGGCTTTTTTCGTTGCGGCTTTTCTGATGGTTCGACAATAGTCTCTGAGAATACTTTGCTTTCCTTGATAGCCACGTTCTTTGATAAAGTAATAAATTGCCGTTGCCGAACAGCCTTCTAGAACCTTTTCTTCAATCGTTTTTCGATAATCGTCAAGTTTACTCGGCCGCCGTAAGGGTTGTGGCTGCTCATCTGGGGGCGTGAGCCCTAAATTGTAGTATCTTTTAACCGTTCGCGGATCAACACCATATCGTCGACCAATTTCAGCGAAGTTGGGCTTTATTTTGTTCATAATATATTGCTGGACACACTGTTCAACATCTAAACGCATTTCAGTTCCTCCAAATTTGAGATACGTTTAGTTTACCGTAAAAAAATGTTGGAAAACCGACATTTTCTAATCGGTATTTTCCAACATTTTACAACCGTTGCTGACATTTAAACTCATTTTCATCACTCCTTGCGCCTATCATAACAAATTTTGTATCATCTGTCAGCTAATTGAAAAATATACATTATTTGCCGTATAATATTGATTTATATGTATAAAACGAATTAATTTCAAAAAAATCTTGTATAAAAAACCAAAAAAGCTTATACTTCATTTATTCTACTTGTGATAGGGAGTTTTGAAATATGAAGAAAAAGTTTTTGGAAATGATCTTGCTGATCGGAATGCTATTTTCAGTTTTACCGTTTGGAAATGTAGCAGCTGCTGATTCAAATTCGGGTTCTAGTTCTAGTTCTAGTACAACGACCAAAGATCAGTCACTAGCTAATATCAAGAAGAAAGGCGTGTTGGTTTTAGGCACGAGTCCTGATTACGCCCCGTATGAATTTCAAACAACGAAGAACGGTAAAAGTATTGATGTCGGGATGGATATCAGTATTGCACGTCAAATTGCCAAAGATTTAGGCGTTAAGTTAAAGATTAAAAATATGGATTTTGATTCTTTATTGGTAGCTCTTCAAACCGGAAAAGTTGATATGGTCATGGCGGGAATGAATCCAACGCCAGCGAGACGAAAGAATGTTACCTTTTCAAATGTTTATTATAAGGGTGGCCAAGACATTGTCATTAATAAAAAGGATGCCCATTTATATACCAGTAAGAAATCTTTTGAAGGCAAAATCTTAGGCGCCCAAACGGGGACAATGCAATACAACATGGCCAAAAAGCAGATTTCTAATGTCACAGTCAAAGGTTTTGATAAAGGTGCCGATTTAATCTTGGCCTTACAGACAAATAAAATTGATGGCATTGTCATGGAAAAACCAAGTGCGGAAGCTTACGTCAAAAATAATCCTCAACTGAGTTCCATCAACGGAAATTTTAACCTTAGTTCAGATGAAACCAGTTCTGCAATTGCCTTTCAAAAAGGCGCAACAACTTTGACGGCTGCCGTTAACAAGAGTTTAGCGAAGATAAAAAAAGAAGACTTAATTAATAAAGTATACTTAAAAGAAGCTGGCAGTCATATGAAGACGAACACAGTTGATACTTCAATGCTGCACTACTGGAAATACTTCGCGAAAGGAATCGGCTACACCTTACTTATCTCCGCATTTTCTGTCTTCTTTGGGTTTATTCTTGGTACGATTTTGGCATTTATGCGTTTGAGCCACAATAAGATTCTTAAAGCCATCGCAACGGCTTACATTGAATTTGTGCGTGGGACACCATTGATGGTTCAAATTATGTTTGTATACTTTGGAATTGGTTTGATTATTAATTTACCGGCTTTGACCTCAGGAATTATCGCCGTCTCCTTGAATAGTGGCGCCTATGTCGCTGAAGTAATCCGAGGGGGCATTAATTCTGTTGACAAGGGGCAAACAGAAGCTGCACGGAGTTTAGGGTTGTCCAAACGGAAAACGATGCGGTATGTTATTTTACCGCAGGCTATCAAAAATATTTGGCCAGCACTTGGAAATGAATTCATTTCTTTAATTAAAGAGAGTTCCATTGTTTCCATTATCGGTGTGACCGATTTGATTTATCAACTGAAGATCGTTCAATCTGATACGTATCGGGGCGTTGCACCAATTGTGGTAGCAATGTTGCTATACTTTATTGTAACTTTTGGTTTGTCAAAATTATTGGCTTACTTCGAAGGGAGAATGAAACATGCCAACTAAAATACTAGATATTCAAAACCTAAAGAAAAAATACCATGAAACGGAAGTCTTAAAAGATATTTCGGAAACTGTCGAAAAGGGACAAGTAATCTGTGTAATTGGGCCTTCAGGTGCCGGTAAAAGTACTTTTTTACGTTGCTTAACTTTACTAGAACAACCAACTGACGGTCATATTTTATTCGAAGGCACCGATTTGACCAGTTTAAAAGAAGTTCAGTTAGATGAGTTGCGTGAAAAAATGGGAATGGTATTTCAAAGCTTTAATTTATTTCCAAATATGTCGGTCTTGGACAATATTAAGTTGGCTCCCATGAAAGTCAAGAACATGGCTGAGGATCAAGCGACACAAACTGCCCAAAAATTATTAGCGCAAGTTGGTTTATCAGACAAAGGGGACGAATTTCCAACGAATTTGTCTGGCGGGCAACAACAGCGAGTGGCCATTGCACGTGCTCTAGCGATGCAACCAGAAGTGATGCTCTTTGACGAACCCACATCAGCACTGGATCCAGAAATGGTTGGGGATGTTTTAAAAGTCATGCAAGATCTCGCTAAGGAAGGTATGACCATGGTCGTCGTCACTCACGAAATGGGTTTCGCACGGTCAGTGGCGGATCAAATTTGGTTTATGGACGGCGGCTATATTCAAGAAAAAGGGACACCAGAAGACTTCTTCGAACATCCCACGACAGAACGGGCAAAAGATTTTCTTTCTAAGATTTTGGTTCAATAGGTTAAGATAGGAAAGACGTGGAATAAAGGGTAATCACTAGACCAAGTGGAAAAGTGAGGGCAACCCTTTAGACCACGTTTTTTATTCGAATGTGTGTTTGCTTTATTGTTGCTTGCAATAACGAATGGCGTTATAATGTTACGGACTAATTACGATTTATGATGACAAGGGGGAGATGAACAGTTGGCTTCGGAACACATTGAACATAAGCTGGCGTTACTGCCCGATTTGCCTGGTTGTTATCAAATGAAAAATATTAACAGTCAGATTATTTACGTTGGAAAAGCCAAAAATTTAAAGAATCGGGTTCGCTCTTATTTTAAGAGTTCCCACGACGGTAAAACGGCCCGGTTGGTTTCTGAAATTGCGGACTTTGATTATATTGTCACTTCTAGCGATAAAGAAGCCTTTCTTCTAGAAATCACCCTAATTCAAAAGTATCAGCCTTACTTTAACATTAAGTTGAAGCGGGGGACCGGGTACCCGTACATTAAAATTACCAACGAACGCGATCCACAAATCCTTATTTCTGGTGATTTAAAAAAGGATGGGGCCTACTATTTCGGACCTTATCCAAACGTTTATGCGGCCGAAGAAACGTTGCATTTTTTGCAGAAGGTCTATCCTTTGCGGCGTTGTAATGGGTATCAACACCGACCTTGTTTGTACTATCACATGGGGCAATGCCTGGGTGCCTGTTTTAAAACTGTGCCAGAAGAGGAATATGCCAAACAGATTGCGCGCATCAAATCATTTTTAAATGGCAATGTTAAAAATGCCAAAAAGCATCTTATTACCAAGATGAACGAAGCATCAGCTAATCTTGAGTTTGAACGTGCAGCAGATATCCGGGATCAGATTCACTATATTGAAGTGACCGTTGAAAAGCAAAAAATCATTTCAAATGACAACACGCCTCGTGATTTGTTCAATTTCTATATTGATAAAGGCTGGTTATCAATTCAAATCTTCTTTATTCGGCAAGCACGTTTAATGAAACGGGAGAAACGGCTTTTTCCAGTTGTAAGCACCGCTACGGAAGAATTAACTTCTTTTATTTTGCAGTTCTATAATCAGAAAAATCATTTACTACCAAACGAAATTCTGGTTCCTGCAGGGTTGGAGAATCAAGTTATTAGCGACATTTTACAAGTTCCGGTTCGTACGCCGCAACGTGGCCAAAAACGTGACCTGATGAATTTAGCGCACGAAAATGCCCAAATTACCTTGGAAGAAAAGTTCAGGCTATTAGAATTGGATGATTCGAAGACGGTTGGTGCCATGAAGGAAATTACAGATGCGTTGGGTATTCCGGCGGGACATCGCATTGAAGCCTTTGATCATTCCCACATTCAGGGAACTGATTTAGTTTCGGCGTTGGTTGTTTTCACGGACGGCAAACCGGATAAGAAACTCTACCGTAAATATAAGTTGACCACCGTTGACCATGCTGATGAAGCCGCAAGCACGAGAGAAGTTATTCGCCGTCGCTACACCCGCCTGTTAAAGGAGCACCAGACACTACCTGATCTCATTTTGATGGATGGTGGTGAGATCCAGTTGAATGCCGTTAAAGACGTCTTGATAAATGAGTTGGACCTGCATATTCCGGTGGCAGGCATGGTTAAAAATGATAAGCATAAGACGGCCGATCTCTTATATGGACCAGATGATCGTCACGTATTGTTAGATCCTAAGAGTCAAGGCTTTTACCTCGTTCAACGCATTCAAGACGAGGTTCATCGGTTTGCAATCACATTCCATCGGCAAGTGCACACCAAACATTCACTGAGCTCGCGACTAGATGATATTGCCGGGGTGGGGCCAAAGACACGTAATAAATTACTGCGTAAGTTTGGTTCTATGCGTAAAATTTCAGAAGCCTCTGTAGCTGATTTGCAGGATTTGGGTATTTCGGCGACTGTGGCGAAAACAATCAAAATTTCGTTAAG
Source organism: Pediococcus siamensis (assembly GCF_047220215.1). Classification (GTDB taxonomy): domain Bacteria; phylum Bacillota; class Bacilli; order Lactobacillales; family Lactobacillaceae; genus Pediococcus; species Pediococcus siamensis. Next base: position 837,238 of record NZ_CP178375.1, read on the forward strand.
CGGGACAAGTAAAAGTCGAAGTTAGATGTTTGGCAGTCATTATCAGCCGTGCGACTAGCAAGAACCATTATCGATTAAGGTGAGTTTCTGGTAAAATAGAGGTATTGCAAAACTTAAGTCACGCTAAACAGTATTGGAGAAAAAATATGTTTGTTGATCAAGTTAAAATTAGTATAAAGGCTGGCAATGGCGGAAACGGTGCCGTTGCTTTTCGGCGAGAGAAATTTGTGCCCAATGGTGGACCAGCGGGTGGTGACGGTGGACACGGTGGCGATGTCATTTTTAAAGTCGATACCGGGTTGCGAACGCTGATGGATTTTCGTTATCAGCGGAAATTTAAGGCCGGTTCAGGAAGCAATGGCATGAATAAGCAAATGACCGGGCGCAGTGCCGAAAACCTGGTAATTAAGGTTCCCGGGGGCACCATTGTCAAAGACACCGATTCTGGCGAAGTAATTGGTGATCTTGTCGATGAAAATGATACTCTGGTTATCGCAAAGGGCGGTCGCGGTGGTCGTGGCAATATCCATTTTGCGAGCCCCAAAAATCCAGCACCGGAGATCGCCGAAAATGGGGAGCCTGGGCAGGAACGCAATGTCCAATTGGAGTTGCAGTTGTTAGCTGACGTTGGGTTGTTAGGCTTTCCGTCCGTTGGTAAATCCACCCTGCTTTCAGTGGTCACTAGTGCTAAACCCAAAATTGCAGAATATCATTTTACAACTTTAGTTCCAAATTTGGGGATGGTTCAATTAGATGACGGACGCGATTTTGTCATTGCTGATATTCCCGGATTGATCGAAGGCGCATCACAAGGTGTAGGCTTAGGTTTTGAATTTTTGCGCCATGTTGAACGCACCAAAGTGTTGCTCCATTTGGTCGACATGGGTGGCCTTGAGGAAGAGAATCCTTACGAAAGTTATCAAAAAATTAATGAAGAACTTAAAAAGTATGATCCAGAACTCATTAACCGGCGGCAAATCATTGTGGCTACCAAGATGGATATGCCAGATGCTGAGACATGCCTAAAAGAATTTCAGGCCCGGCTTCGAGAGCAACATGATGGCCGACAAATTCCGGAGATTTTTCCGATTTCTGCGATTACTCACCAAGGATTGCAAGCCCTAATGCAACGAACGGCTGATGTATTAGAGTCGACACCGAATCCGGTCAAGGCACCAGAAGTTTCTAATAATGAAGCGACTTATAAGTATGAAGCTAAAAAACCATTTACAATTGAGCGTGATGAAGATGGGACGTGGGTCCTGTCTGGTGAAAAATTAGAAAAATTATTTAAGATGACAAACACAGAACATGATGATAGTTTAATTCGTTTTGCACGCCAGATGCGGGGAATGGGTGTTGATGACGCCTTAAGGCAAGCAGGAATTAAAAATGGGGATTCGGTGCGTATCTTAGATTTTACGTTTGAATTCGTTGAGTAAGTTAATTTTTGAATTACAGAGGGATTGTGTATGGATTTTGAAAAGCTTATTGCTTTCGGCAAGGCTGGAAGAAAAAAAGGTTCACCCCTGAAAAATACGTTGGGAACAGCAAGTGCAAAACAAGCTAAACGGCTGAAACATAGCCGATACATAGCAGGATTCGACGGCCTGCGTACATTGGCCTTACTAGGTGTCATTTTGTATCATTTGCTGCCGTATGATATGAAGGGCGGCTATTTGGGAGTTCCGATCTTTTTTGCACTTTCTGGATATTTGATTACTGATTTATTTGTTCAGGAGTGGGACCAAAATGGCTCAATTAAAGTACTTTCGTTTTATAAACGCCGTCTAAAACGAATCTATCCCACACTCGTCACAGTTTTAGTGGCCAGTACCGCTTATATGACGGTATTTGCGCAGGATCTGTTGGGGCATATTAAGTCAATTGTGTGGACGAACTTACTGTTTGTTTATAATTGGTGGCAAATTGGTCATGGACAATCTTATTTTGACCGCTATAACGGCGAATCTCCTTTTACACATTTATGGTATTTATCCGTGCTTGGCCAATATTACTTTATCTGGCCAATTGTGATGATTGCCTTACTAATTGTTTTCAAAAATCGAGGGCATATTCTTGGCGTCTTTAACGGATTGGCGATTGTGTCTGCCTTATTGATGTTAATCTTGTACGATCCCGCCAACACGAATCGCGTTTATTACGGGACAGATACGCGGATGACACCGTATTTATTAGGGGCGGCTTTAGCTTTCTTCTGGCCGACGACCCACTTAAATCCGCATTTAAAGCGAAATGGTCGGGTTGTGCTGAATACGCTAGGAACCCTTTCCTTAATCTTCATCGTCTGGATGGGGATCAAAATGAGCGGGACAGGCAGCTTTGTTTACCGTGGGGGAATGTTGCTCTTCTCTTTATTCGCGGTCATTTTAATTGCAGTTATTGCTCATCCGGGAACCAAGTTTGGGGATCGCTTATTCAGTAATCCGCTGTTTGCTTGGATTGGAAAACGGAGTTATGGAATTTATTTATACCAATTTCCTGTGATGATATTTTATGAAAAGGCAGTGGTTAACATCGCTGCTCACCCGCTACTCAACGCCTTGATTGAAGCTGTTATTATTGTCGTGATTAGTGATCTTTCCTATCGATTCATCGAAACCCCATTGGCACACTTTAATTACGGGCAATTGATCGGCGTTGGTCGTGAATTCTTCAAACGTGACTCCGTATATGGGAAAAAGAGATACTGGTTGATACCGATTGTCTTGATTTTCGTTTTGGCTGGAGTGGGGATTGCCAATGGCTCCAACCAAGGTAATCGTCCTAGTGCCTTGCAGCTTAACATTTCTAAAAATAAGAAGAAGTCCTCAGCACAGAATGCCAAAGCTCTACAGGCGCAAAAACAGGCACGACAAAAAAAGAAACAGCGTGCGGCTGAACTTGCGAGAATTAAAAAAGAAAAAGCCATCAAGTTAACCAGTACTGAACAAAAAATTAAAACCAAGTATAATTTAGAACCATCTGAGGTTAAACTCGCGCAAAAAATGTCAGTTACAGGCATTGGCGATTCTATCATGGCGGATACATCTGATGATTTGCAAGAAGTGTTTCCTAATGCGTATATTTCCGCTAAAGTTGGCCGACAGGTTTGGCAGGCCACAAGTTTGTTAAAGCAGTTAGCTACGCAAGGAAATTTGAGTGACAATGTGCTTATTAACTTGGGAACTAATGGTGCCTTTACCCAACAACAATTAAAAACAATTGTGTCTATTGTGGGGACCAAGCGCGAAATCTTTTGGGTGAACGTCCATGTACCCACCAAGAATTGGGAATCCCAAGTAAATAACACCATTCGCACCGCTGCCAAACAGTATAAGAATGTGCATATTGTGGACTGGCATGGTGCAAGTTTAAATCAGCCAAATTGGTTTTACGGTGATCATGTGCATCCAAATATTACCGGTAGCAAGGCCTATACGGCTTTAATTACCAAAGCAGTTGTCAAATACGGTAAAACAAATTAAGGAACTAGGGCAAATGTCCTGGTTCCTTTTTTTGAGGTCTACACTTTCTGGTATTAGTGTCTAACCAATACCAGTTTTTATTTTGAAAATTAAAAGGACATTTGCCCTCTTGAGGTGACGTTTTAATTGCTAAATAAAACCGAAAACTTGAGGTGACGTTTTAATTGCTAAATAAAACCGAAAAGAAGAAATGCAAATGTCCCTAACTAATTTGTGTTAAGCCTATTTGAAATCGCAGCCTCATTTTAGACTGCTCTTGAGGACTTCAAAGAACATTATCCCGATCATAGTCTAGTTAAAACGTAATTTTTGTGGCGAGGGAATCTTTGGAAAGACTGTTCCCAGAAGTGTCATAGGCGCCGGCAAATTGTAGTGTAACGCTATGAAGGGTGTGGACGAGATTAGCAGGCACCAAAATGACCACGTTGGTATTAATAGTTTGGTTACCTGCAATCTTTTTCCCGGCCGAACCGTCCACCATATTCTCTAGGGGAGTTCCAGCATAGTTAGATGAAAGCCTAACATAGTTCAGTCCACTTGCTACGACGCGCGTTTTGCTCTGGTTTTGAACCGTAAATTTGATCTGTAACGTATAATACGTACTGGAAATACGAGAACTGTTAAAGGCATCAGCCACCACTGCACGCGCTTTACTTGTTTTAGCTTCATTTTTTATAAGGCGTACTTGTGTGAAGTGATAGACCAAGGGACGACTAGTTACGGTTTGGTTAATTTTTTTGAATGTATTCAAGGTTAGTTTCGTACCGAAGTCATCATAGGTAAATTGTTTGGTGTGCTTTAAATCACCTTGCGCAACATAATTAGCACTTTTTTGAATCTTTTTGGGCACTGTATAGTTGCCAGCAGGTTCCGAAGACGGATGAGATGATGAAGCTCTTGGACTAGAAACTGCCGTTTTGTTGGAACTGCTGGTTGGCATTTTATCGCTTTGATGCACATTTTTATTCTGATTTGCAAATGCAGATTTACCCTTGTCTTGATAATGGGTTTCATGACGCTGGTTGCCACACCCGCTGAGTAATGACGCACCTAGTAATAAAAATAAAATGATTTTTTTCATACGTTAATTCAATCCTATCCTAAAATTAGTTTAGCACGGCGAAGATGGTAGCCAAATAACTTATGGGGATGCTCCAGCGAAAAACCTAACTGCGTGGTTCCCGATAAGGTTTGGGTGCGTGTCTCAAACTGGTTTAGTGTTAATGGTATTTTTCCTGTGCCCAAAATAAGCCGATTAGCTTTAATTTGCAAATTATTGACTGCCTTGGGAATGCCATTTTCCATATAGTACATTTTTAATTGGGGATCCAGTTCGGCTACTGATAAATTGAAATCCATTAATCGCATTGATCTGTCCTTATTATATCGTGAGAGTTTGGGTCGATTGTTACAAATTCATTATAAATGATTGGAGAGTCCATATGAAGTGTAAACTAAGAGGGTGACCATAGCAAATTTAGGGAATTTTGTGGTATGGTATTAGGGTAGGATTTATAAACAAGAGTAAATGGGGAACGACGTGTTATGGAATTAGAATTTTTAGGAACCGGAGCGGGTGTTCCCGGTAAATTTAGAAATGTCACAAGTGTTGCTTTAAAGTTATTAGATGAACGAAATTCGATTTGGTTATTTGATGTCGGGGAAGGGACCCAACAACAGATTTTACGTACGAATATCAAGCCGCGAAAAATTGATAAGATTTTTATCACTCATTTGCACGGTGATCATTTGTTTGGATTACCTGGTCTATTGAGTAGTCGCTCTTTTCAGGGCGGACAATCCGAGCTGATCATTTATGGGCCTCGTGGAATTCGCCAATTTGTGCAGACTGCAATGCGGGTCTCAGATTCGCACTTGTCTTATCCGATTCGCTTTGTTGAGCTTGGTGAAGAAGGTGTTATCTTCGAAGACGCGAAATTTAAAGTGTCCTTCCTAAGATTGGACCACCGGATTGAAAGTGTGGGTTACCGGATTGAAGAAAAGGCACATCCTGGTCAGCTGCAGGTTGAAAAGTTAAAACAGCTTCAAATTCCTTCAGGACCATTATACGGGCAGTTAAAACGAGGCGAGATGGTTACTTTAGCGGATGGACGCCAGATTGATGGTAAAGAATTCTTGGGGGAACCTCAGCCAGGCAGAATCGTTACGATTTTAGGTGATACACGCAAAACAAAAAATAGTTTAATTTTGGCGCAGGATGCTGATGTTTTGGTGCATGAAAGTACGTTTGCCAAGAATGAAAGTAAGTTGGCACGGAATTATTACCATTCAACCAACATTCAGGCCGCCACGATTGCTAAGGAGAGTCGCGTTCATCGGTTAATTTTAACGCACATCTCTGCTCGTTATACAGGAAAGATGGCTAATGAATTACAAAAACAGGCACAAACGGTTTTTAAGAATACCAAGGTTGTCCATGATTTTGATATCATTAATGTTCCGCTTCGGTGACTGAAGGCAAGGAGGTTTTTTGATGCTAGCTCATTTAAAGGAATTGCAGAATTTAAATAGTAAACTAGTATTAATTACTGGAGCGTCAAGTGGTCTGGGGGAACTTGTCGCCTATGAGATGGCAGAACGAGGCGCAAATGTAGTCCTCTGTGCTCGCAATGTGACCGCTCTGCGGAAGGTTGCAGAAAAGTGTAAATCTCTTTCTCAGGGCAACGCCTACGTTGTGAAACTGGATGTATCTGATCCCAAAGCAATTGACCAACAATTGGGTCATGTTTTACGTGATTTTGGTCCGGTCGACGTCTTGGTTAATAGTGCGGGCTTCGGTATTTTCGAACCGTTTCAGACAATGCCAATGGAAAAAGTGGAAGCGATGTTTCGGGTAAACGTGTTGGGATTAATGTATGTGACGCGCCGAATCGCTCAACAAATGATTACACGCAACCGGGGTCAAATTTTCAACATTGCCTCGGTTGCTGGGAAGATTGCGACACCAAAATCGACCGCCTATTCTGCTACTAAATTTGCCATCATTGGCTTTTCAAATGCGTTGCGTCTGGAGCTGCGACCTTTGGGTATCCAGGTAACCACGGTTAACCCCGGGCCAATGGCGACTAATTTCTTCAAACAAGCAGACCCAAGTGGAAATTACTTTGAGAGTGTGAAGCTTTTAGCATTATCACCGCAAAAAGTTGCGCGCCAAATTAGTGAGGCAGTTGGCCGTCGGCGTCGTGAAATCAACGCACCTCTGTACATGGAAGTGATTCACCGAGGATACGAGCTTTTTCCCAATCTCGGTGATTACTTAGCTGGCAGTTCATTCTTTAATCGAAAGTAAGGCTGAAAAATATGAAAAATCAATGGCGGGTTATAATTACTTTAATTTTAGTTTTAGTGGTAGCAGTTTTTGCAGTCGTCAATGTCAACGAAGTGTCACTAAGCTTATTGTTTACGACTGTTCACTGGCCGCTGGTATTAGTGATTTTGGTTTCCTTAGTTGCGGGGGCGTTGATAACCTTCTTGGTCTCAACGGGGACGTTGGTTGCGCAAAAAAAGCAACATCGTCACGAAATGGATACCGCGGCCAAGCAGATTGATGAGTTGCGGACAGAAAATGCGGCCCTGAAACGACGGGTGAATAATGTCGGTAATGAGAAGCACCCCCAAAAGTCTCATTTAGAAGAACTGTAAACGAAGGGCAAAACAAAAATTTAACAATTCAGTTATTTGGACGAAAGCAGTCACCATTGTGGTTGATAGACTTTCGTCCACTGTGTTTTTAGGATTAGGAAGTGAAGCAGTGCTAAAACCGAAGTATAATTGGCAACTACCAGCAAATCAGCCAGATGAAGCGATGATCAACGAGCTGAGCCAGGCATGTGATTTGAGCACATTAGCAATCCAGGTGTTATACAATCGTGGCTATGATACGGTTGATAAAATTCAGAATTTTTTGAAACTTGATCCGCAGGTTATTCATGATCCGTTTTTATTGCATGATATGCAAAAGGCAGTTGACCGTATTCAAACGGCAATTGTGAAAAATGAAAAGATTGTCGTTTATGGTGATTATGATGCTGATGGCGTGACTAGTACAACGATCATGTTTGAGACGCTCACGGAGTTGGGAGCCACAGTTGACTATTTTGTTCCTGACCGTTTTCAAGATGGCTATGGGCCGAACTTAAACGAGTATCAGCGATTAATTGAGAGTGGTGTGACGCTGTTAGTGACAGTAGACAACGGGATTGCAGGTAATGAGGCTGTAAATTACGCTGTGGATCACGGGATGGATGTTATTATTACGGATCACCATGAAATGCCTGAAATTTTACCGGAGGCAACGGCTATCGTTCATCCACGCTATCCTGGCAGTCAGTATCCTTTTTCCGATTTATCCGGGGTGGGCGTTGCTTTCAAGGTTGCCTGTGCGCTTCTTGATGAAGTTCCAGAAGAATTTTTAGATCTGGTTGCTATCGGAACGATTGGGGACCTTGTCTCATTAATAGATGAAAATCGCTTTTTAGTTGTTCATGGCCTGCAAGTACTTAGTGAAGGACAGCGTGTTGGCTTAGCCGCTTTGCTCAAACTCAGCGGATTAAAAAATCAAGCAATTACCGAACAAGATATCGGCTTTACCATTGCACCAAAATTAAATGCAGTTGGCCGAATCGGTAATGCGGGCGAAGCAGTAGAATTACTAACAACGTTTGATGAGGAGAAAGCGGGCTTAATTGCCAAACATATCGATTCTGTTAATAATCAGCGCAAACAGTTGGTCGCAGATATCTATACGAAAGCCATTCAGCAGGCCGAACTGCCAGAAAATCAATCACGGCAGACACTGGTGATCACAGGCGAAGGTTGGCATCAAGGTGTGTTAGGTATCGTGGCCAGCCGGCTGGTGGAAGCCACCGGTAAACCAACGCTGGTTTTGAGCAGTGACCCTGAGGTTTCTGATTTAAAGGGGTCGGGACGGAGTGTCCCTACTCTTAATTTATTTGAAGCCCTAAATAAAAATCGGACCCTATATGAAAATTTCGGTGGCCATCATATGGCGGTCGGATTAACTATCAAAAAAGCAAACTTGACGGCATTAAAACAGCTTTTGGAGGCAGCAGCTCAAGCGGCAGCTTTAGACGCTAGTCAACCAGAGACACTTAACATAGATAGTAGAATTTCTGTTGATCAAATTACGTTAGCGGGAATTAAAGATTTAGCTAAATTGGGGCCGTTCGGTACAGACAATCCTATTCCTGTTTTTGCAATTGCAGCAGATAGCGTTTTAAATGCCAAGCAGATTGGTAGTGATCAAGCGCACCTCAAGTTCCAATTAACCGGCGGCCAACAAACAGTTGATGCCATTGCTTTTCAGCAGGGCCCACTTTTACCGTATGTACAAGCACTACCGGACCATGTTCAGTTGGCAGGAACCTTAGAATTGAATACTTGGCGCAACCAAACCAAGCCGCAAATCATGGTGAAAGACCTATTTATTGATGCGGTGCCAATTGTTGACCAACGAACGACGCACTTAAATATGCGGATGTTTGAACGGCAAACAACCTATGTTTTTTTTCATAAAAAAACGTATAAACAGGTGCAGCCTCATCTCAGTCACGACATGCAAATCGCAATTGTGGATAATGACGACCAGCAAAATATGTCTCTCAGTGGGAATCTAACGCTTGTAGATTGCCCAGACTCCCTGGAGAAGTTTTCCCAGTGGCTGACAAATCAAAATCCGGATGCGGTTACCGTTTATTTTTATCAGCGCAATAATGCGTATCTAGACGGGATGCCCACCCGCGAGCAGAGTTCAAAAGTATTTAAATTTTTTGTAAATCATCCCGTAATTGATCTGAACAAACAGTTACAAGATGTGAGCAAACACCTTCACATGCAGCAAAGCATTTTAGTTTTCTTAATACAGGTGTTTTTTGAGTTAGGATTTGTTAAAATAGAAAGCGGTCGTGTGTCACTCGTTTCCGATCCGAAACCGCAAAAATTGAGCGCTGCACCGGCTTATCAATTAAGACAACAACAAATCAAAACACAAGAAAAGTTATTGTACAGCAAATCTGCCACGCTTACAGCTTGGATGCAAGCCTGTTTGACAGATGAAAATAAAGGAGTTGCTGATTAAATGGCATTAGATTTACACGATTACGTAGCAAGTATTCCAGACTACCCAGAAAAAGGAGTTATCTTTCGCGATATTTCACCTTTAATGGGAGATGGGGAAGCATACAAACAAGCAACAGATGACATTGTAGATTATGCGCGTGGCAAAGGAGTCGAAATGATCGTTGGCCCCGAAGCCCGTGGCTTTATCGTCGGGTGCCCAGTTGCCTATGAATTGGGTGTAGGATTTGCACCAGCCCGCAAAAAAGGTAAACTACCTCGGGAAACGGTGAAAGCTACTTATGAATTAGAATACGGTACTTCATCGTTATATTTGCATAAAGATGCGGTTAAGCCAGGACAAAAAGTGCTGGTTACAGATGATCTTTTAGCAACTGGTGGTACGATTTCTGCGACAATTGATCTCGTTGAAAAGCTCGGTGGCATTGTTGTTGGCACAGCATTTTTTATCGAGCTCAAAGATCTACATGGCCGTGAAAAAATAAAAGATTATGATATGCTTTCCTTAATGCAGTATTAAGAGAAGGATCAAAAAAATGCAATCATTAGACAGGACTAGTCTGATGATTGCATTTTTATATGGGATGAAATGATCACATACTGTGCCCAAAGCGGAAACTTTACTCATTGCTCATGTTTTTTATGCCATTCATTGATGTAAGCCAGACGCTGTTTGAACCGTTTTTCGTTTCCCTCTTCACTTGGCAAGTAGTATTCATGACCTTGTAACTGTTCAGGCATGGTTTTCATGGTTGTCAGTTTGTCTGCTGTCGAATGGGCGTACTGATAATCTTTTCCATAACCCAAATCCCCCATCAATTTTGTCGGTGCATTGCGAATTTGTAATGGAACGGGGATATTGCCCGTCTGTTTGACATCTTGTTTAGCGGCCAGACGTGCTTTGTAAACGGAATTTGATTTAGGCGCTAAAGACAAATAAATTACCGCTTCTGTCAAGTGAACATCACACTCGGGCATGCCCAAAAATTGGCAAGCCTGGAAAACATTGATGGCAATTTCTAGTGCCTTAGTATCAGCCACCCCAATATCTTCGCTTGCAAAACGAACTAATCGACGGGCAATATAGAGCGGATCTTCACCGCCATCTAGCATTCGAGATAACCAGTAAATCGCAGCGTTGACATCACTATTACGCATGGATTTATGCAAGGCGGAAATAATATTGTAATGTTCTTCACCGTGTTTATCATAGCGTAATGACTTGGTATTGATAAATTGGTTCAAATTTTTTTCAGAAATATGCACTTTTCCATCTCGATGGTCGGCGTTAAGAACGGCCATTTCTAAAGTATTAAGTGCAATGCGGGCATCGCCATTGGCAAACTGCGCAATTAGAGTCAAGGCTGGTTGGTCAACCTGAACTTCTAGGTTGGGAAAACCTTGCGGATGCCGCAAAGCTTTTTTTAAGAGCATGATAATTTCTTCGGCAGTGAGTTCTTTAAGGACGAAAACTTTGCATCTTGAAAGCAGCGCTGAGTTAATTTCAAAAGAAGGGTTTTCAGTCGTCGCGCCAATCAAGGTGATGCTCCCTCGTTCAACAAAAGGCAAAAAAGCATCCTGTTGCGCTTTGTTGAAACGATGAATTTCATCAACGAAAACAATGGTCCGCTCGCCTAATTCACGATTAGCTTCTGCTTCTTCCATTATTTTTCGAATATCTTTAATGCCACTCGTCACCGCACTGAATGTAATAAAATGGGCTTTTGTTTTGTGAGCAATAATTTCCGCTAGCGTTGTTTTTCCGACTCCTGGTGGTCCCCAAAAAATGATGGAGGGAAGTTGGTCGGAGTCGATAATGTCGCGTAAAACTTTTCCAGAGCCCAAGAGGTGTTGTTGTCCGGTGAATTCTTCTAAAGTTTCTGGACGGACTCGATTTGCCAGCGGGCTATTTTGAGTATTTTGATTAGCAAATAGTGATTCTTGTTTCAAGGTTTCCTCCTCATAACGTTTTTCTTTAATGTACCATTTTTTGGGGGAAGAAGGTAGTTAGACAATTTCTGAGATGGGTAAATGACTATTCTTGAGGAGAATTGCCTCGCTAGCCATAAAATGAAATCTAGGATACAAAAACTTCTCCGTACCGAGTCATAATTATTGCATCCGCTTACTAAAATGATTAAAGTAAAGATAGAGTTGGACCGGTCCAAAATAAAAAAAGAAAGACAATTTTTGCTTGCGTTGAAGTCCACTTGAAGGTTTAAACTAAAATTAATTTCTAGAAAACTTTTAAGGGGGCACAGGTAAATGAATCAAGGTAAAGCACTAATTATTTATTTTTCTTTGACCGGAAATACCAGACGAGCAGCAGAAAAGCTTCAGAAGAAGACTGGCGCAGACCTGTATCAATTGCAACCGGCAACACCTTATCCCTCTGATTACGATGGGATTGTTGCTGCTGGTGAATACGAGAAAGATCACCACATTCATCCTCGTTTAGGCGGAAAACTACCCGAACTGGCGTCTTACGATAAAATTTATGTTGGCTATCCAACTTGGTGGGCACAACCGCCAATGATTATTCACAGTTTATTTGAAGTTTTAAGCTTTCAAGACAAAGTGGTTGTGCCTTTTTCGACCAGTGTTTCAACACCTTTGAGCGAGACGATTTCAGTCATTGAAAAGTTGGTACAGAAGAGCGGTGGAACATTGAGCCAGGGAAAAATTAAATGCAGGTAGGAGGAAATGAATATGGCATATCGAACGGTTAATCCGTACACTAATGAGGTTGTTAAGGAATATCCTAATGCAACTTCTGATGAAATTGAGGCTGCCTTGACTGCAGGGCATCATCTGTTCAAACAATGGGAAAAAGAAACCCCGGAAAGTCGGGCGGATCAGCTCCATGAAATTGCGGCTCTTTTTCGTCAAAATGAAGATGAATTGGCCAAGACCATGGTCGTTGATATGGGAAAATTATATCGAGAAGCGAAAGGCGAAGTAGAACTTTGCGCAATGATTGCTGATTATTTTGCTGAACATGGTGCAGCGCTCTTGGCGCCAACGGCAATTAAAACACGCGCAACTGGTAAGGCACAGTTGCAAAAGCATCCGCTAGGGATCCTCATGATGGTGGAACCGTGGAACTTCCCAATGTATCAAATTATGCGGGTTTTTGCGCCCAACTTCATGGTTGGCAATCCCATGATTTTGAAACACGCTTCGAACACTCCTGGTTCTGCGGTGGCGTTTGAAAATATCGTAAAAAAATCGTCGGCACCTAATCCAAGTTTACAAAATCTGTTTTTAAGTTATGATCAAGTGGCAGATATTATTGGGGATTCACGTGTTCAAGGCGTGGCCCTAACTGGATCTGAACGTGGCGGAAGAAGTGTTGCTAAAGCAGCTGGTGAGAATTTAAAGAAGAATACGATGGAGCTTGGTGGAACAGATGCCTTTGTTGTGCTTGATGATGCAGATATTGATCAAGTGGCTGATATTGCTTGGCGTGCGCGATTATACAATGCCGGCCAAGTCTGCACCTCTTCGAAGCGGTTTATTGTTTCTGCCAATCTGTACGACGCTTTTCTCGAAAAACTGAAGGCCAACTTCAGTAAAGTTAAACCAGGGGATCCTATGGACAGTCAGACAACTTTGGCACCCATGAACTCTAAACGTGCAAAGGAAAAGTTGCAAAGTCAGGTGGATGAAGCTATCCAGGCGGGCGCTAAAGTTTACTATGGAAATGAAAAGATCGATTTGCCTGGTCAGTTCTTTGAACCCACAATTTTGACTAATATTGACAAGCAGAATCCAGCGTATGCAGAAGAGATGTTTGGTCCGGTTGCCCAAGTTTATAAGGTCAATAGTGATCAAGAGGCGATTGATTTAGCGAACGACTCTGATTTAGGTTTGGGAGGCATTGTCTTTAGTGGCGATCCGAAGCGTGGTACGCAAGTCGCAAGTCAAATTGAAACTGGGATGGTCTTCGTCAATAACTTTATGGTGTCCTTACCCGAATTACCATTTGGAGGAGTCAAAAATTCAGGTTATGGACGTGAAATGAGCAGCCTTGGCCTGAATGCGTTTGTCAACGAACAGCTCATTGTTACCGCTGATGAGCCAAATTTGGAAAACTTAGCAGGTGGCCTGGTCGCCACAGATCCAGAATAAAAGCGGCACAGTAAAGGCGTGGCTAAAGTGAGATTTTGGTAGACTTTGCTACTCAGGATGATACTTTGAGCCATGACGATTATTTGAAATTGTGTATGAGGAATTAGGACATTTTTGATATTTGTCCTAGTTCTTTTTTTATTCCAAATATGAGACCGAGCTCGAATTCAAAGTGATCAATCACGCTATTTTATTGCTTGAAATCTGGTCAATTAAAGAAAACAAGCTAAGCGCTAAATGTGATTTTGTTATTTATTTCAGTTTTGGAATTTATTTTTCACCGCTTTCAAATCTTCAAACTTTATGCTTAAATGAATAAAAAGGCGAAATATTTAGTCTAGTAAGGAGATCATAATCGTGGAAGCAGAAGTAGTTGTCATTGGCGCAGGGGCTGCCGGCATTGGTGCTGGATTGACCTTAGCAGATGCTGGTAAAAATGTGATCTTGCTGGAGAAGGGCAACAGGTATGGCGGTTCAGGATGCTTTTCACGAGATAGCTACATATACGCATTACCGTAGCAATCTCAAACTAGTGAAAGCCATCTTAGAGGAATCTGCTTCGACAATTGATTGGCTTGCTGCCCATGGGCTTAATACTGAACTCGTGGCAAATACGCAAGAAGTTCATCAAAGACATCCGCGGGTATACCATCAGTACATTGATAAATTTGCTGCATTTGATCGTATGATTGCTAACTTCAAAAAGCAGGGTGGTCGCTTGTTGTTAGAGACTGCGGGGATTGAAATTCTTCGTAAGGGCGATAAAATCATTGGTGTGAAAGCAAAACAGCGCGAAAAAAGCTTAACTATTCGTTGCCAAGCAGTTATTGTGGCTGATGGAGGCTATATTGGTAATCCAAAACTAGTTAATCGGTACTTGGCGATCGACCAGGAAAATTTATACAGTATGGGAGAGCGAAAGGCCACTGGCGATGGTATTCAAATGTTGACGGATCTTGGTGCCGATCTGCGCCACATGGGGGTATTTGAAAATCACGCCGCCACAGTGATTTCGCCGCTAGACCCCAAATGGCACAATAACACTATTTTTACTTTGACCAATATTCCACTACTTTGGGTAGATGGTGCCGGCCAACGTTTTGTGGATGAGTCTGTTTGTTATGACTTTGCGCTTTGGGGAAATGCCACCTATACGGCTGGTGGTTATTACTATGTCCTTTTGGATCAGCCGTTGATCAGTTTGCTTGAACATCAGAGCCTGAATTGGACGGATTCTTTTGAAAGGACCTTTGCCAGTTTACATCATCAACCAGTTACGCACAAAATTGGACCTTTCACAAACATAGGTGCGGATTTAGCAGAAGCGGTGGAGAAAAAAACGGCTTGGAAAGCAGACAGCCTTGAAAATTTAGCGGTCCAATTGAAATTGCCGATTGCCGAACTTCAAAGAACCGTTGCGCGGTATAATAAGATGGTTCTTAAAAAGAAGGATACGGATTTTTATAAACCAGTTGATTTTATGAAATTTGTCGTCGAAAATGGTCCTTTTTACGCACTAAAGGCGCGCTCAACGTCTTTGGGGACAATTGGTGGCATTGAAACAAATGCGAATTTGCAAGCGTTAAAACGTGACAAAAGCGCAATCCCTGGAGCATTCGTCGCAGGTAATGATGCGAGTGGGATGTATGATACGTCCTATCCAACTTTAGAGGGAATAAGTTGTGCTTTTGCTTGGAATTCGGGAAGATTAGCCGGACAGTCAGCTGTCAAATTTTTGAATGCAGTGGGTTCGATTGGGAATTAGGCAAACTGCACAGAAATGGGGATTACTTACCAGCATGGCGGTTAATCATTTTTTAAAATGAAGAAGTAAAGGAAGTTACGAATGGATTTAGATAAGTTATTTGCCCATGCACCGGTTCCAAAAGTGTACATGAAATTAGCTTTACCCGTTGTTTTAGGAATGGTGGCCAGCATGATTTATAACCTTGCTGACACTTTTTTTGTTGCGCAAACTGGGAATGCAGATCTAGTTGCCGGTATTGCTCTTGGAACGCCACTGTTCTCTTTTATGTTAGCGATTGGTGATATTTTTGGATTGGGTGGTAGTGCCGCAATTTCACGTTTGTTGGGGAAAAAGAAACATGTAGAAAGTGCACACCTAAGTAGTTTCTGTTTTTATAGTGCCATTGTGTTCAGCCTTATCCTAACGGTCTTGATGTTTGTTTTTGAAAAGCCGATTCTTGGTTTAATGGGTGTGCAACCCCAGACTTATCAGTATGCTGCCGATTTTTATCGAATGCTGGCAATGGGAGCCGTTTTTATTATTGTTTCCTTGGTACCTGGTAATATTATTCGGACTGAAGGACTAGCCAATAAATCAATGATTGCTACCTTAGCCGGGACAATTTTGACAATAATTTTGGATCCTGTGTTTCTTTTTGTGTGCCATTGGGGTGCTTCGGGCGTCGGATTAGCTAATGTCATTGGTTATGCGCTCAATACGTTGCTGCTAGTTTGTTTCATGATTAAGGATTGTCAAATTCTTTCGTTATCTTTAAAACAGATCCGGGTTGGCAAACAGGTCATTTTTGAGGTGCTCAATATTGGCATTCCGGCTTCTCTCACAAATTTTATGCAGAGTTTTAGTGTGATGCTATTGAACAATTACTTAGCTCCCTATGGCGCAACAGCGATTGCCGCCATGGGAATTGTGCTTAAAATTTATATGGTGGTTATGCTGATTATGGTAGGATTCGCGTTTGGCGCTCAGCCATTAATTGGTTATAATTATGGTTCGGGTAATCAGGCACGTTTTAAAGCTGTGGTAAAATTTGATTTTCAAGTTGAAGTCGTTTACGCGCTGATTTGTGCGCTCATTTTAATGCTCTTTGCCCCACAGTTAATGGCACTATTCATGCAAAATCAAGTCATCATTTCTATGGGGACGGTAATGTTGCGTTTGATGTTGTTAACAGCGCCATTCATAGGTGCCATTCTAGTTTTTACAACTTTGTTTCAATCGACAGGAAAAGCGGTGGGCGCTTTAGTAATGTCAATTTCACGACAAGGAATTATTTTTGCTGTGGCGATCATCGGCTTGGCTGCGGTGTTTGGTTACAATGGCGTCATTATAGCGCAACCAGTAGCTGATATTTTAACTTTTGCAATTGGGTATTGGTTGTACCGTAATCTTTTAAAATAAGCTTGTGCAAAATAGATGTAAACGCTCGATTTGTCGTTTGCATTTATTTTTTTATTTTTAGTTAGTTTATGGTTGACAAATACTAACTAACTAATTAGACTGTATCATGTTAGTTAGATTAATTTAAAACTAACTAAAAATAAAAAACGAGGTAAAAAAATGACAGCCCAATCTCAAGATCTATTAAAAGAATTTGGTCGCTTAATGCAGACCTTTCACAACCAAAGATTTTCGCAACTTTCTAAGCACTCTCATCGTTTTTGGACACAGCAGCCACAGCGGGGACAAATTCGTGTTTTACTGTTGCTGGATCAAAATGAAAAACTAACAAATTCGCAAATTGTTGACAAGTTGGATATTCGACCTAGTTCAGTCAGTGTCATGGTGAGAAAGTTAATCGAAGAAGGCTACGTCGAGCGAAAAGATTCGGCAGAAGATAAACGTGTTAGTTATCTTTCATTAACGCAAAAGGGTCGTGATTCGCTGAAACAGTCCCGTCAATTTCGGGATGATTTTGCGGATTCCTTATTTGATGGTTTAACCGACTCAGAAAAAGAGACCTTACAACATCTTTTAGCCAAATTAACAGATAGTTGGCATGAAAAATGGGATGAGAACGAATCGCAACCTGAATTTCTCCGTCATTTGCCGGATCACTTTTTTGAACGTCGTGAGCAGACGGAAAGATTTAGATCGCGTGAATTCGATGCAAAACAGGATTTTGGCAAAAAATGGGGACACCCAAATGATTTTGACGGTTTTCATTCCCGTCATTAGGTTAAGGAAAAAGGAGATGCAAAGTAATGCAAAGACAAGCATCAGCCGTTTCACAAACGAGAAGACAAAATGAGACAGCTCAAAGAGAGAAATTTAATTTTAAAAGCTTTGCCAAGTTAATTGGTAAAATTCGACCACACTTCTGGCAATTGGGCTTAGGTCTCTTGTTGGGCTTGATTGCAACGGGAATGCAACTGGCAGTTCCTCAATACGCAAAAACACTTATTAATCAATTAGGTCATTCACTTAATCCGGCTCTAATCGGCCTCGTCATTGGCTTTTTTGTTTTGAGTGCGATTATCAATGCCGCGGCGGGCAGTGTATTAGGATTCTTCGGGGAAAATGTGGTTCAGAAATTGCGTGAATTTTTGTGGCGTAAGGTGCTAATTCTGCCCGTATCACACTATGATGAAACCCGTTCAGGAGAAATTTCTTCCCGTCTGATTAATGATACCTCTCAAGTCAAGGATTTATTGGCCAACTCAATGCCAAGTATGGTGACATCGCTGCTCCAATTAGTGGGAGCACTTGTTTTGATGCTGATGATGGACTGGAAAATGACTATTTTGATGTTTATCGTTGTCCCACTAGTTTTGTTGTTAACGGTGCCAATTATTAAGCAATCGCACAAAATTTCAATTAAGCGTCAGGATGCATTAGCAGACTTTAACGGACAATCAAGTGAGATATTAAGTGATATCCGTCTAGTCAAATCCTCAACAGCGGAAAGGCGCGAGCAAAAAAGCGGTCAGAAAAAAATTACCAACTTATATCAAATTGGACTTAAGGAAGCCGTTTATGATTCTGTGGCGGGTCCCATCATGCAAATGTTGATGATGGGAATGATGGTTGGAATGCTGATTTATGGAGCAAGTCGAGTAGCGAGTGGAACCATGACTTTTGGCACACTAATCTCATTTTTAATGTATTTGACCCAGTTAATTAGTCCGTTTACGCAACTTAGCCATTTTAACGATTTGGCCAAGGCAAGTGGCTCAACTTCCCGTATTCAAAGTCTGTTAAAGGCTACTGAAGAAGACCAGCACTCGGGACAGTCAGTCGACCTCTCGGGAAAAACGTTAATGATGAAACATGTAGATTTTGCATATGAAAAAGACCATCCAATTTTACAGGATATTTCATTTACAGCGCAACCGAATAAAGTAGTGGCTTTTGTAGGACCATCCGGTGGTGGGAAGTCCACAATTTTTAGTTTAATCGAACGATTTTATAAGCCAGCGAGTGGACAGATTATGGTGGGAAACCTTGATGCTGAAACGATAAATTTGCGGAACTGGCGTAATCAAATTGGTCTTGTGGGTCAAGACGCAGCCCTTATGAACGGGACAATTCGTTATAATTTAACTTATGGATTGTCACAAACGTATACGGATGCTCAGCTCTGGCACGTTTTAGACTTAGCCTATGCCAAAGTGTTCGTGGAAAAACTGGACTCTGGGTTGGATACGCAAGTTGGAGAGCGAGGAATCAAATTATCCGGTGGGCAACGGCAACGAATTGCTATTGCACGTGCGTTCTTAAGAGATCCTAAAATCTTGATGCTTGATGAGGCGACGGCAAGTCTTGATTCTGAGTCCGAAGTAATGGTGCAAAAAGCTTTGAAGAAATTGATGCACAATCGGACGACTTTGGTTATTGCCCATCGGTTAAGTACGATTGTAGATGCAGATCAAATTTATTTTATCGAAAATGGTCAGGTGAGTGGTCATGGCACACATGAACAATTAACTGAAAAATTGCCGCTTTACCATGAGTACGTGCGCAACCAGTTTGCTAAATAACCGCAAAAAAAGAGTGAAAAAAAGGCTGAATTTTCCGCTTTGCAAAACTGCCCGGGCAACTTGTCGCTTTAACGATTTTAGTTGTCTGAATTAGGTGGATGCTTCAGGGAAGAATACCTTTTTCTCACTCTTTTGAGGATACTAATCACGTCTAACTGTTGCCATAATCATTGGGAAGAATTTCAAAGCGTAGAGTGCACAAATCCCGACGACAACATAAATAATTTTGGAGAGGATAGCTGTTTGTCCGCCGAAAATAGTTGCAACCAGGTCAAAGTTAAATAGGCCGACTAGTAGCCAATTCAACCCGCCGACAATTAGTAGCCCTAACGCAATACTATCAATGGTTTTCATAAAGAGGTCTCCTTTCTAAAGCTCATTTTTGGTACAAATTAAGTTTAACAAGTTTTGATAGGTAGTTGAAAGTTAGAAACTCACGGTTTTGAATAATGAAGTAGGGAAGAAGAAAATGGAAAAGCTTAAAGAACGTTTAGATATGTTTAGTGATGCGATCATTGCAATTATCATCACCATAATGGTACTAGAGTTGCCAATGCCGGTTCATGATTCCTTTAAAGAATACCTGCAGTTTGGCAAGGCAATTGGCATCTTCTTTATCAGCTTTTGTTTTGTAGCCAATCTTTGGTATCAACATGCTGTGCTTTATAATGATGCCGACACCATAACAAATAGAGTTTTCGTGCTTGAATTTATTTTTCTGGCGTTTTTGTCTTTGACACCGATTTTTACGAAGCTAATTACGGAAGACACGAACCGACACACCGTCATGGCCTATGGGGTGCTTACCTTGATTGTAAACGGCTTGTTTATCCTCGTGAGTTATGCGGTTATCCGACAAAAATATCAGGATTTAACTGAAATTAGACGTTTGTTCGCTAAGATTTATTTGAACCACAGTAACTTTTTGGGCGCAGTTAATCTTATTGTGCTGTTTTTGGCCTATTTTCAGCCACAATGGGCGTTATGGTGCTATTTAACATTACCCGTCGTTTCATTTATCTTTAACCGCGAAGATCATACGGATTTAGAAGATGTGACTAAACTTCCGCGAGAGGATCAAAGCCAGTATCTAAACTTATCTAGTGGAGAATTACGAACCTATCGAAAAAAGCAGCGTGAAATCGTTCAAAAATATGCGCATCAGCGACGAACCAATCCCAACTGGCAGGCTGAGATGGCTCAAGAAATTCAAACTCTTTTTAGGCAAAACGGGCGTAAATTAAAGCAAAGCAGGACGGCGCCACAACAATTTAAGCGTCGTTTTCCTAAGTAAGTGGGGTCAGCCTAGGATAAAATGGAGGACGTCAAATCGCACTAATTTACAGCATCCCGACCTCCTTTTCGGGATGGCTTTGTTAATGATAGGGATTGACAGTTCAGTAGATGGGTACTTGGGGGATTCTTTCTAAAAAATAAGTAAACATAAGAACATTTTCAGCGGTATTTTCTAGTAACTTCTGAAAATGTTTTTTTATTATCGTTTTTTTTTGATTGTGATTTAAAACACAAAAAAAATTTAATTAGAATTGTTCTGAACTGAAAGTGCCGGAGAATGCCTTTATATCAGCAATTCGCGTATGCACGCTCATTTTTGATGCTAATTTAATTTGTGAATTATGGTTGAATGTCAATCGTGAAAGCGCGACAATAGAAAGGCACGCTTGTTTACCAAGTGACTTTAAATATAAGTGGGGATTGAAAAACTATGGTGGAACGTAAACAGACACACTTCAAAATGTATAAAATTGGACGGAGATGGGTGTTTGCCTGTGCTGTCTTGTTAATATTTGGTGGAAGCTCAGTCGCAGTTAAAGCGGATACTGTGTCCGAACAAAATGGCGCGTCTTCAAATGCAGAGCAAAAGACCCAAGCAACAGAAACTTCGTCCGCCTCTTCAGACAATTCAGATACCTACAGCGCTCTTCAATCGTCGCTGGGTGTTCAAGATAATACAGGGGCGCAATCTTCCAGTGAAAAGACATCTAGTTACGCTTCAAGTAGTTCTGCTACTAGTGTTGCTGGCACTGACGCCGGTGCCAATAGGGAAGCAACTTCTAAACAAAGTGAAAGTAATCAGATCACTCAGGCCAGTTCTGCTGCCAGTAGTGTGGTGAGAGCAACCAGTTCTGAAGACCAGAAAGTGTCCCCTGTAAATACGCAGACAACGATGGCAAAAGAAACCAAAAATCAAACGATCAATGCAGGTAAAACTGCCCAGTCGGCACGAACGGTTAACGACGCGGTGAAAGATGGGGGAAATGTTTATGACGATTACACGGATTTACACAATCTATTAGGCGTTTCATCTCAGTTTCATATTTTTGCGCATCATGCAGAATTAAATGCGCACACAAATGGCAACATCGCGGTTGGAAATTTATCTGGAAAAGTAAATTTTGGAACAAATATTATTGAAGAGCTCCTGGATAAAGATATTTCGTATATTCAAAATATTGAAGCGATTGCTGGTAGTTCGTTTGTTTCAGCTGGTAATACTCGTACGAACAAAGTGGTTTTCGGACAGAACGTGGAGATTGATCTCAGCAATCTCAATCGGCCTAAAGTCGATGGTGTTTACATTGACCATTTGTTAGCTGCAGAGGTTTATCAAGATAAAGATGGGAATGTCTACATAGATTTTGATAAAGAATTTGCGCTGTTAAAACAATTGAGTACGAGCTTGAGTCAAGAAGCACCTAAAGCAAGTTATCAAAATAGTGATTTTAGCGATCCTAATCAACGCACTATTGACGTATCCGATTTAGTTCCGGACGAAGAAGGGCATATTGTTATTAATCTAGCAGCTGACGTGCTGACAAGTGGGACGCCACTCACGCTTGCAGGTCTTTCACCAGATAAAGACGGCAATACAATCATTATCAATGTAGATACAGCTGGTTCGACCGACTATCAGGTAACTTCCCAAATCAAAGTTGTTTACGCGGATGGCACAGATCGAAATAACAAGGAAACAGAGGATTTTGGTGATAATCATTTGTTATGGAACTTTTACGATGCGTCGGCAAACGATCGTTTAGCAACCGGCACAATTACTGTGGATCGGCCGTTTCAAGGTAGTGTCTTAGCTCCTGGAGCCGCAGTGGTAGCTAATCAAAATCTGGATGGAAATATTATTGCCGATAGTGTCGTTGTAAATTCTGAAACCCATCGTTGGGATCTACAGGATAATACTGATAATAAGAAAGACCCTGATACGGACTATGAAAAACCGGTGCCACCAATTATTGACGTCGAAGAGCCTGACAATGGTGAGTATGAGACGCCGGAGCACCCCACCATTGATGTTGAGATGCCTGACACAGATGACTATGAGAATGCAGAACATCCAACCATTGATGTTGAGATGCCCAATACGGACGAAGATGAGAATGCGGAACATCCGACCATTGATGTTGAACTGCCAGAAACTGGTGAGAATGAGTCTGATAGTGTAAATGAGGATGTTGAGACAGAACTAGAGCAGGAATTCGAACAAATTCTGAAAGAGCCTGCCAGTCAGCAGAGCAAAGATGAAGAAGCGTTGTTAGCAAAGATCGATGCCGCCATTGCCAAAGCAAAAGCAGCAAAAGATCAGAAGTTAGAGGCAAAACTAGAGGCGCTGCGGGCACGGGTGATTGCAGCTTTAGCTCAAAATAAGGCAGGAAACTTGCCACAAACAGGAGAAGACCAAAACTTACAAGCAACTTGGCTAGGCTTTCTTTTATCGGCCAGCTTAGCACTATTTGGACTGCTAAAATTGCGGCGCCGTGATAGGAATTGATAGGCCTGATTAAACGTTTTAAAATCTTTTTTTAGTGTGACACCATTGCTAATGATTGAGAATTTTTGAAGTGAAAAATAGCCTAAAAACGGTTTTGCATGTTTTGAGAAGGATTAGACAACTTATTTATAGTGTCCTAAAATTCGTTTTTACACATTTTAATTTCTTAAATTATTTTAATAACCGACCGTCAAACTGATTAATACATTTGACGGTCGGTTTTTTTGAAAGTCTCAATTGAGATGAATATTCAGCTACACTAGTTAGTGTTTTTTAGAATATATTTATTTTGAATGAAGTGGAATTCGTAAACATGCTTACAATCAAAAGATCCGTTACTTTTGCAACAAAACTAAATATTAAGCAACAAACTACAAAAGAAGTGCGGTGAAAGCACTGAAAAATCAATTTATGCAAGATGCATTTTTAACAATTATTTCGATGTTAGCACTGATTACATTTTTCACACTCACGAGTAACTTACCGCTGATTGGTATTTGGCGGATCGCTGGGATTGTAGTTATTGTAGCCACTATTTTGGGGGTTCTCTAACATTTCCACATCAATTAGCATTATCGTGATGACAATCGCAAATTTTTTTGGCGTTTTTTCCTCAGTTTGTCTATATTCGAGTGAGTGGTTTGGATTAGTTAAGTCCTTTCGGTGGGCAATTCTGATTATGACAGTGATCCTGCACATCATTAGTTTCTACTTTTATCGTAATTACCAAAATAAGAAGCTTGCGGAAGCCTTAAATAGAAAAGTAAAGTTCATTTCTTCGGCTTTGTACTTAGATCTAGACATAAAAAAATCCCTCCATAATCATCAGGTGAATTATGGTATTCCATCTGATAATTATGGAGGAATTGTCGCATCAGAGCGCGGTCAATCGCCTTTTTCGGGACGGTTTTATTTATGCAATGCAATTCCCTTAAATAACTTATCAACGTGCGTTTTTTTGCCACGCATGGTCACTCCCACTAAGTCCAAGTCAGCCGTCTTGAATTTGGCGATTGTTGCCCGATTATCTTCATCATTATAGGTTGTAAAAAGTTCGTGAGTATAAATCGAGATCACCACATCTTTAGTTAAACCTTTTTGAATCAAGTGCTGTAATTGTTCGGCAGAAGCACTATGAATCATTATAGGTTGTTGTGACATTGGCAAGTATTGTTCACCGTCAGCGTCAACATACGGTTCACCGATAATTTTTTGAGTACCTGCAATACCACTCATTAAGAAGGCAGTCACATTTAGTTCTTGCCATGGTTCTAAATCATCGCGCAAGGCGATTTTTATTTTTGTATCAAATTTCATTATGAAAACCTCCTAAATTATTCATTAAATGCTTGATTGTATATTTTGCATTTAACTGCTATTCTAAGACAAGTTAAACAATTAGTATAATTGATGTTTTTGAACTAAGCTATCAGTATTTTCGAACGGAGTAAACTTATGGAATTAAAGAATCTTCATACCGTCAAAAAAATTCTAGAAACGGGGAGCTATCAAAAAGCGGCGAACGCATTAAATTACGCACAATCAACGGTAACTTTTCAAATTAAACAGGTCGAAGGAGAATTGGGAATCCAACTTTTTGAACGAAAGGGGCGTCGAATGATTTTGACAGCTGCCGGAATGGAAGTAATCCCGTTAATTGATCAAATCATTGCGGATGCGGAAAGATTAACTCACACCGGACAGCAAATTGGGCAGATTACTGGTGAGTTAAAAATAGCAGTTCCTGAATCTTTGGTGACTTACCAATTGCAGCCTTTACTGCTGAAATTCAAGGCCTTAGCTCCCGACGTTAAACTCACAATTCAGGTTCTTAACTGCTATGATATTTACGAAAAAATGGTGTCAGAAAAGCTTGATCTTGCGATTCATTATGATGTTAAGCCGTATTCACCGGATATTGCATTGCGCCATTTTGGCCGTTTCCCACTGGTATTGGTTGCTTCTCCCAAAATCGACCCGATATTGAGAGATTTCACCACAGCAAATCAAAATAAACAAGTGTGTCACTTACAGAATGATCCCAATGCTTTATATCTCAAGATATTTGATGAATATCTACGGACAAAACACATTGCTCTGGCAACACCAATGGAATTGTGGAGTATAGAAACGATTAAACGCAGCGTTCAAAGCAATTTGGGCGTTGCCTATCTTCCTAAATTTACCGTTAATGCTGAATTGACAAAACACGAGTTAATTGAACTACCCACAGATATTACTGCGAATAATTTAGAGGCTGTGGTTGCTTGTCGACGTGTCGATGAACAACAACCACCAATAAGGTTATTCTTAAAGCTGATCAATGAGACGTTTGGCAAAACCGCGGATCACTCAGTGGAAGCCTGACTTGATGGGGGAGTAACCGAATTGGCAAGTAAAATGTCTGAGTAACATAAATAGGCTCCATCAGTTGAGGGTGGGAAGATGTGAGTTTTTTCTAGTCTAAGCGTATTTTAGAGACTGATCAACGGTAACTGGGTGTCTACTGAATAATGAATTATTCCTAGGAATTGTTACAATCACCGTTCTGCTAAGAAAAACGAAGTAAGCTTGTAACTTACTGACTTAAAAATAGTTCTGATTTCAATCAATGAAAATGACTTCGATAAAGATGATGATATTTGTTATGAATGAGAACAACGAGTGTTTAAATAATTCATTGGAAATTGAAAAATGGAAGCCTCTCCTTTATGATAGTTAGCGTCTAAAAAAGCATCACAGGGAGCTTCCCCATGAATCAGTTTACCAAAGAATCAGCACAATCAAGATCTAGATATCATTTTTAAAGATCAGCCAGAAATAGCTGTTAATGAGCTTTTATAAAAGGAACTTCCTGCATTCTTAGGTTATGAACCTTATGATAGAAATGGCTTTAATTCTGGAAGTTCGCGTAATGCATACTACATGAGAACTTTTAATACAAAATATGAACTTAAGCCTTGTTATAATTGGTCTGAAATGTTCACCAAATGTTCACCAACATTTTAGTTTCTAGTGTTTTCTAGTACTTTCTTATGATAATAAAAAATCAGGAACGCCGGTTTAACGGCATTCCCAACTCTAAAAAAGTTTCTCTATCTTACTAAAAAGGAGAGTACAGGATTTGAACCTGCGCGCCGGTATTAGCCGGTTCGCCGGATTTCGAGTCCGGTGCATTACCACTCTGCCAACTCTCCAAAGTACTAAACCAGTATACCAAAAAAAGTTGCTTTCCGCAAAGGGAGAACCGGTTAAATAATAAATTTTACAGTCGTCTCATTTGATGCTTCTTTTTCCAGGTCGTAATTTTTGCTAAACTATTAACTATGCATAAGGGTCAAGGAAAAGAGAGGTTTAAATGGATGAATTAATAATCGGATTGTTTGCATTTTTAGGTGGCTGTCTCCGTTACGGAATTGATTTTGGCATTCCGAATGTTCAGGGACTGCCGGTTGCAACCTTACTGATCAATATTTTAGGTAGTTTTTTGTTAGCCTTACTGAATACAACTTGGACGGTAAATGAGCATATTCCCGCACGATTGTCTCTTGGATTAGGAACGGGGATGATTGGCGCTTTTACGACTTTTTCATCTTTTTCCCTTGAAATTGTTGCTTTGTTGGCAAGCGGACATTATTTGCTAGCAGGCGGGTATGCAATTTTAAGTCTAAGTACTGGTTTATTCGGCGCATTGTTAGGTTTTTTGCTCGGTAAGAAATTGTATCCGAAAGGGGATATTGTTCATGATGACGATTAGTACAATCGGTTTGGGAGCTGGAGTTGGTGCCATCATGCGCTACGAACTCACCAAATTGTTTAAGTATCAAATGCCTTCTTTTTTTCCCTTTGGGACGTTAATTATTAATTGGCTAGCATGCGTTTTGTTGGGCTTTTTTGCAACACTCATGCAAAAAAATGGCGAAAATTATGCGCTGTGGGGAATTGGCTTTTGTGGCGGGTTGTCAACATTTTCAACGATGATTTTTGAGACGCTGGTACTCATCCATGACAGGCGCTTTCGTTTCACATTTTACTATTTGTTTTGTTCGTTAGCGGGTGGTGTTGGTTTGATTATTTTGGGAACTTGGGTGCCACATTTGTTTAGTTAACCAAAACAGACTTGCATTTAATCAAGAAAAGAACTATAGCGAACGGATAATTCCAAACGCGATGCGGTTCGCGACAACATCATTTCAACTACGTGATGACGTTCCAGATAACACTATCTTGATTGTTTTTGGGGCTTATACAACCATGATTGCGCATCGTTTTGATGAAACGGGGGACACCTTTGTAGCCGACTTTACGGTTGCAACCAATGCCGCTGAACTAAAGGCAGGCGCACCTGCTAGATCTGAACGGGTCGAAAAGTATAATCAATTATGACGTATTGAAGAAGAACTGGGCACCAGTTCAAGGATTGCTCGATTTCCGAATGACGTGGACTTTGATTAAGCGGGTCAGCATTCTGAAGTCCAGTGAAAGTACGGCCCCGTTTTTCCATATTTGTCAATGTGATGACTTGTTCATATAAAAAGGTAGCGGCAAGATTTATTACTAAACTTGCCGCTACCTTTTGTTATTTTTTAATTTGAAAAAGTTTGCCTATTTTGTTTCTGACTTATCGTTGATTCTAAATGAAAGTAAGAAGGCAATGATTGCCAAAACCAACGGGAAGAACAATCCGAAATGAACACCATTTGTAAAGGCATTTTGTGAAGTCAGTGGCGATGATGAAGCACGTTGGCCGACACCTAATAAACTTGTGGCAACGGCTGTAGAAATAGCTCCGATAATCTGTTGGAAGGTATTCATGATGGTACTCCCATCACCGGCTGTATGAGCATCCAGAGCATTGAGCCCAAAAGTCTGAGTTGGGGACATTGCCAAAGGTGCCCCAATCATAATGACGATATGTGCCAAAATCACGTACCACATCGCTGAATGAGCAGTGGTGAATAAGAGCATTACCACACCGATAATCACAACTAGAAAGCCAATTAAAGCTAACAGACGAGCTCCAAAACGATCATAAATCCTTCCTGAAATTGCTGAAACAACAGCGTTGACAACCCCACCAGGAAGCATTACCACACCAGTTAAGGCAACTGCAATGGCTAGCCCATTCTGCCAAAACATTGGCAAGAGATACATGGAAGATAAAATAATTCCGAAGTCTAACATGACCAGGACGGCTCCAATTCTGAAGTTTGGCCGTTCGAAAACATGGAAGTTTAAAATCGGTGTTTTTGAGTGTAATTGCCGTGAAATATAGAAGTATAAAATTACTAGCGCAACAATTAATGTGATGAGCACTGCAGGCGATCCCCAGCCGGAATTGCTGGCCATGCTGACTGCGGTTACTAAACCACCGAAGCCAATTGTCGATAATAAAATTGAAAGAACATCAATTTTAGGCTTAGATAATTTATTTACGTTAGGGAGGTACTTAATGGCTAAAATTGTGCCAACTAGAAGGAATGGGACAAACAACCAAAAAATCCAGCGCCAGGATAAAATACCAAGAATGATTCCGGAAAGCGTCGGGCCAATAGCTGGTGCAAACATAATAACCAGGCCAATCAATCCCATCGCCGTTCCTAACTTATAAGGTGGAAAAATTAACGTGGCTACCGTAAACATTAAAGGTAAAATTAAGCCGGTGGCAATTTCTTGAATCATACGGCCGATCAATAAAATAATAAAATTAGGGGCAACAGCAGAAATAATTGCACCAACCATAAAATCAATGAGACCGAAAATAATTAATTGCCGGGTTGAAAACCATTTGGTAAGCAAACTGGAAAGTGGTAGTACAATTCCAATGATTAACATATAACCAGTAACTAACCATTGAATTGTACCCACGCTCACGTTTAACTGGGCCATCAAGCTTGGCAGGGCAATATTTAGGGAAGTCTCGCTCAACATTCCCACGAATCCACCAATCAACATCCCCATCATTGCTAGCATAGGGTGTTTAACTGGAACAGCAGCTTGTGCAGTTGCTGACATTTTTTCAGAACTTTCTGACATAACTAAAAACTCCTTTTCTTTTTTATCAGACAAACATTTACACTAGCATAGTTTTTTTGATCTCGTAAGTTTTTTATGAAAGAAAATGAAAGTAAGCGTTTTTATTTCTTGTAATCCAGGATAATTGTTTCTAAAGATGGTTTTTCCAAGTTGGGTGGCAGCACGTTATATGCTAAAATGGCAACAGAAAAAGGGTTCGGAAAAGTAAAATGGAGGCCGCTTAAATTGAAAATTGGAATTGATCAAATTGGATTTTACACCCCAGGTTTTTATGTAGATATGGCTGAATTAGCACGTGCACGGCAAGAAGATCCTAACAAATACTTAATTGGCATTGGTCAGCGTAAACAGGCTGTTATCCCTAATTCTCAGGATGCGGTGACAATGGCAGCTAATGCTGCGGATCAAATTATAACGGATGAAAATCGGCAAAAAATTGATTTAATTTTATTTGGTACCGAATCAGGCGTCGATAATTCAAAATCGGCCGCAATTTATTTGCAGCAATTATTGGGCCTATCTAATCAAACACAGAGTATCGAGCTAAAACAGGCTTGTTATGCGATGACGGCTGGTATTCAAATGGCTACTGACCATGTTGCGGCCCATCCACAAAGCCAGGTGTTGGTTGTGGGTGCCGATATTGCACGATACGGTTTACATAGTGCCGGAGAACCCACCCAAGGTGGCGGAGCGATGGCAGTGATTATCAAAGCTGAACCGCAAATTTTAGCAGTTAGCTCTGAATCTACGCATTACGTGGCTGACATTATGGACTTCTGGCGTCCGTTATATGCAACGGAGGCATTGGTAGATGGCAAGTATTCTTCCAAGCAGTATATTGAATTTTTCAAACGGACGTTCGCTGCGTACCAGGAAAAAACGGATTTGAGAATTACGGACCTAAAGGCACTTATTTTTCACCTGCCTTATACCAAAATGGGATTAAAGGCATTGAAGTCAATTTTGGATCAAACTGACAGTGATCAAGCTAACCGTCTTCTGCGTGAGTTCGAATATTCGCGAGTCTATAATCGAGAGGTCGGTAACCTTTACACGGGTTCGCTATATTTGAGTTTGCTGTCCTTACTGAGTAATAGTGAAAGTTTGGCTGCCGGCGACCAGATTGGCCTCTTTAGTTATGGCTCAGGCGCAGAAGGGGAATTCTATACAGCAATTCTCCAGCCACATTATCGTGAGCATCTGAATGTTGCTGGAATCGAAGCTGCTTTGAGTCACCGGACCCAATTAACCGTTGCCGAATACGAAACGATGTTTAAATCACAGTTGCCCCTTTCTCAAGGCGATTTTGTGACGGATTTTCAAAAATACCCGGCTAAGTTTTACTTGGCCGGACAAAAAAATCAACAGCGCCAGTATCGAAAAGCGTAAAATCGGTTGCTGGTTTTGGATCGCGATGGTTCCTCTAATGCTTGATCAACAAATTTGGGGTGAAACACGCTCATTGATGTGCATGAATCTGCATAGAGAAAACATAGGCTGGGGCCTGTCAGCGGTCTTCTGAGATTAGGCATGTGAAAGTTATGTCGGTGTTTAACGCGTTGAATTTTAATAAAAACGGTGGACCCAATAAGTAATTCCCAATAACTAGCCATTATAGTTAGCCATGGAGAAATACTTTAGAGATCCACCGTTTTTAGTTTTAATTTTTTTAGATTATGAGTTAATCAAAATAATTATAAGTAACTGTCCCGTCCTTTGTCGTCAATAATGCGCTGGTAGGCTTATTGGGATTCATCAAGGAGACTGAATAGCCACTGCCTAAGTTTTTCTTGATCGATAAGGAAAGTTTTTTAAAATTAGAGACGACTTGTCCAAAGTTTGCTTTTTTTGCGTTTGCAGGCGTTTTTATCAGTGACTTCAGAGAACTGACGAATTTCTTGTTTGTTGGTTTCACGTAGTAGGTCTTTTGCGCCTTGCTAAATGATACGGTTCCCGTGCCCGTATAGTTAGATTTCAAAGATTTCAGAATGCTGTTTTCCTTTATGGATTGGGCAGCATTTTTCTTCTTAATCGCATCATCTGGAAAGGCACTTGCCCCAGCATTACTGAAGGTATTGGCAAAATCTTTACTTGATTTTGCCGTCGTTTGTGAAGATGAGGAGGTTTGTGCTTGCGTGGTGCGGCTGGAAGCGTGCCAAAAAGGCAGATTGATCCCACTATAAATAATCAGTCCCAAACAAACAATAACGAACAAAATGGGAGAGAAAACGTGCTCCCCATTCTGGATAACCATGGCTAATCTAAGTATTGCTAAAATAAGTGCAATTATTGCCATAATGAACAAAAATAACATAATTATTCTCCTTATTCACATTTTCTTTTATTATCGCGCAAAAAAATAGAAAGCACAATTGCGGAAATAATGATTTTAGAAGTGTTTTTGGTAGTCTTTATCTAAACTAATTGTTATCATATGAATATACTAATAATTGGTGGCGATTAAAATGCTGTCAGAATTTAAGATTGGGATGCTGGTAAAATGTAGAAACTGTGACGATTTAGATTACCCGTTTTTAGCAAAAATTTTGAACATCTTAAGTAGTAAACTGGTTCTGGAAATTTTACAAATTGATCATCGTGATCGTTACAAAGCGACTTTAATCCAGTATACTACGGTGGTAGACGCAAAAGATTGTGTGCAGGTACAGTTGATTCGAATTGATCGGCGACAAAAGTGAATGAAGGCTAAATCTATGAAGATTATTGTAGCTCCGGATTCTTTTAAAAATAGTATGTCAGCCCAAACGGCAGCAGAAACCATTATTAAGGGAATTAGGGCGGAGAATAAAACTATTGAGTGTGTGACTTTGCCAATGGCTGATGGTGGTGAAGGGACGATGAGCGTGATCATGGCCCACTTAGGTGGAGAAATCCATACTGTGAAGGTTGCTGATCCGCTCGGTCGAGAAATAACAGCTGAATTTGGTTTGACGGCGAATCATCAAATTGCCGTGATGGATATGGCATCTGCCAGCGGCATTGAATTACTTAAACCGAGTGAACTGAATGTTTTTGAGGCATCCACGTTTGGCACTGGTCAATTAATTCAAGCTTGTCTTGCTTATCATCCTAGCAAAATATATATTGGCATCGGCGGAAGTGCCACGGTTGATGGTGGCGTAGGAATGGCTCAAGCACTCGGCTTTCAATTCTTAGACGCTAAAGGAGCCACGATTAAACCTGGTAATCGGGGGTTGGCAGCTGTAGAAAAAATTTTACAGCCCGACTTTTCTTTTCCGGAGATCACGGTATTAAATGATGTCAACAATCCTTTATTAGGCCAAAAAGGCGCAGCAAATATTTTTGGTCCGCAAAAGGGGGCTGGTCCGGCTGACATTAATATTTTGGAACACAATCTCTCTCGCCTGGCCTCGGTGGTGGTCCGTGCCCGTGGACAAAACTTTGCAAACGACTGGGGAACAGGTGGTGCTGGCGGGTTGAGCTTTGGGCTAAAGGCTTTTTTGAATGCCAGCTTAGTTTCCGGTATCGAGATGTTATTAGAAATTACAAATTTCGCAAATCTCTGTCGGAATGCTGACTTTGTGATTACCGGTGAAGGATCATTTGATGCGCAATCGCTGGCCGGTAAAGTTCCCTTTGGTATCATTCAAGCTAGTGAACTGGCCAATCCCAAATGTGGGGTGGGTATTTTAGCAGGTAAAGTGGCTAAAAATTTACCGCGTCTTCCTGACAATGTCAAATGGGTCAAAAGCATCAACGAATGGGCCTTGCCTGGGCAGCAGGGGACAGAGTATGGTGTTGAGAATGGGTGTCGCGCTGGCATGTGGGTGGCGACTCAATTCTAAAAAGGTGGTCGATTAAATCTGGTTTTGGCTCTGAATGGTGTAAGACGTGACTTAGAACTAAAATTTGGGGCTATGATAGTGAGTTACAAGTGTATAAAAAGAGGAGAGGCTGGGAAAAAATGGGTCTACACTTTCTGGTATTGGTGAATAACTGATACCAGTTTTTATTTTGAAAAAAAAGGACATTTGCCCTCTTTGTGTTACGATTTAATCGCCAAATAAAATCGAAAAGAGGAAAAACAAATGTCCCTAACTAATTCTATCCTAAGCCTATTCGAAATAACAGACCCTAATTTAACTGTAACTGAGATTACTAAGGAACATTATCCCAATGGGCAACACGTTCATGTCGTTCACGCTATCCTTTCCTATCAACTTTTAAAATGTCCTCATTGTGGCCATAAATCTCTAATCAAAAATGGAACTCACATTGGCCATCTAAGATTGGGAACCTTATCAGGTGGACGTTATGAGATGCAGCTAAAACGACAAAGATATCAATGTAAACGGTGTTTAAAAACCTGTGGTGCTCAAACTAACCTCGTTAAACGTAATGAAACTTTTACGCATAATGTGAAACATCAAGTAATTGTTCTGGCTCGGGATATGCTGACCAGTAAAGAAATCGCTAAGATTTGTGGGATTTCACCAAGTAGTGTTCAACGCATTTTAAATGCGAATATTCACTTAGCTTATCGTGTTAAAACACTCCCCCAAAATCTTTGTTTTGATGAATTCCGTTCCTGTAATCATCTAATGTCCTTTAACTGTTGCGATGCCGTTAGTCATCGCCGCATTGTGATTCTTAAGGATCGCCTTAGTAAGGATATCATTGATTACTTTGAAGCTCGCTATTCAGTTCAAGAACGTATGAAAGTTCAAACAATCACCGTTGATATGAATGCTGAGTATGCTGGCTTTATTCATCGGTTATTTCCTAAGGCAATAACCATCATTGACCGTTTCCACATTATTCAACTTGCCGGTCGGGCACTGGATAACGAACGTACACGTGTGATCCATACTTTTCAAGATAAGCATTCCCGAGTTTATCGCATTCTAAAATCGCAATGGCGTTTGTTCCATTTGGCAGAAGAAAAGGTCAATGATACTAAACTTATCTATTTACGCGGTATCAACGAATACATGACCCAACAGAACGCCATTGACCTAGCCTTAGATGAATTTCCAGAATTTAAAACTGTGTATCAAA
Organism: Pediococcus siamensis; assembly: GCF_047220215.1. Classification (GTDB taxonomy): domain Bacteria; phylum Bacillota; class Bacilli; order Lactobacillales; family Lactobacillaceae; genus Pediococcus; species Pediococcus siamensis. Next base: position 871,600 of record NZ_CP178375.1, read on the forward strand.
CCTATCAAGGAATTCTAACAGCCATTCAACAAAAAGATGCGGTTGGATTTAAAACCTTGATTGCCAACTACAAGGCGGCTGGCAACCAAATGGATATTACTATCTCAACTTTAATAAAGAATGGTCCTGCTGTTCTCAATAGTTGTCGTTACCCGTATTCCAACGGTCCTATTGAAGGACTAAATCGTAAAATTAAGGTGTTAAAGCGTAGCTGTTTTGGTTTTCAAAATATTCATAACTTTTTCATTCGTATCAGTTTAATTTATGCGTAAACAAAAAAACACATTCACCGAAGTGAACATGCTTTTCAAAAATCTCTACCAATACAATTTGACAGAGACCCGAAAAAATCCCGGCCTCTTCTGGTCTTTGAATTTTGATAGCCCAAATTGGAAAAAAAGCTACCTTATTCTTTCAATTTTTAATGAATTTGATCTCGATACAGACCAACCACGCGACCCAAAATGCTGACGTGATCAAGAATAATTGGCGCCATGGTATCATTTTCAGGTTGCAGGCGGTAATGATTTGCTTCTTTGAAGAAACGTTTGCAGGTTGCTTCGTTTTCTTCTGTCATTGCAATTACAATGTCACCGTTATCTGCTGATGTTTGCTTACGGACGATGACTTGATCGCCATTTAAAATGCCCGCCTGGATCATACTTTCTCCGCGAATCGTTAACATAAAGAGATCGCCGTCTTCATGTTCAAATTCTGGTGGTAGAGGGAAAAAGTCGGTGGCGTCTTCAACAGCCAGAATCGGCATTCCGGCGGTAACAGTTCCCAGGACGGGAATTTTGTGAGGAGTGGGGCTGACGCCTAATTCCTCCAAGCCCAAGGGTGTAATTTCCAGGGCACGTGGTTTGGTTGGATCTTTTTGTAAAAAGCCTTTCTTTTGCAAGCGTTCGATATGGCCGTGAACGGTCGAAGTTGAAGACAATGAGACAGCTTCACCGATTTCACGAACTGTCGGCGGATAGCCCTTTTCGTTGACTTTATCATATATGTATCGCAGTACGGCGACCTGTTTACTTTCGGATGATTTTGACATTTGGAGCACCTCGCATTCTCTTGCAACCATTTTAACATAGGACTTTCACGGATTCAAACAAATGTTCGGTTCTGATATTTTGAAAAAAAGAGTGGGACAGTGTAGAATTATGTGTAAAGATATCGGGAGTGATTAAAGTGGCAACAGATGAAGAGTTCCAAAAATTAATTAAACGGATTAATGAATTGGCTCACAAGGCCAAAAAAGAAGGGCTTACGGACTTAGAAATCATTGAGCGGAAGGATTTACGGCAGAAATACCTAAAACTGTTTCGAGAGGGCTTTAAAAGCCAGGTAGAAATGATGCGGGTATTTGACAAAAATGGCAAAGAAGTTACGCCGGAAAAAGTTCGTAAAGTCCAACGAAAAAAGGGCCTGCGTGATGACTGATTCTTTTTAGTGTAATTTTTCTTTAATCTTTTCTTATTTAAAATTAATGTTAAAATGAGAGGTATGCGAATTTATTCAAGTCTACCTCTTTTATTTTTTGAAACTTTTGTGTACTATTAATTAGGATACATATTTGATTAGGAGGTTAGGACTTTGTCAACAGGAATTTGGATTTTAATTGTGATTATTGCATTACTAATTGGAGCAGTGGGTGGATTTTTTGCTGCTCGTAAATATATGGAAAGCTATCTTAAAAATAATCCTCCGATCAATGAAGAAATGTTGCGAACTATGATGTTGCAAATGGGACAAAAACCATCGCAAAAGAAGTTACATCAGATGATGACTTCTATGCAGAATCAAGCAAAACGTCAAAAATAGTTTTAAACAATTTGATGAGTATGAAAGGGCAAAGATTATTTTTTGTCCTTTTTTTGTTGCTCAATTTTGGAGGGCGATCGCAAGTTAGAAATTAATAGGGGGAAAAGATTGTGACAATTTTTCGAAAACTAGCTTGGTTTTTTAAGCTAGAAAAGTGGAACTATCTCATTGGAGTGCTATTTTTAGTTTTAGTGGCCGTTTTGAATGTTGTGCCACCTAAGCTTATCGGTAACTTGGTTCAAGAGATAAGTACCGGTAAACTTACAGCAGTTTCACTTGTAGTGACCTTGATTTTGCTTTCAGCAGTCGGAATTTTGCAATATTTGTTTCGTTATGTTTGGCGTGCACGTATCTTCGGGGGCGCTGCGCGATTGGAAAAGACACTGCGCAGCCGACTGTTCAACCATTATATGCAAATGGACCAGACTTTTTATCAGGAACACCGAACGGGGGATTTAATGGCCCATGCCACAAACGATTTACAGGCAATTCAGCAAGTCGCAGGATCTGGCATACTTTCGTTTGCGGATTCCATTATTACGGGCGTGACCACAATTTTGGCGATGATGACCTTGGTAGATTGGCGATTAACGCTTTTAGCCATGATCCCGTTTCCGATTTTGGCAATTAGTGCCGGCTATTTAGGGACAAAAATCCATATTGCCTTTCGAAAATCGCAAGCTGCATTTTCACGTTTAAATAATAAGACCCAGGAAAGTATTATGGGCATTAAAGTGATTAAGTCACTTGGCCAAGATGAAGAAGATATTCAAGATTTTGAAAAATTGGTCGATCAAACCATTAAAATTAATCGTCGGGTTAATATGCTGGATGCACTTTTCAATCCGATGACAACGATTTTGATCGGTGTTTCTTACATGATCACTTTGGTGTTAGGCGGATCGTTTGTGGTTCACGGTGTGATTAATATTGGACAACTGGTGTCGTTTATTTCGTATATTACGATGTTGATCTGGCCAATGTTCGCGATCGGAAATTTATTTAATATTATGGAACGTGGAAATGCCAGTTATGATCGGGTAAACCTACTCTTGCATGCGCGCTCGAGTATCATTGATGATAAGCATGCTGTCAAGAAACGTGCAACTGGTGATCTGAAATTCGATGTCGATACCTTCACTTATCCGGGCGACAAACAGTCTAGTTTGGAGAATGTCCACTTCACATTGCCTGCTGGACACACGATTGGCTTAGTTGGCCGTGTGGGAACAGGAAAATCTACGCTAATGAAATTAATTTTACGTGAATTTGATGACTATCAGGGCGCTATAACAGTTGGTGGGATCAACATTAAGGATTACGCGTTAAACTCCTACCTGCCTTCTCTAGGATACGTACCAGAAGAGAGCTTTTTGTTTTCGGACACAATCAAAAATAATATCAAGTTCGGCGATTTTTTGGCAACGGATCAAGAAGTTGAAGAGGCTGCCAAAAAGAGTGATTTATATGACGATATCTTAGATCAACCGGAGCAGTTTGATACTGAGGTAGGTGAACAAGGGGTTTCGTTGTCTGGCGGTCAGCGGCAGCGGCTAGCGATTGCCCGTGCCCTCATTATTAAACCCGAAGTTCTGCTGTTAGATGATGCCTTATCAGCTGTTGATGGCGAGACAGAACATGAAATTTTACAAGAATTACGACAAGAAAGAAAAGACAAAACCACAATTATTGCGGCTCACCGCTTAAGTAGTGTTATGAATGCGGATGAAATTTTGGTTTTGGATGCAGGACATGTCATTCAGCGAGGAACCCATCAGCAATTGATGAGTCAATCTGGCTGGTACCAAGATATGTTCCACCGTCAACAAATGGAAACCAAGATTGAAAAGGAAGGTGAACTCAGTGCAGAATAAAAAGGAATCAATTTGGGCTCACACTATGACTACCAAAGAACAATTTCAAACTATTCGGCGAATGCTGCCATTCACCAAACCGTTTTTAAAACAGTTTTTGGTGGCAATTATCTTTGCAGGAATTGTCAGCGTGATTAATATTCTTTTGCCACGGCTGATTCAATTTTATATGGATCACTACTTGGTTCATAGCTCCACACCCCTGGCAGTGATGTTTATGTTCGCTGGTTTGTATTTTCTGGGGGCAATCATTCAAGCTCTCTTTCAGTTTGGGCAAACCTTCTTGTATGCCATGGGAGCGGAACGAACTTTGGAACGTGTCAGGGTTTTGTTGTTCCGCAAGCTTCATAAACTAGGAATGAGTTATTTTGATGCAACGCCGGCAGGTTCAATTGTGTCGCGAGTAACAAATGATACCATGAGTCTACAGGACTTTTGGACTTTGTTTTTAACTTTAATTGTCGGTTTATTTGGGATCGCTTCAGCACTAGTTGCAATGTTTACCACAAACGTAAAAATTACCTGGGCGACCTTGGTTTTATTACCATTTTTGGTTTTCATTATCTGGTTTTATCAAAAGTATAGTTCTACGGTCTACCGGCGCATGCGTGAAAATCTCAGTCAGTTAAATACCAAAATTAGTGAAGCGCTGGTTGGAATTGGCGTTATTCAACAATTTCGCCAGGAAAAACGGATTGAAAAAGAGTTTGAAAAAACTAATAATGATTATTTATTCGCTCGTTTTGCGATGATTCGCATGAACTCTTTATTATTAAATCCTATTATTAACTTGATGTATGCCTTGGGCGTCGTGATTGCGTTAGGATTATTTGGCATTAATGCGTTTAAAGAGCCGGTAGCTGCTGGTGTGATTTATGCGTTTGTAAGTTATATCGACAGTTTTTATAATCCAATGTCATCGATGATGGATTACCTCTCAACGTTCCAAGATGGTTTGGTGGCAAGTACGCGAATCTTACGTATTTTAGACAATCAGACCTTTCAACCCAAGCAAAAAAACGATTCTGCTTTGGAAATTACGGAAGGTAAGATCGAATTTAAACACGTTACTTTTTCATATGACGGTAAAAATGACGTCCTCAAAGATATTGATTTTACAGTCAATCCTGGCGAGACCGTTGCTTTAGTTGGGTCAACTGGGAGCGGAAAAAGTTCTACGATCAATTTATTGATGCGATTTTACGAATTTCAGTCTGGGCAAATATTAATTGACGGTCATGATATTCGAGAATATTCCGCCAAAGAACTTCGTGAAAAGATCGGTTTAGTTTTACAAGAGCCCTTTTTGTTTTACGGGGATATTGCTTCAAATATTCGGATGTATAATGAAGAAATTACGGATGATGAAATTCGCCGGGCAGCGCAGTTTGTGCAGGCCGATAAGTTCATTGAGAAACTCCCACGCGGTTATCGCAACAAAGTGATTGAACGGGGAGCGGAGTATTCAGGCGGTCAACGGCAATTAATTTCATTTGCGCGAACCATTGTTAATGATCCTAAAATTTTGATTCTGGACGAGGCAACGGCACATATTGATACAGAAACTGAAGATATGATTCAAGGGAGCCTTAAGAAAATGAGCCAGAGTCGTACTTCAGTGATTATTGCCCACCGCTTATCTACCATTCAGGATGCTAATCAAATTTTGGTGTTGAAGCATGGTAAGATTATTGAACGGGGAACACATGAAGAATTACTGGCTAAGCATGGCTTGTATTATGATATGTACGAACTTCAAGGAAATACGGATTTCAACCATTAATGAGCGCAAGTACTGATTGTTCAGAAGCTTCCCGTAACGTCATTGGCTGTGTGGCTAGAATTTGGAAGCATTAAATAAAAAAGGGGTGTAAACTCACGATTAACGTGAAGCTACACTCCTTTATTTTTTGGAAACATCAACGTATTTGAAATTGGGATCAATTTCTTGGTCTAATTCATTGAACGCCGTTTGCAACTGTTGGTCGAGTTTTTCGCGGCCCTGTTCATCCATCTTCTGGTGCCGATCGATTTGAATTGGTTTGCCAAAGGAAACTGTAATCCGTTTTCTTGAAAACAAAGCTTTAAAAGTTAGTGGCCCCTGATACACAGTGGGAACAAGTGGCACATTTGCCATCTTAGCAATCACTACGGCACCACCCTTTAAGTGCTGTGAATGACGTGAACCAGACGGAAAAATAATCATGGATAATTCGCCTTTTCGCAAGATATTAACTGGAATTTTAATTGCGGACGGTCCCGGATTTTTTCGATTCACTGAAAAGGCGTAGCAATGAACCAGAATCCAACGGATAACGGGATTTTTAAATAACTCTTCTTTTGCCATAAATGAAAATTTCTTGGGGCTAGCAGCGAGCGCGTATAGAATGGGATCAAACCAAGTTCGGTGCGGGCCCACTAAAATGTATGAACCTTCAGGCAAATTTTGGCGATTGAGATAATGAGGGCGGCCATTAATAATGTATAATAGAATCCGTATTAAAACTCTCAATAATGAATAAACCACTTTTCGATTCTCCTAACGTACTAAATTAATAGTTTTAGTATGACTAAATTTTAGGCTAGTTGCAAGTGATGATTAAGGTGAAAAATGAAAGAGAACGTGTTATTACAAAAAAACGAACGAATTGACCAACTTTATAGTCAAAACATAAAAATCATTCAAAGCCCAGAAGTATTTTCGTTTTCCTTAGATGCAGTTTTATTAGCAGATTTTGCGCAAGTAAAAAAATCACCAAAACTCAAGATTATGGATTTATGCGCTGGTAATGGCGCAGTAGGGCTGTTTGTCAGCCAAAAGACGAACGCAAAAATTGCCCAAATTGAATTACAGCCTAAATTGGCGGACATGGGGAAGCGCAGTATTCTTCTAAATCACCTGCAGGATCGTATGCAGATGACAACTTTAGATCTTGCCGATACCTTTTCTAAGTTTGCCAAAGATGACTTTGATTATGTGTTGTGCAATCCACCCTATTTTAAAGACCAGGCAATGAGCAAAAAGAATCCGAATCCTTATTTAGCAATTGCCCGGCATGAGATAAAAACGACGCTTGACCAGGTATTACAGGTGGCATCCGGTCTCCTAAAAATGAACGGTAAACTATTTTTAGTTCATCGACCAGATCGTTTTTTAGATATCATGGATGCACTGCGGGCTAATCGACTATCACCTAAACGTGTGCGTTTGGTATATCCACGAGTCAATCAGGAAGCCAATATGATATTGATTGAAGCAATCAAGGATGGCCGAGACGGGGGGATGCGTTTCTTAGATCCCCTATATACTTATACTGGTAACTCATATTCAGATAAAGTGAAGGCAATTTTATATGGCGATAAGTGAGCAAAAGAAATTTTTCTTCTATGTTTTAAAATGTGCGGACGAGACGCTGTACGGAGGATTTACGACTGATGTAACTAAAAGGGTGGCAACCCATAACGCGGGTAAGGGGGCCAAGTACACCCGCAGTAGGCTACCGGTCAGGTTGATTTATTCTCAGGTTTTTGAAGATCGGCATGCCGCGTTAAGCGCCGAATATCATTTTAAACATCAAACCAGAGAAGCAAAAATACGTTTTTTAAAAGTCCATGGGGTCGAAATTAAGTTCTGATTTTCGAAGCGCATGGAAAACTACATTAGTTTGAAAGATATATTTGGTTGGGGTCTGGTTAGATTTAGGGATTGAGTGTTATACTAAATACAGATTTGTTAAGGAGGAATTTTTGTAATGAAAATTATTGCTTATGGCATTCGTGATGACGAAAAACCATATTTAGATGAATGGGTTAAAGATAACAATGTTGAAGTTAAGGCAGTTGCTGAACTGTTAACTGAAGACAACATTGATTTAGCCAAGGGTTATGATGGTGTTGTTGCTTATCAACAAAAACCTTATACTGATGGCATCTTCAAGAAGATGGATGAATTTGGAATCCATGCATTCTCCTTACGTAATGTTGGTGTGGACAATGTACCAGCTGAATCTGTTAAGAAATACAATATTAAGGTTTCTAACGTTCCAGCATACTCGCCAAGCGCAATTGCAGAATTATCTGTTACTGGTTTAATGGCGTTATTACGTCGAATTCCTCGTTTTGAAAAGAAAATGGGTGAAGGCGACTTCCGTTGGGCTCCAGATATTGCTCAGGAACTCAATGAATTGACAGTTGGTGTTGTGGGAACAGGCCGCATTGGTCGTGCCGCAATGCAAATTTTCAAAGGCTTTGGTGCTAAAGTCATTGGTTATGATGTTTTCCGTAATCCTGAATTGGAAAAAGAAGGCATTTACGTTGACACGTTGGACGAAATCTACGCACAAGCAGATGTTATTACCTTACATGTACCTGCATTGAAAGATAACTACCACATGTTAAACGATGAAGCATTTGGTAAGATGAAAGACGGCGTTTATATTCTGAACTATGCTCGTGGCACACTCATCGATACAGAAGCTTTGATTCGTGCCTTGGACAGCGGTAAAGTTGCTGGTGCAGGCCTTGACACTTACGAAAATGAAGTTGGTATTTTTGATGTTGATCATAAAGGTGAAAAGATTGAGGACGATGTCTTCAACAATCTATTTGCCCGTGACAATGTTTTAATCACACCACATTCAGCTTTCTATACAACTAAAGCTGTTAAAAATATGGTTCAAATTTCTCTTAATAATAACAAGAGCTTTATCGAAAGTGGTAAGGCCGAAAATGAAGTTAGCTTTGACTAAAATTTGGTAAATGATCAAAAACTGTGATGTGCCTTTATCGGCTATCACAGTTTTTTTTTGGAATTCGGTAATCTCGAAAACCTCGAAAAACTCAGTTGGTAATCAGAAACTTTTCAAATGAGTGCTTTTTCGAACAAGTACTTGCAGTCCATTAGGATATTAGGTATACTTATTGCTGGTGTTAAACCAAATTCGCACCTAGTTGGATGATTTGACCAGTGCTCAAAGAGTTCTCAAATCAGCTGAAGACTGGGAAGGAAAAAAACTATTGGAGGTATTTTTATTATGGCAGTTATTTCTATGAAGCAATTGCTCGAAGCTGGTGTTCACTTTGGTCACCAAACACGTCGTTGGAATCCAAAGATGAAGCCATACATTTTTACAGAACGGAACGGAATTTATATCATTGACTTACAAAAGACAGTCAAGATGATTGATTCTGCTTACAATTTTGTGAAAGATGTTGCAGCAGACAATGGGGTTGTTTTATTTGTTGGTACAAAGAAACAAGCTCAAACTGCAATTGAAGAAGAAGCAACACGTGCAGGTCAATTCTACGTTAACCATCGTTGGTTAGGTGGAACTTTGACAAACTGGAACACGATCCAAAAGCGTATCAAACGGCTTAAAGATCTTAAGAAGATGAATGAAGATGGCACATTCGAACGTTTACCAAAGAAGGAAGTTGCTCTACTTAATAAGCAAAAAGATAAGTTAGAGAAATTCTTGGGTGGCATTGAAGATATGCCTCATCTTCCAGATGCTATCTTTATCGTTGATCCTCGTAAAGAGCAGATTGCGGTTAAAGAAGCACGTAAGTTGAACATTCCGATTGTTGCGATGGTTGATACAAATACAGACCCTGACCAAATCGACGTTATTATTCCATCAAATGACGACGCTATTCGTGCCGTACGTTTGATTACTTCAAAAATGGCTGATGCTGTTATTGAAGGTCGTCAAGGTGAAGACCAAGATGCTGATCAACCAGCAGCTGAGAGTGCAGCTCCTGCTAATGAAAATGAAGCAGCTAGCGACGTTTCAGCAGATTCTCTTGAAAACCTCAAGAAAACTGTTGAAGGTGGAGCAGATTCTGCAAAATAGTTAATTACTAGGCTGTCGTAAGTCTCGACCTTTTTGGCCTGAGATTGAGATGGCCTTTTTAATGGGTTAATGAATAATAAAAGGAGGCCATAATTATGGCAAGTATTTCCGCATCACAAGTTAAAGAATTACGTGACAAAATCGGTGTTGGTATGATGGATGCTAAGAAGGCATTGGTGGCAACCGATGGTGACATGGATAAAGCCATTGATTTTCTTCGTGAAAAAGGGATTGCAAAGGCTGAAAAGAAGAGCGACCGGGTAGCTGCTGAAGGCTTGGCTGACGTTGAAATTCACAACGACCAAGCAGCAATTGCCGAAATTAATTCTGAAACTGACTTTGTTGCTTCAAACGATCAGTTTATTGATTTAGTAAAGGGCGTAACTTCTCAATTAGCGTTAAGTGCTCCTGCTTCTGTTGAAGATGCGCTTAAGTTAAAGACAACTAAGGGCACAATCAATGATGACATTATTGAAACCACACAAGTTACAGGTGAAAAAATCACTTTACGTCGGTTTGATGTTGTTAAAAAGTCAGAGAATGAACACTTCGGCGCTTATCTGCACATGGGGGGTAAAATTGCAACCTTAGTTGTTTTAGATGGTGCAGATGACGATACAGCTAAAGATATTGCCATGCACGTGGCTGCAATCAATCCAAAGTACGTTAACCGTGACGAAGTTCCTAGTGAAGTTTTAGATCATGAACGTGAAGTCCTCACTAAAGAGGCTGAAGAAGAAGGCAAGCCAGCTAAAATCATCGCAAAGATGGTAGAAGGCCGTTTGAACAAATTCTTGGCTGAAATTAGCTTGGACGATCAAGACTTTGTTAAAGACCCTGATCAAACAGTTGCAAAATATGTGGCTTCTAAGGGTGGCAAAGTTAAATCATTTATCCGTTATGAAGTTGGTGAAGGTATCGAGAAGAAATCCACTAACTTTGTAGAAGAAGTTCAAAAAGAAATGGGCAACTAGTTCATTTTGGTTCAAGACAGATAAGGGCATTTTGCAAAGCAAGGTGCCTTTTTTGCTGCCATGACTTTAGGTGCGAAAATGACGAATAAATGGTTCTTAAGGTCGGTTTATGATAAACTAGAACGGAAGAATACGAGGAGGAAACACCATGACAAAAGTTAAGTATAAACGTGTAATCATGAAGCTCAGTGGAGAGGCACTTGCCGGTGATAAAGGATCCGGAATCAATCCTCCTGTCATTAAGACGGTTGCGCAAGAACTCAAAGATGTCCATGATATGGGTGTTCAGATTGCCATCGTTTGCGGCGGCGGCAACATGTGGCGTGGCGAAACTGGTGAACAGATGGGAATGGAACGGGTGCAAGCAGACAATATTGGGATGCTTGCAACTGTGATGAACGCACTTGCTTTGCAGGACAGCTTAGAGTCATTAGGTGTTCCTACTCGCGTTCAAACGGCAATTGAAATGCGGCAAATCGCTGAACCATACATTCGGCGCAAAGCTGTACGGCATTTAGAAAAGAATCGGGTCGTGATCTTCGCTGCCGGGACTGGTAGTCCATATTTTTCAACCGATACAACGGCAGCACTGCGGGCCGCAGAAATTAATGCGGATGCCATTTTAATGGCTAAGAATGGTGTTGATGGTATTTACTCAGCTGACCCGAATAAAGACGCTTCAGCAGTTAAATTTGAGAATCTAACCCACATGGATATTATCGATAAAGGTTTGAATGTGATGGATACAACCGCAAGTTCACTCTCCATGGAAAATAACATCCCGTTGGTAGTGTTCAACTTAAATCAGCCTGGTAATATTAAAAAAGTGATTGAAGGCCAAAATATTGGGACGACTGTAAGGGGGAAATAAGATGGCTCAGAATGAAATTATTGAAAATGCGCAACAACGGATGAAAAAAGCGGAACAAGCTTTGGAACGTGAGTTAGGCAATATCCGCGCGGGGCGTGCAAATGCAAGTCTCTTGGATAGAATTAAGGTTGACTATTACGGCACACCTACACCGGTTAACCAAATGGCTTCCATTACCATTCCGGAAGCACGGGTAATCATGGTAACGCCATATGATAAATCTGCACTTAAAAATTTAGAGCAGGCCATTTTGATGTCAGATTTAGGAATTAATCCGGCTAATGACGGGACAGCAATCCGCCTGGTAATTCCGCAGTTGACAGAGGACCGGCGTAAAGAGCTGGCTAAAGATGTGAAAGCGGAAGGTGAAAAAGCTAAAGTCGCAGTTCGTAACATTCGTCGTGATGCGATGGAAGATTTAAAAAAGGGCGAAAAAGCTAATACTTATACCGAAGATCAGCTTCATGATTTAGAAACGCAAACACAAAAAGTTACTGATGCGGCTATTAAGGGCGTTGACGAAATTGTCGCTAACAAAGAAAAAGAAGTTTTAGCTGAGTAAGTAGCTATTACGCATCAAAAGCACAAAGGGTCTGATTTTGTTCCAGACTGTTTGTGCTTTTTTAATAATCAGATAATTTTTGTACGAGAATGTTAACTTGCATGATTTTCTGCTAAAATAGAAGCTATGCATGTATAACGAGATGGAGTGATAATGTGTTTTCTAAAACAAAAAAGGCTGAAATGCAAAATGCAGATCAGACTGGGGAACTCAATGAGAATATTCCGCAACACATCGCAATTATTATGGACGGTAATGGTCGTTGGGCACAAAAGCGCCATTTGCCAAGAATTGCGGGTCATAAAGAAGGAATGAATACTGTCAAAAAAATCACGATGAGTGCGAATGATTTGGGTGTTAAAGTCTTAACTCTGTATGCTTTTTCAACTGAGAATTGGAAACGCCCTTCAGGAGAAGTTAGTTTTTTAATGCATCTTCCTGGTGACTTTTTTGATACGTTCGTCCCTGATCTGATCAAAGCGAATGTTCGGGTAAACGTGATGGGCTACGTTGATCGTCTCCCTGACTACACGCAAAAAGCAGTGAGAGAAGCGATTGCCGATACGGCGCAGTGCACAGGCATGGTCTTGAACTTTGCCTTGAATTACGGTGGACGGGCAGAAATTGTTACGGCGGTTCAAAATATTGCTACGCAAGTTGCTAAAAATGAACTTGATCCTGCAAAAATTACTGATCGAACCGTTGATGAGGCTTTAATGACCAGCGGACTAGCACCTTATTCGGATCCCGACTTGTTGATTCGGACAAGCGGTGAGCAACGAATTTCGAATTTCTTACTTTGGCAGATTGCTTATAGTGAACTAGTCTTTACGGACCAACTCTGGCCTGATTTTTCAGATGCTGAGTTAAAAAAATGCGTGTATCAATATCAACAAAGGAATCGTCGCTTTGGCGGTTTAAAATAAGGAGTTTTAATTATGAAACAACGTGTGACAACAGCGGTAATTGCTTTGCTTATTTTTATTCCAGTTATCATTTATGGGCACTGGCTCATTGACATTGCAGGAATCGTATTAGGTGTTATTGCAGTTAATGAAGTGTTAATTATGAAAAAATTATTGTTGGTTTCTCCCGAAGCCATCATTGCGGACATTGGCGTAATTGCTTTAATTGCACCACTAAGCTGGTTTGGGTGGTTGCCACCTCAAATTGATCGTGTTTTTGTCTTTTTCTTATGCGTCTTGGCCTTGCTGATCCGAACGGTATTCAGCCGTAATCGTTTCAACTTTGATGATGCTGGTGCGCTTACCCTAGCGATGATCTACATCGGATTTGGCTTTAATTACTTCATTGCGGCACGCGCAGTTGGGTTATCCATGCTGCTCTATATCTTGTTTGTCATTTGGTCTACTGACAGTGGGGCATACATGATTGGTAAAAGGCTAGGCAAACATAAGTTGGCGCCCCACATTAGTCCCAACAAAACTTGGGAAGGTTCCATTGGTGGATCAATTGTCGCAACCGTGATCGGGACGATCTTTTTGGCTTTTTACCCGACCCAGTACAATTTTCTCCTAATGATCCTCCTCACCTTAGTTTTCTCAATTACAGGGCAGTTTGGTGATTTAATTGAATCTGCGCTGAAACGCTATTTTTCTGTGAAGGATTCAGGCAATATTTTGCCGGGACACGGTGGAATCTTTGACCGGTTTGATAGTATGTTATTAGTATTACCAGTTGTTCACTTGTTTGGATTAATTTAACAATTAAGCGAGGTATCCGTTTGATACAAACGATTATTACATTCATCATTGTATTTGGTATTTTAGTTATTGTGCACGAATTTGGTCACTTTTATTTTGCTAAAAAATCAGGCATATTAGTTCGCGAGTTCTCGATTGGTATGGGACCAAAAATTTATGCCTATTCCAAAAATGCTACGACTTATACTTTAAGAATTTTACCAATTGGTGGTTATGTGAGAATGGCTGGTTTAGAAGATGCAGATGATGATCTAAAACCAGGTACACCTGTCAGTTTAATTACCGGAGAAAACGGTAAAGTACAAACGATTAATGCGAGTCACAGTACAACACTACTGAATGGTATTCCAATAGAAGTTACTAAAAGCGATTTGGAAAATGAACTGTGGATTGAAGGTTACGAAAACGGTGATGAATCGGAACTGAAACGCTATGAGGTTGACCACGATGCTTCTATTATTGAAGCGGATGGGACTAAAGTTCGAATCGCACCTAAAGATGTCCAGTTTCAGTCAGCAAAGCTCTGGCAAAGAATTTTAACCAATTTTGCCGGTCCTATGAATAATTTCATTCTGGCAATTGTTGTGTTTGCCCTAGTTGGCATTTTGCAGGGTGCAGTTCCAGCAAATTCCAATCAGGTCACTGTGGTTCCAGATTCAGTTGCGAAAAAAGCTGGGTTGAAGTCTGACGATCGTATTATTCGCGTGGCCGGCACCAAGACAACCGATTGGACAGATTTACAAACGACCATTTCGAAGCGGCCAGGCCAAAAAACGACCATTGTTGTCCAAAGAAACGGTCGGCAACATCAATATACGCTCACACCTAAATCGGTTAAGGGCAACGACGGTAAGGTTGGCCAAATTGGCATTGAAAGTAAAATGACGCGGAATCTAGGATCACGGATTGCCTATGGCTTTACCGAAACTTGGAAGTTGACCACGATGATTTTTGCTTTGTTGGGCCATATGGTCACACATGGTGTTAGCGTGAATGATTTCGGTGGACCAGTAGCTATTTACGTCCAAACTTCGGCGGCCGCTAAACTCGGCTTTACGTCTGTCCTTACGATGTTAGCTTATCTTTCCTTGAATCTGGGAATTGTGAATTTGATTCCCATTCCAGCCCTCGATGGCGGTAAAATTTTACTAAACTTTATTGAAGGCATTCGTCGCAAACCAATGAAGCCGGAAACAGAAGGAATTATTACATTAGTCGGGTTTGGCTTGTTAATGCTTCTGATGGTCTTGGTCACTTGGAATGATATTCAGCGCTATTTCTTCTAACTCAATTATTTTTATGGAGGTAAAAATGAAACAATCAAAAATGTTAATTCCTACTCTAAAGGAAGTTCCCAACGATGCAGAGGCTAAAAGTCACCAGATGATGCTGCGAGCAGGCTATATTCGCCAGGTTTCAGCGGGGATGTATGCCTATTTACCATTAGCGTTTCGAACCATTGAAAAAATTAAGAAAATTATTCGTACAGAAATGAATAAAATCGATGCTGTGGAAATGCTTGTTCCCGCAGTGTTACCAGCTGAACTCTGGGAACAATCTGGCCGGTTAAGTACGTACGGGCCAGAGCTCTTTCAGTTTAAAAATCGCCATGACCGGGACTTTATCCTGGGGCCTACTCACGAAGAGACTTTTACAACCCTTATTCGTGATGAGGTGAAATCTTATAAACGCTTACCTTTAACGCTGTATCAAATTCAGATGAAATATCGCGATGAAGATCGACCACGTTACGGATTACTGCGAGGCCGTGAATTTTTAATGAAAGATGCTTACTCTTTCCATGCAGAAAAGGATAGTTTAGATCAGACCTTCCGAGACATGGAAAAAGCTTATCAAAATATTTTTGATGCCTGTGGGCTTGATTATCGTGAGATTGTCGGAGATGCAGGTGCGATGGGTGGCAACGATTCTAAGGAGTTTTCTGCTATTGCACCAGTTGGTGAGGATACGATTGCGTACGCAGAAGAGAGTGATTATGCCGCAAATTTGGAAATGGCTAGCAGCAAATATGTTGACCAGCCTAGTCACGAAACTCTACAAGAACTTGAAAAAATTGCGACACCTGATGCCAAAACAATTGATGAAGTCGCGAAATTTTTGAATATCAGTTCAGAAAAATTGATTAAAACGCTTGTGTTCATGGCGGATGAAAAGCCAGTGATGGTGTTGGTTCGCGGTGATGACCAAGTTAATGAAGTGAAGGTTAAAAATTTCTTGGGTGCGGATGAACTGGTTCCCGCAACTGACGAAGACGTTGAAACACTTTTAAAGGCTGACTTTGGCTCTTTAGGACCCGTAGGCATTGATCCAGATAAAGTGACTGTGTTGGCTGACTTGTACGTCAAAAACATGGTGAATGCCGTTGTAGGTGCAAATGAAAATGGCTATCACTATAAAAATGCCAATCTTGATCGTGATATCCATGTGTCTGAATTTGGAGACTTCCGAACTGTTCAGGAAGGTGAATTAGCCCCAGATGGTAAAGGCAAGCTCAAATTTACGAAGGGCATTGAAATTGGTCATATCTTTAAATTAGGCACACGTTACTCGGACGCTCTCGGTGCAAAAGTTCTAGATGAAAATGGACGTTCTGTTTCTGTCATCATGGGATGTTATGGGATCGGCGTTAGTCGTTTGCTTTCGGCAATTGCTGAACAACATGCTGATGAAAACGGACTTGTTTGGCCCAAAAATATTGCGCCATTTGATATTCATGTGGTACCTGTCAACGCTAAGAATGAAGAGCAAATGAACCTTGCAAATAAAATTGAGGCTTCAATGTCAGAAGCCGGCTATGAAGTTTTGGTCGATGATCGTAAGGAGCGTGCAGGCGTCAAATTTGCCGATTCAGATTTAATGGGAATCCCAGTGCGAATTACGGTTGGTAAGAAATCTTCTGAAGGAATTGTGGAAGTGAAGCTCCGTCGCACCGGAGAAACACTTGAGGTTAAAATTGAGGAGTTACAAAACTCAGTGGGTATTTTATTAAAAAACGAAGCGCAATAAGATATTAAACTAAAATAACGACAAATTAGGATAATGTTCATTCCCTAGTTTGTCGTTATCTTCATGACTAAAGGCTGAAGTCGCATTTGGGCTTTTAGTGTTTAGATGTAGTTGAGGAGTGTTTATTTAATTGCTTAAAGGGGAAGGAATCAAATTTTGAGTTTAAATAATAAGGAACAATTTCGAAAACTTCTCGAACAAATTGATTATCCGAATCCGGATGAACCAAGCCTGTCAGAAGGTGAGATTAAAAAAGTTACCGTACACAAGAAATCAAAGACCTGGGAATTTGTTTTTAGTTTTCCGGCGCCTTTGCCATTTTCGGTATTTCAGCTTCTCAATGATCACTTGCAAGTCGCCTTTCGAACGATTGCAAATGTGAATTTTAGGGTTCAATCAAAAAGTACGACGCTAGATATTAAGGCGATTGATGCTTATTGGGAGTGGGTTGTTAAAAATAGTCATATTTCCTCCCCGCTGACGCAAGAATTATGTGGGCACAATTTGCCCGCCTTAACTGATGGCCGGGTCATTTTTGCTGCTCAAAATGAGATTGTTCAAAACTTTTTGACAACGACGGCGCTTGGACCGATCGAAACCACCTATCAGCAGTACGGATTTCCAGCATTTTCAATTCACACGATTATTGATGAAACTAATTCACAGAGCATGATCGAAGAATTAAAAGCAAAGAAAGCCAAGAGCGATGCTGAACTAGCTCAAAAAGCTTCGCAAGCCATTCTTAAACAGGATGAAAAACGTCAGAAACAACAAAGTGGGGCTGTGACAAGTGATGGTCCTGTTCGTATCGGTAAACAAATCAATCCTGATGAAGAGGTAACCCGTCTGGAGCAAATTACCCAAGAGGAACGCTCAGTGGTTGTAGAAGGCTATATCTTCGATGTCGAAGTACGAACGTTGCGCTCCAAGCGCCAATTGCTGATCTTTAAAATCACGGATTACAGTTCATCAATGACGGTGAAGAAGTTTTCAAAAAATGAAAGTGAAGAACAGCTTTTTTCCGCAGTTCAGAAGGGCTTATGGGTAAAAGTTAGAGGTAGCGTTCAAGAGGACACCTTTATGCGCGACTTAACTTTAAATGCTTATGATGTCATGGAAGTCAGCCACCCTAGCCGCCAGGATAAGGCGCCTGCTGATGAAAAACGAGTTGAACTGCATTTGCATACGAATATGAGTCAAATGGATGCCACTAATAACATTACCGATTACGTCAAGCAAGCGGCAAAGTGGGGCCAAAAAGCGATCGCGGTGACGGACCACTCGGGCGTGCAAGCCTTCCCAGAAGCCTATGCAGCCGGAAAAAAGAACGGTGTCAAAGTGCTATATGGTGTTGAAGCAAATCTCGTGGATGATGGTGTTCCGATCGGTTATAACGATCGCCAAGTGCCGCTTAAAGGTGCAACCTACGTTGTTTTTGATGTGGAGACGACAGGCCTTTCGGCAATTTATGATAAGGTCATTGAACTGTCTGCGGTCAAAATGCAAGACGGTAATGTTTTGGACCAGTTTGAGGAATTTATTGATCCTGGTTTTCCATTGTCAGAACTTACGACCAACTTAACTAGTATTACGAATGAGATGGTACGCGGCTCTAAATCTGAAAAAGAAGTCTTTACAGCATTTAGAGAATTTTATGGGGATGCAATTATTGTGGGGCACAAT
This sequence comes from Pediococcus siamensis, assembly GCF_047220215.1. GTDB lineage: Bacteria > Bacillota > Bacilli > Lactobacillales > Lactobacillaceae > Pediococcus > Pediococcus siamensis. The sequence goes on from NZ_CP178375.1 coordinate 889,988, forward strand.
GTGACTTTTGATATTGGATTCATGGATACCGGCTACGCACGATACGGGATGCCACGGGTCACGAATCCCATTATCGATACCCTGACTTTAGCGAGATTTTTGTATCCCACGTTAAAGAGTTATCGGTTAAACACGCTGGCCAAAAAATTCAACGTGAATTTGGAACATCATCATCGAGCAATTTATGATGCGGAGTCGACGGGACATTTATGCCATTTGTTCTTAAAGGATGCTGAAGAGCGGTATCATATTAAATATCATAATCAGTTAAATGAACATATGACGGATAATGATGCTTATAAACATGCGCGCCCGTCGCATGCAATTCTCTTGGCCCAAACGCAAGCGGGCTTAAAGAATCTTTTTCAGTTAGTTTCTCTGTCAAATGTTAAATATTTTTATCGAGTACCGCGGATTCCCAAGTCAGAGTTAAGCCGATTACGTGAGGGGATCCTTGTCGGTTCGGCTTGCAGTTCTGGCGAAGTTTTTACAGCAATGATGCAAAAAGGGAAGGAAGAGGCTAAGCAAAAGGCCAAATTTTATGATTACCTTGAAGTCATGGCCAAACCAGTTTACCAACCTGAGATTGAACAGGGCTTAATTCAAGATAACCGTCATTTGGAAGAGATTCTTTCCAATATTGTGACACTGGGTGACGAGTTGAAGAAGCCGGTGGTTGCTACCGGGGATGTTCATTACCTTAACCCGGAGGATGCCGTGTATCGAAAGATTCTCATCCATTCGCAGGGGGGAGCAAACCCGTTAAATCGAACGAATTTGCCTGATGTTCATTTTCGCACAACCGATGAGATGCTTGCTGACTTTAAATTTTTGGGTGAACAAAAGGCAAAAGAAATTGTCGTTGAAAACCCGGCCAAAATTGTGGCAGAAGTGGCCGACATTAAACCGGTTAAAGATAAACTCTACACGCCCAAAATGCCCGGAGCAGAAGATCGTATTGAACAGTTAACGATGGATAAGGCTCATGAGTTGTATGGTGACCCGTTACCAACCATCGTCAAAGAACGGTTAGACAAAGAACTTAAGAGTATTATTGGAAATGGTTTCTCGGTCATTTATTTAATCGCTCAACGGTTGGTTCATAAAAGTAATAAGGACGGTTATTTGGTTGGTTCCCGTGGTTCCGTTGGTTCTAGTTTAGTTGCTACGATGTCGGGAATTACGGAGGTGAACCCGCTTCCGCCGCATTATCGGTGCCCAAATTGCCAGTACACTAAATTCTATACAAAAGGTGAGTATGGGTCAGGCTTCGATTTGCCCGATGAAGTCTGTCCAAATTGCCAAACGCCACTTGTTGGTGATGGTCAAGATATTCCGTTTGAAACTTTCTTAGGATTTAAGGGAGATAAAGTTCCCGATATCGATTTAAACTTTTCGGGAGATTATCAACCGATTGCGCATAACTATATGCAGGTGCTGTTTGGTAAGAAAAACGTCTTCCGTGCTGGGACGATTGGTACGGTGGCAGACAAAACGGCATATGGGTATGTTAAGGCCTACGAACGCGATACGAATCAAACTTTCCGTAATGCCGAAATTGATCGCCTCGCTAAAGGCGCAACGGGTGTTAAACGTACCACTGGCCAACATCCGGCGGGGATTTTGATTGTACCAGACTATATGGATATTTATGATTTTACGCCAATTCAGTATCCAGCAGATGACCAATCGGCAGCTTGGGAAACAACCCATTTTGATTTCCATTCTATTCATGACAACATCTTAAAAATGGATATTCTGGGACATGATGATCCGACGATGATTCGTGCATTGCAAGATTTATCAGGAATTGATCCTAAAACAATTCCGACAGATGATCCCGGTGTTATGAAACTTTTCTCAGGTCCAGAAGTCTTAGGCGTAACGCCGGAACAAATTCAGTCTAAAACGGGAACTTTTGGCGTGCCTGAGTTTGGTACACGTTTTGTACGGGGGATGCTTGAAGAAACACATCCTACGACGTATGCCGAATTATTACAGATTTCTGGTCTTTCTCATGGGACGGATGTTTGGCTTGGCAATGCGGAAGAATTGATCAAAGCTGGAACAACGACGCTAAAAGATGTCATTGGATGTCGTGATAATATCATGACTGACTTGATTCATTATGGGATGGATTCACAAACGTCTTTCCAAATTATGGAAAGTGTTCGTCATGGACGTGGTATTCCAGATGATGATAAGGAAAAAATGCGAGAAGCCGAAGTTCCAGATTGGTACATTGATTCTTGTGAAAAAATCAAGTATATGTTTCCGCGTGCACATGCTTCAGCGTATGTGTTAATGGCGTTACGAATTGCGTACTTTAAGGTTTATTTCCCAATCCTTTATTACAGTGCTTACTTTAGTGTGCGTGCTGATGATTTTGATTTGGTGGCGATGGCGCATGGTAAAGAAGCGGTCAAAGGTGCGATGAAAGCCATCAATGATAAAGGCATGGATGCCTCGACCAAAGAAAAAAATTTGCTAACTGTTTTGGAACTTGCTAATGAAATGCTGGAGCGCGGATTTACCTTTAAAATGGTGGACGTGAATAAGTCTGATGCTTCCCAGTGGTTAATTGACGGGAATTCGCTACTGGCACCGTTCAATGCGGTTCCAGGATTAGGTTTAAACGTGGCAAAACAGATTGTGGCAGCTCGTGAGGACAAACCATTTCTTTCTAAAGAGGACCTGTCCAAACGTGGCAAAGTCTCAAAGACCTTAATTGATTTCATGACGGAGAATGGCGTCCTTTCCGATTTGCCTGATGAAAATCAGTTGTCGCTGTTTGACATGTGAGTGATTTGTACAGCACCGCGGGATATGGTATAATATCTCTGAATCTAATTGTGTAGTGGATGAGTGAGCAGAAATGCTCACTCTTTTTCTTGACAATATTTGAAATTATTGGAGGTTTAAGTTTGGCGAGTGTTGTAGAAACAGTGCAAAAAGAAGTCCAGCCCCTAATTGAAGCCCATCACTTTGAATTGGTGGATATTGAGTTTGTAAAAGAAGGCAAAAGTTGGTACCTTCGTGTTTACATTGATAAGCCTGGTGGAATTACAATTGAGGATTGTGCCGAGGTTAGTGATCAGATTAGTGAAAAACTAGACAGCCTTGAGCCCGATCCCTTTCCTCAGGCTTATTTCCTAGAGGTTTCTTCTCCTGGTGCTGAGCGTCCGATTAAAACGTCAAATGATTGGAAACGAGCAGTTGGCCAATATATTCATATTTCTTTATATGCTCCCGTAGATGGGAAAAAAGTGTTTGAAGGTACATTAGATAGCTATTCCGGTTCTGAAATCAGCTTAACGTACATGGAAAAAACAAGAAAAATTACGAAACAATTTGCGGTAAAACAAATTGGATTTGCGCGCTTCGCAATCAAATTTTAGAAGGAGAGTTAAAAATGAGTAAAGAAATGATTAGCGCCCTGAATACTTTGGAAGAAGAAAAGGGAATTAAAAAAGAGGTTGTCATTGATGCCTTGGAAGCAGCGCTGGTTTCGGCTTATAAACGCAATTACGGACAGGCTCAAAACGTTGATGTTGAATTTGATGACAAAAAAGGCGATATTCACGTTTATGCAGTGAAAGAAGTTGTTGAGGAAGTTTTAGATGACCAACAACAAGTAAGCTTGAGCGATGCGTTATCGATCAACAAGGCTTACGAGCTGGGCGACCACATTAAATTTGAAGTCACACCAAAGAATTTCGGACGAATCGCAGCGCAGACCGCTAAGCAGGTTATCTTGCAGCGTGTACGCGAAGCTGAGCGAGAAATCATTTATAATAAGTACAGTGAATATGAGAACGAAATTGTCACTGGTGAAGTTGCGCGTCGTGATAATCGTTTTGTATACGTAGACTTGGGCGGTGTGGAAGCCGTCATGTCCAAACAAGATCAGATTCCTACCGAACGCTACGAACCACATGATCATATTAAGGTTTATGTGACGAAGGTTGAGAATAGTGGGAAAGGGGCCCAAGTTTTTGTCAGCCGGAGCACACCTGACTTATTAAAACGTTTGTTTGAGCAAGAGGTTCCCGAAATTTTTGATGGAACGGTTGAAATTGTTTCGGTTGCAAGAGAAGCTGGTGATCGTGCAAAAGTGGCAGTTCGCTCGAACGACCCTGATATTGACGCGGTCGGAACTTGTGTCGGTCCTCGTGGACAGCGTGTTCAAACCATTGTCAACGAATTAAACGGCGAAAATATGGATATTGTTGAGTGGGAAGATGATGCAGCAAAATATATTTCCAACGCTTTGAATCCCGCTGAAGTTGTTGATGTTTTGTTTGATGAAGAGAATGAACGAACCTGCATGGTAATCGTACCGGATTATCAACTTTCACTGGCAATTGGTAAACGTGGACAAAATGCACGCTTAGCCGCTAAGTTGACAGGATACAAGATTGATATTAAGTCAGAGACGGATGCTAAGGATCTCGTTGAGCAGCCAGAGGAAGCAGACACTACAGAATCAGATTCACCGGAAGCAGACGAACAATAGGATTTGATCAGGAGGCGCTGATAATGAAGAAAAGAAAAATTCCGTTGCGTAAAGACATTGTGACGGGTGAAATGTTTCCTAAAAAGGAATTAGTACGCGTCGTTAAAAACAAAGAAAATGAAGTTTCGCTTGATCCTACCGGGAAAAAGCAGGGTCGTGGCGCCTACATTGGTTTGGACGTTGCGATTGCGAAACGCGCTAAAACAGAGCGAACTTTTGATAAGGCCTTTAGTCTTAAAATTGATGATCAGTTTTATGATGAGTTAATTGCATATGTTGATCATCAACAAGCCCGAAAGGAATTATTCAAAGATGAATAATGAACAGCGATTCATAAATCTGCTTGGGTTAGCACAGCGAGCCGGAAAGTTAATAACTGGAGAGGCACAAGTGTTACAATCAATTCGAGGACAAAAAGCCAAGTTGGTTGTCATCAGTACGGATATTGGTCAAGCTACCCGCAAAAAAATTAGTGATAAGTGTACAACTTATCAAGTAAGCCTGCTCACATTTATGGATCGAAACGTTCTGAGCCAAGCTATTGGTCAACCAAGAACGGCAGTAGCCATTGAAGATCAAGGCTTTGCAAAAGCTTTATTAAAATTAAATATTGGAGAAGGAGCGTGAAGATATGGGGAAAAAACGCATATACGAATTAGCTAAGGAAATTAATGTTTCGAGTAAGGATATTATTGCTAAAGCTAAAGAGGACGGTTTTGACGTCAAAAATCACATGTCAACACTCGGTGAAAATGAAGAGCGTCAGATTCGTCATGCATTTGCTACTAAAAATAATCAAAAATCTGCAACACCTAAAAAGAAGCCAACCATGTATCGTTCTGCTAAAACCGGCAAGACGGTTGTTGAACGATCTGAGGCAAACAAACAGGAGAACAGAGTGCAACAAAATTCAACGCAGAAACATACCGCACCGGCTAATCGTTCAAATGGGCATAGTCAGACCCAAAGTCGCTCAACTAATCAAACACGTCCAGCGAATCGCACACAAGGGCAATCAACGGGTAATGGTCAGACGCGTAATAACCAGAGTCACGGACGTAATAACCAAAATCAATCACCGCGTACTAACCAGAACCAGACGCGTGCCAACCAAAGTCAAGGACGTAATGATTCACGTCATAACGGGCATTCGAATACACGTAATCAGACGGCAAGACCTACGCAAACAAGTGCTAATAATAATGCTAACCGGTCAGCGAACAGCAATCGCCAGAATGTGAACAACTCGCGTTCGAACACTACTAATCAAAGTGCTTCAACGTCACGGGATAGCCGTCGTAATAATACACAGGGCGGCAACCGGAATTCGGGTTATGGCCGTAATCGTTTTAATAATAACCGGAACAAATACAGCAAGAAAAATAAAAAGAATGGTCGCTTGCGTCAAGTTGAAAATAAGCCAGCACCAACACGTAAAAATAAGCCGTTACCAGAAGTGTTTGAGTATACAGAAGGTACAAACGTCGCCGAAATCGCCAAAAAGATTCATCGTGAGCCAGCAGAAATTATTAAGAAATTATTTATGCTGGGTGTGATGGTCAACCAAAATCAATCCTTGGACAAGGATACAATTGAAATTTTGGCAGCGGATTATGGGATCAAGGCTGAAGAAAAACAAGAAGTTAATGTTTCTGATATTGACAAGATGTTTGAAGAAGAAGCTGAAAATACCAGTTATCTTGAGAGTCGCCCACCAGTTGTAACCATCATGGGGCATGTTGACCATGGTAAAACAACCTTACTTGATAAGTTGCGTCATAGCCATATTACGGCTGGTGAAGCTGGCGGAATTACACAGGCCATTGGTGCGTATCAACTAAAACACGACGGCAAAATCATCACCTTCTTGGATACGCCAGGGCATGCAGCGTTTACTGAGATGCGGGCACGTGGGGCTGATATTACCGACATTACAATTTTGGTTGTTGCAGCGGATGATGGTGTTATGCCTCAAACTATTGAAGCTATTAACCATGCTAAGGCTGCCAAAGTGCCAATTATTGTGGCAGTCAACAAGATTGATAAGCCAGGGGCAAATCCTAACCACGTTATGGAACAATTAACCGAATATGGTCTAATTCCAGAAGACTGGGGCGGCGATACCATTTTCGTTGAAATTTCGGCTAAATTTGGCAAGAACCTGGACGAATTACTCGACATGATTTTACTTCAAGCAGAAGTTATGGAACTTAAAGCCAATCCAAAGCAAAGTGGTGCAGGTTCCGTAATCGAAGCCAGTTTGGATCCTGGTAAGGGCTCGATTGCCACCGTCTTAGTGCAACAAGGTACAATGCGGGTTGGTGATCCGATTGTAGTCGGTAATACGTTTGGCCGGGTCCGCACGATGACTAATGAATTAGGCCGTCGTGTTAAAGAGGCGACACCATCTACCCCTGTTGAGATTACTGGATTGAATGATGTGCCAGAAGCCGGCGATCGTTTTGTTATCTTTGATGATGAAAAATCTGCGCGGGCTGCGGGTGAAGAACGTGCCAAAGAAGCCTTGATGGAAGAGCGGCGTGCAAATAACCATGTGACCTTGGACAACTTGTTTGATTCTCTCAAAGAAGGAGAAATGAAAGAAGTTAACATCATTATTAAAGCGGACGTCCAAGGTTCTGTTGAAGCTTTATCTGGTAGTCTTAAGAAGATTGATGTTAAAGGTGTTCGGGTGAATATCATCCATACGGCTGTAGGTGCCATTAACGAAAGTGACGTGGCCTTAGCAGAAGCAAGTAATGCGATTATTATCGGGTTCAACGTTCGTCCAACCAACCAAGCTAAGCAATTAGCTGACTCTTCAGACGTTGATATTCGTCTTCACCGCGTGATTTACAATGCGATTGACGAAGTAGAATCGGCTATGAAAGGGATGCTTGAACCAACTTACGAAGAAGAAGTTACGGGTCAAGTCGAAGTTCGCCAGATCTATAAAGTTTCGCATGTCGGCACCGTTGTGGGTGGTTACGTCACAGAAGGCTACATTCAAAAAGATAGCGGGGTACGTTTAATACGTGATGGCGTTGTCATTTATGAAGGTAAGCTAGGCAGTTTGAAACGCTTCAAAGATGATGTCAAACAGGTTAAACAAGGTTATGAATTGGGACTTACAATTGATGGCTATAATGACATCAAAGTCAATGATGTTATCGAAAGCTATATCATGAAGGAAGTTCCTGTAGAATAGGAGGAAGCTATATGGCAAGATTATATCGAGCTGATCGTTTAGGTCAGGAGATCGAAAAAGAAATTAGCGATATCATTCGTAAACGTGTGCGTGATCCGCGTGTGCAGGGTATCACAATTACTGGCGTCAATGTGACCGGCGATCTTCAGCAGGCCACGATTTACTACAGTATTTTATCTGACAAGGCTTCTGACGGTGAAAAGGTGGCTACCGGTTTGCAAAAAGCCAAAGGGCTAATTCGCAGTGAATTGGGTTCACGATTATCAATTTACAAAACTCCAGAATTAATCTTTGAACGGGATGCTTCTGTTCAATATGGTAGTCGCATTGATCAGTTAATTAACAAACTAAATTCAGACAACTAGGATACTAGTTTATAGATACGTCAAAAAACCGTCTTTTCACGAGACGGTTTTTTTAGACCTAATTTTTCAAGATATGCAAAGGGCTATGTTATAATTTAAAGCAGTGAAAAAATGGAGGTTGTTGGCATGGATGGCATTATTCCTTTGTATAAACCCCGCGGCATGACCAGTTTCGATTGCGTTGCCAAAGTTCGGGGAATTTTACATCAAAAAAAAGTTGGTCACAGTGGTACTTTGGACCCGAACGTGGAAGGGGTACTCCCGATCTGCGTTGGCAAAGCAACCAAAGTGGTTAATTTTTTAATGGAAGCCGGTAAAACCTATGAAGGTAGCGTTACATTTGGGTTTGCGACCACCACGGAAGACCTGGATGGCGAGGTTGTTGAAGAGCAGAAACTCCAAGCACCTTTTACGCACGCCGAGCTTGATCAAGCTATTTTAAAGCTGACTGGTGAAATTACGCAGATTCCGCCTATGTATTCTGCAATTAAGATCAAGGGCAAGAAACTATACGAATATGCACGGGAAGGCATTGAAATTGAACGTCCAAAAAGACGCATTACTATTTATCGTTTTGACCGGATAGGAATGGCAACCTTCAACCGAGAAGCTGGTACTCAGACCATTAACTTCCGGGTGCAGTGTAGTAAAGGGACATACATTCGTACGCTAGCGGTGGATTTGGGTAAACGATTAGGGGTGCCCGCAGTAATGTCAAAGTTGGTGCGGACGAGTAGTGGTGGATTTAAGCTTTCCGATACGGTCACTTTTGAGCAATTAGAGACAGCTGCTCAAACTAAGACGCTTGAAACCTTAATTCACCCCCTTGATACAGCATTAAATAACTTTCCGCAGTTTGATTTAACGGATGAACTGTGGAGTCGGGTACGAAACGGGGCTATTTTGAGACGTAGCAATTTTGATCAGCCACGTCAGGCAGCACCAGTTTTAGCCTTACGTTATCAAGGAAAAGTGCAGGCTTTATACCAATATGATGAAAAACGTGTGGCGTATCGCCCGTTAACGATGTTAATCAGAGACTAGGAGGCTGTCATGAAAGTTATCTATTTACATCATCCTTATCAAAAGAAAAATATTCCTGCCCAAGATGTCGTTTTGGCATTGGGCTTTTTTGGCGGCGTCCACCTTGGCCATCAGGCAGTTATTACTCAAGCCCGCTTGGAAGCTACTAAACGTAAACTCCCGTTGGCTGCGATGACATTTGACCATCACCCAGCAGTTGTATTCCCTGCGCGTCATGTGGATGGCGTTCATTACTTAACCTCAGTTGAGCGCAAAGCGGCGTTAATGGCTGACTTGGGGGTTGATATTCTCTATGTGGTTAGTTTTACGTCTTCTTTTGCACACTTAACGCCGCAAGATTTTGTGGATCAATATATCGTGGCATTGCACGCGCGGGCGGTGGTAGCTGGCTTTGATTACACGTATGGACCCCGTGATGAGGCCAATATGGCCAAACTGCCTCAATATGCGCAAAAACGTTTCGACATTGTGGAAGTACCAGAGTTTCTTTTGGATGGCCAGAAAGTCAGTTCCACGCAAATTCGTGAAGATCTCGAAAATAGTGATGTAGATCACGCTAATTCTTTTTTGGGCTACCATTATCAAACAGACGGGTTGGTGGTACATGGCGAAGCGAGAGGACGGACATTAGGTTTTCCAACTGCAAATGTGTTGTCAGATCCATGGGTAAGAATACCTGGCATTGGCATTTATGCGGTGCGGATCAAAATTGGCGGCAAATGGTGGAAAGGCATGGCTTCCATTGGACGTAATGTCACTTTTGGTGATAATCGACCGATTACCATTGAGATTAATATTTTTGATTTTGACCAAGAAATTTACGGAGAAACCGTTTCTGTTGAATGGTTTCATTATCTTCGTGGCGAAATTAAATTTGCCGGTGCTGATGAATTAATTGACCAGCTGCATCAGGATGAAAGAAATATCCGAGAATATTTTGCGCAGCTGAATCTTTGAAAATTCTGAATTGGCATCCATAAAAATATTTTTACAACTTGGAGCTTGTTTTCGACAAATAGTCGAAGGCAGGCTCTTTTATTTTGTGACATCAATGAATAACGACATCCTCTAAGTAAGTCAAATCCGGCGTAAATAAGATTTAAGATTTTTAATGATCTTAATTAAGATCACGTTCACTTCTCAAGGGCTCACATTTTAAATCAATTTGAAATGTGAAAGTGCTTTTGGAATCCCATTATTACGATAATCATCTGTTTTATAATCAGCAACGCTTAATAAACCTGATACCGAATTACCCATAGCAATGCCAGTGTCAACAATTTTTAGCATACTAATGTCGTTATTCCCATCGCCGAAAGCAAAAGATTTGGCTCCAGAAAGTTCAGCCATTGAAAGAAGTTTTCTTATCCCATATGCTTTAGAAACATTTTGATTAACAGTATCAATTGTAACTTCGGAATTTCTCATGAAATTAAGTGACGTGAATTTTTTACGATACTTATTTTCAAGCTCGGGACTTGAACGAGGTATAAAAACAAGTAGCATAAGAACTGGATTAATTCGATAAAAGTTCGGCATTTTCATAGGAATAGGTCTGTGCATCTCGGTAAATAAAGATTCTGTATATTTATTGTTAAGCGTGACTGCAACTCCATCAGAACTATGATATGCCAAGGCCACATTGTCATTGCTTGCGCAAAATGAAATTTCCTCTAACACCTCTGTAGATATTGGTTGTTGATAGATGTGCCTATTTCCAATAAATAAGTCTGCTCCATTTGAACCAATCACCGTTTGAATACCACTCTCTTTTATAATTTCTCCAAGCTCATATTGATTTTTTCCAGTACTGATAACTGGAAGGACATTATTATGTTTTAACTGATTCACAGCTTTAATATTGGCTTCATATACATGTTTTTCTGGATTCAATAATGTTTTATCTAAGTCAAAAAATACGACCGCTTTATATTTTTTCATAAAGGTCTCCTTCTAATTCGATACTTCTGAAATAAATGTATTATTTGGTATTTCTTGAGTCAAGCTAAAAAGGACGAGTTTTGAATTTTATGTATATATTATGTATACACATATATAAATACGTGTACAAGATATTCTTCTTTTAGCTGAAAAGCAGTTGAAACAACAAAGGAAGCGCTTCATAATTGAATTTGTTCACAGAGGTACCCTGTGTTACACACATGTGTTTAGTTGTCCATAACTGAGGTGAGACAGATGCAAATTTCAATCAACAAAAAATCTATGATTCCTGTTTATGAACAAATTGCAAATGAACTACGAGATAAAATGTACAATGGTGATTTGCAAGACGGAGATCAAATTGATTCAGAACCCAAGCTTTGTATGATACTAAAAGTAAGTCGCGGAACGGTTAGAAAAGCACTTGAAGTTCTAATCAAAGAGGGTAGATTAACGAAAATTCATGGGAAAGGCACATTCGTTACGAACCCTGATGTTGCTTACCCATTAGGTGGAAAACTATATTCTTTTGCTGAAACGCTCGATATGCAGCATCTAAACTACGATACTCAAGTTGTAAAGCAAGATCTGCTATCAGCTAACAAAGAAATAGCTGAACACCTGAATATCCCGATTGGAGATAAATTTTTATATCTCGAACGTTTACGTTCTGTTCAAGGTGAGAAAGTAATGCTGATTGAAAATCGAGTAAATATCAATATTTGTCCCGGAATAGAAAGAAAAAACTTTAATAATGTTAGTTTATTTGCTGAAATAGAGGGTATTTCAGGCAAATCAATTGATTCTGCGATGAGTACTTATGAAGCACTAACAGTTGGCAACAAAAGGGGAGATCTCTTAAATTTGCCTGCCTCATCGCCAATTTTCAAGGTACAACAAACAGTTTTTATGCCAAATCATAAGCCCATAGAATATGGCTCGGTTTGGCTTAAAGCTAATAAATATTTTTTAACTACTACTTTACAACGTAGATAAATTTAGGAGGAATTTACTTTATGCCTTTAATTAATGGTTTTGATCTCATTGATATTATAAAAGAGCGTCATGTTGTTGCCGGTGCATTTAATACAACTAATTTGGAAACAACCATTGGTATTTTAGATGCTGTTGAAAAGAGTGGTATACCTGCGTTTATTCAGATTGCCCCAACAAATATTCCTGTTTCGGGTTACGACTATATTTACGATATGGTAGCTCGTAAAGCTAAGACAATGGACACACCTGTAACGTTGCATTTGGATCACGGAAAAACATTTGATTCTGTTCGCTCTGCAGCTCAGGCAGGTTTTGGTTCTGTAATGACAGATAATGCTAAGTATGATTACGATGAAAATATACAACATACTTTTGAAGCTGTTCAGTATGCCAAAGGCTATGGTATACCGGTTGAAGCAGAGCTGGGGGCAATCGCTGGTAAAGAAGACGACGATGTCACTGAAGGCAATGGGAAAACTGATCCGAGCCAAGTTGTTGATTTTGTATCTCGAACTGGTGTAGATCTTTTAGCAGTGGCAGTTGGTAATGTACATGGTCTAAATCTAGATCCGAACATTGATTTCCCCTTAATCAAAAAAATCCAAGAAGTTTGTCCTGTACCCTTAGTTCTCCATGGTGCGTCGGGGATCCCAGATAGTCAAATTGCTCAAATGGTAGATAATGGTGTCATAAAAATAAACGTTGCTAGCGATCTTCGTACTGCGTTTATCAAAGCTGCTGGCAAGGATTATCAAAAAGAACCGGATCGATTCGACTTGGTAAACGTTTGTTTGGATGCGGAAAAAGCAGTTGAAGATGTGGTTTACAAAAAGATTCAGGTAATGAATCGAAACTCACCAACAAAAGTTAGATAACTAAAAGGAGATGGGAGTTATGAATAAAGGAACAAAAAATTCCATTTCATTTGATTCATCCTTTGTTAAGCACATCAATGAAAGACTTGATTTTGGTGAAATTGTAAAAAAAATGTCAAAAAATTTATTATCAAAAAAACTAGTTACCACAGATTACCCACGGGCAGTGAAGGATCGCGAAATTAAATTTCCTACTGGGCTTCCAACCGAGCCCGTGGGGGTAGCAATTCCACACACGGATCCCAAATATGTGGTTGACAACGCAGTATCTGTTGCAGTATTAAAATATCCAATTGAAATGACGGTAATGGGAACAACTACCAATAAGGTAAGCGTATCAATTATCTTTCTTCTTTCATTGGCACAGTCAAATAAGCAGTTGAATATTTTAAAGCGAATCATGTCTGTAGTACAGAACCAAAGTTTATTAAAAAGTTTTTCAACCGAGTCTGATGAAGAGATCACCCAACAAGTAGAAAAAGCAATTTTGGAGGAAATATAATGGCTAACAATAAAAAAAATATCTTGTTCGTTTGTGCTACGGGGATTGCAACTTCAACTGTAGTAGCTGAGAAAACTATGGAATTCTTGCATGAAAATGGATTGGATGCAGATTATGTGCAAACAAACGTTGCTTCACTACCAGAATATGATAAAAATGACGCTGATTTGATCATTGCAACTACTGAAGTACCATACGAAACTGGAATTCCTGTAATTCGTGCACTACCGTTAATCACAGGCATTGGCGCTGATAAGGTATTAAATGATATCAAAGAGGCAATTGAAAAGTAAGGAAGCGGAATAAATGACAAATTTGGCAAATACTCTTAACGAAGGTGTCCAGTATATACTTGGACTTGGCGCCACCGTTATGTTACCACTGTTTCTTTTTGTATTATCTTTATGTTTTAAGATGAAAGCTTCCAAAGCATTACGGTCCGCCTTAACCGTTGGCGTTGGTTTTGTCGGTATTAATGCTGTGATGACCATTCTTTCGGATAATGTCGGTCCAGCAGCAAAAGCGATGGTTGCACATATAGGTATTAATCTTCCACATGCTGATCTTGGTTGGCCTGCACTTTCTGCGATCACTTGGGGTCTGCCACTTGCACCTTTTGTTATCATTATGACGATTGTGATCAACGTCATTATGTTGGCGTTTAAGTGGACTAAGACAGTCGATGTTGATTTGTGGAATTACTGGCATTTTGCACTTGCCGGAACTCTTGTTTATTATGTAACTGGAAACTTTTGGCTCGGAATCTTCGCATCAGCTGTTATCACTGTTATCGTCTTTAAAATGGCGGACTGGGCGGCGCCACTTGGTGAAAAGTATTTTGGTTTGACTGGGATCTCATTACCAACGGTTTCTTCAATCACGTTCTGGCCAATTGGTTTATTAGGCAATTGGATTTTTGACCATATTCCTGGCTTAAATAAGATCCACATTAACCCTGAGAATATTCAAAAACGTTTCGGAATAATGGGTGAACCACTGATGGTTGGAACATTACTGGGACTTCTTCTGGGTGTTCTTGCGGGGTACCCTGTAAATAAAGTTTTAAATATCGGTATTAATATGGGGGCTGTTATGTTCATTTTACCTCGAATGGTTAGAATTCTGATGGAGGGACTTCTTCCAATTTCCGAAGCGGTTAAAGGATGGCTTAACAAACATATTAAAAATAGTGGGGATCTTTATATTGGTCTAGACATAGCGGTTGCTATTGGGAACCCCGCAGTCATTTCCACAGGATTATTATTAACCCCTATTGCGGTTGGTTTAGCCTTTATTTTGCCGGGAAATGGAACTCTTCCATTAGCTGACTTGGCGAATCTTGCAGTTTTTGCCTCTATGATTGTTTTGGCAAATCATGGTGATATTTTTCGCTCAGTAATTATTGGAATTCCATGTATTATTGGAGATCTCTATATTTCTTCAAATTTAGCTAGCGTCGTTACCAAGATGGCTCGAAACGTAAATTACGCTGGAGCTAAGAGTACGTCCGTAACCAGTTTTTTGGATGGTGGTAATCCTCTCCGTTTCTGGTTAGTAAAAATATTTGAATTAAATCCTATTGCTTTAATCCTAATCCCAGTAATTGGGTTGATTATTTGGTGGTTGTACAGGGTAACTAGAAAAACTGTGTATGGATTAAGCGACGAAAAGAGTACAAATGAATCTAACAATTGATGTTGGCACAACGAATACCAAGGTGTCACTTTGGGAGAATGCCACAACCACTCAACCCATAGAACAAAAAAAATTTAAAACTCCTAAAATAGTGCACGGTGAAATGACAGATTTTAACCCAAATGAATTAATACAAGCTATTAAAGATACTATTTGCAACTTCAAAACCAGCAATAAAGTTTTAATTAAAAAAATTTCTATTGCTAGCGTTGGCGAGTCGGGTGTCTTGATTGACAAAAGGGGAAATATTTCTTCTGAAATGATTGCCTGGTTTGATACCAGATCCCAAAATGTCATAGACGGTCTCTCAACAAATGAAATTAAGACTATATACAATATTACAGGAATTCCTCCACATGCCCATTACTCTGCAAGTAAAATTAGGTGGTTGTTCGATAATGGTGTGGATTCTTCCAAAAAATATACATGGTTGTGTATTCCAGATTATATAGTTTATTGTTTGACTGGAAAAATTGCTACGGAATACTCGATTGCTAGTCGTACTCAGGTCTTAGATTTACGTCAAAAAAAATGGTCTAAAGAAGTCGAAAAAATCTTTGGAATTGATAAGGTGGTATTTCCCAAAATCTATCCTGCAGGTGAAGTAATAGGTGAAGTGCTACCAGATATTTTAAAAGAGTTAAGGATGTCTCAAAACGTTGAGGTAACCATCGCCGGACATGATCATATGGTCGGTTCGTTTTCTAGCGAACAAAAGCAAAGTGAATTGCTTGATTCCACTGGGACTACTGAAGGTATCCTGCTACTGTCAAAATCCTTTAAATCTTTACCAAGTGATGAAAAAAAGGGTGTCGCCTACGGTGTTTATGTAAAACCTGAATATAACACTGTTTTTACTGCTTTACCATCAGCCGGCTCGGTTATTGAGTGGTTTATGGAAATCTATAAATTGACTCCGGAGCAATTTATGCAAACGTTGAACGAAGTAACTAAAGATTATTTGGAAGAAGAAATTTCTTTAGACCGTGTTAATTTTGTGATTCCTCACTTTAGTGGGAGTGGCAGTCCATTTAAATCTACAGATACGCGAGGCCTTTGGTATGGAATTGATAAGGAAACTACGCTGAAAGAACTAGTCTTTGGATTATTTCTTGGCCTAACGTTTGAATTGAAGCATGCCATAGAAACGTTGCCAATGAAGAATGTCCGAAAAATTAAACTCATTGGGCCAGCAGCCAAAGATCCACTTTGGGTGCAATTACGAGCGGACCTGTTACATATAAAGGTTCAAACAATGGAAACACCAGAGGCAGTTTCTAGAGGCGCAAATATAATTGCTTGTGATTACCAATTAAGTAAAATTGCACCAAGTCAGGACTATTTTCCGCGAGAAAATGTTTTGGTTCAAAGGCTTATGGATGTTTATAAATACCAATATAAAGCATTGTATAAAGCCAAAATCACATTTGAATGTTAAATAATCTTTCTAGAGTAATTTAAAAATGTATATTGTTTCAAAATTATGCGGTTAAGTGAAAAATGAATTTTAACGGTTAATATTTGCACATGATTTTTTAATGAAAAGAAGCTGTTAGTAGTTTTGATTTTCTGAATACTACTAGCAGCTTCTTTTGGTGGATTTTAGAAAAATATACAAGTATTGGGCAAAATGGTTTGAATTTATTAATTTTGAACAAGGGTATTCTTTATTAAACGTTGAGGGTCGAAACCAATTGAATTTAAAATGATATTTGCGACAAACATATGTCCAGAAAAATTCGGATGTACGCGATCTTTAGTTACAATATAAGGCGATTGTGATTTCAAGAAACGATCGATCGCGACTTGTATGTCAATGTATTGCAAGTTATTTTGATGCGCAACTTTTTTTGCAAGTACCTGATATTTTTGTAATTTTTTCCGCATCAGATCCTTTGAATTTAATTCAAACATAAATGGGCTGAGTACAAAGATATTCTTAGTTTGTGGCAATGTCTCTTCAATAAGATGCTTATATTCTTGGTAATAAGATTCAGGTGTTGAAAGGGCAATGTTATGTTGGAAATTACTATCAAACCAACGCCAAACGTCGTTGATGCCAATTAAGATAAATACATAATCAGGGCGCAAATCTAAAATATCAGTTTGCCAGCGATTAGTAAGTTGGTGTATACCATTTCCATTGGGGTGGCTGGGATTTATGTGGCAATTAAATGGCTGTAAAAGAGGAGGAAACCTGTGTGGCATCAGCAGTTTATGTTAAGTAGCCAGGTTTGATGAAAACGCATGAAGTTTCACAGTTCTCAAAATGTTACTATCCAGATATACTGTATGTTTGAATGTTAATTCTTCTTCATCTATACACGTAATTTTACAGGAATAAAATGATTGCTTTCAACTTTTCCATTAAATAGTTATTTGCTAAATGGCTGTAATATGGCTATTATTTAAGTTGCCAACTAACTTTTTTTGAAATAGATGAAAGTGATAGCCAAAAATGATCTTATTTTTAATCTTTAGGGACTGAAAAGAAAACTAATAATTGGGAAAATAAAGTGATTGAAGCCTGTTTTTAACAAAGAAAATTTACTTTCCAGTTATATAAGCAGAACTAATGAATTTTCCCGTCATTTTTTGTCAAATATATTACTACAATAATTTTGATGATGTTGATTTTAAGCTGACAACGACAGTTTTTAGAGATTTGATACGGGATATCTTTGGAAAAGGTTTTGGATTTGAAAAAGATGGGAGTTTTAACCATCACCACAAATTAAATGTTATGTTTTGTGAAAAGAGTTACTACGGCGCGGGGGAGATTGCGATACTAACATTTGGAGAATATGCGGGAATTATTAAGCTAGATGATTTCACTGAATTCATTGGGCGATGCATGAATCCTAGAGAACCCTCAGCGGCCAAACGAAAGAAGATGTTAGATGAAATAATGCTTCTGCAAAATAGTAGGTACAACAATTCGTCAGGATATCAAAATAAAAAAGAAACGGTTTTTCACCGGTGGTAAGAGTTTTAAACTTATTATTTCCAGAAACCGGGATAATATTAAGAATATTTCTATCAGTATTAATGAGCATGAAGAAAAATGACAAAACCAAGATTTTAATGGGATAATTGGAAACAGTATCAATGATTTCTCAAGTGATAAAGATGTAAAGGCAGAAGAACTAAAGAAATTCTATATTATTAATGCTTTTATCGCGGGAATAAAAAAGAATTTAGTGATTTTAAAAGATGAAGGAGCAAAGTTATGTCTAAAATTGAACCCAAATTATTCGATGAATTGAAAAAAGTACTTACCTCATTTGGGGATAAATACTTCATTGGCGACGAATTGAATCGTTCAAAAGTGTCCGATGATTTACGAGCTTACGATGAAACTTTACTAGCAAAATTATTTGAAATTGACTTTATCAAAAAGAATTATATTAAAGAGGTTGCGGGGCAAAAGTTATTTCAAATCGATCAACTTGAAGAAGCTATTCTTTACGATGATTATTGGGACACAAGTTATACGAAATATGAAAACCGTGTTGGCTTAACTAGTAATGGCAAGTTTATTGAAGATAACCAGGATGTTGTTTTAGATTTTCCCTTTAAAGATGGCGTCTTAACTGCGAGCATGACCAAAGAAGACAATGAAAATGGTTATGATGATGCTTTCTTAAATGAAGTCATCGAAAAAGATGAAATTGATCGTTTGTTTGATAAGAAGATATTAAATAATGCGAAGAGATATGATGTTAATGGGGGAAAAGATACTGATTATTTTGATGCAGAAAAAGACAATTTGATTGTTAAGGGAAATAATTTATTGGCATTACACACATTAAAAGAAAGATATTTAAGCAAAGTAAAGCAAATAATTATAGATCCTCCATATTATTTTAAATCAGCTAAAGCCAGTGATGCGTTTAATTACAATTCTAATTTTAAAATCTCTTCTTGGCTTGTTTTTATGAAGAACAGACTGGAAGTTTCTAGAGAGCTATTAGCAGATGATGGTATTATTTTCATCATAATTGGTGAAGATGGAATGGCACAGCTGAAGATATTATGCGACCAAATTTTTGAAGAAAATTATGTTGGTATGATTTCATGGAGAAAATCAGATAATCAGGCAAATATTGGTGAGTTTGCTAAAGTGACTGATTATATTTTAATTTATCGCAGATTACAAGTTTAATTCGAACACTTACTAAATAGTTCCCTGAATGTTTCAATGGCAGTTTTCCAGTTTAGAATTTTTAATGGTCGGTTGTTAATCAACTCCGTTGCTTCAATAATTGATTCTTCTGTGACTTTCGCGAAGTTTGTCTTTTTAGGAAAGAACCAACGAATTTTGCGATTGAAATATTCATTAGTTCCACGCTCCCACGGTGAATAAGGGTGACAAAAATATACCTCACGTTGATAGGTGTCTTCAATGAGTTGATAACCTGAGAATTCTTTACCATGATCAGCTGTAAATGATTTTACAGCTGGACCAAAGGTTCTGATGAAGGTTTCAATGGCGTTATTCATTGCATTCTGACTACGGTTTGGAATTTTAATCATCCAAACTAGACGACTCTTTCTTTCTACAAATGTTGCCAAACATGTCTTTGAACCACCTCGTGACGAAAGAACGGTATCCATTTCCCAGTGTCCAAATTCGGAGCGATCATTTATAGCTTGAGGACGATTTTCAATAGTTTTACCAACCTGAAAGCTTCCCCGACGCTCATCTTGATGTTTGTGACGTTGTCCTTTGTCGGGCAATTGTTCAGCCTTAAAGTTGATTTGGCCACTGTAAATCCAGTTATAGATTGAGCTAGTGCAAAGTCTAAGCTCATGTGCGACCTCATCAGGTGAATGTGTCAAACGTAAATGGTTCTCAATTAAGCGTTTCAGCATTGGAGTTAAAATTGATTTTCTTCCTGAATGATGTCGTTGTTGTTCGGCATCCGCCTGTGCCAATATAGGGTTATATGGCTGAACTCTCTTGAGTTCATAACTGATGGTGGATTTGGACACATTGAGTGCGGAAGCAATTTTGTTTTGAGAATAACCGATATTTAGCAAATGGTAGATGGCACCGCGATCGAATTGTGTTAAAGTAGAGAAGCTCATAGTAATGTATCTTCTTTCATGGTTTGGTTGTGGTGACTACCATTGTAGGACATTACTATGGGTCTTTGTTTACATTTTTTTAGGTGTTCGAATTAATTATATAATCTGCGTTATAAAAAAACTAGTAAAGCTAAGCTAAATAAATTACCTCTTACAGAAAAGGCCAAAAAGGAATATCGCTATTCGGATGAAAACGGAAGTTTTAGACGACAAATATTGTTGGATAAAACGAGAGGAAGACATTGGTACGATTTAACGACACCAAGTGGAAAAACATTAAAAGGTCCTTGGATGAAGCCTAAGAATGTTATTTTGAAAATGGACAAAAATAACGAAATATACTGGACAAAAGGAGGAGAGGAGCAGCCATACGGAAAATTGTACCTGTCAAAGTCAAAAGGACAGATTGCAAATGATTTCTGGGATACTTCTTTTGGATCAAATCAACGTGGCTCAAATGAAATGAAGTTATTATTTAAGAATAGAGCTTTTGATTTTCCAAAACCGGAAAAGTTGATTGAAAATTTGATATCTATTGGTTCTAACGAAGGTGATATCGTACTAGATTTCTTCATGGGTTCTGCAACTACTCAAGCGGTTGCAATGAAAATGAATCGTCGTTTTATTGGTATTGAACAAATGGATTATATTAATACTGTTTCGGTTCCTCGTTTGCAAAAGGTCATCGCTGGCGAACAAGGTGGCATTTCTAAAAACGTTAATTGGAAAGGTGGCGGCTCATTTGTCTATACTGAGTTGATGCAAAAGAATATGGGCTATTTGCAAGATATTGTCTCTTCTAAAACAATCGAAAAATTACATGAAGTTTATAATCGCATGTTGTCAGGTGTAAATGGCTCACAAGAAGCAGCAGACATATCTTTCAAAGCAGATTTGGATAAAATCGAATGGGACGCAACTAAGGTTAAATTTGATGATCAAAAACGTCTCTTGGTTAAATTGCTTGATAAAAATGGGTTATATTATAACTACTCTGAAATCGATGATGAAAATATTCGTGAATTTTTATCAAATAATGATTATCAATTCAATCAAAGCTTTTATAAAGCAGGTGAGTAATCATGGCGAATTCTAAAAAGAAGGATATTCAATCATTGGAATTTCCCTTAGTGGAACAAGCCGAGCAGGCAGAAAGAAATTTGTTTCAAGAGAATTGGACAATCCCCGAATATATTACAAATAATTTAGCTCACACCTTGCGACCATATCAAGATAAAGCTTTAAGTAATTACCGTTATACACAAACGCAAATAAAGCCTAGCCCACAACACGTCTTGTTCAATATGGCAACGGGATCTGGAAAAACTGATTTAATGGCGGCTTTGATCTTGTATTTGTATCAAGATAAAGGCTACAGTAATTTCTTGTTTACTGTGAATACGAATTCGGTTCTTATGAAGACTAAAGATAATCTGATTAATACTGATAGTGAAAAGTATCTTTTTAAAGATAAAATCGAGATTAATGGGCAGCATATTACTATTCAAGAAGTAAATCGTTATCCACGAATTAAACAAGCAAATACAATTTATCTTAAACTAGCGACTGTTCAAACAGTTTCGAATGATTTGTTTACGGTCAAAGAAAATGCTATGGGCTTAACCGATTATGAGCAAGGTTCAGTCGCAATCTTAGCTGATGAAGCTCATCATTATTCTGCAAGTACCAAATCTGAAAAAGCGGCAGAACACACTTGGGAATCAGCAATTAACAAAGTTTTGAATGCTAGAAATAATGCAGATCAAAAGAACTTGTTGCTAGAGTTTACAGCAACAGTGGATTTTGAAAAGACGTCTATATATGACAAATACCGTGATAAAGTTGTTTATCGTTACCCTTTAAGCCGTTTTATGTATGATGGTTACTCGAAACAAGTTAAACGGATTGAAACATCAGCTAGTGATGAAGAAAAAATGCTAAATGTTGTACTGCTTTCTCAGTTTAGAAAATATCGTGCTCAAATTGAAAATGTTACAAGTACCTTTAAACCAGTTATCATGTTTAAATCGGCTAAAGTCGCTGTTTCAAAAAAAGCGAATGCTAAATTTAATGAAATTATCGCCAAGCTAACGGCTAAAGATTTATTAACGTTTATCGAACGCCAGCAGTTGATGGATAGCAACGATAATGCAGCTCTAGAGATTGCTTATAATTATTATTTAAAAAACAAAGATAACCTAGGTAAGATTGTTCGTGAAATTAAACATGATTTTGACCCTAAAAATGTGTTAAATGCTAATGACGCTAGTGGCAACATGCTTGAAAAAGGGCGGTATAAGGCATTGAATACTTTAGAAAGTCCCAATAATTTTTATCGTGTTGTTTTCGCGGTTGCCAAACTCACTGAAGGCTGGGATGTTTTGAACTTATATGATATTGTTCGTATCAGTGAGGAGGCAGCAACTAATAAAAATGCCACTATGGTAGAGGCTCAATTAATTGGACGTGGTGCACGCTACTATCCATTTGAAATAAATGGGGAAAAAAGTTATCAACGAAGATTCGATGAAGATCCATCAAACAACCAGCTTATTTTAGAAACACTTCACTATCACACGATGAATGAACCACAATACTTAAAACAACTTGTTGGATCATTAAAGCAAATGGATTTACCTACTGGAAAAGATAGTAAAAATCCACCTATTGAAATAAAAGTTAAATCGGATTTTAAAAAAACCGAAGCTTATCGGCATGGACGGATTTATTATAATGAATCCATTGACGTTCCTAGTAGTTACTTTGACAATATTCAAAAATATGGCATTGAGCATAAGGTTGATTTGCAACGTAATTTAAATTACGGTTCGCGGGAAGTTAAGTATTCAGCGTATTCAACAACTGTTGAGACTAAGACCATTAGTGTTTCAAGGTTTGATGATCGTTATGTTAAGAAAGCTATCCAAAAGTTAGATTTTTATCAATTTTCGAATTTAAAACAGTATATTCCCGATCTTCGATCCATGGATGATTTTATTTATGGTGCAAACTGGTTGAATGCCAATAATCTAAAATTATTTTTGACGGTACCAATTGAATATCGTGAAGTGAATTTGACCGCAGAGGAAATTTTAAAGGTTATCGTTGATCTTTTGAAAGAATATCAAGTTAAAATCCAATCTGGTTATGTTAAGAAGAGAGGAACTAATAACTTTATCGGCTATCCAATTAAAGAATACCTCAGTAATTATAATAAACGTGTACCAGAATATGACACTCAGACGCAATTTGATAAAACACAGGATATTAAAGTTTATCAAATGAAAGACGAACCATTTTATGTTTATGATAATGCTATTGTGAACCGACTTGAGTATCAGTTAATTGAACGTATTAAAGCTTATGTTGCAGATTTAAAGGTTAAGTATGGTAAAGCAGTGTATCTATTCCGTATGGATGAAATGATGCATCGAGAATCAGCTAAGAGTGAAAAGCTGAAGTTACATCAATATCAAATGAATCCTAAATTTGGTATTCATTTGACAGGATTCCAACCCGACTTCATTTTATTTCTTGAAGATACGAATGATTATTATTTCCAAATCTTTATTGAACCCAAAGGAATGAGTGGCGAGCGCTTTGAGAAAGAGTTGTGGAAAGAAGAACTTCTGTTGTATATGACAGATCATCATGCTGATATGGAATTTATGGATAATGAAAGCAATATTCAGATTAGTGGTTTAAAATTCTATACTAATGGCGATGGACGTGGTGCAATGAAGCAACTAAAAGAAATCACAAACATCATAGATTATACGGATCAAAAAAAGCAACCAACAGACATGGTTGCTGAAGATGATGATACTAATTTTTCTATCTAAGTAACATTGGTGACTCACATTATTTTTGATAAAGTTGAAGGTAACACTTTAAAAAGCCTCGACGTTAAAGATTATTAAAACTTAGTGAAGATGTTTTCTAATGAATTAGGTATTGAGAAGGTTTGAAAAGCTGCACGATCTGGTATGAAATATGTTTATCATCTTACTGGCGAAAGGACAGCGCATACCAGTGATTATCACAATATTTTTCAAAAGGGACACGTTCAGCAGTGGAGCATGTCCCTTTTGTTTTTACGTAAAATGTACGTGGCTAAAACCCATTAAGTATATTTTGGATAAGTTAAGCATGACCATTCCTAGTTACCGTTTTTGATTCGATGATGAGAATCAAATTTCATTGATTTGGTTTTGGGCCTCTGTTGACCTCCTATTTTCACCAATTCGTGCAGTAAACTTATCATGAATTTCGTTACGGACTACATCTGGTGTGTTGTCGTAAATTTTGATTGTATTCAAATTTGTCATGTATAGCCCTGCCTGGCTAATGCCGGCTATGTGCGCTGGGATTTATGTGGCGTTATGCGTTCAACTCGTCTGAATAGGGCTTATAGACTGAATTTAGTAGAAGCTTAGATAGACAGAGTGGCACAGAATTTGTAAGTTTAACATAGCCGAATAAGAATTGGTCGACCGGTAACGTGTTTTCGTTTTGTAGCAGCTTGTCAAATTGCTGCCACTACAAACCGCAGATTTCACTTTACGATTCACCTGCTTATTGTGCGTGGGGCGTAATACCTTGAGAACACGACATGTAACGCTGATTTCATAAGATTTATCCGAGTCTGAATTTACTTCTTGCGCTAGTTGTTAAATGGTTTGATATTGTTCGTCTGAATTGCATTTCCTTCTTACTGGTTCATGGAATTCTTTTAGGATAGTGGCAGAGACATATTCAAGTCGGTCCTTGAGGCGTTTGATCTCTGGGCCTTCTTTTCTTTCAAGCACAGTGACTTGACCATTATCTTCCCTGGTCTTATCACAAAAATCGGCGAGTGATGATTTGGCCTCCTTCGTTCATTCTTGACCCACGTATGGACTTAGTCATTGGAAACAGCGAAGGGCTTTATTACTCCAACATAGTCCAATTCATTGGCGATAGTCTATTGTGCGATTTCGATATGTTTAGCTTTCATCCATCTTTCATTAGAGTGACCCCTAGTGAATTTAAGTAATTTACCGCTATTATACCGGGACACCCATTGAACTATGACACTATCATTGGGGATACCAAACACTCTAGCTATCTTGGAACACGAGAAATTATTTGCAATATATTTATGAACCATCGCAACCTTAAACTCTTGAGGTAGTTTTGATTGGTCCATCGCTTCTTGAGCCATCCACTGCATCTGTTTCATAACGTTCTAGCCATTGTTGGGTTTGTGAATCATATTGTCTACGAACTGATTTAGCAGACTGTCCATTTTGTACCAGACCAGTATATGGAAGTTTCTCTTCTAAAGTATGTCTAGACGCTTTCGGCGCATACAAACTCCTTCCTAGGAATACAAGGTTTAATTATTTGCTTAACTACACGATGAAACGTATATTCTTTGCGCGTTTGCATGATCTCTTTTTAGACGAGGTTGTAAGTCATGATATTTCGTTAAATCTAACTGTAGAGTTCACTACAAATATTCTTATAGAAGGTATTAAACAAGTCCCATAGAAGCTCAGATAGCGAACAATAATCATTCCGACTAGGGATTTCAATATCTGAATCCACGTTAGAATCGTATTTAAAAAAATAAGATTATTTAAAGTATGGTCCTATAAGATAACGTGTCTAGATAATGCAGTCATAGAAATTTTTTCCATATCTAAAGCAGAGGTTTATGATCAAAAGCAGCCAATTATGCTAGAAGAATTATCTTCCATGATATCAAGCTGGATTTATTATAATCAAACAAGGTGCAAAAGGAAGCCGGTTCGCAAATGTCCAGTAACATACCAAACTCTTGTCACCTAGAGAGTGGATTAAAATTTCGCTCAATATTTGGAGTTCGTTCCAAAGACCATTTTTTTGTTTGATATTTATCAATATAAGCAGCTTGTAAGGTGACTAGTTCGCTTTGCAAGCTGTTTTTAAGTTTCGATAAGTAATTGTTAATTTTTTAATCAATTAGGGGTGGTTAATGAAGTGGCCCGTGGATTATACTTTTTCAGTGTTATGCAAGTGCGAGGGTGTTTATTTTGAAAACAGAGATAAAAGTGTTAAAGTAAAAAATATTCGATTTTCTGGTTAACTGGTTTGATATTATGAGAAGCCTGCCTAATGATAACTTATTTTAGGATTATTAGGTACTGAAATGGCAGCGCTTTATTAGCTTTTGCAATGCCAGATTACAACAAAAAAATATGATCAAAGCAACATGAAAAGGAGAAAAAATGACAGATAAAAAACACTACGGGGCTGATATGATCGTTGACACCCTAGCTAACCATCACGTTGATTATGTTTTTGGCATTCCTGGTGCCAAGATCGATCGCGTGTTTGAAAAATTGGAACATCCAACAAATCCAAAGGCTCCTAAATTGATCGTTGCCCGCCATGAACAAAACGCTGCCTTTATGGCCGGTGGAATTGGCCGAATTACCGGGAAACCCGGAGTTACTATTGTGACTTCAGGACCTGGAGCCTCTAACTTAGCAACTGGTCTCGCAACGGCAAATACCGAAGGCGACCCTGTTTTAGGAATTGCCGGTCAGGTTAAACGTGCGGATCTCCTGCGTTCAACTCATCAACGCATGCGGAATGCTGACTTGTTCGAGCCCATCACCAAATACTCAGCAGAGATTCAAGATCCCGAAAATACGTCTGAGATTATTTCCAATGCTTATCAAGCGGCTGCCTCAGGCAAACAAGGTACCAGTTTTGTGTCCGTACCGCAAGACGTTTCGGACAGCGTGGTGAAAACGGCCCCGATCGATCCAATTGAAGAACCGCGATTGGGACCTGCGAGTCTGGCTGATATGATGGAAGTTGCACAAAAGATTAAAGAAGCTGAATTGCCGGTCCTGCTGTTAGGTATGCGAGCCTCTTCAGAAGAAGTCACATCCGCGATTCGTAATTTGTTGCGTACGACTGAGCTGCCAGTGGTCGAAACTTTCCAGGGAGCTGGAATTGTCAGTCATAAACAAGTACAGAATTTCTATGGCCGGGTCGGTTTATTTAGAAATCAACCAGGCGATAAGCTCCTTGCCCAAAGTGATTTGGTCATTGCCATTGGGTATGATCCTGTAGAATATGAACCACGCAACTGGAATCCTAATGCGGATGCAAAAATTATTGTGATTGATAATAGCCCGGCAGAAATTGACAATAATTTTCAGCCGAAAACGGAACTGATTGGTGATATTGCGCAAACATTAGATCTCCTGACGCCGCAGTTAAGAGAGTATAAAGTACCAGGTGGCGCCTCGCGATACTTAGCTGACTTACAAAAACAGTTGACCACCCGTGATGTGCCACCAGTGGATTCAAGTAAACAATTAACCCATCCGCTGTCAATTATTGCGGCCTTACAGAAACGCGTGACAGACGAAATGACGGTCACAGTGGATGTTGGCAGTCACTACATTTGGATGGCGCGTCATTTTCGCAGTTATGAGCCTCGCCATCTCCTGTTTAGTAATGGGATGCAGACTTTAGGAGTCGCCTTGCCATGGGCAATTGCTGCCACGCTCGTGCGTCCTGGCAAAAAAGCGGTATCAATTTCCGGTGATGGTGGTTTCTTATTTTCAGGGATGGAACTGGAAACGGCGGTCCGTTTACATGCGAATATTGTTCACATTATTTGGAATGATGGAAATTACGATATGGTTAAATTCCAAGAAGAACTGAAATATAACGGTCAGAGTGCGGGGGTCCATTTTGGGCCTGTTGATTTTGTTAAATACGCTGAAAGTTTTGGCGCAAAAGGATATCGGGTAAACGAACCGGGACAATTAGATGAAGTATTAGACAAAGCTTTTGCGGTGAATGGCGGGCCTGTCCTAGTAGATATTCCGGTTGATTATACCGAAAATCATGAACTGGGCAAAGTCATGCTGCCGGATCAATTGTAAGGAGTGTAAAAAGTGGATAGGAAGAAAGTTTTATATCAACATGGGACGTTAGCGATGTTAGTTCCCGGTTTATTTACTGGGACACAAACGGTCGCAGAATTGCTTAAACATGGTGATACTGGTATCGGCACCCTGACCGGTCTCAATGGAGAGTTGATCATCGTCGACGGTGTGTGCTATCAAGCAAATGCAGCCGGTCAGATTCGCCAAGTTGATGGCCATGAACTAGTACCGTTTGCCAACAGCCACTATTTGCAAGATACGTTAGCGTCTAAAATTGGTGCCGTTGGCCAAGATAAACTATGGACATTTTTGGAAGCACAAATTCCTTCTAAAAACCTTTTTTACGGTGTGCGGCTAACTGGCACGTTTAAAAAGGTAAAAACGCGTGCTGTGAAGGAACAAACCAAACCTTTCCCAACTTTAAAACAAACGGCCAGCCAACAACAGGAGTTTTCTCGTGAGAATGTGGACGGAACTGTGATTGGGTATTTTGCGCCCGAGCTTTATGGTAGAACAGCGGTTCCGGGTTTTCACTTGCATTTTTTGTCTGCCGATCACAGCTTTGGCGGCCACATATTAGAGCTTTCATCAACGGCAACTAAACTGTATCTTCAAGAATTTTCATCTTTAGAATTACATCTTCCCAGTGAAAATACCGATTTTCGAAAGAAAAAGCTATCCGGTAATTTGATCCAGGAGATTAAAGATGCAGAAAGCTAGTTGAGTGGTAAATTAAGAAGAATATTTAATCATTAAAAATTCGGGGTCTCTGTCAAATTGTATTGGTGGAGATTTTTGAAAAGCATGTTCACTTCGGTGAATGTGCTTTTTTTGTTTACGCATAAATTAAACTGATACGAATGAAAAAGTTATGAATATTTTGAAAACCAAAACAGCTACGCTTTAACACCTTAATTTTACGATTTAGTCCTTCAATAGGACCGTTGGAATACGGATAACGACAACTATTGAGAACAGCAGGACCATTCTTTATTAAAGTTGAGATAGTAATATCCATTTGGTTGCCAGCCGCCTTGTAGTTGGCAATCAAGGTTTTAAATCCAACCGCATCTTTTTGTTGAATGGCTGTTAGAATTCCTTGATAGGTTTGATACACAGTTTTAAATTCTGGAAATTCATCTAAGGCTAGGTCAATGGCGTTCTGTTGGGTCATGTATTCGTTGATACCGTGTAAATAGATAAGTTTAGTATCATTGACCTTTTCTTCTGCCAAATGGAACAAACGCCATTGAGATTTTAGAATGCGATAAACTCGGGAATGCTTATCTTGAAAAGTATGGATCACACGTGTACGTTCGTTATCCAGTGCCCGACCGGCAAGTTGAATAATGTGGAAACGGTCAATGATGGTTATTGCCTTAGGAAATAACCGATGAATAAAGCCAGCATACTCAGCATTCATATCAACGGTGATTGTTTGAACTTTCATACGTTCTTGAACTGAATAGCGAGCTTCAAAGTAATCAATGATATCCTTACTAAGGCGATCCTTAAGAATCACAATGCGGCGATGACTAACGGCATCGCAACAGTTAAAGGACATTAGATGATTACAGGAACGGAATTCATCAAAACAAAGATTTTGGGGGAGTGTTTTAACACGATAAGCTAAGTGAATATTCGCATTTAAAATGCGTTGAACACTACTTGGTGAAATCCCACAAATCTTAGCGATTTCTTTACTGGTCAGCATATCCCGAGCCAGAACAATTACTTGATGTTTCACATTATGCGTAAAAGTTTCATTACGTTTAACGAGGTTAGTTTGAGCACCACAGGTTTTTAAACACCGTTTACATTGATATCTTTGTCGTTTTAGCTGCATCTCATAACGTCCACCTGATAAGGTTCCCAATCTTAGATGGCCAATGTGAGTTCCATTTTTGATTAGAGATTTATGGCCACAATGAGGACATTTTAAAAGTTGATAGGAAAGGATAGCGTGAACGACATGAACGTGTTGCCCATTGGGATAATGTTCCTTAGTAATCTCAGTTACAGTTAAATTAGGGTCTGTTATTTCGAATAGGCTTAGGATAGAATTAGTTAGGGACATTTGTTTTTCCTCTTTTCGATTTTATTAGGCGATTAAATCGTAACACAAAGAGGGCAAATGTCCTTTTTTTTTTCAAAATAAAAACTGGTATCAGTTATTCACCAATACCAGAAAGTGTAGACCCAAAATTCGGTCTTGCTTTGAGGTGTAATCAAAGGTTAAGGCCGTTTTTTATAAAAAGGTCATATTATTTTCAAGACCGTACGTCAAAATAGCGTGCTAGTTTTACTGATTCAGATTTTGGGGAGACAATCAATTCTTGATTACCTAGCTATTTCATTATCAGGAGAATTGATAACTGAGCGAACCACGACCACCCGCTTGAGTATAGTTGGTAGTGCTCGTCATTTGATAAGATAGCTAGTATTGCGCGAAGAAATGAGATTTCTAGATCATCAACGTCTTCTCAGGTACGTCAATAACTAAACGCAATGTGAACACTGTAGATTAAGTTCATTCAAAGGTTTCAGTTTCTTGAATGGGGAAGCATTCCAAAATGAATCGAAAACAAAATTAAGCACTTTCAAGTTTTCAATAGGGTCAATTCGATTGACTTGAGAAGCCGCGTGAAATAAAGTGAATAAAGCTCAGGGATAACTTTATAGCAAACCTTCAAATCTTTCACAACAAGTCGTTTATATAAAGTTGATGTGAAATTAAAAAAAGTAAATGAGTCAAGGTGAGTATTTTATACCTAGAAGCGTTGCGTTCCTAAGTTTTTAAGCGGGTGATTGAAATTTAAGTGAATTAATTTTAGAAAATGTTTGACTAATGTTGACATTTACAAAAACATTTGGTATCTTTAATAGTGTCTTAGCACTCCAATGTGTTAAGTGCTAAAAGAGGTGATGGTTTTGCTGACAGATCGCGAATTAATGATTTTAAAAGCAATCGTTCAGATGTATACGAATGATGGCCAGCCAGTGGGGTCCAAAGCATTAGTTAGCCAATTGCCGATTCATGTGAGTTCCGCTACGGTTCGCAATGAAATGGCTACTCTGGAAGGCCTAGGATTATTGAAGAAGACGCATTCTTCTTCTGGGCGGGTACCGTCCATCCAGGGCTACCGCTATTATGTTGACCATTTGTTAAAGCCGGACAAAGTGCAGTCGAGTGATTTAAGACGAATTAGATCATCTTTTAATCAACAGTTTCAAGAAATTGGCGATATTGTTGCTAAGTCTGCGGAAATTTTGTCTCAGTTGACGAGTTATACAGCTTTTACGGTAAAACCAGAACTAAAAAATGCAAAACTTGAAGGTTTTCGCTTAGTTCCACTGGGCAATCATCGGGTAATGGCAATTTTGGTCACTGACAATGGCGATGTTCAGAATCAAACCTTTACGGTACCAAGTAACGTTGATCCGGAAGCTTTAGAAGCTGTAATTCGGGTCATCAACGACGAATTGGTGGGCTTGACGCTTTCTGAAGTATTTAAGAAGCTGAAAACCAGCATTCCGATGCAGATTGGTAAGTATATCGAAACGCCTGAAGGCTTTTTGGATGTGTTTGAGGATGTCTTGAAGAAATCGGCTACGGAGCGCTTCTATGTGGGTGGTCGATTAAACTTGCTTGATTATTCGAAACAGCATGATTCTAATGTCATTCGCTCTTTATATAGTTTGATGAATCACTCTGATGATCTTGCTAACGTTTTAGGGTCGCCGGATCAAAATATTAAGGTGCAGATTGGTAACGAGATTACTAACAATCTGTTAAAAAACTATAGTTTGATTACAGCGACTTATGATGTTGATCAGCATGGGAAGGGCGTCATTGCAATTTTAGGTCCTACAAGTATGCCTTATTCACGAATGATTGGTTTGGTGGGTGCTTTCCGGACAGAGTTAGCACGTCGACTAATAGATTATTACAACGATATTGATGATATTTGAGAGGTGTGAGCAACGTGTCGGAAGATAAAAAAGAAGAAAAAAAGGTGACGCCTGATTCTGAAGAATCGGCAGCTCCAAAGGAAGAGGCAACGGCAAAAAAGCCTGAAAAGAAATCAAGAAAACAAAGTAAGGCCGCTAAACAAGTTGAAGAGCTTACTGCAAAAGTAACCGAGCTCAATGGAAAAGTTGACGCCATCACAGATCAGTACATTCGGGCTAAAGCTGAAATTGCCAATATTCAAAAACGCAATGAAAAAGAACAAGCAAGTTTGTTAAAATATGATGGTCAGAACTTGGCAAAGGATATTTTGCCTGTAATTGACAACCTAGAGCGGGCACTCTCCATTGAAGTGACCGACGAGAACGGGAAACAGCTCAAAAAGGGAATCCAAATGGTTTACGATCACATGACTAAAGCTCTTCAGGATAATCATGTGGTTGAAATCGATTCGATCGATAAACCATTTGACCCGCACATTCACCAGGCAGTCCAAACGAAGCCAGTGGAGGATGGGCAAAAGCCTGATCAGGTCGTCCAGGTGCTCCAAAAGGGTTATATGCTTAAAGACCGGGTTTTACGGCCCGCGATGGTTGTCGTATCACAATAAAAAATTAAAAGAGGGATAAGTAAAATGGCAAGCAATAAGATTATTGGTATTGACTTAGGTACAACAAACTCTGCGGTTGCTGTCCTTGAAGGGGACAAACCAAAGATTATTACAAACCCAGAAGGTAGCCGCACAACCCCTTCTGTCGTTTCATTTAAAAATGGAGAAACACAAGTTGGTGAAGTTGCTAAACGACAAGCAATTACCAATCCAGACACCATTGTTTCAATCAAACGTCACATTGGCGAGAAAGATTACAAGGTTACTGCTGGTGGTAAGTCCTACACCCCACAAGAAGTTTCTGCAATGATCTTGGAATACTTGAAACACTACGCAGAAGATTACCTTGGTGACACTGTTGATAAAGCAGTTATTACTGTTCCAGCTTATTTTGATGATTCTCAGCGTCAGGCAACAAAGGATGCAGGGAAGATTGCTGGCTTAGACGTAAAACGAATTATTAATGAACCTACTGCTTCTGCTTTGGCATATGGTCTTGATAAACAAGATAAGGATGAAAAGATCCTGGTTTATGACCTTGGTGGTGGTACTTTTGATGTCTCGATTCTTGAATTAGGCGATGGCGTTTTCCAAGTACTTTCTACTAATGGCGATACGCATCTTGGTGGCGATGACTTTGACCAAAAGATTATCGATTGGTTAGTTGCCGATTTCAAGCAAGAAAATGGCGTTGATTTGGGTCAAGACAAGATGGCTTTGCAACGTTTAAAGGATGCTGCTGAAAAAGCGAAAAAGGATCTTTCTGGTGTGAGTGAAGCACAAATCAGTTTACCATTCAT
The DNA here is from genome assembly GCF_047220215.1 of Pediococcus siamensis. Lineage (GTDB taxonomy): Bacteria > Bacillota > Bacilli > Lactobacillales > Lactobacillaceae > Pediococcus > Pediococcus siamensis. The sequence continues at coordinate 923,535 of NZ_CP178375.1, forward strand.
TTCTGCAGGAGCTAACGGTCCACTGCATTTGGAAAAAACTTTGACACGTGCCCAATTCGATCAAATGACTTCTGACTTAGTCGCACGGACAAAGACACCAGTTGACAACGCTTTGCGTGATGCTGGACTTTCAACAAGCGATATTGATGAGGTTATCTTAAACGGTGGTTCAACGCGTATTCCTGCTGTTCAAGAAGCCGTTAAGAACTGGACAGGCAAAGAACCGAACCACTCAATCAACCCTGATGAAGCCGTTGCTTTGGGCGCTGCCGTTCAAGGTGGTGTCTTGACTGGTGATGTTAAAGACGTTGTTTTGCTTGATGTTACACCATTATCCTTAGGTATTGAAACGATGGGTGGTGTCTTTACTAAGTTGATTGATCGGAATACAACAATTCCAACAAGCAAATCTCAGGTCTTCTCAACCGCTGCTGATAATCAACCAGCCGTCGACATTCACGTTTTACAAGGTGAACGTCCAATGGCCGCTGATGATAAGACTTTGGGAAGATTCCAATTAACGGATATTCCGCCGGCACCACGTGGCGTTCCTCAAATTGAAGTTAAGTTCGATATTGATAAGAACGGTATTGTTAATGTTTCGGCCACTGATAAGGGAACTGGCAAGAATCAAAAGATCACGATCAAGAGTTCATCGGGTCTTTCAGATGAAGAAATTGATCGGATGATGAAAGAAGCTAAGGAAAACGAAGCTGCTGATGAAAAACGTAAGGAAGAAGTCGACCTTAAGAATGAGGTTGAACAGCTTATCTTTACCACCGACAAGACTTTGAAGGAACTTGAAGGCAAAGTTTCTAAAGAAGAAATTCAGAAGGCAAAAGATGCCGAAGAAGCTTTGAAGAAAGCTCAAAAAGATAACAATATCGAGGATATGAAGACTAAGAAGGATGATTTGAATAAGATTGTTCAAGATCTTTCCGTAAAATTATATCAACAAGCTCAACAACAGGAACAAGCTAAGGGTGACCAGAAAGATTCTTCATCATCTGACAATAAAGATGATAAAGGAACCGTTGACGGTGACTTTGAAGAAGTAGATCCTGACAAAGACAAGAACAAGTAAAACCTACTTGATTGCTAATAAAAAGTCAAAGTCAAACGGACTTTGGCTTTTTATTGCGTATAGACTATGATATTCTAGGCTTATCGAGAAAAATGGAGGTTCAAAATGGCGGAGAACAAAGATTATTATGACATCCTAGGCGTATCTAAAGATGCATCTGCCGATGAAATCAAAAAAGCGTACCGTAAATTATCTAAAAAATATCATCCGGATTTAAATAAAGCTCCGGGGGCGGAACAAAAGTTTAAAGATGTGAATGAAGCTTATGAAGTTTTAAGTGATGATCAAAAACGTGCGCGTTATGATCAATATGGATCTGCCGATGCCAATGCCGGTTTCGGTGGAAATGGTGGATTCAACTCTGCTGATTTTGGTGGTTTCGGGGGTAACGGCGGTTTTGACGATATATTTAGTCAATTCTTCGGCGGTGGTCGTACCCGCAGTGCGCAACCCAACCAACCCCAGCAAGGCGAAGATTTACAGTATCAAATGGATCTGAGCTTTGAAGAAGGCGTTTTTGGAAAGAAAACCACTATCAAATATAATCGTGAAGGCCTTTGTAAAACCTGTGGCGGATCGGGTGCTAAACCAGGTACGTCACCGGTTACGTGTGCAAAATGTCATGGTGCAGGTTATATTCAGGTTACTCAAAATACACCATTAGGCCGGATGGTTTCTCAGCAGGTTTGTGATGTTTGTCATGGAACAGGAAAAGAAATCAAAGAGAAGTGCCCAACGTGTCAAGGTTCTGGTCATGTTAATGAACGGCACGAAGTCAAAGTTACAGTCCCAGCTGGTGTTGAAGATGGCCAGCAAATGCGTCTTCAAGGTCAAGGTGAGGCGGGCCGAAATGGCGGTGGCTACGGCGATTTATTTATCATTTTCCGTGTGGCACCAAGTAAAAATTTCAAACGTGAAGGTGCAGAAATTTATTTGGATCAAAAGATTAGTTTTGTCCAGGCCGCATTGGGCGATGAAATTAAGGTAAAAACGGTCCATGGTGATGTAAAAATGAAGGTACCTGCTGGCACGCAGACCGGAACGACCTTCCGTCTGCGTGGCAAAGGAGCACCGCGTTTACGAGGCAACGGCAACGGTGATCAACAGGTGACCGTAGTTGTGGAGACGCCTAAGAACATGAATGCTGAACAACGGGAAGCTATGCGCTCATTTGCCAAAGCAAGTGGCGAAAAAGTCTCTGGCTCCGGCAAAACCGGTTTTTTCGATAAATTTAAATAAAACAACTAAACACGAATAAATAGGCGTGCAATTGAACGAAATAGTTTGAATTCGGCTAGCCTGTTGACTTCGTGTTTTTTGTTATCACCAAATGAAATAATTGAGATTGGGCTGAATCGTTGCTATAATAGTAGGAATGAAGTGACACGAAAGTAGGATGGAAATGCCTGAATATAAAAACTTAGAAGATCGCCAACAACATATTCGTAATTTTTCAATTGTGGCGCATATTGATCATGGCAAATCAACTTTGGCGGACCGCATCCTTGAATTGACGGATACAGTCGCCAAACGTGATATGCAAGATCAGCTGCTGGATTCCATGGACTTGGAACGTGAGCGGGGAATCACAATTAAACTGAATGCGGTCGAACTGCACTATAAAGCCAAAAATGGTGAAACTTATATCTTTCACTTAATTGATACCCCAGGACATGTTGATTTTTCTTACGAAGTCTCGCGAAGCTTAGCAGCTTGTGAAGGCGCAATTTTAGTTGTGGATGCTGCCCAAGGTGTGGAAGCCCAAACCCTCGCAAACGTTTATTTGGCTTTAGATGATGATCTAGAAATTGTCCCAGTAATTAATAAAATTGACTTACCCTCAGCAGACCCAGAAAAAGTCCGTGAAGAGATTGAAGATGTGATTGGCTTAGATGCGTCTGATGCTGTATTGGCAAGTGCCAAAAAAGGAATTGGGATTGCTGAATTATTAGAACAAATTGTGGCCAAAGTGCCGGCTCCAACTGGCGATTTAAAAGCGCCCTTAAAAGCCTTGATATTTGATTCAAAATATGATGACTATCGGGGTGTGGTTTTAAGTATCCGGCTGGTTGAAGGTATGGTTAAACCCGGAGATCGCATTCGTCTGATGAATAGCGGAACAGAATATGAAGTTAACGAAGTAGGGGTTAATTCTCCCAAGCCAATCAAGAAAGATTTTTTGATGGCTGGTGATGTGGGGTATCTGACGGCCAGCATCAAAGATATTAAGGATACTAGGGTCGGAGATACGGTGACTGACAGTAAGCATCCGGCCACAGAAGCTTTGCATGGGTATCGTGAAATGAGTCCGATGGTCTATGCAGGCCTTTACCCGACCGATAACGCAAAGTTTAATGATTTGCGGGAAGCATTAGAAAAATTACAATTAAATGATGCTGCGTTGGAATTCGAACCAGAATCTTCACAGGCGCTAGGCTTCGGGTTTCGTTGTGGTTTTCTAGGGCTATTGCACATGGACGTTATCCAGGAACGTTTGGAACGTGAATTTAATTTGGACCTTATCACGACCGCACCATCAGTGACGTATCGGGCGGAGTTAACGGATGGTACGGTCAAGGTGGTTGATAATCCGGCAGAGATGCCTGACATTTCCAGTATCAAATCCATTAAAGAGCCGTTTGTCAAAGCCTCGATTATGGTGCCGAATGATTATGTCGGACCTGTCATGGAACTTTGTCAGCACCGTCGCGGGATCTTTGACACGATGGATTATTTGGATAAATACCGCGTTAACGTTATTTATTATCTGCCGTTATCCGAAATCATTTTTGACTTTTTCGATAAGTTGAAATCCGGTACTCACGGTTACGCGTCGTTGGATTATGAATTGGCTGACTATCGACCAAGTGAACTTGTTAAAATTGATATTCTCCTCAATAGTAAAAAAGTGGATGCCTTAAGTTTTATTGCGCATCGGGATTTTGCGCAACAACGGGCGATCGAGATTACAAGTCGCTTGAAAAAAATTATTCCACGACAAAATTTCGAAATCCCCATTCAAGCAGCCATCGGGGCAAAAATCATTTCGAGAACCAACATCAAGGCTTATCGAAAAGACGTCACTTCACGGATTCACACTGGGGACCCAGATCGACGTGCTAAACTTTTGGATAAGCAAAAACGTGGTAAGAAACGGATGAAGGCTGTTGGAACGGTCGAAATTCCGCAAGAAGCGTTCATGGCCGTTTTGAAGACGGATACCGAGCAAAATGAGAAGTAGAAACTTTAACGGGAATCTCGTTCCTTTTGATAGCTTATTAAAACGGTTAGATACAAGTGATGAATAAACTTCGCAAATTGGTTTACTTTTCTCGGCGAATAGATTAAGATAATGGATAACAAGAACGAATTAGACGAATTTTTTTGGAGGTGGTAGTTATTTTAAAGCGAACGAAACAGTTCATGAACTCCAATAAATATAAATATGAAAAGCATTATATTCGACCTTTAATGACGCCTGAGAACGTGTATGTTTTTAAGTTTGGAAAAGAAGACTTAAATAATCGGTTAATTATTAAATATTCTCATACGTGGACGGGAAGAATTAAAATTAATGAAATTGATCTACGACTTCATAAGCAACAACATCCGCGTATTTTTAAACGTGAGTCAGAGCTAATCAAATATTTGAAGCAGCACGTGGCGCAACAAGCAAAAAAGTCGGATTCGGAAGTTAAGTCCAAGTAGTTATTGAACAGCCAAATTGAAAAATTTGGCTGTTTTTTTGGGTCTCTGTCAAATTGTATTGGTGGAGATTTTTGAAAAGCATGTTCACTTCGGTGAATGTGCTTTTTTTGTTTACGCATAAATTAAACTGATACGAATGAAAAAGTTATGAATATTTTGAAAACCAAAACAGCTACGCTTTAACACCTTAATTTTACGATTTAGTCCTTCAATAGGACCGTTGGAATACGGATAACGACAACTATTGAGAACAGCAGGACCATTCTTTATTAAAGTTGAGATAGTAATATCCATTTGGTTGCCAGCCGCCTTGTAGTTGGCAATCAAGGTTTTAAATCCAACCGCATCTTTTTGTTGAATGGCTGTTAGAATTCCTTGATAGGTTTGATACACAGTTTTAAATTCTGGAAATTCATCTAAGGCTAGGTCAATGGCGTTCTGTTGGGTCATGTATTCGTTGATACCGTGTAAATAGATAAGTTTAGTATCATTGACCTTTTCTTCTGCCAAATGGAACAAACGCCATTGAGATTTTAGAATGCGATAAACTCGGGAATGCTTATCTTGAAAAGTATGGATCACACGTGTACGTTCGTTATCCAGTGCCCGACCGGCAAGTTGAATAATGTGGAAACGGTCAATGATGGTTATTGCCTTAGGAAATAACCGATGAATAAAGCCAGCATACTCAGCATTCATATCAACGGTGATTGTTTGAACTTTCATACGTTCTTGAACTGAATAGCGAGCTTCAAAGTAATCAATGATATCCTTACTAAGGCGATCCTTAAGAATCACAATGCGGCGATGACTAACGGCATCGCAACAGTTAAAGGACATTAGATGATTACAGGAACGGAATTCATCAAAACAAAGATTTTGGGGGAGTGTTTTAACACGATAAGCTAAGTGAATATTCGCATTTAAAATGCGTTGAACACTACTTGGTGAAATCCCACAAATCTTAGCGATTTCTTTACTGGTCAGCATATCCCGAGCCAGAACAATTACTTGATGTTTCACATTATGCGTAAAAGTTTCATTACGTTTAACGAGGTTAGTTTGAGCACCACAGGTTTTTAAACACCGTTTACATTGATATCTTTGTCGTTTTAGCTGCATCTCATAACGTCCACCTGATAAGGTTCCCAATCTTAGATGGCCAATGTGAGTTCCATTTTTGATTAGAGATTTATGGCCACAATGAGGACATTTTAAAAGTTGATAGGAAAGGATAGCGTGAACGACATGAACGTGTTGCCCATTGGGATAATGTTCCTTAGTAATCTCAGTTACAGTTAAATTAGGGTCTGTTATTTCGAATAGGCTTAGGATAGAATTAGTTAGGGACATTTGTTTTTCCTCTTTTCGATTTTATTAGGCGATTAAATCGTAACACAAAGAGGGCAAATGTCCTTTTTTTTTTCAAAATAAAAACTGGTATCAGTTATTCACCAATACCAGAAAGTGTAGACCCGTTTTTTTTTGAAATAAGTTGACCTTAAGCCAATTAAAGTGTATGTTAACTCTAATGAAACCTTTAACGATGTCCTGTGAGACTTCCAAGGTCGCCTAGAATAGCTGAAATTTAAACCTACTAATTCTGGAACCTCCTTGAGTTGAACAGCTCATGGGGGTTTTTTATAAATTAGGAGGGTCTTCAATGGCAAAAGCAAAGAAATTCCATAATGATGATGTTGTGCTTGATATTCATGATCGTCCAACTTTAGGGCACTGGTTTGGACTGTCCGTTCAGCATATGTTTGCAATGTTTGGATCAACCGTCTTGGTTCCCATTTTAGTCGGTTTAAATCCTGGAATTGCACTTTTTAGTTCTGGAGTTGGTACTTTAATTTATATCCTCATTACCCAAGGAAAAATTCCAGCTTATATGGGGTCCAGTTTTTCCTTCATTGTCCCGATGGTAGCCTTAATGAAAACAACTGGTTACCCGGGAATTGCGCAAGGAACCGTAGCAGTTGGCTTGGTTTATCTAATTGTGGCGTTGATTGTCAGTTTTGTCGGATCTGAATGGATTAACAAAATTCTGCCTCCCGTTGTCGTCGGGCCAATTGTGATGGTGATCGGTTTATCATTAGCGGGGACCGCAGCGACAGATGCCACGATGCGGACTTTAGCTTCTGGCGCAACCACCTATGACGGTCGCTACTTTGCGGTAGCGTTAATCACTTTGCTGGTGACCATTGGTTTTAATATGTATTTAAAAGGTTTTATCAGTCTAATCCCGATTTTGCTCGGAATTGTGGTTGGTTATTTGGTTGCGGTATTATTCGGAATCGTTGATTTTAGTGGTGTGATTTCGGCGTCATGGTTTTCGTTACCGAAATTTCAAATTCCGTTTGTGACCTATCACTTCCATTTTTACTGGGGCGCCGTCCTAAGCTTGGCACCAATTGCATTCGTTACCATGACTGAACACACTGGTCATATTATGGTTTTAAACAAACTGACCAAAAGAAACTTTTTTGAAGATCCTGGATTAAATCATACCCTTGCCGGTGATGGGACGGCTTCCATCATTGCTGGTTTCGTGGGTGGGCCTCCAGTAACCAGTTACGGTGAAAATATTGGCGTTTTAGCAATTACTAAGGTTCATAGTGTTTACGTCCTGGCAGGGGCTGGCATCTTTGCTATTATTTTTAGTTTTATTGGTAAACTGAGTGCACTCATTCAAAGCATTCCCTCTCCCGTGATTGGCGGCATTAGTTTTCTGCTGTTTGGCACCATCGCCTCTAATGGGTTACGGGTGCTAATTGATGAAAAAGTTGATTTTAATATCAAACGTAATTTAATGATTGCTTCGACAATTCTGGTGATTGGTATTGGTAACGCCTATTTACAACTCGGACAGTATCAATTCTCTGGACTTGCTGTAGCGACCGTTCTTGGCATTGCCTTAAATCTAATCCTGCCACAAAAAGCGGCTAGTGAAAGAGAGTTTGAAGCCCATAATAAATAAGTTTTCGTGATTAAGACACTGATTTAAGCGCATAGAATTTGATCCTTCGGAGGTTCAAATTCTTTTTTTGCTTTCTGCAATTGTAAAGCTGTAAAATACAAGTAGCAGTTATTTTTGTTAACGGAATGGATGAATTTATGATGCAGACGAATTTTCAGCGGGTCCAAACATTTTTATCAACTGGTTCAACTGCTCGTATCGCTCAAAAACTTTTAGGTAAAAAGCTTTGTTTTCAAACATCAGCGGGTTTACTGAGTGCTTATATTGTTGAAGACGAGGCTTATATTGGGCCACAAGACCAAGCGGCTCATGCCTATCAAAGCCGGCGAACGCCAAAAAATGAGCCGCTTTATCACGAAGCGGGAACTATTTATATTTATCAAATGCGGACACAATTACTCTTGAACTTAATTACGCAAGGAGAAGATGATCCGCAAGGTGTATTGATTCGCGCGGTGCAACCAGCAGCGAGTTTGTCACTTTTTGAGGCTAATCGGCCGGTAAAAGACCGTTTTGAATTGACGAGTGGTCCAGGTAAATTAATGCAAGCCCTAGGAATTCCTAAAGTCTTAAAAGGCACCCGCCTAAATGAAGGACCACTTTCGTTGGAGTTGGAAAATGGCAAAGAGCCATTGCACATTGGAACTAGTGGACGGATTGGTGTCCCGAATAAAGGAATTTGGACGACGCAGCCGTTACGGTATTTCGTTCAGGGAAATCCGTACGTTTCTGGGATTCGTAAGCGAGAAAGAGATTTGACCAATTATGGTTGGAAAGATAGGGGTAATGAAAATGAAGTGGACAGAAATTAGTGTACAAACTTCAAATGAAGCTGTTGACGCAATTAGTCATATCCTCGAAGCAAAAGGCTCTAAGGGCGTTAAAATTGAGGATGCCGCAGACTATAAAAAGCTACGTGCAGGTAAGTATGGTGAAATTTTGGATTTAGCGGAAATCCCTCACATCGAAAGTGGGGCAATTGTCACTGGTTATTATCCGGAAACAGAAAATATCGAGGAGATCGTGACACAAATCAAAGCGCAAACTGCCCAGCTTTCTGAATTCGGTTTAAATCCCGCACCCGCCACAGTCATCCAAAAACCTCTGGAAGAAACGGAATGGCAAACGGCTTGGAAAAAGTACTATCATCCTGTACGGGTAACGCGATACCTGACGGTTGTACCGGAATGGGAAGACTATCAAAAAACGGATACCGCAGAAAAAATTTTGAAATTAGATCCCGGAATGGCATTCGGAACTGGAACTCATCCTACCACGAAATTGTGTTTACAAGCCCTGGAAATGTACTTACGTGGGGGAGAAGCTTTACTTGATGTGGGCACTGGATCGGGCGTGTTGAGTATTGCAGCTAGCAAGATGGGGGCTCGTGACATCCAGGCGTTTGATTTAGATCAGGTGGCGGTTGATTCAGCAATGGAGAACTTAAAGCTCAATTCTGATGTTCAAAATGTTAAAATTAAGGCCAATAATTTACTAACTGGAATTACCACACAGGCGGATATGATTGTGGCCAACATTTTAGCTGAAATTATTGTGCCATTGGTCCCCCAAGCAAAAGCATGTTTGAAGCCAGGCGGCTTATTCATCACTTCTGGTATCATTAAAGACAAACTAGCTGAAGTTGAAACTGAACTAGAAAAATATCACTTTGAGGTGATTGAAGTTTTGCAAATGAAAGATTGGCGCGCTATTGTGGCTAAAAAGCCAAGTGAAAAGGAGTAACCACATGCAGCGATATTTTGTGGATTTTGAAATTCAACCTCATGAAACTTTTACGGTTACCGGTCAGAATTTTCAGCATTTGGTTCGGGTGATGCGGGCTAAGGTGAATGATTGCGCTGAGTTCGTGAGCAGCGACCACCTTGTATATGTTGGAAGAATACAGGCATTAACTACCCATGAAGCTGTACTTCTGGCTGAAAATCGGTTGGAAGCACAAGTGGAATTGCCCCTTGAAGTAACGATTGCCTGTGGTCTGCCTAAGGGTGACAAGGCCGAATTCATTGTTCAAAAGGGAACGGAATTAGGTGCGCGGCATTTCACCTTCTTACCCACGCAGTTTTCTGTTGCAAAATGGCCTGCTAACAAAGTTGATCGCAAATTAGATCGACTCCAAAAAATTGCCCATGCTGCTGCAGAACAATCGCATCGAACCTTTATTCCAACGGTTTCCTACGCGAATTCTTTAAAAACCTTAATAAAACAGCCCATGCAGTTTAAAATTGTGGCGTACGAAGAATCTGCTAAGCAAGGCGAACATACGAAATTGCATCAAGAAATTATGAAAATGCAGACAGCAAATTCTGTATTAGCCCTTTTTGGTCCCGAAGGTGGGTTAGCAGGCCAAGAGGTTCAAACCCTTGAAGAAGCGGGCTTTGTGAGTGTCGGATTGGGTCCAAGAATTTTACGAGCTGAAACTGCACCTTTATATTTACTATCCGCTATTTCCGTTTTTAAAGAAATGCGGTAAAATCAAGTAATATACTTTGTGGGTCCATACTGGAGGGATCAATTTGAACAGAAAATTAAATTTTTTCACATTAATCAGATGGCAGTATTGGCTGGCAGGCATCATTATGGGCATTATTTTACCTTTTATTCTCCATATTACTAATGCCTCGCATGTGTTTATTGATCTCTGGTTTTTAATGATTATCAATACCCTAACGGCAATTATTTTAGGTTCATTGATTAAGGCCAATCGGGTTCACTGGGCATTATTACTACTTTTTCCATTATTTTTCTTATTTGGGGTTCATCTTTTTTTACCTAGATATGCTTATTACTTCGTACTGGTCTACCTCAGTACCAGTTACATTGCGTATGGCTTAACGAGTTAATCGCTGCTTTAAATTTATTCAAAAGGGGGCTTAACAATGTCACAAGAACCAGTACTTTCTGCACAAGATGTGCTCAATATGTGTCGTAAATATATGAACGCTGACCACGTGGCAATTGTTCAGAAGGCTTGTGATTTTGCCACCTACGTGCACAAAGACCAATATCGCCAGTCTGGAGAACCTTATATCATGCATCCGATCCAAGTAGCTGGTATTCTGGCAGAATTACACATGGATCCGGCAACGGTTTGCGCCGGCTTTTTGCATGATACGGTTGAAGATACACTCATTACGCTCGGCGATATCCAAGAACTCTTTGGCAATGATGTTGCTGTGATCGTTGATGGTGTGTCAAAAATTAGTAAAATCAGGTACAAATCTAACCAGGAACAGTTAGCAGAAAATCACCGCAAACTGCTTTTAGCTATGTCGAAAGATATTCGGGTTATCATTGTGAAACTGGCAGACCGGCTTCATAACATGCGCACCCTAGAGCATTTGCGCCCTGATAAGCAACGACGGATTGCTAATGAAACCCTCGAAATTTATGCCCCGTTGGCGGACCGTTTGGGGATTAGCACAATCAAATGGGAGCTTGAAGATATTTCACTGCGCTATTTGAATCCGCAGCAGTATTACCGGATTGCCCACCTAATGAACTCTAGACGGGATCAACGTGAGGAGTATATTGCGCTGGCTATTAAGGATATTAAAAAGGCTTTGGATGATCTAAATCTCCACGAAATTGATATTTATGGCCGCCCAAAACATATTTATTCGATTTATCGAAAAATGGTTGATCAGCATAAACAATTTAGTCAGATTTATGATCTTTTAGCAATTCGGGTCATTACGACTTCAATTAAAGATTGTTATGCCGTTTTGGGCGCTATTCACACACGTTGGAAACCAATGCCTGGGCGTTTTAAGGATTACATCGCGATGCCCAAGGCAAATATGTACCAGTCCTTGCATACCACGGTGGTTGGTCCAGAGGGCAAGCTCTTAGAAGTACAGATTCGCACAGAAGAAATGCACCAAGTGGCTGAATATGGTGTTGCTGCGCATTGGGCTTACAAGGAAGGTAAAACCGATAAAGTTAAAAGTACTGAGACCGGGAAAAAGCTGAACTGGTTTAAAGAAATTGTGGAATTGCAGGATGAAAGTAAAGACGCCGCTGACTTTATGGATTCGGTTAAGGGCGATTTGTTTGGCGACCGTGTTTATGCGTTTACCCCCAAAGGTGATGTCTTTGAATTGCCCAAGGGTGCCGGGCCCTTAGATATGGCGTATACCATTCATACAGAAGTGGGTAACCACACTACTGGCGCCAAGGTCAATGGAAAAATTGTGCCGCTAGATTATAAGATTAAAAATGGCGACATCGTTGATATTTTAACTTCCACAAACTCTACCGGACCAAGTCGTGACTGGTTGAGTCTGGTTTCAACACGGCGAGCTCGCAACAAGATTCGGCAATTTTTCCGGCAACAAGATCGTACCGAAAATATTGAAAAAGGCCACGAAACAATTGAACATCAGTTGAAACAGACCGGTTTTGATCCCTCTTCGATTTTGGAACCAGACAAGCTTGAAAAAGTTGCTAATAAGCTCCACTACAGCTCGGTTGATGATATGTATGCTGCCATTGGCTTCGGCGATTTAGCACCTGTAGGCGTTGCGAATCGTCTGACGGATGATTTGCGTGCTAAACAAGAAGAAGACCGAAAACGACAAGAGGAAAAGGAATTACTAGAAGAACATCAGACAATCTCGAATGATAATGAAACGGAAAAAGAACGCAAGAAAAAGAGTTCTTCAAGCGGAATTATCATTGAAGGTGCAGATAATTTGCTGGTCCGATTGAGTCACTGTTGCAATCCAGTTCCGGGAGACCCGATTGTTGGTTATATTACCAAGGGGCGGGGCGTCTCTGTTCATCGCGAAGATTGTCCCAACGTTAAGCATGCTGAAGAACGTAATGAACGTCTGATCGGTGTGGAATGGGAAGATCCGAGTGATTCTCATAATAATTATGCAGCTGATCTGGAGGTTCAAGGATACAACCGAAATGGCATGTTGAATGATCTTTTGAAGAAAGTCAACAATACGACTCGATACTTAAACTCAGTTAACGGGAAAGTAGACCATAATCGAATGGTAACTATCAGTCTCACGGTTGGGGTGCGCAATCTGGAACACTTAAATCATATTATGGACGGATTAAAAACGGTTAAGGACGTGTATGTGGTCAAACGACCAACACACTAAGTTTAAACTGAATTAATTAGGGACTAATGTGCTAACTTAAGGCGTGAAAATACGTCATTTTTTCAACGCAGTGGTTAACTATTAACCCATTATTATTTATGGAAAAGCGCTCCGGTTTGAATGGGAGCTTTTTTATTTTATTAGGATTGGAGAGAATTACTTTTATGAGAGTTGTTTTGCAACGTGTCAAGCAGGCCAACGTTTCGATTGCGCATGAAGTAGTTGGAGAAATTCAGGCTGGATATTTACTTCTGGTAGGTTTTGAAAATAGCGATGGTGAGACGCAGATTGACTATCTTGTTCATAAAATTGTGAACTTAAGGGTTTTTGAAGACGAAAATCAGAAAATGAACCTCAATATTCGCCAAGTAAAGGGGAGTATCTTATCGATTTCTCAGTTTACCCTTTATGCAGATACGAAGCATGGTAATCGTCCCAGTTTTATAGGGGCAGGTGACCCGGAACACGCCAAAACTTGTTATCAACAGTTTAATGCCAAGCTCATGGCAGCGGGCATTCCAACCGCGACTGGTGAGTTTGGGGCTGATATGCAGGTGAGCCTGCTCAATGATGGTCCCGTCACTATTTTGTTTGATACAGAGAAAGCCTAGAGACAGGAGGTGATAGAGGATGGATTTATTTTGGGATTTTGATGGCACGCTTTTTGATACGTACCCAAATATGGTAACTAGTTTTCGCCAGGCACTCAAAGAGGTGGGGCATGCAGACGTGACCGAAAAAACAGTCTATCAAGTAATGCGCCAAGCCTCTTTAGGAGCAGCTTTTAAAAAGTTTGTTCCTGGTGGTGACGATTTCAAACTGCGCCAAGCTTACCGTCATTATGAAAAACAACGGTTAGCAAGCACACAGCCCTTTGCGGGTACCCTTGCAATTTGTCAAACCAATGTGAATCGGCATGGTCGTAATTTTTTGCTCACCCATCGCAATGCCCAGGCACGAAAACTACTGGACGAACACGGGTTTACACCACTGTTTACAGGCTATGTGACGAGTGATAATCATTTTCCTAGAAAGCCAGATCCAGCCTCCTTAAATTATTTAATTGATCAATTTAGGGTAAATAAAAAAGCTGCTTTTATGATCGGAGACCGTAATCTCGATATTTTAGCAGCACATCGCGCCGGGATAAAAGGTGTTTTGTTTGATCCCGATGCAACAATTCAAGTGACCAGTTCACCAGACTTACAGGTCACTAATTTTCATGATTTGTATAAGTTGCTTTGGCATTAAGCAGCTTATTTTTTTGCCAAAAATTCTGTTAGGCCAGCAGTGACAGAACGAGCCACCTGATTGCGGTAACGCTGGCTGCTGATTTGTTTGAAGTCGCGTGTGGTATTAATATAGCCACCTTCGATTAGGAGCGCCGGTTGGTTATTATCGCGAATAACTTCAAAGTCGCCGAACCGAACACCGCGGTTAGTTAGGTTTAGATTGGCTTTCAACTGTGAATTGATGATTTCGGCAAGTTGCAAAGACGTGTTTTTATGATAATAATATGTCGTATCACCGGAACCAGAATTATTTGTCGGTGCTGAGTCATAATGAAAGCTGATAAAGGCATCAGCTTGCTTTTTATTTGCTAATGCTGCCCGTGGTGCAAGGCCAACATATACATCTGTAGATCTTGTCATGATCACGCGGGCCCCCTTCGCTTCGAGGGCTTTTTTGACGGTTTTTGCCGTTTTTAACGTGTAAACTTTTTCTTCGTGTTTGGTGTTGATCCCTAAGGCACCAGAATCATTTCCGCCATGTCCTGGGTCTAAGACAATTGTGGCCTCAGAAAGGTTAGTAGCTTTTTGAAAATCGTAGGTGCGATTAGTCAACCAGGCTGGAATCCAACCAAAATGATGATCATTATACCGGACGCGGATCCAGCCATTCTCTTTCTTTAGGACGGTTACACGCTTACCGGAGTTAAGCGTGCCTGTTTTTTGATAACGTAATGCAGGACCAGTACGCACGGACACATTGTCGATGCCAACGCGGACCGTTTTATCCTTAAAAAGAGCCTGGGTTAAAAGGCAAGTAGCCAGCAAGAATAACAGGATGAATAAGATTTGAAATCGATTATGCTTCAGAATGTGACGAATAGTTTTGTACATAGTGTCTACTCCGTTTTTAGATTCTTCCCACTATTATATAACAGATGCGAAAGAAATAGGGATAATTATCCACGAACTCTTGACAGGACGGCAATAGTTTAGTACTTTTAATGGTAGTTTAATATTAAAGCCAGAGATAAAGAATAGTAGGCAGGCTACTTTTTTCAGAGAGCCCAAGGATGCTGTGATTGGGTAAAAGAACTGCTAAAGACACTTTTGAGGTGGATCAAATAGCTGATCCCGTTGTAAAACGTTATTGAGATGAGTATTTAATTAAGGTGGTACCGCGCCTAGCGCCCTTGTTCATGAACAAGGGCGCTTTTTATTTACTTACCTAAATCTTAACGAGGAGGAAATTAATTATGAAGTATCAACGCCCTAAAGGTACAGCTGACATTTTACCAGATGAAGCGGCAAACTGGAGTTATGTTGAATCTGTCGCAAAAGAATTATTTGCTAAGTATCGTTTTCAAGAAATTCGGACTCCCATGTTCGAAAATTTTGAGGTCTTTTCTCGAAGTGCAGGTGACACTTCAGATATCGTAACCAAGGAAATGTATGATTTTCACGATAAAGGGGACCGTCACATCACCTTGCGTCCTGAGGGAACTGCAGGGGTTGTTCGAGCCTTCGTGGAAAATAAACTTTATGGTCCTGAACAAATTAAGCCGGTCAAACTTTATTATATGGGACCGATGTTTCGCTACGAACGCCCACAATCTGGCCGCTTGCGTGAATTCCATCAAATTGGTGTGGAAGCATTTGGTAGTGAAAGTGCTAATTTAGATGTTGAAGTGATAGCAATGGGGATACATCTGTTACAAAAGCTGGGCTTGAAAAACTTAAAACTTGTCATTAATAGCTTGGGTGACCAGGAAACAAGGGCCGCTTATCGGAAAGCTTTGATTGACTATCTTGAACCGCATTTTGACGAACTAAGCGATGATTCCAAAGAACGCTTGCACCGTAATCCGCTTCGTGTGTTGGATAGTAAGGATAAAAATGATCAGAAACTAGTTGCAAATGCGCCCTCAATTCTAGATTACTTGACACCTGAATCACAGCAACATTTTTCAACCGTTAAACAACTGTTGGAAGATTTAAACATTCCTTATGAAGTGGATGCCTCAATGGTGCGTGGACTAGATTATTATAACCATACGATCTTTGAAATCATGGCCCATGATAAAGTTCTAGGTGAGGGTGATGTGACAGTGTGTGCTGGGGGTCGTTATAATGGCTTGGTTGAAGAACTGGGCGGACCGCAAACGCCAGGAATCGGGTTTGGTCTGGGTGTCGAGCGTTTACTCTTATTAATGCAGGCTCAACAGGTTGCGTTACCAGAAACGAATGCTTTAGATGTGTACGTGGTGGGGATTGGTCAAGAAACCAAAGCGGAAACTCTAAAGCTAGTTGAGGCCGTTCGTCAGGCTGGTTATAGTGCTGATCAAGATTACTTAGATCGTAAGCCTAAAGCACAATTTAAGACAGCAAACCGGTTAAATGCAAAAGTGGTCATGACCGTTGGGGCAGAAGAACTGGCTCAGCAGGTTGTGAACTTGAAGGTCATGGCGACCGGAGTTGAACAGCAAGTAGCTTTGGAAGACGTTTATCAGAACTTTCCTAAGTTATTAGCAAACTTTTTAAAGCAGTAGGGAGATAGGAAAATGAAAAGAACAACTTATGCAGGTTTGGTGAATAAAGAATATTTAAATCAAGAGATTGTTCTGAAAGGCTGGGTGCAAAAGCGGCGTGATCTGGGTAATTTGATCTTTATCGACTTACGGGATCGCGAAGGCATTGTTCAATTAGTTTTCAGTAAAGAATTTTCACAAGGCGCATTGGCCGTTGCGGACGACTTGCGTAGTGAATATGTCATTGAAGTGCAAGGGAAAGTTGTCCCTCGTTCTGAAAAAGAAATCAATCCGAAAATGAAGACCGGCGAAATTGAGATTGAAGTTCATGAGGCTAAAATTTTAAACAAAGCCAAAACACCACCGTTCTATATTCAGGACAACATTAATGTGTCGGATGAACTGCGGTTAAAATATCGTTATCTTGATTTACGACGACCGGAAATGCAGCGGGGCCTCCTGATTCGAAATCGGATTACCCAAGCCGTACACAGTTACTTTGACTCTAAAGGCTTTATCGATATTGAAACACCTGACTTAACTAAATCAACCCCTGAAGGTGCCCGTGATTATTTGGTTCCTTCGCGAATTTATCCCGGTCATTTTTATGCGTTGCCGCAATCACCGCAGCTGTTCAAGCAACTTTTGATGGGGGCCGGTTTTGATCGTTATTACCAACTGGCACGGTGCTTCCGGGATGAAGATTTACGTGGTGATCGCCAACCTGAATTTACCCAAATTGATATGGAAACCAGTTTCTTAGATGCTGAAGAAATCCAAGATCTGACTGAAGGTTTGATTGCGAAGGTTATGAAAGAAACTTTGAACATTGAAGTTAAATTGCCTTTTGACCGTATTACTTGGGAAGAATCAATGGCCCGTTTCGGAACGGACCAACCGGATGTCCGCTTTGGAATGGAATTAAAAGATCTCTCTGACATTGTTAAAAATTCAGATTTCAAAGTTTTTGCGAACGCGGTTCAAAATGGCGGCCAAGTCAAAGCAATTGCTGTTCCCGGAGGAGCGGATCTTTACTCACGAAAAGCAATTGATAACTATACGGAATATGTCAAACGTTTTGGAGCTAAGGGACTCGCCTGGTTAAAGGTTACGGCTGAAGGTTTTACCGGACCGATTGCTAAGTTCTTTAAAGAAGACGAGATATATCGTCAAATTTTGGCACAAACCGAGGCTAAGAGTGGTGATTTGCTCTTGTTTGTTGCCGACCGCAGCAAAGTCGTGGCTGATACCTTGGGCTATTTACGAGTTGCAATTGCAAATGAACAACAAATGATTCCTCAAGATAAATTTGCTTATCTATGGATCGTGGATTGGCCATTGTTTGAATATGACGAGGGCGATCGACGCTGGGTACCCGCACATCATCCATTTACCATGCCAAATGAAGAAGATGTCCATTATTTAATGAACGATGGTGAAGATCCTCATCAAGCTCACGCCCAAAGTTATGATATTATTTTGAATGGCTTGGAACTTGGCGGTGGCTCAATTCGTATCCATGATCGTGCTTTGCAAGAACGAATGCTGAAAGCCCTTGGATTTACGAAAGAACGTGCTGAAAAAAGCTTCGGTTATTTGTTAGATGCGCTAGACTATGGTTTCCCGCCTCATGGTGGGTTAGCAATTGGGTTAGATCGATTTGCCCGCTTGCTTGCTAATCGGGATAATATTCGCGATGTGATTGCCTTTCCGAAGAACTCTAAGGCGATTGAACCGATGACTGCCGCACCGCGTCCCGTGGCCGAAAAACAGTTACAGGAACTACATCTCTTTTCCGTGAATGAACATGACGAAAATGAATAGATAGGTTAAAAACCAGCTGGGAATGGCATGCCTTCTTAGCTGATTTTTAATTACCATAACTTGAGTTATTTAAACAAAATACGAAAAAGAAATTCGTTGATATGATACTATATAAGCTGAATGAATTATTTAATTAGTAAATGGAGATGGCAGCAATGAGTAAAGAAGAGACAGCAATTTTTGCAGGAGGATGTTTCTGGTGTATGGTGCAACCTTTTGATTCCTTACCTGGAATTAAAAAAGTGGTTTCCGGCTATACCGGGGGACATACGGTAAACCCAACTTATGAAGAGGTCAAGACACACACCACTGGTCACACTGAGGCAGTTAAGATCACTTTTGATCCTGATGTGATGCCATACGAGAAACTAGTACAAATTTATTGGCAACAGACAGATCCTACTGACGCAATGGGTCAATTCCAAGATCGTGGGGATAACTATCGTCCCGTAATTTTTGTGAATAGCGAAACACAACGCACAATTGCTGAGAAGTCGCGTGCGGATCTTGCGGACCGTGAGAAATTTGATAAACCGATCGTCACCAAAATTGAAGATGTGGCGCCATTTTATCCGGCAGAAGATTATCACCAAGATTTTTATAAGAAAAATCCTGATGTTTATCGCCAGCAAGAAGCAGGTGGTAGAGAAGCTTTCATCAAGTCACATTGGGAAAAGGAGAATTAAATTTTTCTCATGGATAAGCAATTTAAAAGAATCGCAAAACGGCACCAGTACACGGCTTTAGCAGGAACTGCTTTTATTTATGCTATATTGGTTTCCATTGCGATGAACTTTTTTTGGACACCGGGTAAGATTTATGCTTCGGGGATTACAGGTTTTGCACAACTCATTTCAACGTTAAGTAGTCGCTATTTGTCGTTCAATCTATCAACGGCGTTAATGCTCTTTGTTTTAAACGTACCGTTATTCTTCTTAGCGTGGGCTCAAATTGGCCACCGTTTTACGTTGTTTACCATTCTATCGGTAGGTTTGGCTAGTATCATGATTAAAGTTTTACATCCGATGACTTTAACCACTGATCCCATTATTTGTGCGATTTTTGGTGGGCTGTCAACGGGTACGGTACAGGCTTAGCTTTAAAAAATGGCCTTTCAACAGGTGGCCTAGATATCCTCGGAATGGTCCTGCGAAAGCGAACAGGTAAAAGTATTGGGACGATCAATATCGTGTTCAACGCATTTATTGTGTGTGCCGCTGGTTATGTTTATGGTTGGCCGTTTGCATTTTATTCTGCAATTGGGCTTATTGTAAATGCCAAGATTATGGACATGACGTATACTCGCCAGCAGCGAATGCAGGTCATGATTGTGACGGATCGTCCCAAAAGTGTGATTGATAGTGTTCAAAATCATATTCGACGGGGCATTACCATTGTTCATGGAGCCGAGGGCGCTTATAATCACCATCAAAAGACCATTCTTTTTACGATTATTTCGCGTTACGAAATGAGCGAATTAGAAATGGCAATGAAAGAATCGGATCCCAAAGCTTTCGTAAGTATTTCTGGGAGCGTTAAAATTTTGGGACATTTTTACGAACCATCACTTTAAACACAAGGGAGCAAGTGAGTTGAAAACAATTTATATGTTTCTCGTTCGAGTTTGCTCATTACTTTTTATCGGACAAAGAAAAACAGCAGTGACATACTTAATGAGTTTTAGTAATAATCAAGAGTTTGTGGTTCGCTTAGCAAAAAAAATAGCGCCACAGCAGTTGAATGTCTACACTGATTTTGATCATCAACAAAGACTTGACCAATTACATTCAGTTTCTAACATTCATCTTCAGACCTTTGGCAACAATTTACATCTTTTTCTTAACTTAATTCCCTTATTAATGCGCAGTCAGTTGATTATTGCAGATAACTATTTTCCGTTTTTAGGTGGACTCGTGAAGACCAAAAAAATGCAAATTGTGCAGCTTTGGCATGCAAATGGGGCTATCAAGGCATTTGGCTTCAGCGATCCAACCACTGAAAAACGAGGGACGTCAGCACAGTTGCGTTTTCAACGTGTTTATAACAGTTTTGATGACATCATTGTCGGTTCGGAAAAAATGGCTGATGCTTTTCAAATAAATTATCGTCTCGACGGTCACCAAATAAAACGGTTAGGCTATCCACGTACAGATAAATTCAGCGATGAAAATTGGGTAACCGCTGTGCAAAGAAAATTCTTTACGGCGTATCCAAATTTAAAGGGCAAACGGTTAATTCTTTATGCACCAACTTATCGAAAAGACGTCACTTTTGAGTTTGCACCTCATTTTGATCAATTAGTTCTGCCGGAAAATGCGGTGTTAATCTTGCGGCTACATCCCCATCTGCAGGCATTAGAAGAGACGTGGGAGAAGAAGCTGCCGTTTATTACTGCCATCGATCCGAAGATAACAACTGATGAGCTGCTAACCGTAACGGATACGCTGATTACGGATTATTCTTCGATTCTGTTTGATTTTACACTTTTAAAAAATGCACATAATATTGGGTTATTCGCCTTTGATCAGAGAGAATTTGATGCTACGGTAGGCTTACAACGCGATTTTGAAACTGAATTTCATGCCATTTTAATTCGCAATGTTAAACAACTTTCAAACTTTTTTGCTAATCCTGAAGATCAAAAGCAAACGATTGCGCAAATTAATCAAAATTGGAATCAATTTAATGATGGGCAAGCGACGGAAAGAACTTTGAATTATCTATTAGAACGGAGTGGCTCGCATGCGTCACAAAATTGAACAGGTTGGAAAAATAGGTGTGCGGTATCTTTTAATTTTAATTAATGAAATCCTAATTCACTTTCCGGTCAAAACGCACTTAATCGTTTTTGAAAGCTTTAACGGCGGGGATATTAATGATAATCCGGCTGCAATTTACCGTGAATTATGCCGAACACATCCTGAGTATCAAAAAACACTCTATTTCGGAATTAAGGGCCATCGCTTGGCTCAGGTAAAAAAAGAAAATCCTGATATTCAGCTTTTACGCCGGTGGTCATTCAAATGGATTTGGATGGTAGCCAGAGCGGATTACTGGGTGTTTAACTCACGGATGCCATTATGGTGGCATAAAAATAGCCACACAACGTATGTTCAAACCTGGCATGGCACACCATTAAAAAAATTGGGAATTGATATTGCGCAGGTGGAAATACCGGGAATTAGCACGGCTGCCTACCACGCGAATTTTCAAAAAGAGGCTCATCGTTGGGACTACCTGATTGCGCCAAATGCCTATTCTGAACAAATTTTTCGGCGGGCATTTGATTTTCAAAATACTTTTATTCGCTCGGGCTATCCACGTAATGATATTTTGTATCATCAAAATAATTCAGCCAATATTCAGTTATTAAAACAGCATTTATTGGGACAGTCGAACACCAAAGTGATTTTGTACGCTCCTACATGGCGCGACGATGACTTTATCTATAAGGGACGTTATCGATTTGACCTGCCGTTTTCCCTAACAAAATTCTTTAAAGCTGTGTCATCTGACACAATCCTGATCATTCGGCCGCATTACTTAGTCAAAGATAAAATTAACATTCACGGTTTTGAGGACCGCGTTAAAATTATGGCCGACACAGATATTAACCAATTATATTTAATTAGTGATTTGCTGATTACAGATTATTCTTCGGTGATGTTTGATTATAGTAACCTGCAACGACCGATGCTATTTTTCCCATATGATTTGGATCACTATGCTAATGAATTGCGGGGCTTTTATTTTGACTATTTGAAAGAATGCCCTGGGCCGATAGTCACCAGTAAAGAAGCTTTTTACCAAGCCCTGAAGACCTTTGATCAAAAAGGGAAGTTTCCCAACTACGATGCTCAATTTGAAGCATTCCAAAATAAATTTAACAGTTGGGAACAAGGCGCAGCTTCAAAAACAGTACTTCAAGCAATTGGACTTTGAGGAGGTTAAAGCTAATGTTATTAGGTTCACACGTGAGCATGAAGGCACCAAAGTTATTTTTAGGCTCTGTTGAAACGGCTCTTGCTTACCACGCAAACACTTTTATGATTTATACAGGTGCACCACAAAATACGAAAAGAAAACCAATTGAAGAACTAAAGATTCCAGAAGGGCGCCAGTTAATGGCACAGCATGATTTCAAAGACCTTGTGATTCATGCTCCGTATATTGTGAATCTGGGAAACACCAAAAATCCAACCAGTTTTCAATTTGGCATCGAGTTTTTAAAAGCAGAAGTAAAGCGTGCCGATGCCCTGGGTGCAAGTCAAATTGTGCTGCATCCTGGAGCTCACGTGGGTGCCGGACCTAAAGCTGCTATTCAGCAAATCGCTCATGGGTTAAACGAAATTTTATCTGCAGATCAGCATGTGCAAATAGCGATTGAAACAATGGCTGGCAAAGGGAAGGAGGTCGGTAAAACTTTTGCAGAAATTGCAGAGATTATTAATCAAATTGATCTGCAGGATAAAGTTTCCGTATGTTTCGATACTTGCCATACTAGTGATGCCGGCTACCCCATTCGTGATGATTTTGAAGGCGTTTTGGATCAGTTTGATCGTGAGATTGGTCTCAACCGTTTGAAAGTTGTGCATTTAAATGATGCCAAAAATCCGCAGGGGAGTCATAAGGACCGCCATGCAGATATTGGAATGGGAACAATTGGTTTTGCAGCTTTAAATAAAATTGCTCATTTCAAAGCTTTAGCGACGGTACCCAAAATTATGGAAACACCATGGGTTCCTGATCCAGAAAATCCTAAAAAGAAGTTTGCACCTTACGGTTACGAAATTGCCATGTTAAAGGCCGAAACCTTTAATACGCATTTAACGAGTGATATCCTAAATCAGGTGGCTTTTGATCATTATTTAAAACAATAAATGATAACTGGATCGCCATTACTTGCGGCCAAGTTGATAAATACAGGTCCGTTTATGCGAGAAGCGGCTGGGAAAATTTTCCCAGCCGCTTCCTGTTTTCACATCTTAAGTAATCAAAATAAGGGGGAAAGGTCTACCTCCTCTGGTTAACGAAAGAACCGAACAATTCGTGTCTTGAATTGTTCGGTCTCTTAGTTAAAAATCTTCTTTACTTCGTTTGACTACCATCACAGGCAGTATCTTTTATTCATTGCTGACATCAAGTTCCAGACTTTCCATAATTAACGTTGCGGTTTCTTCGATTGACTTATTGGAGGTGTTGATGACCAAACAACCAATCTGTTTAAAGATTTTATCGGCGTAATCCAATTCAAGTTTGATGCCTTCAGTATTTGAGTAGGAGGATTCTGGATTCAAACCATAGGCAATCATTCGTTGCCGTCTGATATCATTCAAAACTTCTGGAGTTGTCGTGAGCCCAAAGACCTTTTTAGGATCCACTTGCCAAATCTCGTCTGGAATTGAAGCCTGGGGAACAAGTGGCAGGTTAGCCACTTTGAAGCCCTTATTTGCTAGGTAAAGCGATAGTGGCGTCTTTGATGTGCGTGAAACTCCCAAAAGGACGATGTCTGCTTTTAAAAATCCAGACGGGTCTTTGCCATCATCGTAAGTTACCGCAAACTCCATGGCTGCAATTTTATCGAAATACCCTTCATTCAGATTGTGAACGGTGCCCGGTTTGTTTGCAACTGTGGCACCCGTCTGTTGTTTAAATAGGGAAATTGCAGGTGTTAAAACATCGTAATAGAGAAGATCATCCTGAGTGCAGACTTCTTTAGCGAATTTGTTTAGTTCAGGATTAACGAAAGTTGAAAATACGACTGCCTTTTGCCGATGAGCACGCTTTAAAATGCCGTCCAACAATGACGTTGTTTGTGTAAATGGATAACGATCAAATTCGAAATTTTCATTAGGAAATTGTGCAGCTGCCGCTCGAGCAACCGAACTTGCTGTTTCACCAACTGAATCAGAAATAATAAATACTTTTGTTGTCATAACCAATCACCCTCATCCTTTTGATTTAAGTCTACCATATGGGGCGGATAATGAAAACGGTTTTATAAAGTGACTAATGAATTTAATAAAAGCGCGATTGAGTTATTGACGGGAAAATCTATGTTATGTATAATAATAAAGAACACGGATTTAATTTAATAGATTCGTCGTTACTTTAGAGCTCGGAGGGAGGGATTCAAAATGTCAAAAACAGTCGTTCGTAAAAACGAGTTACTTGATGACGCTCTTCGCCGCTTTAAACGTACAGTTTCTAAATCAGGTACTTTACAAGAATATCGTAAACGGGAATTCTACGAAAAGCCAAGTGTTAAACGCAAACTAAAATCAGAAGCTGCAAGAAAACGCAAAAACAAGAAACGCTTCTAATTTTTAATGCTCCTGAAATCAGGAGCTTTTTTTGTATCAAAAAATTTGATAAGGGGATAAAATAATGAGTATAGTAGAAACAGTTACTGCCGATATGAAAACGGCAATGAAAGCGCGTGACAAACAAACATTAAGTGTCATTCGGATGTTGAAGGCAGCTTTAATGAACGAAAAGGTAAAAGTGAATCATGAACTTACCGACGAAGAAGCACAGGCAGTAATTGCACGCGAATATAAGCAAAGAAAAGAGTCTTTAGACGAGTTTCAAAAAGGAAATCGTGAAGACCTAGTTACAGAAACTCAAGCGGAACTTAAGGTTGTTGAAAAATACATGCCCAAACAACTTTCGCAAGCTGAAATCGAAAAAATTGTTGCGACTACCATTGCGGAGGTCGGAGCGACGGGTACTTCAGATTTTGGGAAGGTTATGGGCGCAGTTATGCCAAAGGTTAAAGGTAAAGCGGATGGCAAACTTGTCAACCAGGCAGTTAAGAGCCAGTTGAGTTAAAAAGTTAATGAAAAAGGAGCAAACACTACTTGGCAGAGCAAAAAGAAATAGAAAAGGAATTTTTGTTATCCAACCCAAGCGAAGAAATGTCACTGCTTGGTAATCAGGATAAATTTGTCCAGATTATCGAGGAAGGGATGGATGTTGCTATTCATCCATTTGGCGAAAAGATTACGGTTACCGGGCAAGACCAGGCCGTTACCCGAACAATTAATGTTTTCAAGAATCTCCTTTCATTAGTTAAACAAGGGATTCAGCTCAATAGCGCCGATGTTGTGAGTGCCATGAAAATGGCCGACAAAGGTACCCTGAATTATTTTCAGGATATGTACAAGGAAACACTGATTAAGGATAATAAGGGCAAAGCGGTTCGCGTTAAAAATTATGGTCAGCGTCAATACGTGGATTCTGTAAAGCGCAATGATATTACGTTTGGAATTGGCCCGGCCGGAACCGGGAAAACTTATCTAGCTGTTGTGATGGCAATTGCCGCGTTAAAACGTGGTGAAGTCGACAAACTCATTTTGACCAGACCGGCAGTTGAGGCAGGAGAAAGTTTGGGCTTTTTGCCTGGTGATTTAAAAGAAAAGGTGGATCCATACCTCCGTCCGGTCTATGATGCGCTTTATCAAATTATTGGCGCGGAGCATACTACCCGCTTAATGGATCGTGGTGTTATCGAAATTGCCCCATTGGCTTACATGCGGGGGAGAACCCTAGATGATGCTTTCGTCATTTTAGATGAGGCCCAAAATACCACAAGTGCACAGATGAAGATGTTCCTAACACGCCTGGGATTTGGTTCTAAAATGATTGTAAATGGCGACGTCACTCAAATTGATCTTCCTCATGGTGTTCGCAGTGGGCTGGTGGAAGCCCAGCGTATCCTTCAAAAAGTTCGCCATATTGGTTTTGTTAGTTTCAGTTCAGAAGACGTGGTGCGTCATCCAGTTGTTGCACAAATCATTAATGCCTACGAAGCTCGTAAATCAAATTAGGATGGAGTAAATTTAGAACATGGATATTCAAATTTATGATCACACAGATCAAGAGCCTGCAGAAAACCTGAGTTTAATCCAAAATGTCTTGAATTTTGCCGGAGATTATCTCAAATTAGCGTCTAATACGGAAATGTCCGTCACACTGATGCATAACGACGAGATTCAACAAATTAACAAAACCTACCGTCAAGTTGACCGTGCAACTGACGTGATTAGTTTTGCAATTGAGGATGATGCTGATGAAGATCCCATTATTCTGGATGAAGAATTGGCGGAAGAAATCGCTCCTAATATTGGTGATTTGATGGTTTCAGTTGATAAGGTTAAAGAACAAGCCGAATATTTAGGGCATTCATATCAACGTGAACTAGGATTTCTTTGTGTTCATGGCTTTTTACATCTTAATGGTTATGACCACATGAAACCAGAAGATCAAAAAATAATGTTTCCGTTGCAGAAAGAGATCTTAAACGCTTATGGCCTTAAAAAATAATCGACAAATAGAAAAAAATCATACCTTTTGGCAATCGTTTAATCATGCCTGGAGCGGGATTACCCGTGTATTTCAACAGGAACGGAATATGCGGATTCATACGGCGTTGGCCTTATTAGTCTTATTGGTTGCCTTGGGGTTGCGTATCTCGCTAGGTGAATGGTATTGGATAATTGCTTGTATTGCTTGTGTTCTGGTAGCAGAAGTTTTAAATACGGTGATAGAAAATCTCGTGGACTTGGTCACCGGTAAAACGTATAGCGAACTTGGCAAACACATTAAAGATATGGCAGCAGGAACGGTTTTAATTACCGCATTTTTTTCTGGTATAATCGGGTTATTAATTTTCATCCCTAAAATTTGGCTATTAATCGTTCATTAAGAAATAGGAGAAAAATTTTGGAAAACAAAAATACAAACTTTCATTCTGGTTTTATCGCAATTGTTGGGCGGCCGAATGTCGGTAAATCAACTTTTATGAATTATGTTCTTGGTCAAAAAATTGCCATTATGAGCAATGTCCCACAAACGACAAGAAACAAAATTCAGGGTATTTATACCACGGAAAAGGAACAAATCATCTTTATCGACACCCCCGGCATCCATAAAGCACATAATAAGTTAGGCGATTACATGGTGCAAGCTTCATTATCGACACTTAATGAAGTAGATGCTGTAATGTTTATGATTAGTGCGAATGAAAAACGGGGCGCTGGCGATAATTTCATTATTGAACGCTTAAAACAAATTAAAAATCCTGTTTATTTAGTGATTAACAAAATCGATTTAATCAATCCTAATAAGCTCCTTGAAATTATGGATGATTATAAGAACGCCTTAAATTGGAAAGAGGTTATTCCCATTTCCGCAACGCAGGGGAACAATGTTTCGGAATTGGTCGATACGCTCGCAGCCGAATTACCAGAAGGACCTAAGTATTATCCTGAAGATCAAGTTACGGATCATCCCGAACGTTTCATTGTGGCTGAACTTATCCGTGAAAAGATTCTGATGCTGACCCGTCAGGAAGTTCCACATTCAGTAGCGGTGGTCATTGATAGCCTGAAACGTCAGGATAAACGTAAAATTCATATTCAAGCCACCATTATTGTGGATCGTCCGACCCAAAAAGGAATCATTATTGGACATGGCGGTTCAATGCTTAAAAAAATTGGCAGCCTGGCGCGTCAGGATATGGAACATCTGCTAGGCGATCAAGTTTATCTTGAATTATGGGTGAAAGTTTCCGAGGGCTGGCGTGATAAACAAAACTTGCTTCAATCATATGGTTATCGAAAAGATAATTAACAGGAGATAAGGCATGGCAGCACAAGTAACCACACAATTTCAGGGAATTGTGATGTATCGAAAAGATTACCGTGAGCGTGACCAGTTGGTGAAGTTTTTTACCCGTGAATTTGGCAAAAAAATGTTTTATATTCGGGGCGCTCGGAAAAAAGGCTTTAAATTAGCAGCTGCAATTTTACCTTTTACAACTGGAACATACGTGGGTTTGATCAAAGAAAAAGGGCTGTGTTATCTGAATGCTGAGAAAACACTTACGCAATTTGAGCAAATCAATCTGGACATTAAGAAAAATGCATATGTAACTTACATCTTGAACCTTATCGATAGTGCTTTTCCTGATGGTGACCCTGTGCCTTTTTGGTATGATCGGGTGATCAGTGCTATGGAAAAAATTGATCAGGGCTTAGATGCCCAGATAATCACCCACATTTTTGAACTTCAATTACTTCCTGTTTTTGGCGTTCAACAGGAGTGGCGTGGTTGTATTGTTTGCCACCGTACGGATTTACCCCTGGATTACTCGGAATCTTCCGGTGGATTATTATGCCAAAATCATTGGCACTTAGATCCCAAGCGAGCTCATTTGGATCAACGAACGGTTTATTACTTGCAAAAGCTAAGTTCAGTGAATCTCGATAACGTGCGCTCGATTGGCGTGCATCATGGCACTAAGGCGAAGTTAAAGGCCGTGATTGATCTTATTTATCAAGATGAAGTGGGTTTAAGCCTGAAAAGTAAACATTTTATTGATACAATGGATTCTTGGGGATAGAGAGTTGACTTTGAGAATCAATTAAATTATGATTAGATAGAATTCAATACTGAACGATGATGAAAAGGGCTTTTGACCGGTTTTTCAGAGAGCTTAGGGTGGTGGAACTAAGTAAACAATTCAAAAGTTGGCGTTTCGGAGTTCGCAAATTAAGCTGCTGACATTTTTTGTCAGAAGTAGGGTGGAACCGCGAATAAATCGTCCCTACGTAGATTACTTCTGCGTAGGTTTTTTTGTGTTCAGAAATAAAAAGGAGACACATAATGGTAGATAAATTAGCTGTACAAGACATTATTCTCAAGTTGCAGCATTATTGGTCAGATCAAGGTTGTATGTTAATGGAGGCCTACGATACTGAAAAAGGTGCAGGAACGATGAGTCCATACACATTTTTACGTGCAATCGGTCCGGAACCTTGGAACGCAGCTTACGTGGAACCTTCTCGTCGTCCTGCCGATGGCCGTTACGGTGAAAATCCTAACCGTCTTTACCAACATCATCAATTTCAAGTTATCATGAAACCATCACCGGAAAATATCCAAGAGCTTTATTTAGGTAGTTTAAAAGCGCTGGGCATTGAACCCTTGGAACACGACATTCGGTTTGTGGAAGATAATTGGGAGAATCCTTCAATGGGGTGCGCTGGTGTTGGTTGGGAAGTTTGGCTGGACGGTATGGAAGTCACACAGTTTACTTACTTCCAGCAAGTTGGAGGTCTTGAAGTTTCGCCCGTTACCAGCGAGGTTACTTATGGCCTTGAACGCCTAGCTTCATACATCCAAAATGTGGATTCTGTCTTTGACTTGGAATGGGGCCATGGGGTCAAGTATGGTGAAATTTTTAAAGAACCTGAGTATGAGCACTCTAAGTATTCTTTTGAAGAAAGCAATCAAGCAATGTTGTTACACTTATTTGATGACTATGAAAAAGAAGCAAAGGCTCAGATCAAAAACGGCTTGGTTCATCCAGCTTATGACTATATTTTGAAGTGCAGCCATACCTTTAACCTGCTGGATGCACGCGGTGCTGTTTCAGTAACTGAACGTGCTGGCTACTTATCACGAATCCGTAATATGGCAAAATCGGTTGCCAAAGCTTTTGTTCAAGAACGCGAAGCACTTGGTTTTCCGCTATTAAAAGATACTGATTCCAAAAAGGAGGTCACAAAATAATGGCACATACCTATTTACTGGAAATTGGATTAGAAGAAATCCCTGCGCATGTTGTGACGCCCAGTATCATTCAATTGAAAAAACGGGTCAGTGATTTCTTGACTGATCAGCGTCTTGATTATTCAGAAATTCAAACTTATTCTACGCCTCGCCGCCTCGCCGTTTTGATTAGTGGCCTTGCTGAGCGGCAAACTGATA
This sequence comes from Pediococcus siamensis, assembly GCF_047220215.1. Lineage (GTDB taxonomy): Bacteria > Bacillota > Bacilli > Lactobacillales > Lactobacillaceae > Pediococcus > Pediococcus siamensis. The sequence goes on from NZ_CP178375.1 coordinate 953,795, forward strand.
TTGCAGAAGAAGTTAAAGGCCCAGCGAAGAAGATTGCTTTGGACCAGGAAGGTAATTGGTCAAAAGCGGCGATTGGGTTCACACGCGGTCAGGGCGTTACGACTGATGACATTACGTTCAAAGAATTAAAGGGCACAGAATATGTCTATGTCACTAAAAAAACAGTTGGCGAACCAGTCGAAAAAGTTCTCCCCAAACTAAAAGACGTTGTGATGAAAATGAACTTCCCAACAATGATGAAGTGGGCAAATTTTAATTTTAAATACGTCCGTCCCATTCGTTGGTTAGTATCCCTTTTAGATAATAAAGTGGTGCCATTTAGTATTCTGGATGTCACCGCAAGTAACCTTTCACAAGGACATCGTTTTCTTGGTAAGCCGGTTACCATTGACCAGGCAACCGATTACGAAGATGATCTTAAAAATGAATTTGTTATGGCTGATGCTGCTAAGCGAAAACAGGTCATTAAAGATCAAATTGACCAATTGGCAGCCGATTTCGATTGGACAATCCAGCTTGACCAAGATCTCTTGGAGGAAGTAAATAACTTGGTAGAATGGCCAACGGCATTTGCAGGTCATTTTGATGAAAAGTATTTGGAAATTCCAGAAGAGGTTCTGATTACTTCGATGCGTGATCATCAACGATTCTTTTATGTCCGCAGTCAAACGGGCAAATTATTGCCTAACTTTGTTTCGGTTCGAAATGGTAATCGCGAACACTTAGATAATGTGATTCGCGGAAATGAAAAGGTCCTCACTGCGCGTTTAGAAGATGCTGCCTTTTTCTATCATGAGGACCAGAAACATTCGATTAATTATTTTGTTGAAAAACTAAAGAAAGTCAGTTTTCACGATAAAATTGGAACAATGTACGAGAAAATGGAACGTGTCCAACTGATCGCTCAAGAATTAGGTAAGTTTGTTGGACTGACTGAATCGGAATTAGCTGCGGTTAAACGGGCAAGTGAAATCTATAAGTTTGATTTAGTGACCGGCATGGTGGGTGAATTCCCAGAATTGCAGGGTATTATGGGCGAAAAATATGCGCTTTTGCAAGGCGAATCCCCAGCAGTCGCAACTGCGATTCGGGAACACTATATGCCAATTAGTGCTGACGGTGAACTTCCCAAGACAAAGGTCGGAGCCGTCCTTGCCATTGCAGACAAGTTTGATGATATTGGAAGCTTTTTTGCAGTTGACTTAATCCCAACTGGTTCCAACGATCCTTATGCTTTGCGTCGTCAAGCTCTAGGAATTGTGCGCATTACCCGCGATCAGAATTGGCATTTTCCAATCAAGGATTTGCAAGAAGATTTTCTTAAAGATCTACAAGAAAATCAGGCTACCTTCGACCTTAACTTTAAACAACATGCGAATGATGTTCGTGAGTTCATGAAAGACCGTGTTCGCCAGTGGTTCTCAAATAAGAAAGCGCGTTACGATATTGTCGAGGCAGTTACAAATGGCAGTAACACCGATATATTAAATATGCTAGATGCTGCTAAGGTTTTAGAGAGCCATAAGAACGACCAAAACTTTAAAGAAAATATCGAAGCATTGACTCGTGTTATTCGAATTGCGGAAAAGTCACAAATTACGGGTCAAAAGCTAGTTGTGGATCCGGATTTATTTGAAAACGAGTCAGAAAAGGCGCTGTTTGCAGGCGTTCAAGCCGTCCAAGAAAAGGCGAGTGACCGCACGATTAATGAAAACTTCGAAGCACTCCAAAAATTAAGACCGCTAATTGAAAGTTACTTTGACCAAACTATGATCATGGTTGACGATAAAAAAATCCGTGAAAATCGATTAAATCAACTAACAATTTTAGCAAGATTGATTTTCTCAATCGGGAATTTAAAGGAACTAGTCGTCAAATAACAGCTTAACTGATCTCCATTTTAATTACCTTGCAGTAATTTTGGTGGGGATCGTTTCTTTAGGAAAGTTAAATCGCTAGTTTTGGTGCGAAAGTTGTCACACAAAATTGATGAAATCTTGAGCCGTTTTAATTGCTTTTTCTATTTCAAGGCGGTATTATTTGTTATGTGTCGATATTGTGGTGGAGTGTGCACTTGAGGGGAGGTCATCGTTTTTGGCAAGAACAATTCCAGAAGATCTGATTGATCAGATTCGAACCTCTGTCAATATTGTGGACGTCATTAGTCAGTACGTTCAATTAAAAAAACAGGGTAAAAATTTTTTTGGCCTATGTCCTTTTCATGAAGAAAAAACAGCTTCCTTTTCAGTTTCAGAGTCAAAACAGATTTTTCACTGCTTTAGTTGTGGACGCGGAGGCAACGTGTTCAAATTCTTGATGGAACTGAATCATCTTGAATTTCCCGCGGCTGTTCGTCAAGTTGCGGATTTTGCCAATATCGAGCTTCCCGAAGTCTATAGCGAAACCACGGCAGCATCACCGGCTAGCAGTGAACAGAGCCAATTAATCAGTTTGTATGATCAAGCGGCAAAGCTTTATACGCATGTCTTACTGAATACAGAGATGGGACAGCCAGCTCTTGATTACCTGCACAAACGGGGGCTAACTGATGATATTATTAATAAATTTCAGTTAGGTTTTGCACCTGGTGAACAGTTATTAAAAGAATTTTTTGATGAGAAAAAGGTTGATTATCAGTTACTCCGCCGTTCTGGTCTTTTTATTGAAGACCAGCAGGGAAAATTACGCGATCGTTTTTTTGGCCGTGTCATGTATGCGATCAAGAATCCGCAAGGTCATGTGATTGCATTCTCTGGGCGGGTATTGAACAAGGCAGATTCGCAAGCCAAATATATAAACAGTCCTGAAACAAAAATCTTTAACAAGGGAAATGTTTTGTACAATTTCGACTTGGCACGTTCAGCAATTCGACAAGAAAAGCGTGCAATTTTATTTGAAGGTTTTATGGACGTTATTGCCGCGTATCAATCGGGAGTGATGAATGGGATTGCTTCAATGGGTACTAGCTTTACCAATGAACAAATTTATCTGCTGCAACGCACGACCGCGCAACTAGATATTTGTTACGACGGTGATGACCCTGGGCAAGCAGCCATTAATCGTGCGCTGGATGCTTTTAGCGCGAACAGTCGCTTGCAGCTTAGTGTGATTGAAGTTCCTAACAAACTAGATCCAGACGAATATGTCCGTCAGTACGGGGAAAAACAATTTTCTGAAATTGTTCATTCAGCACGCTTGACGCCTACCGCATTCAAGCTAGACTACTTGAAACGTGATTTTAATCTAAGTAATGAGGCAGACCAACTTAGTTATCTTGAAGGGGCACTAAAAGAGATTAGTAAATTAACTTCAAGTGTTGAACAGGATCTTTATTTGAATCAACTAGCCAAGGAATTTGGTGTTCAGGTACAAGATCTTAGACAACAATTACGGCAAGTTCATTCACAGCAAGCAATCGCAGTTCACAAAGACCAAGGCACTCAACCAGGACAGGCAACGCCTCAGGTTCAAGAATATCACCGCCAAAAAGTTAAATTAGATAAAGTAGAATTGGCCGAACAACGGTTACTTAACTACTTACTTTATGACCATAATGTTTGGTTAAAGTTGGCCGGATTACCAGATTTTCATTTTGTGCATGAAACTTACCAAACGATTTATATGCTTGCTTCGGGTTATTTTGAAAATCATCAAACTTACGATTCGGCAGCGTTTATGGACTTTGTGCATGATACTAAGCTGCAAAACATTATTGCAGAATTAGATTTACAAGATCTAGATGACGAAAATATCGATCAATCGGTCAACGATTATATCAAAGTTATCACGGCTGAGGCACCTCTCAGCCAACAAATTGCAGCTAAAAATAAGTCTTTAGATGAAGCTAAGAAAATGGGAAATACGGAACTGCAACAAAAATTGGCAGTTGAGTTAGTTGAATTATATCGGCAACGTCAAGGGGCATAACACGTTCACGGAGGGACTTAACTATGGCAGAAACAAAAAAAACAACTAGTAAAACAACAAAAAAACAAGCAACAAGTGAAAAAAATTCTGAGAATGTGTTCAATACAAAAGCTTATAAAAAAGAAGTTAATGCGTTAATCAAAGCTAGAAAGTCAGCTAAACAACTTCAATATGATGAGCTCTCTGATAAAATTGCCATTCCCTTTAAATTGGATGCAAGACAAATTGATGATTTAATTCAAAAAGTTGAAGATGCCGGTATCAGTATTGTCGATGAAAATGGCGATCCAAGTACACATGCCTTGAAAGCTCAAAAAATCAGTAAAAAAGAACTGGATGATACCAAGGCACCAGCAGGGGTTAAAATTAATGATCCTGTTCGGATGTATTTAAAAGAAATTGGCCGGGTGCCATTGCTGACTGCTAAGCAGGAAGTGGACCTTGCCTTACGGATTGAAAAGGGTGAGGAAAGTGCTAAACAAGAGTTGGCAGAAGCTAACCTCCGTTTGGTGGTTTCTATTGCAAAACGTTATGTTGGCCGTGGCATGCAATTTCTTGATTTGATTCAAGAGGGAAACATGGGGCTGATGAAAGCCGTTGAAAAATTCGATTACCGCAAAGGATTCAAGTTCTCAACATATGCGACTTGGTGGATCCGTCAAGCCATTACCCGTGCCATTGCAGACCAAGCGCGGACAATTCGAATTCCAGTCCACATGGTTGAAACAATTAACAAGTTAATCCGAATTCAACGTCAATTACTCCAAGATTTGGGGCGCGAACCTACCCCAGAGGAAATTGGGGCTGAAATGGATATGCCAACCGAAAAAGTTCGTGAAATCTTAAAAATTGCTCAAGAGCCAGTTTCTTTAGAAACTCCAATCGGTGAGGAGGACGATTCGCATCTGGGTGACTTTATCGAAGACCAGGACGCAACCAGCCCTGCTGATCATGCCGCCTATGAACTCCTCAAAGAACAATTGGAAGGTGTTTTAGACACGTTAACAGATCGTGAAGAGAACGTCTTAAGGTTGCGGTTTGGCCTAGATGACGGGCGTACACGGACCTTGGAAGAAGTTGGTAAAGTCTTCGGCGTGACTCGTGAACGAATCCGTCAGATTGAAGCCAAGGCGTTACGTAAATTACGCCATCCATCTCGTTCAAAACAGTTAAAAGATTTTTTGGAATAATTAGTATCTAACGAAAGAGGATCTAAAGTAAAGTACGCCCTTTACTTTAAATCCTTTTTTGTTTTAAAAAAAAGTGACTAGGAAAGAGAAAACTAACGGTAATGTGTTATCAAATTCTAAAAAGAGTGTTTTTGAGTATGTATTTTGCCGTTGCAACCTTGCAAATGAATTTGATGGAATCGTCTTGCAAAAAAAGCAGCGACAAAAAAACTTCGACACTTTGGATGGCACTATCGAATTCGAAGAAGGAGTGGCATGCTTCACCCAGAATAAAAATCATTCACCAACCTTGAAAATTGGTGTGCGTGATATAATAAAAAATAAAAGTAAAATAAAAGGAAACTTTTTAATGAACGCAAATAATTTATCTAAACGTCTGCAACTTGTCGCTGATTCAGTTAGTCGTCATGCCCGGCTAGCAGATATCGGGTCTGATCATGCCTATTTACCAGTTTACTTAGCCCAAAATCACATAATTGAATTTGCAATTGCGGGTGAAGTCGCTCAAGGACCCCATCAGAATGCGACCAACGAAATTACGAAAGCCGGTCTTGAAACTGTTATTTCTTCTCGTTTGGGGGATGGACTTGCGGTAATTCAAGCAAATGACCACATAAATACGGTTACGATTGCTGGTATGGGGGGCACTCTAATTGCCAATATTTTAGAAGCAGGTAAAGAAAAACTTGCAGGTGTCTCTCGCCTGATCCTCCAGCCAAATGTCGGTGAGGACCGGGTGCGCAGATGGCTAATGCAACACGACTATCGAATTACCGGAGAACAAATCTTAGCAGAGGACCGGCATATCTACGAAATCATTGTTGCAGATCGCACATCGCAACCCATCAGTTATACGGATGCACAATTATTGTTTGGTCCGCTGTTGCTTGAAAAACTCCCAAATTCAGTTTTTACCAAAAAATGGCAAGCTGAGTTACAGCGGGTGGAAAAGGCGATCAAGCAAATGAAACAAGCACAGCAGATTCCAGTAGAACATATTGCCGAATTGCAGCAAAAGTCTAAGTTGATTAAGAAGGTTTTACAAAATGAAAATTAATTCTTTTATTCAAGAATTTGAAAAATTTGCGCCGCGTGTCTTAGCAGAGCCCGGTGATCCCATTGGACTTCAAATTGGAGATTTAGAGTCTGATTTCACGCGGGTACTAGTCACTTTGGACGTCCGCCCAGAAGTTGTCGAAGAAGCCATCACTAAAAAGTGTGATCTCATTATTGCCCACCATCCTGCAGTTTTTCATGCCATTCATAGACTTGACCTGGCGGATCCACAAACGCAAATGTATGCGCAGTTAATTAAACATAACATCACCGTTTATGCGGCTCACTCCAATTTAGACGCAGCTCAAAATGGGATGAATGATTGGCTTGCTGACAAGATTGGTTTAACAAATGTTAAACGCTTGCTGGATGGCTATACCGATGACAACGGCCACACATTTGGAATGGGGCGCGTCGGAGATTTGCCAAACCGGATTAGTGTCATTGACCTTGCCGAAAAACTTAAGCGGACTTTTGATCTTAAGGGATTACGCTTTGTAAGTCAGGCACCAGAGAAGCAAATTTCGCGGGTTGCGGTCCTTGGCGGTGATGGTGGTAAGTTCTATAAACAGGCGCTCAAAAATGGAGCTGAGGTCTTTATCACGGGAGATATCTATTATCATACCGGTCATGATATGTTGGCGGCAGGACTTTCTGCAATCGATCCTGGACATAATGTTGAGAAAATTTGTGTTCCAAAGCTTGCTCGTTTGTTCCGTAGTTGGGAGCTTGTGCAGGACAATCAAATTCAGATAGTCGAATCACAGGTTAATACCGATCCATTTACGTTTATCTAAAATAGTTCACATAAGTTATACCGATTGGGGGAATCGTTTTGAATCCAGATTCATTTACCAATGCTGCACAAGAAGCACTAGCGGAAGCGCAAAAAATTGCAATTAACCGGAAGCACCAAGTGATCGGGGTTCCAGAACTCTTTAAATTTTTAGGCCAACCCGATCAGATGGCTGGCATTCTCCTGGATGAATTAGGAATTGAAAACCAGCGGCTGCAAACTGAGTTAGATCGTGAGCTGGATGAAATTTCCGTGGTCGAAGGGGAAAACGTCCAGTATGGTCAAAATTTGAGCAGTTCGTTGTTTAATTTATTTCAAGCGGCCGAACGGATTCGAAAGCAACTAGAAGATGATTACATTGCTACTGAAGTGCTGGTACAGGCGCTCTTAGAAATAGAGGATCCTTTGGCTACCTACCTAAAAAAACAAGGGGTTACGAGTCAGGCTATTGCCAAAAAAATCAAAGATATGAGAGGTGGGGAACGCGTGACTTCTAAAGATCAAGAAACGCAGTATAAAGCATTGGAAAAATATGGTGTTGATATGGTCAAACTCGTTCACGAAGGTCACCAGGATCCGATTATTGGGCGTGATGAAGAGATTATGGACGTCATTCGCATTCTTTCTCGTAAAACCAAAAACAATCCGGTTTTAATTGGCGAACCGGGTGTGGGTAAAACTGCCATTGTTGAAGGACTTGCCCAGCGGATTGCGCGTAAAGACGTTCCTGATAATTTAAAGGATAAAACGATCTTCTCGTTGGATATGGGGGCTTTGATTGCTGGTGCCAAGTACCGAGGTGAATTTGAGGAACGGTTAAAAGCGGTCTTGAAGGCAGTAAAGAAGGCTGACGGTCAAATCATTTTATTTATTGATGAAATTCATAACATTGTTGGCGCAGGGAAAACTGAAGGCAGCATGGATGCCGGTAACTTGTTGAAACCAATGCTGGCTCGAGGCGAATTGCACTTAATTGGCGCAACGACGTTAGACGAGTATCGTGAATATATGGAAAAGGATAAAGCCTTAGAACGCCGCTTTCAACGGGTTATGGTAAAAGAACCTTCTGTGCAAGATACAATTAGCATTTTACGTGGGTTGAAAGAAAGTTTTGAAATTCATCATGGCGTTAAGATTCATGATAATGCAATCGTAGCGGCTGCCAATTTGTCTAATCGCTACATCACCGATCGTTTTCTTCCTGATAAAGCAATTGATCTCATTGATGAAGCCTCGGCTACTATTCGTGTGGAGATGAATTCAAGCCCGACTGAATTAGATCAGACGAATCGCCAATTAATGCGAATGGAAGTTGAAGAAACAGCTTTAAAAAACGAAACGGATGAAGCTTCGAAAAAACGCTTGGCGGAGCTCAAAATTGAGTTGGCAGATACAAAAGAAAAAAAGAACCATCTGCAAAAGCAATGGGAATCTGAAAAACAAGCTATCCAGGTCGTCAATCAGAAACGATCCGAACTTGATAATGCTAAACACAAACTGGAAGAAGCAGAAAATAGTTATGATCTTGAACAAGCGGCTAAACTCCAACATGGGGTGATTCCACAGTTAGAGCAAGAGCTACGTGACTTGCAGCAAAAAGAACAGCAAGGATCTGATCAATGGTTAGTCGAACAATCAGTCACCGAAGCTGAAATTGCGGATGTCGTCAGCAAAATGACAGGCATTCCGGTCAACAAATTGGTAAAGGGCGAACGCGAAAAACTCTTGCATTTGGCCGATAGCCTGCATGAACGGGTTGTGGGTCAGGATGAAGCGGTAAATGCTGTTTCGAATGCCGTTCTACGTTCGCGTGCGGGACTGCAGGATCCCAATCGACCTTTGGGTTCGTTTATGTTTTTGGGACCGACAGGAGTGGGGAAAACTGAGCTTGCCAAAGCGTTAGCCGAAAATTTATTTGATTCGGAACAGCAGATGGTGCGAATCGATATGTCGGAATATATGGAAAAAGAATCGGTTTCTCGTTTAGTTGGTGCAGCTCCAGGTTATGTCGGCTATGAAGAAGGTGGCCAATTAACCGAAGCTGTGCGGCGTAATCCTTATACCATTGTGTTATTTGATGAAATTGAAAAAGCACATCCTGATGTGTTTAATATTCTTCTCCAAGTGTTAGACGACGGTCGTCTAACAGATGGACAGGGGCGAACAGTTGATTTTAAAAATACAATTCTGATCATGACCTCTAACCTTGGCTCCGAATTACTGCTACACGGTGTAGATGACCAGGGAGTTATTTCTGAACAGACAAAGCAAGCAGTTTTGCAGTTAACCCAAACAAAGTTTAAACCGGAGTTTTTAAATCGGATCGATGATATTATCATGTTCACACCACTAAACCTGCAAGCAATCGAAAAGATCGTTGCCAAAATGATTGCGCAACTTTCCGCACGGTTAGCTGATCAAGAAATTAAGTTGGAAATTTCAGATGCTGCTAAAGAGTGGCTAGCTAAAGAGGGGTACGATCCGGCCTATGGCGCACGACCATTGCGCCGTTACATTTCTAATATGGTGGAAACACCTTTAGCTAGAGAAATCATTTCACAACGAATCAGGTCACACACAACAGTAAAAATTGACCTTGTTTCTGATCACCTTGTTTTTCAAAACATTTCAGATTCTCAAAAATAAGTCTACACAAAAAGGCGCAGAATAAAATCTGCGCCTTTTTACTCAATTAATTTGGCCGACCCATTTTTATTTCACGGAGTCCGACTTGGAAAGAAGATTAATCCCGTTCGAGGTGATTAAAGCTGCCAAGGCAGCCACAATCCCAATTGTTAACGGTTTGTAGGTCATTACTTCTAAGGCACCGCCAATGGCACCAATAACTTCACCAAAAATGAAGGACCAGAAAATAATTACGATTTGTTTCACAACAAGACACCTCTCAATCAAAAATAGTTTAGCACAATTTATGTAAAAATCAACTAATCCCAAGTTTGTGACGTTCATTCTGCAGGATAGTTTTGTATAATAAAGATAATGAGAATAAAGACGAGGAGGTGCTAAAAATGAGTTTTGTCCCACTGCAAGTGGCAAGCAGTTTCAGTTTGCTGCAGAGCACAACGCGCATTGATGCTCTGGTCAATACAGCTAAACAACGTGGCTATCAAGCGTTAGCGCTGACGGATACAAACGTAATGTATGGCATAGTTGATTTCTATAATGCCTGTCAAAAAGCAGGAATCAAACCGATCTTGGGGTTAAAACTTGAATTATTTGGCGGAATTGATTCAGCTAACCATTTTCCCATTCTTTTGTTTGCCAAGGATCGTACTGGCTATCAACACCTTATGAAAATTAGCACCAAGAAGAATACCCAAGCGACAGATGAGGACCTGTTTTATCAGCACATTCAAACTTACCTTTCTCACCTATTCCTTGTTTTCCCGGCTAAGAATTCTGAAGTGGTTACATTAATTGAACGTGGTGATGGCAAGGATGCCGAGCAGTTGGTCATGAAGGTCAAAGCACTAGCAGATGAAAACAGCGTCTTTTTAGGCGTTAATATGCAGCAATCGGAAGTGCTACGTAATACATTGCAACAACTAGCAGGTACCACCCGGACGCACACAATGGCACTTCCAGAAGTAAATTATGTTGACGCAACGGACCATTTTGCAACGCAGGTTTTACGGGCAATTGATAAGGGTGAGGTCATTCGTAACCCAGAGCAATTTGAAAATTATCAAGGAGAAAACTGGTTACGACCTCGAAAAGACTACGAATCGCTTTATCAACAACACCAGTTAGAAACGGCTGTTCAAAATACAGAATGGTTAGCACAACATTGTCAGGTAACGCTGGAGTTTAAAAAGCCTGAACCGCCAAGTTTCCCGGTTCCTAGCGGCCTAGGTTCTAAAACTTATCTCGAGCAGTTAACTAGGCATGGCTTAGAACAACGCTTAGCTCATAAAAGTGGAGACCTCACAGATTACCAAAAACGATTGAATCGTGAGTTATCTGTCATTGACAAAATGGGGTTTAATGATTATTTCTTAATCGTTTGGGATGTGATGAATTTTGCACACCAACACAATATTACAACCGGACCAGGTCGGGGGTCTGCGGCCGGTTCTTTAGTTGCCTATAGTTTAAAAATCACGGATGTGGATCCACTGCAGTACGGCTTGCTTTTTGAACGTTTCTTGAATCCAGAACGTTCACAAATGCCTGATATTGATCTAGATATCCCCGATAACAAGCGTGACGAAATTTTAGCGTACGTGCATGATAAATATGGGCATTCACATGTTTCACAAATCATCACCTTTGGAACTTTGGCCGCCAAGCAGGCATTGCGAGATGTTGGCCGCGTTTTTGGACTCGTACCTTATGAAATTAATCAACTCAGCAAACTCGTTCCAAATGTATTGAAGATATCGTTAGATGCTGCCGTCGCCCAATCACAGAAACTGAAAAATTGGATTTCTGATAGCTCTAAAAACAGATTGCTTTATGCAGTTGCTCGACAAATTGAAGGGTTGCCCCGACATTATTCGACACATGCAGCAGGCGTTGTTTTAAGTGCCCAAAACTTAAGTGATGTGGTCCCGCTCCAAACAGGGAGTGATGAACTTTTATTAACACAGTATCCTAAAGATACCGTGGAAGCTTTGGGACTTTTGAAAATGGACTTTTTAGGATTACGTAATCTTAGTATTATGGCTAATGCAATCCAAATTATTGTCAAAACAACTAATCCACAGTTTTCGATCACCACTGTTGACCTCAAAGATAAAGCCACTTTGCAATTGTTTCAAAAGGCAGATACCACGGGGGTTTTTCAATTTGAGTCTAGTGGTATCCGGCGCGTTTTACGACAACTGCATCCAGAAACTTTTGAGCTTGTAGCAGCAGTTGATGCGCTATATCGTCCGGGACCAATGGAAAACATCGATACGTTTATCAAAAGAAAAAATGGAATCGAACCAGTCACTTATCCAGATAAAAGTTTGGTTCCGATTTTAAAAGATACTTTTGGTATTTTGGTTTACCAAGAACAGGTTATGCAAGTGGCATCCGTTATGGGCGGTTTCTCCTTGGGTGAAGCCGATTTACTGCGGCGAGCCATGAGTAAGAAAAAGCGTGCCGTTATCGATGAGATGAAGGCAAAATTCGTTGCCGGTGCGGTTGGAAAAGGTTACGCTCAAGAAACTGCCATTCAGGTCTATGACTATATTGAGCGTTTTGCAAATTATGGATTTAACAAGTCACACGCAATCGCTTATACCAAAATGGCGTTTGAACTTGCTTACCTAAAAGCTCATTATCCGGGGGCCTTTTTTGCGGCATTGCTGAATTCTGTTCTTAACAATTCAAGCAAAATCAAGCTTTACTTGTCAGAGGCTAAACAACATGGGGTACAGGTTAGCGCGCCTAATATAAATTTGAGCGAGTCCAGTTTTATTTTGAAAAAAAATCACCTTCTTTTTGGACTTTCGTGTATCAAAGGTGTGCGGCGTGACTTTGTTCAGGATATTCTGACGGAACGGCGCAAAAATGGAAAATTCAGTGATTTACAGGCCTTTTTACAACGAATCCCTAGCAAATGGCTCAAAAAAGACCTCATGGAAGCTTTAATTTATGCGGGGGCTTTTGATACCTTTGGCTATAACCGCGCTGAGCTTCTGCAAAGCCTTCCGGAACTTTTGGATGGCGTGGCTCTGAGCGGAAGCAGCATGAGTTTGTTTGAAAAGCTAACACCTAAAATCAGTAAACTACCCGATCTCACACTTGAAGAGAAGCTACAAAAGGAAAATGAGTTTTTAGGAGCTTATCTTTCTGGGCATCCAGTAGAACAATTTGATCACATCAGAAGCGAGCTGGCTTTGACTGATGTTTTGAATTTGCAGGAGGGCCAAAATGTGTCCTGTTTGCTTTATATAACCAAAGTTCGTGTCATTCGAACCAAACGTGGGGAACAAATGGCTTTTTTAACCGGTAGTGATTTAACAGGTGAAATCGATATCACGGTCTTTCCGAGTCAATACAAAACAATGGCTGAGAGTCTACAAAAGGGAAAAGTTGTGGTGGTTCGCGGCAAAATAGAGGAACGTAACGGTCTGCAGTTGCTGGCTAATCAAATTCAATTGGCAGAACAGTTCAAAAGTCAGGTGAATCCGCGTTCTAACGTGCGTTGGGTTCTCAGAATTAGTCAAAACACTCCTGAAATACGGAAAAAACTGTTGCATATTTTACGCAGCCATCCAGGAAATATTCCTGTTCTGTTATTTTATCCGCAAACGGATAAAAAAGTTTTATTAGAAAAGCCATACTGGCTAGCAAATGATGAAGAAATAACTTCAGCGCTTACAAACCTGTTGGGAAGCGGAAATGTTGTTTTGCAAACAGTCAAAAATACCGGTATCTAGGGATTTGTTCGCAATGTTTTTCAAGAAGAATACAGACATTCAATTTTAAAAGTGGTAAAATTACAAATGAAGTTTATAAAACTCAATAATTATTTACTTGAGGTGAAGAAATGAAACGTATTGGTATTTTGACCAGTGGCGGTGATGCACCAGCTATGAATGCTGCTATTCGTGCCGTTGCACGTAAAGCAATTAGTGCTGGGCTTGAAGCTTACGGAATTAACTATGGATTTGCAGGCTTAGTTGCCGGCGATATTCATAAGTTTGCCGCTGCTGATTTGGACGACTCGATTGATGAAGGGGGTACACTTTTGTACTCAGCCCGCTATCCTGAGTTTGCCCAAGTGGAAGGACAGTTAAAGGGTATCGAACAACTTAAAAAATTCGGTATCGATGCTTTAGTTGTAATTGGCGGTGATGGTTCTTATCATGGTGCCCTGAGACTTACCGAACATGGCTACAACACGATCGGTTTGCCAGGAACAATTGATAATGATATTCCGTACACAGATTTCACAATTGGTTTTGATACAGCTTTGAATACTGCTGTGGATGCCATTGATAAAATCCGTGACACGGCCAAAAGTCATCAACGTGTTTTTGCTGTTCAGGTCATGGGACGTGAAGCAGCGGATATTGCACTTTGGGCTGGTGTAGCTACGGGGGCAGATGCTATTATTGCGCCCGGCCACGATTATGATGTGAAGGCAATTGCTGAAAAGCTCAAACGCAATCGTGTAGACGGCAAGGATTACGGAATTGTTGTCATTGCTGAAGGCGACGCTAACTCAGATGCAGCACCTGAATTCTTGGAAAAACTCAAAGAATACGGTGATTTTGATGCACGTGCTGTTGTTCTTGGTCATGTTCAACGTGGTGGCCGACCAACTGCACGCGATCGCGTCTTGGCTAGCAAAATGGGTGCCTATGCGGTTGACCTTTTGCTAGAAGGTAAAGGTGGCTTAGCGGTTGGAATTTTGGACAACAAAGTTCAAGCACACGATATTACTGATCTGTTCAATGCTAAGCATCAACCTGATTCTTCGCTTTATGATTTAAACGAAGATCTTTCATTTAAGTAACCGAACAAGTTTCAAATTCTGGTAAAAACGACATTAAAGTCTTTTTATAAACTAATCAAGGGAGAGATATAGTTATGAAGAAAACCAAGATTGTTTCGACACTTGGTCCTGCAAGTACATCAGTAGATACAATTGTTAAATTGATCGAAGCTGGTGCAAATATTTTCCGTTTCAACTTTTCACATGGTGATCACGCAGAACATTTAGACCGCTACAACAAAGTTATGGAAGCAGAAAAGATTACTGGAAAAACTGTTGGTATCTTGTTAGATACAAAGGGTGCTGAAATCCGGACAACAGTTCAAAAAGATGGTAATCAAGAATATCATACTGGCGACAAAGCACGCATCTCCATGGATGCCTCTTTAGAGACAACCAAAGATAAGATTGCTGTTACTTACCCAGGACTATATGATGATGTTCATGTCGGTGGCCATGTGTTGTTTGACGATGGTTTACTTGACTTTAAGATCGATGAAAAAGATGAAGAAAACAAAGAATTAGTTGTTCATGCACTGAACAATGGTGTTCTTGGTTCACGTAAAGGTACAAATGCTCCTGGCGTTTCAATCAACTTGCCTGGAATTACTGAAAAGGATTCTAGCGACATTCGTTTTGGTTGTGACAACATGAACATCAATTTCATTGCTGCAAGTTTCGTCCGTAAACCTCAAGACGTTTTAGATATTCGTCAACTTTTGGAAGAAAAGAACATGACAGATGTTCAAATCTTCCCTAAGATCGAATCACAAGAAGGTATCGATAACGCTGATGAAATCTTGAAAGTTTCCGACGGTTTAATGATTGCTCGTGGTGACATGGGTGTTGAAATTCCAGCAGAAAATGTTCCTTTGGTTCAAAAATCATTAATCAAGAAGTGTAATGCACTTGGTATGCCTGTTATTACAGCTACACAAATGTTAGATTCAATGATCGAAAACCCACGTCCTACACGTGCTGAAGCTTCTGACGTTGCTAACGCAGTTTGGGATGGTACGGATGCAACTATGCTTTCTGGTGAAAGTGCTAATGGTTCATACCCTGTTGAAGCTGTTGCAACAATGGCTAAGATTGACGAAAAAGCTGAAAACGCAATGGCAGAAGACGGAAATCTGCAAATCAACAAATTCGATCAAAGCGATGTTACAGAAACAATTGGTGCTGCTGTAGCACGTGCTGCTAAGAATTTGGGCGTTAAAACAATTGTGGCCGCAACAGAATCTGGCTACACAGCTAAAATGATTTCTAAATATCGTCCAAACGCTGATATTTTAGCAATCACATTTGACGAACGTACACGTCGCGGCTTGACTGTTGAATGGGGCGTTCATCCAATCGTTACAGACAAACCATCAACAACTGATGACATGTTTGATTTAGCTGCTAACAAAGCTGTTGATTTAGGCTTTGCTAAGGAAGGTGACTTGATTCTTATCACTGCTGGTGTTCCAGTTGGCGAACGCGGCACAACCAATATGATGAAACTTCAATTGATTGGTTCTAAGTTGGCAACTGGCCAAGGTGTTGGTGATGAAACAGTTATTGGTAAGGCTGTTATCGCAACTTCTGCAAAAGAAGCAAATGACAAAGCGGTTGAAGGCGGTATTCTTGTAACAAAGACTACTGACAAAGACTACTTACCAGCAATTGAAAAATCAAGTGCTCTGGTTGTTGAAAACGGCGGATTAACATCACACGCTGCAGTTGTTGGAATTTCAATGGGAATTCCTGTTATCGTTGGTGTTCAAAACGCAACTTCAATTCTTTCAGATGATGAATTGATTACGGTTGATTCACGTCGTGGTGTGATTTACCACGGTGCTTCAAACGCTATCTAAAGTTAATCATTCATAAAATTGGGTCTCTGTCAAATTGTATTGGTGGAGATTTTTGAAAAGCATGTTCACTTCGGTGAATGTGCTTTTTTTGTTTACGCATAAATTAAACTGATACGAATGAAAAAGTTATGAATATTTTGAAAACCAAAACAGCTACGCTTTAACACCTTAATTTTACGATTTAGTCCTTCAATAGGACCGTTGGAATACGGATAACGACAACTATTGAGAACAGCAGGACCATTCTTTATTAAAGTTGAGATAGTAATATCCATTTGGTTGCCAGCCGCCTTGTAGTTGGCAATCAAGGTTTTAAATCCAACCGCATCTTTTTGTTGAATGGCTGTTAGAATTCCTTGATAGGTTTGATACACAGTTTTAAATTCTGGAAATTCATCTAAGGCTAGGTCAATGGCGTTCTGTTGGGTCATGTATTCGTTGATACCGTGTAAATAGATAAGTTTAGTATCATTGACCTTTTCTTCTGCCAAATGGAACAAACGCCATTGAGATTTTAGAATGCGATAAACTCGGGAATGCTTATCTTGAAAAGTATGGATCACACGTGTACGTTCGTTATCCAGTGCCCGACCGGCAAGTTGAATAATGTGGAAACGGTCAATGATGGTTATTGCCTTAGGAAATAACCGATGAATAAAGCCAGCATACTCAGCATTCATATCAACGGTGATTGTTTGAACTTTCATACGTTCTTGAACTGAATAGCGAGCTTCAAAGTAATCAATGATATCCTTACTAAGGCGATCCTTAAGAATCACAATGCGGCGATGACTAACGGCATCGCAACAGTTAAAGGACATTAGATGATTACAGGAACGGAATTCATCAAAACAAAGATTTTGGGGGAGTGTTTTAACACGATAAGCTAAGTGAATATTCGCATTTAAAATGCGTTGAACACTACTTGGTGAAATCCCACAAATCTTAGCGATTTCTTTACTGGTCAGCATATCCCGAGCCAGAACAATTACTTGATGTTTCACATTATGCGTAAAAGTTTCATTACGTTTAACGAGGTTAGTTTGAGCACCACAGGTTTTTAAACACCGTTTACATTGATATCTTTGTCGTTTTAGCTGCATCTCATAACGTCCACCTGATAAGGTTCCCAATCTTAGATGGCCAATGTGAGTTCCATTTTTGATTAGAGATTTATGGCCACAATGAGGACATTTTAAAAGTTGATAGGAAAGGATAGCGTGAACGACATGAACGTGTTGCCCATTGGGATAATGTTCCTTAGTAATCTCAGTTACAGTTAAATTAGGGTCTGTTATTTCGAATAGGCTTAGGATAGAATTAGTTAGGGACATTTGTTTTTCCTCTTTTCGATTTTATTAGGCGATTAAATCGTAACACAAAGAGGGCAAATGTCCTTTTTTTTTTCAAAATAAAAACTGGTATCAGTTATTCACCAATACCAGAAAGTGTAGACCCATAAAATTTTCAGTTTAAAAGGCCGCTGTCTCAGTAAACAGCGGTTTTTTTAATACATAAGCACCACGCTAAATTTCACTACTTACGAACAAAATGTCGTCAGGGTGAACACTCAGAAATGATAGAAAGGATGTTTTTAATGGAAAGTTGGCTCTTTTTAATAGCGATTTTCTTAATTGCTATTTTAGGAAAAAATCAGTCACTCATTATTGCCACGGCAGTAGTCTTACTCATTATGCTGATCCCTAATTCTCAAAAAATATTAGCTCTTGTTGAAAAACAAGGCATAAACTGGGGGGTCACGATTATTTCTATCGCCATTTTAATTCCGATTGCAACTGGCCGCATTGGTTTTCAAGATTTACTAAATTCATTTAAATCGCCAATTGGGTGGATTGCGGTCTTTTGTGGTATATTAGTATCGATTCTTTCCGCGCGCGGCGTTGGTTTTTTAGCCGTTTCTCCAGAAGTGACCGTTGCCTTAGTGTTTGGCACCATTTTGGGTGTGGTTTTCTTAAGAGGCGTGGCGGCTGGTCCGATTATCGCTTCCGGGATTGCGTTTTGCATTTTACAATTACTGAACGTCAAAATTTAAGGAGTTACTATGAACAATTTACTTGGAAAAATTATTGACACAAAAATGACCGATGAAAATGAACATTACTATTTTCTGCAAGCCGAGGGGGTAGTTTTTCAACTTGATAAAAAAGAAGCCGTCAAGCCATTGCACATCGGGGGACACTTTCAAGGGTTTGCTTATGAAAATGAGGATCACAAATTACAAATCACTTCCGTGGTGCCTAAAATTCAAGTAGGCAGGATGGGATTTGGAACTGTCGTCCAAAGTCGACGTGATCTGGGTGTATTCGTGGACATTGGTTTGGCAAATAAGGATATGGTTGTTTCTTTGGATGAATTGCCAAGTATCAAAAGTCTTTGGCCACAAAAGGGTGATCGTTTACTTATTAGTTTGCGCATCGACCAGAAAAACCGCATGTGGGGAACTTTAGCTGATGAAGAGGTTTTTCATGAAATTTCTCAAAAAGCCCCCCAAACAATGAAGAACAAGAATCTTCAAGCAACCGTTTATCGGCTAAAATTGGCGGGAACTTTGGTCATCACGGATGACTACTACTTGGGATTCATTCATCCCAGTGAACGTGACCAAGAACCCCGTTTAGGCCAAGTGGTTTCAGCACGGGTTATCGGTATTCACCCTGATGGCACCCTGAATTTATCTCTAAAACCACGGAGCTATGAGGCAATTGGTGATGATGCTGCGATGCTTCTCGCTTTATTACAGCATAGTGATTCACATGTCCTTCCATTTACAGATAAAAGTAGCCCAGAAGCTATTAAAAACGAATTTGGTATTAGTAAAGGTCAATTTAAACGTGCGGTAGGTCATTTACTGAAGGCCGGCGTTGTTGTCCAAGAAGATGGCCTTTTAAAGTTAAAAGAAGAGTAGTGAGAACATGCGCAACGAGCTTGAAGATTATTTGCACGCTTTGGTAGTGGAACGTGGCCTTGCCCACAATACAATTCTTTCCTACCAGCAGGAATTAAACGAATTTCTGACATTTTTAGAATCTATCGAGATAAAGGACTTCACCCAAGTTGATCGCTATACAATTCTAAATTATTTAAAACACTGTGATGAAGCTCATAAATCACGTAACACAATCATTCACACCGTCACGAGTCTGCGCCAATTTTTCGCGTTTCTGCTTAGTCAGGGTAAAATTACGGTTGACCCAATGTTGAAAATTGATACGCCCAAATCGGCACATCACTTACCTTCAGTATTAAGTAGCCAGGAAATTGAAACCTTATTGGGCGTGCCAGATACGCATAAAAAATTAGGGATTCGTGATCGGGCATTACTCGAAGTGATGTACGCAACAGGGCTGCGGGTGAGTGAGGCGGCTACACTAAAATTGGATGATTTGCGACTCGAAATGGGGCTAATTTCCACTGTCGGTAAGGGAAACAAACAGCGAATTATTCCGATTGGTGACGTTGCAATTAAGTGGTTAGGTACGTACTTAACTGGTGCCCGCCAGGAGTTGTTAAAAGGTAGGGAGAGCCCCTATGTTTTTTTAAATAATCATGGTCATCCCTTAACTCGTCAGGGAATCTGGAAAAATTTAAAGAAAATGGTGCAACAGGCAGGAATCAAAAAAGATGTGACGCCTCACACTTTGCGTCATTCTTTTGCCACAACCTTATTAGAAAATGGCGCCGACTTAAGAACCGTGCAAGAGTTGTTAGGACATGCAGATATTTCGACGACTCAGATCTATACCCATGTTACAAAGAAACATTTGACTGAAGTGTATAACAAATATCATCCACGCGCCTAGCCAAAATTGTCGCTCTGTTTAAAATATGGTAAAGTGATTAATAATGTTTATTATTTTGAATTGAACAGACCTTTAGGAGGCTGAGTTCAACTTGTTAGTGAAATACAGAGATTCATTTCAAAAAATTGTCATGGGGTTATTATCGTTTATCCCTGGTTTAAAAGATATTGATCGGATTAATCATGAGCTGGACTGGTATGCAGCCAGTGAAGACCGCATTTTGTATCTGCAAAAGAATCAAGAGGGAGATTTTATCGGACTGGTTGGTGTTGAAAAACAGGACCAGTATTTGATGATCCATCATCTTGCCTTTATCCCGCAACAGCAAACGCCCGAGCATGAAAATGAGATTTTGGAATTCTTGAATAACGAATATCCGAATTTGCAAATGATGGGTACTCTTGACACAACACCAATCTTAGCAAAGTGGGAAAAACGCAAAAATGAACCAGATAAATAAAAAGGATCGCTTGGACCAACTACCAGATGTTAAAATTAATGATTTTGAGGGCCCCCTTGACCTTCTCCTTCACTTAATTAAAGACGCTGAAATGGACATCTATGACATCCAAATTTCAAAAATTACTTCGCAATATTTAGCGTATTTACATGTGAGTCAAGAATTAAAACTGGACATTGCGGGCGAATATCTCGTTATGGCCGCTACTTTAATGCGGATCAAAAGTAAGATGTTATTGCCAACCGAATTTAGCCCTGAAACTGAAGGCGATGAGAATGATGATCCGCGCACAGATTTAGTTAATCAATTAATCGAATATCAGAAATTCCAACAGGCTGCACGGCAGTTAAAGGTCCAAGAAAATGAGCGTCAGGCTTATTATACCCGTGAAGAAGCTGCCGTTCCCAAAGGTATGCAGTTGGCACATTTAGCTCCTGGACTCACTATTGAGGCTTTGCAGCAGGCTTTTCAAAAAGTCCTCGTCAAACAGGAAAATGCCCAGCCAATTCATCGAACCGTCACCGAGGATCAGCTTTCCATTGGGGATCAGACCAAACTAATCAAAAAAATATTAGCTCACCACCCACAAGGAATTGCATTTGAAGAACTTTTTCAGCAAAATTATAGTATTCCTAAAGTTGTTGTGACGTTCATGGCAATGCTAGAATTGGTCAAGAAAAAGCAACTCACTTTTCAGCAAGAAAGCGAACTGGGGAGTATCAAATTATTTAATTTAGGTGATTAAAAGAATGGCAAGCAATATACAAAAAATCGAAGCTCTCCTTTTTGTTTGTGGAGAAGACGGCTTAAGTCTTGGTGACTTAGCAGAGATGACTGGGTTTATGAAACCCGCAGTTACCACGATGCTAGATCAACTCGCACATAAATATGAAGTGGATGGGGATTCTGCTTTGACTCTCATGAGTGCTGGTGGCATTTATAAACTGGCTACTAAACCAGATTTGGCTCCCACAATCAAACATTACTTTGACGCCCCGCAGCTGACCAAGCTATCACCAGCCTCACTAGAGGTCCTGGCAATTGTCGCGTACAAACAACCGGCAACGAGATTGACAATTGATGAAATTCGCGGCGTTCAAAGTGGCTCAATTCTTCAAAAATTGGTCATTCGCAACTTAATTCGTGAAGCGGGTCGGCTTGACGAACCTGGACGACCCATTCTTTATCGGACGACGGACTATTTTCTTGATTACTTTGGGTTAACCAGTCTTGAAGAACTGCCGAAACTACCGGAAATTCAGCCTGAGGAATCAGCCCAAACAGGTGACTTATACTTAGAACAGTTCAACGAAAAATTAAATGAGGGCGGGGAAGAATCAAAATGACAGTAGAACGATTACAAAAAGTTATGGCCGAAGCTGGTGTAGCTTCACGGCGCAAATCAGAAACACTTATCACAACTGGCCGTGTGAAAGTAAATGGCGAGGTTGTGAAAACTTTAGGTACCAAGGTGGATGAGACGGATGAAATTGAGGTTAACGGCGTTCCTTTGCAGCGCGAAAAGCTCGTATATCTGTTGTTTTATAAGCCTAGAGGCGTCATCTCGAGTGTGAGTGATGAAAAAAAACGAAAAACTGTCATGAGTTACTTTCCTGATGTTCGTCAGCGAATTTATCCGGTGGGCAGACTTGACTATGACACTTCTGGTATTTTATTAATGACTAATGATGGTCAATTAGCAAATCGGCTCACACACCCCAAATTTAAATTTGAAAAGACCTATGTCGCAAAAGTTGAGGGGATTCCTACAAACAAACAGTTAGAGGACTTGCGTCATGGAGTTAAAATAGACAAGAAACTGACTGCCCCGGCCAAAACTAAGATTTTAAGTAGTGATTTACAGAAGAAAACCGCTATTGTAGAAATTACAATTCATGAAGGTCGCAACCATCAAGTCAAAAAAATGTTTGAAAAGATTGGCCACCCGGTTAACAAGCTTAAACGGGAAAAATATGGTTTCTTGACCCTAGAGGGATTGCAATCCGGTGAATGGCGAGAACTCAGACCTAATGAAATTAACCGATTAAAAAGTGGTAGATAACTATGAATGAGGGAATGACGTTTTCTGATTTTATTGTCCAGTTCCTGAGTGTTTCGGAATGGCGCCGACGTAAAGTGATTTTTAACAACCTAATTGGGAGAAGGACCGTGTCTAACCTTTTTTGGGGGAGACAGTATTCCCTTCTGCCTTTTTTTAATCTCTTTAAAACGTTGACGCAAGCTGATTTTGATAAGGCCATTTTGGACTTAAAAACCCGACAGTTGATTACCTTAAACGAGAGTCAAATTCGTTTGACACGCTCCGGAGCAGAGAAGAAGCGCCAAGTGGTGGCCAATATGGCTCCCTTCCAGTTTGCAGGAATCGGATTACGGACTAACGTGGCAACCATTCAAAGCTGCCTCAATCTGGCCGTCCAAATCACGTCTGAATTTGCGTATCAAAACCGGCGTTATTATCCGCTCCAAACTTCTGGTCGCTTAATGCGCTTTTGCAAAAGCTGGTTCATTACCCATAAGTCTTCAGAATTACCAGCCGCTTTTCAAGCTGAGTTAACGCAATTTTTAGAAACACTTTCTGAACACGAAGGAGACGCTTTTGTGAGTCAATTTATTGGCCATGATACATATGGACTTACCGATGATCAAATTGCGCAGGTACGCGGCCAAACACCCTTTTCATGGCATCTTACAAAACTACATTTATTTTCGGCCTTTATTACTTGGGCATGCACAGAAAATCAGGAATCGCATCCGTTGTGTCAGCACCTGGTCAAGCCTTGGGTGAAAACTTCACCACTCGCTGAAAGTAGCTTGGCGACTTATCACTTATTCCTCGGCCATAATGACCTTGCGCGGGTGGCCCAATTGCGCCATATTAAGCTAAATACCGTTAAAGAGCATCTCTTAGAGGCCGCCATTCTTACACCTGGTTTTGCCCGTACCGTCCTTTCAACATTAGCCCCGGTCACTTATTCTAAAAATGACGATTATTTTGCGATAACACCGGTTGCTCAGTGGCAATTTGCCACTGTTCAACAAAACGAGTCGCAAATTACATTTTTTGAATTTCGATTACGGCAAATTGAACAACTCGAAAAGGGGGGATAACCATGCAAGTGAGTGAACAAAAGATTTACGCAGTTCTCAAGTCTAAATTTGGCTTTAATGAATTTAAGCCGGGACAATTAGAAATCATTCACCAACTTTGTCGATCCCAAAATGTCTTAGCGGTACTGCCAACCGGAACGGGAAAATCTTTGATCTATCAATTATTTAGTTATTTAATTGAGCAGCCGATCATCGTGATTTCACCGTTGCTTTCTCTGATTGATGATCAAATTGCACGCCTTAACCGGTTAGGAGAAACCGCGGTTATTGGGTTAACCTCTAAGTTGGACTACGATCAGCGCCAGTTTGCTTTAGCCCACTTGAAATCCTACCGTTTCCTTTACGTTTCACCCGAGATGGCCAATCAACCAGACGTGCTCCAAGCACTTAGCCACATGCAATGCGGGCTATTTGTTATTGATGAAGCCCATTGTTTATCCCAATGGGGACCGGATTTTCGCCCCGATTATTTAAAATTGAAGGACATTCGGAAAAAATTAAATTATCCAACCACTTTGATGCTAACGGCAACAGCTACCAAAGCAGTTCGCCTAGATATCTTAGAGAAGTTGGCTTTCAGATCTGATCAAGTCAAACAAATCATTCATTCCGTTGACCGATCAAATATTTATTTAGACGTTGAGCATTGCCGTTCAGCAAAACAAAAGGATGAAAAATTATTGCAACTGCTACAGACACTTACTGGCGCAGGAATTATTTATTTTTCTAGCAAGAAAAAGGCATCGGAAATTGCAGCCTTAATTGGCCAGAAAAGTGAGCGATCAGTCGCCGTTTATCACGGCGATATTACGCCTCAGGATCGATACAAAATTCAACAGCAATTTATGCAGGATAAAATTGACTTAATTTGTGCAACCAGTGCATTTGGTATGGGTATTGATAAGAATAACGTTCGTTTTGTGATCCATTATCACATGCCCGGAAATCTCGAAGATTATTTACAAGAAATTGGTCGGGCTGGAAGAGATCAAAAACAAAGTATCGCGATTCTTTTGTATGCCCCAGGAGACGAATACATTCCTTCGACCCTGAATTTAGCTAATATTCCCAGTCTGGCAAACATTGAATTGTTTTTCAAAAATCCTGCAAGCCGACCATCGTTTAATACCGATGAGCGGCAACTTTTAATGTTTTATTATAATCAACATTTAGATGTGCATCAGGTAAATCAGGTGTTTACAGATCGGCAATTAAGTAAGCAAAAAAGCTTGGCCGCAATGAGTGGTTTTGTAAATACAACGACTTGTTTGCGAACTTACTTGCTGAATCATTTTGATGAAACTGGTGTGCGCCATACCGAAAAGTGCTGTGGGATTGATCAGGCAACTGCAAGCATTACGGCACTTAAGTTAGACCAATCCGTAGTAGCTAAGCGCTCCGCAAAGTTAACTCTTCGTCCTTGGCAGGAAGGCTTAACTCAACTTTTTCACCAAAAACCGAACACGTAAATTAGGCAGTATGTTACAATTGTGCTGGTAGTTTTTTCTAGGAGGAATGAGAATGAATCAAAACAAAGAACCAAATTCTGAAGATCAACAATCACAACACGATCAGTCGGGTTCTACTGACCAACCGAGCAACACCCCTTCGCGTCGTGCAAGTCGGCGGTCCTATCGTTATACCAAACTCATAGTCACCGTTGTTTCAATTGTAATTGTGCTGTTATTTATTTCACCAATTATTTTTTATAAATACAACCAAAACAATTTTAATCGTCCCCAAACGGATGCTCAGATTGCTTCCTCGAAAAGAAAGGCTAGCTCTTCCAGCAAAGCTTTAGCAGAAAAAGCAGCAGAAAAATCTTCAAAGAAAGTGGCAAGTTCTGTTAGCGAAAGCCAATCGAAAGCTAAAAAAGCATCCAGCACGGCAGCGAAAAGCAGTTCTCTTGCAGCTAGCTCTAGTTCAAAGGCGGCCAGTTCTAGTTCTGCAAGCTCGAAAAGCAGCTCAACAAGTTCTAGTTCAGAAAGTAGTAGTACCACGAAAAAATACGTAACGGTTCCCGCTGGAGAAGGTTTGTACCGAATTGCGGTTAATAACGGGATTTCTTTACAAAAACTGCTAGAACTCAATGGTTTAACTACAAGTTCAGAGTTGACACCAGGACAACGTTTGCGCGTTAAATAAACAAATAATGAGGAGTCGTTTAGACATGGAAAAGCAGAATATTCAGGTCGCAATCGATGGACCAGCATCTGCAGGAAAAAGTACGGTTGCTAAGTTGGTGGCCAAAAGATTTAATTATGTTTACTGTGATACCGGAGCGATGTATCGCGCCATTACACTAAAGGCTATGCACAATAACGTCGACTTAACTGATGAAGCCACAATCGTGAAAATGCTGAAGCAAACGCAGATTTCTTTTACCCCAGGCAATCCCGTTCAACACGTTTTTGTGGACGATACTGAGGTAACGGAAGCAATTCGCCAGCCAGAAATTACAAATTCGGTTTCGACGGTTGCCAGTTTAGCCGGCGTCCGAAAAGAACTAGTGAATCGCCAACGTGAAATCGCAAACCAAAGTAATATCGTGATGGATGGCCGTGATATCGGCACCGCAGTTTTGCCACAAGCACCCGTTAAGATTTACCTCATTGCAAGCGTCTCTGAAAGAGCAGAGCGCCGTTACAAAGAGAATATTCAAAAGGGTATTAACACACCATTGGCACAACTAAAAAAAGAAATTGAAATTCGTGATCAAAAAGATTCAACTCGAAAAGTTTCTCCTTTGACGAAAGCACAGGACGCTGTTGAAGTTGATACAACTTCTATGAGTATTGATCAGGTCGTTGACGAAATCACGAAAATCATAAATCAAACAATAAAATAGGAAAAATCTAACTTTTTTAACTAGCTTTTATCGTGAATTTCGGCTATGATAGATTAGTATAGTGTTGTTAAGGAGGAAATTCGTAATGAGCGAAAACGAATCAGGTCAAAATAATGATTTATTAAACGCACTGAACAGTGTGGAAGAAGTAAAAATCGGTGATGTTGTTAAGGGTGAAGTTTTAGACATTGACGATGACAAACAAGTTATTGTGGGTATTGAAGGTACTGGTGTAGAAGGCGTTGTTCCACTACGTGAGCTTTCAACTGCTCATATTGATGATATTAACGATGCCGTTAAAGTTGGTGACAAGCTGGATCTCGTTGTTGTTTCCAAGATTGGTAATGACAAAGAGGGCGGTAGTTACTTACTTTCTCACCGTCGAATTGAAGCTCGCAAAGTTTGGGATGAAATTCAGAAAAAGGCTGACGATGGTGTTGAGATTGAAGCACCCGTTACACAAGTTGTTAAAGGCGGTTTAGTTGTGGATGCCGGTGTCCGTGGCTTTATCCCGGCTTCAATGATTGAAGATCGTTATGTTGAAGATTTGAATGCTTATAAAGATCAAACTCTGAAACTGAAGATTATTGAAGTTAACCCTGCTGAAAACCGTTTGATCCTTTCGCATAAGGCAGTTGTTCAAGAAGAGAATGCCGTTAAACGTGAAGAATTAATGTCACATCTACAGGCTGGCGATATTGTTGAAGGAACAGTTGCTCGTTTGACTAACTTTGGTGCCTTCGTTGATCTCGGTGGTGTTGATGGCTTAGTTCATGTTTCTGAGATTGCTTATGAACATGTCAACAAACCTTCTGACAAATTATCTGTAGGTGATAAGATTAAGGTTAAAGTACTTTCTGTTGATGAAGATCGTGGACGTATTTCACTTTCCTTAAAACAGACATTGCCTGGACCTTGGGATGATATCGAAGAAAAAGCACCTGCTGGCTCTGTCTTAGATGGAACCGTTAAACGCTTAACTGACTTTGGGGCTTTCGTTGAAGTATTCCCAGGTGTTGAGGGATTAGTTCACATTTCTCAAATTTCACACAAGCATATTGATAGTCCAAGCGATGTTTTGAAGACTGGTGATCAGATCAAGGTCAAAGTATTGAAAGTTCATCCAGATGCTCATCGTTTGGCACTTTCAATTAAGGCCTTGGAAGAAGCTCCAAAGTCTGAACCAAAACAACGCAACTCTCGTAATAGCCGTCCGGCAGCTAATAACTACCAAAATGACGCACCAGAAGAGAGTACTGGCTTTACTTTAGGTGATTTAATTGGTAATGAACTTAAAGGTAGTCAAGACGACGAAAAGTAATTTCAAATAATAATTACTGGGCTGTGAGTATTCACAGCCTTTTTTATGAACAAGAAAGTGAGGTCTCACTATGGCAAATCCTATTGTTGCCGTTGTTGGACGCCCAAATGTTGGTAAGTCAACAATATTCAATCGCATTGTGGGCGACCGCATTTCGATTGTGGAAGATACACCTGGTGTTACCCGAGATCGAATTTATGCCCACAGTGAATGGATCGGTCACAAATTTAGTGTGATTGATACGGGTGGTATTGACATTAGCGATGAACCGTTTGTTAATCAAATTCAAGATCAGGCTGAAATCGCCATTGATGAAGCAGATGTCATTGTTTTTCTCGTTAGTGTCAAAGAAGGCATTACGGATGCTGACGAAAAAGTAGCACGTATCCTTTACAAAGCAAATAAACCCGTTATTCTTGCGGTTAACAAAGTTGATAATGCTGAATTAAGACAGGAAATTTATGATTTTTATAGTCTCGGGTTTGGTGATCCTTATCCAATTTCTGGAAGTCACGGTTTGGGCTTAGGTGATTTGCTGGATGCAATTGTCAAAGAGTTTCCTGAAGAAAAACAAGAAGAACAAGATGATTCCATCCGCTTTAGTTTAATTGGTCGACCCAACGTAGGTAAATCTTCGCTGGTTAACGCAATTTTAGGCGAAGACCGGGTTATTGTCTCAGACATTGCTGGGACGACACGTGATGCAATTGATACGAAGTTTACAACACCTACCGGAACGCATTTTACAATGGTCGATACGGCAGGCATGCGCAAAAAAGGGAAGGTTTACGAAAATACCGAAAGATACAGCGTTATGCGTGCCATGAAAGCCATTGATAATAGTAACGTGGTGCTAGTTGTGCTCAATGCTGAAGAGGGAATTCGCGAACAGGATAAGCGGATTGCTGGTTATGCACACGAGGCTGGTCGCGGAATTATTATTGTTGTCAATAAGTGGGATACCCTTAAAAAAGATAATCACACCTTACATGAATTCGAGGCCGGTATTCGTGAGCAATTCGCGTACTTGAGCTATGCGCCAATTATTTTTGTGTCTGCTGTCACCAAACAACGACTGGCTCAGTTGCCTGAATTGATTGCACGTGTTGATCAAAACCATCGGCGTCGTGTGCAATCATCAACGCTTAATGACGTCATTATGGATGCCATTGCCATTAATCCAACGCCAAGTGATAATGGCAAACGGCTGCGTGTTTACTACGGAACACAAGTTAGCACTGAGCCACCGACCTTTGTTATTTTTGTGAATGATCCTGATATGATGCATTTTTCTTACGAACGTTTCTTGGAAAATCGTATTCGAGAAGCCTTCGATTTTACGGGGACTCCAATTCACTTAATCGAACGGCATCGTAAGTAATCCCTAATAAACTACGCAGTTTTGTCGCAAACGCTTCTTTTTTGGATAAATAGCACGAAAATCCTTGTCATATCAGACTTCCTGTGATATCTTTGAAATTGAAATAATACCGTTCAGGGTTATTGTTTCGTTGATCTTGGACCACTCAGGATTAACAACATGATGAAATTTTTCATCATTTTAATCTTACCTAGGAGGTGAATTACATGGCAAACAAAGCTCAATTAGTAGATGATGTTGCATCAAAAACTGGCTTAACTAAAAAGGACGCAGCCGCAGCTGTAGATGCTGTATTTGGCTCAGTTCAATCCACTTTAGCAAAAGGTGAAAAGGTTCAATTGATTGGCTTCGGTAATTTCGAAGTACGTCAACGTGCTGCTCGTAAGGGTCGTAACCCACAAACTGGCAAGGAAATTCAAATTCCTGCTAGCAAGGTACCTGCATTTAAGCCAGGAAAAGCATTGAAGGATGCAGTTAAATAATCTTTCAAATACCTTTTAGATAGTATCCAGCATGACAATAGTTGTGCTGGATTTTTTGATGGAAAGCGATTAGTATGAAGATACGAATTTTTCAACGAAAGGTGGATACCATGAGCTATTCAGAACAAGCCCTGTCAAAAATTGAAGATGGTGATTTAAAGGAAGGCAATCGTTTATACGCTTGGGCACTGCGTAAAGATGATGCGGATACCTTGAACAGTTTTGCCGAAGAATTGTATAGTCTCGGCTTTGACAACAAGGCCAAACGGATTTATGAAAAGCTGTTGGAACAATACCCTGATGAGGATTCCTTACGGGTTAATCTTGCTGATATTGCAATTGGGCAAGGAAAGACCGACCAAGCTTTGCAATTGCTGGCGGAGGTTGAACCATCATCTGACGCCTATCTTCAATCTTTGCTTGTCTCAGCCGATCTTTATCAGACGGAGGAATTGTATGAAGTGAGTGGACAAAAGCTATTAGAGGCCGAAAGAATTGCGCCTGAGGAGCCGATTGTCCGTTTTGCCCTTGGAGAATTCTATAACATGATGCAAAACTACAAAAAAGCTGCTGCTTACTATTTGGGCTTGATTAAACAGGGAATTTTATCACTTTCAGCTGTTAATTTAGTTGGCCGCTTAGCAACCGCCTACGCGGGCATGGGGAAATTCGAAACCAGCATGGCTTATTTTGAACAAATTAAGCCGGTTGATCAAACTCCTGATATTTTGTTCCAGCAAGGATTTGTTTACTTACAACTGAAGAACTACCCGCGGGCGATTGAAGTCCTTGAGAAACTTCGTGATACTAACCCCGACTATGTATCCTTATATCCAATTCTCGCACAAGCGCAGGCTCAGAATAATGACGCAACCGCAGCTTTAAAGACGGTCCAAGAAGGAATCAGCTTTGATGAATATAACGAAGATTTATACTCACAAGCCGCGGAATTAGCTAACCAACTAGGCCAATATGAAGACGTTGAACATTACCTAACTGAAGCGTTAAAACTTAACCCTGAACAGATGAAAGCTGTGGTTCAGCTAAGTAATTTGTATATTAAACAAAAGCGTTATCAAGACAATGTGGATTTGCTGCAACCATATATTTCCGAAAACGATCTCGATCCGCAAATCTACTGGAATATTGCTGTTTCTGATGAGCATTTAGATGAGCTGGCAGCAGCGAAAACGGCTTATCAAAATGCCTATCCCTTTTTCACAAATAATGCGGAATTTTTACGGTCTGCGTTTTACTTTTTCCGTCAAATTGGCTTAACAGAGTGGGCAGTCAAGTGTCTTCGGGCTTATTTGAAGCTGGTGCCTGATGACGATGAACTAAGTTTAATACTTGAAGATTATGAGAATGAAGGCTTTTGAGTATTCAACTCACTTTGTGATAAGATAAAAAGGTTGAGTAAAAAATTAGAATTCATAATCGAGGAAAAGTAATGAGCGTCGAACAATATAAAATAAAAAAATATTCGCCTAAGTTTGCTAAAAAGACAGTTACCGTCATGCGCAAAGTCAGTCAGCAGGTTTTTGGTGAACAGGCAAACGGAGATTTTGAGACCCAAATTAGCGACTTCAAAAACCGCTTGGCCAAACAGTATGATCTTCGAATTATCACCAGTTTTAACGAGCGAACTATCTATGCTGTGGTCATTTTCACGACCACGCGGTTAATTGAATTAATTGTTGATCCGAGCCAGAAACATTCACAAATTGGAATTTCCTTAATTAAGCTCGTTCAAGAGCAAAGTGATGGTAGTCTTGAATGTGAAACTGCGCGTAAACCGCTGGCGACGATTCTTAAGCAAAGTGGCTTTCAAGAAAGAACCCCTAACCACTACCAATGGCATCAAAATTAAACTAAACAGGAGAGATTGAGAAGATGAGTAATCAAATTTATCTAGCTGCACCATTTTTTAGTCCAGAACAAACAGAACGGGTACGGACCGTACAAAAGTTGTTAAGTCAAAATCCAACTTTAGACGAAGAAAAGATTTTTATTCCAATGGAACATCAAATGTAGAGCGAAGAGTTTGGTTCTTTTCGTTGGCAAACTGGCGTATTTGGTAGCGACATGCGCCAAGTTCACCGTGCAGATGCGCTTGTAGCTATTTTGGATTATCAGGTGGATACCCACGGTGTTAATCAACCGGACAGTGGCACAATCTTTGAAATTGGTGCTGCCTATGAAGCAAACATTCCCGTTATCATGGTTCAATTTCAGCATGATCAAGAATTAAACCTAATGCTCTCTAGAAGCTATACAGCTTTCTTTAACGGCGCTGAAGAAATCAAACAACTCGCAACATATAATTTTAACGATCTTCCCACCATTTTCAGTGACGTTAAAGTATTCTAACCAAAAATACCGTGTGCTTTCAGAGACGATCTGAAAAACATACGGTATTTTTGATTGCTTTGCAAGCTGCACTGAAAATGAGCGCTTAAAGGTACTGAGATCAGCAGGTAACCAATATTCATTTTAAAAACTACCTAACTTTCTTCCCGGTAGGCGAATCGTACGTAAAACCTTCACCAATAACTTCGTGTACGTCTACAATTGAGATAAAGGCACGAGGGTCAATTTCATCAACGATCCGTTTTGCTTCGCTGAGTTCATTAGGGGCTAGAACACAGAACACCATTTTCTTTTCGTCTTTTGAATAGGCGCCCTGAACGTGAACAAAACTGGCTCCACGTTGCAATTCGTCCATCAACTCATCTGCGATCAACTGATAGCTCTCGCTGATCACCAAAATTCCGCGTGCCGCATAGGAACCCACTTGAGTAAACGTGACGATACGCGAAAAAACGAAGGCGGCAAGCAGGGTATACATCATTTGCCGAATATCAATATAGCATAAAGAAATTGTCAGTACCACCGCATCCAGCGCAAATAGCGTTTGTCCCATCGGTACGCCGCGTTTTTGTTCAATAATCCGGGCAATCACATCAGTTCCGCCAGTGGTGCCACCAAACCGATAAACAAGGCCGCTGCCAAATCCACCAGCAAGTCCCGCCAAAATTCCCGCGATAAACATGTCATGACCAATATCGATATTAAGAGGTACGCGCTGCCAAATCCACAGCCACATGGAAAGCATCAACGTTCCAAAAACGGTGTAATACAAGGCTCGTTTTCCTAAAAACCGATACCCAATGACTAATAACGGGATGTTAATTAAAATCGTGGTGTAGGCTGGATCAATATGAAATAGGGCCCGGAAAATCAGTGTCACTCCTGTTGCACCGCCTTCTGCCAGATGATTAGGAATGTTAACTGCTGCCAAGCCGAGTCCATACAAACAGCAACCGACGAAGATCATAAATAAATCTTTAAAACGAACGCGCTCTTTTTTTGCCAAATTTATCACCTACTTTACCTCAACATCATAACATATTCGGCTGATCAGCCGATGATATCCATTTTAAAAAGAGGCAGTTTCTGTTAAGATTAAATGCGATAAAACAATTTTTAAACTTTGTTAAGATAGGTTGGCGAATAAGGCATGCAAATAAACAGTTTACCTAGTGAATTTAAGACAGCCCGCCCCATTCTCCAAACAATTGAAGGGGCAGGGTTTGAGGCTTATTTTGTTGGCGGCAGCGTTCGTGATACCATTTTGAAAGATCCCATTCACGATGTTGATATCGCAACCAGTGCCTATCCATCGGAAGTGAAAGCTTTATTTCACAAAACGGTGGATACGGGCATTAAGCATGGGACGGTCATGATCCTAGATCATCACCATAAATATGAAGTCACCACCTTCCGGACCGAAAGCGGCTACCAAGACTTTAGAAGGCCGGATAAAGTCACCTTTGTTCGTTCCTTATCAGAAGATTTGAAACGTCGTGATTTTACGGTAAACGCGTTGGCCTTGAAAGAAGATGGAACGGTTGTCGACCTGTTTTCGGGATTAAATGATTTAGCTCAGCATGTATTGAGGGCAGTGGGTTCTCCTGAGGAACGTTTTCATGAAGATGCCTTAAGAATGATGCGTGCCGTTCGCTTTGCAAGTAAGCTCGACTTTACAATTGAAAAACAAACCGAAGCAGCCATCCAGCACCACGCAAAATTGTTACAAAAAATTGCGGTAGAACGCATTCGGGTTGAATTTGAAAAAATGATGATGGGGCAAAATCCGTTAAAGGGTGTTCGATATTTTTTGGAGACTGGACTTTACGCATACTGTCCCCGGTTAAACGGCCAAAAAAAAGCGCTCAGTCGCATGCTTGGTCTCAATGCTTCTTTACAGTTGGCAAACGAAACTCAGGTTTGGCTATTTGTCTGCCGAATCCTGGGACTTTCTGCTCAAGCGTGCCCAACTTTTCTTAAAGCGTGGAAAACTTCAAACGATCTCAATCAAGCAGTTAAGGCTGGTTTGACTTTCTTAGAAGCCTTGGATAACCAAACGGTGAACGCACATCTGTTATTTCAAACGGGAGAACGCTATTTAAAGGAGGCGTTAACCGTCCAAAAAATTTTTGATGTTAGCTTTGATCCGGATCAATATTTAGTGGCCTATAAAAAACTACCGATCAAATCGTCCAAAGAACTGGCCATTAACGGGCGCGATTTGATTACAACCCACTTGGTTACTCCAGGACCCGATCTTGGTCGCGTCTTGACTGCTTTACAGGAGGGTGTCTTAAACGGGACGTACCAAAATCAGTCTTCTGAACTGATTTCAGCAGCTAAAACAATGCTTACCAACAAAGAAGAAAGTGATTAAACAATGCAAACTTTAAAAGCTGAAGAATTGACGGAAACATACGGAACCAAGGTGCTTTTTCAAAAAATAAATTTCCTGATCAATGAACGCGACCGCATTGGCTTAATTGGGACAAATGGGACGGGAAAAACCAGTTTACTAAATGTGATTGCCCAAATTGATCATCAGGATGCTGGTGAAATTGAAAAGCCCAAAAATTATACCATCGGTTATCTTCGGCAAACACCGCAACTGGATGCCAATCTGACCATTATGGATGCTATTTTTGCCGGATCGCAGGCTGTTTTTAAAACCATTCGCTTTTACGAACAAGCCCTGGACAAATACGGTACGGACCCAGAAAACACAGAAAATCAGCGGCAATTTGAACTCGCAGAGCAAAAAATGAACCAGGAAAATGCTTGGGAAGCCGAGAGTAACGTTAAAACTATTCTGACACAACTTCACATTTCTAACCTTAATCAAAAAATAGCGACCTTATCCGGTGGGCAACAAAAGCGAGTGGATTTGGCTCAGACCCTTATTCAAGCCCCGGATCTCTTAATGCTAGATGAACCGACTAACCATCTGGATTTTGATTCCATTGCTTGGCTAGAACAATATCTAGCAGCTTATAAGGGTGCTTTACTGATTGTGACCCATGATCGTTATTTCTTGGATCGCGTAGCTAACCAGATTTGGGAACTCAGTTTTGGAACGCTCCAACAGTATCCAGGAAATTATCAAGCCTACGTTGCCGAGAAAGCCACCCAAGAAGTGCAAGCAAACGCCAAAAGCGAAAAAGCGGCACGTCTTTACAAGCAAGAGTTAGCCTGGATGCAACGGGGGCCAAAAGCACGGGGGACGAAACAACAAGCCCGAATCAATCGTTTTAACACCTTAAGCACAGCAGTCAATGCCCCCGCCAAAAAACAAGAAAATCTTTCAGTTCAACTGGGGCAACAGCGTTTGGGTAAAAAAGTCATCCAATTAAAAGCGGCCACCTTAAAATTGGGATCACATTTAATTTTGGACAATTTTTCAGAACTAATTCAGGCTGATGAACGGGTAGGCATTACCGGTAACAATGGTACTGGAAAATCCACGCTTCTAAACGTCATTGCGGGCCGGCAAAACTTAGATTCGGGTATCATTGAAATTGGCGAAACAGTTAGACTCGGGTATTACACGCAAAAAATCGAACCAATCCCAGAGGACAAGCGAATTATCAGTTACTTGAGCGAAGTTGGACAAGAGGTGTTAAATGCCAATGGTGATCACATTAGTGTGACCAATCTATTGGAACAATTTCTCTTCCCACGCGCTATGCATGGAACGCTGATTCGTAAGCTGTCTGGTGGTGAGAAACGGCGATTGTATTTATTGAAAATCTTGATGCAACAACCCAATGTTTTGCTTTTGGACGAGCCTACCAACGATCTTGATATTGGCACCCTGACCGTTTTAGAAGATTATTTAGCACACTTTCGGGGAACCGTAATTACCGTCTCTCATGACCGGTATTTCCTAAACAAGGTTGCTGATCATCTCTTAATTTTTGAAGGGAACGGCGTCATTCAACGTTATACCGGACAATTTACGGATTATTTAAAACAAGTGACAGCTGTTGATCAGAGTCATAAAACGCGTGAGGGAGCCAAAAAAGCTGCTCCCGACAAGGCAAAAGAAAAAACAGCTAAACCTGCCAAAAAAGTAAAACTGACATATGCAGAACAACTTGAGTGGCAATCTATTGAGAACGAAATTGATCTATTAGAGCAAAACAAACGTGATTTACAAGAGGAAATGACCACGATTTCCGAGGATTATGGGCGATTAGCTGATTTACAAAAGCAAATTGAAGCCTTAGACGCTCAAATTGATCACAAAATGACACGCTGGGAATATTTGAGCCAGTATGTCGACGAGTAAAGGATAGCTAAGGAGGATCAAAAATGTTAGAACAGCCATATTTAGACTTGGAAGCTTACGTTTTGAAAAACGGAAATTACAAACACGATCGCACAGGAACCGGGACGTATAGCACGTTTGGCTATCAAATGCGTTTTGATTTGGCCAAGGGATTTCCGTTGTTAACCACCAAAAAAGTGCCATTTGGCTTAATTAAAAGCGAATTAATGTGGTTTTTGCATGGCGATACGAATATTCGTTACCTATTGCAACATCACAACCATATTTGGGATGAATGGGCGTTCAAGAAATGGATTGAAAGTGATCAATATACGGGTCCTGATATGGCTGATTTTGGCCGTCGTTCCTTAATCGATCCTGATTTTGCCGCTGATTATAAGGAACAGAAAAAGATATTTGATCAAAAAATTTTAACTGATGATGCCTTTGCCGAAACATTTGGTGATCTTGGCAACGTCTATGGCAGCCAGTGGCGGGCTTGGAAAACTTCCACCGGCGGCACAATCGACCAAATCAGTGATGTCATTCACACAATCAAAACGAATCCCGATTCCAGGCGAATGATTGTTTCCGCTTGGAATCCCGAAGATATTTCTTCAATGGCCCTGCCACCGTGCCACACAATGTTTCAATTTTACGTGAGTGATGGTAAATTGAGCTGTCAACTTTATCAGCGCAGTGGCGATATTTTTCTAGGGGTGCCGTTTAATATTGCCAGTTATGCTTTGTTAACCTGCCTAATCGCCAAAGAAACGGGCCTGCAGCCAGGTGAGTTTATCCATACTTTGGGGGATGCTCATATTTACACTAACCACATTGAACAAGTAAAAACCCAGCTTTCCCGAACCCCGCGTGAGGCACCACGTCTTATAATTGCAAGCGAGGCAAAAAGTATTTTTGATTATGACTTCAAAGATATCCGGGTTGAAGGCTATGATCCTTACCCAGCAATCAAAGCACCAGTTGCAGTATAAAGGAGTGATCAGCTTGCTAGCATTCATCTGGGCAGAAGACCAAAATGGCATCATTGGCGACGATAATCATTTACCGTGGCGAATTCCTGATGATACGCAATATTTTAAGCAAATCACAACAGGACATACCGTGGTAATGGGAAGAAAAACGTTTGACTCCTTTGGGGCAAGACCTTTGCCCCAGCGCCTAAATGTTATTTTGACCCGTCAAAGTAATCTCAAAGAGACGGATAACTTGAAAGTGTCTCACTCAATCCATGAAATTCTAACTCAGTACGACCGATCGGATCGCTGGCTTTTTATCATTGGCGGTAAAGAAGTGTATGCACAGTTCTACCCTTATGTCCAAAGACTTTATCGCACTAAGATTCATGCAGCGTTCAAAGGGGATACGCAGATGATTCCTATTGATTATTCTGAGTGGCGTTTAATGCAATCGAGCGAAGGGCATGGCCCGGAACAAAATCCAATCCCACATACCTTTGAGGTCTATGAAAAGCTTGTATAAACCCACACTAATAATGAAAATATAGGAATTGTCTGTTATAATCAATTCATGTAAATATTACTGTGTAGAAAGTGTGAGTTTCAATGGCAAAGATTAAAATTGTGACTGATTCCTCTTGCGGCGTCACAGATCAAGAGGCTAAAGATTACAACATTACAATTGTTCCCTTAACTGTTATGATTGATGACACCATTTATGTGGAACGCGAAACAATTACGAACGAAGAATTCCTAACTAAAATGCAAAATTCTAAGGCATTGCCTAAAACCAGCCAACCGCCCATCGGAAAATTTGTTGAAGTTTTCGATAAGTTAGGTGCGGACGATAGTCAGATCATTTGTTTTAACATGTTGGAAGCCATCAGTGGCACCGTCCATGCAGCAGAACAGGCAGCCCAGCTTTCCAAGGCGGATGTGACCGTCGTGGATAGCCAAACAACTGACCGCGCACTTGCTTTTCAAGTGATTGCAGCGGCTAAAATGGCAGCGGCTGGACGATCACGTGAAGAAATTTTGAAGACCGCCGAAGATATTCGTGATCATACCAAACTTTTCATGGGCGTTATGACTTTAGATAATTTGGTCAAGGGTGGACGGATTAATCGGATGACAGGCATGATTTCTGGCCTGCTGAACATCAAAATTGTGTTACAGGTCACGGAAGGCGAATTGAAAGTTGTGGCTAAAGGACGAGGCATGAAGACGATTAGCCGCTTCTTTGATGAAGTTTGTGAAAAAATGGCTAAAACGCCGAACATCAAATCAATTGGAATTTCTCATGTGGGGGCTTTGGACACCATTGCGCCAATTAAAGATAGAATTCAAGAGATGTTTCCAAACATTAATATTCTGGTACGAGAAACGGTGCCGATTATTGCAACCCATGGCGGCCCTGGTGCATTTGCCTTAATGTATTATACGGGAGATTAAAGATCGATTAACGGGACAATTGGTGGAAAATTAACCATCATTTGTCCTGTGTTTGTATTAAAATAAAGCATCATTTCAAGGAGCGTCACAATGAAAAAAATCGCCGATTGGCTAATTATGATCCTTGTTTTCGTGGTAATCGTGATCTTAGTTGTATTCGGACTAAATTATTATTTTCCGCAACATTCTGACAATACACCCACGGATTCAAACCGTACTGTTCATAAACTTGCCAAAACGCAGAAGAAAAAAGTTCAAATCACCGCTTTGGGAGATTCTTTAACTCAAGGAGTGGGTGATAACAAAAAAGAAGCTGGGTACACAAAACGCTTGGGCAAGAAGTTACATCAAAAGTACTACTTGCAAGCGACGGTTAAAAATTATGGTATTGCGGGTGAACGAAGTGACCAGATTTTAAAACGGGTGACGACCAGCGTCAAATTACAAAAGGCGCTCAAGAATTCAGATGCCATCATTCTAACAGTTGGCGGCAATGATCTTTTCCAGGCGTTACAAAAATATTCAACTGCCTCACAAGGAAAGTTTACCCTAGCTCTGGAACGTTTAAATCTGAGGTACGCCACTGAAGTTCAGAAATTACTTAAACAAATTCGGCACTATAATGCAAAGGCACCTATCTACGTTTTTGGCATTTACAACCCGTTTTTCGTTTATTTTCCTAATATTACGCAGATTAACCGGGCAGTAGCCAATTTTGACGAAACCACTAAAGCAGCTGTTTCACAATCATCAGCAGCTTACTTTATCTCCGTCAACAAGTTGCTTTCACGAGGACAATATCAAAGTACTGAGGCGCTAAGCAAGCTTAAACAGAGTTCCAGTGCGAAATCCATAGAGGATATGCAAATTAGTAAAATCGAGCAGAACCTTGAGAACACAAAAGAAAAAAATATCTATCTTTCAAGTGATGATCATTTTCACCCCAATGCACGGGGGTATGATCAAATGACTCGCCTGTTGGTAAGAAGTATGAATATTCACGATAAATGGCTTTATAAGGACTGACGAAATATGCAAACCAAGCAACAACCGATTCAGAAAAAACGCCCCAATCTATGGAAATGGGCTTTCATTGCTTTATTAGCTTGCTTAGTGGCGCTGGGCATCTTCTTTCATACGCGAATTGCGAACACACCAATTCCTAAAAACCAGACAACTGCTTCAGCTACACCAGCAAGTTCTTTTGACGTTACCCTAAACAGGAAACAGCTAAACGCCTTAATGGCAGCTTATTTAAAGCCTTATCAAACAAATAAGAACTTTTCTTACCAATTAAAAGTGAATAAACAGGTGCTTTTAATTGGTAAGGTGAAAGTACTCGGCAGCAACGTGAATTACGCTTTATCGCTTGAACCACGGGTTACTTCCTCCGGTAACATTGTCCTATCAGCTAAACATTTAGCCGTCGGAGCTTTGAGTATCTCGCCGAAGATGGTTCTTGCCTACATTGGTGCAAACTATAACTTACCTAAATGGATCACGATCAAGGGAAAAGTCATTACCTTAAACCTGCAAAAGATAAAGACCCCCAATGGGATTTACTTCAAGGCGAAGAAACTCGACATTCCCGACAACAAATTCGTCTTTAGCGTCAACATCCCCAAACAGAATGAGGAGGTAAAATGATGAGTAAAACATTCTATCAGTTTTTAATGACGCAACGGAATCCTGGAAGTTACGATCCCATTGCTGAATTCGCTAATAATGCCTTTTTTGACCAAGCTTTTCCCAAGCAATCACAAGATTTTAATGAAATTTCTAAATACTTGGAGTTGAATGGCAATTATTTGCCTTCAATGACGGTTTTTGATGATGCATGGCAGAAGTATCTTGAAACCAATACTCATAGTTAGGAAGCCAGTATATGAAAAATAAACAACCAAAATTCGTAAAAAAAGCCACTCTAATTTGGTCAATTCTCATTGCTTTACTTGTGGGTGGTGGAATTGCCTATACCGTCGCTTACTTTCAGACCAGAACAATTGTCAGTCAGGCCCAAGCCACTTCAGCTTCCATGCAAAAAATCGAAGCTGTTTATAATAATATTCAAACGAACTATTATAAATCCGTGAGTGCGTCTAAAGTGACCAATGGCGCAATAAAAGGAATGATTTCTGCACTTGACGATCCTTTTTCGGAGTACATGGATAAGTCAGAAGCGACAAGTTTGAATAATCAAATTTCTTCTAGTTTTTCGGGGATCGGTGCCGAAGTACAAAAATCTGGTCAGTATATCAAAATCATTTCGCCGATTAAGGGGACCCCAGCTAAAAAAGCCGGTCTTTTACCCGGCGACGTGATCACCGCAGTTAATGGCAAGTCAATTGCTGGTAAAACCATTACGCAAGCAGTGAATTTGATGCGCGGTAAAATCGGAACCAAAGTCACTTTAACCATCAAGCGTGGCGGTAAGTCCTTTAAACAAACCCTAACACGTGCAAAAATTCCAGTTAGCACTGTGAACACGAAACTGGTGGATAAAAAAATTGGTTACATTCAAATTACTTCAGTTTCTGAGCGAACCGCTTCTGAACTCAAAGCGGCTCTGAAGAAGCTAGATAAAAAAGGTGCAACTGCCTACGTTTTGGATGTGCGCGATAATCCGGGGGGCTTAATGGACCAA
Organism: Pediococcus siamensis; assembly: GCF_047220215.1. GTDB lineage: Bacteria > Bacillota > Bacilli > Lactobacillales > Lactobacillaceae > Pediococcus > Pediococcus siamensis. The sequence continues at coordinate 995,231 of NZ_CP178375.1, forward strand.
GCACTTAAGATGGCTTCCATGTTCCTAAAAAACGGAAAAACCATTATGCGGGTTCAAACAAAGAATGGTCAGCAGCAGATCTATAAGGCTGGCAAAAAATATGATGGCGGCTATAAGGTCACTAAACCGGTCGCGGTACTCATGAACGGGGGTAGTGCGAGTGCAGCCGAAATTTTTGCAGCCGCTTTACATCAGTCTGCAGACGCGCCGCTCATTGGCACTCAATCTTATGGGAAAGGGACCGTTCAAACTGTGAGTGACTTCACGGATAAAAGCGAAATGAAAATTACCATTGCTAAGTGGTTAACACCCAATGGGGATTGGATCAATAAAAAGGGCTTAACACCAACGTATAAAGCCGATTATCCGAAATATGCTTATCTTCAACTGATTAACACTAAGAAAACCTATCAGTTAGGTGACGTTTCTTCCGAAGTGAAAACCTTACAAAAGGAACTAACTGCTTTAGGCTACTTCTCGGGAAAGACCAATGGTTACTTCGGTAAAACGACGCAGACAGCTGTTCAAAATTATCAGAAGAAAGCTGGTCTTACCATTACCGGGAAGGCAGATGCCAAAACAGTGGTCAATTTAGAAACCAAAGTACAAGCAAAAGTAGCCCAAAATGATCGGGCATTGGCGAAAGCAGAGTCGCTCTTAAGCAAATAAGGTCGCAACAAGGTCCGTTTTTTCGCGGATCTTGTTTTTTATATAAAAATCGATCGCTAAAAACCGCCACAATGGGAATATTAATTGTCACCTTCTTTTTGGACGTTTAAAATTTAATTATTGGCAATACAATTATCTGTAAAAACAAAACTTATTCGAAAAGAGGCTGGTTTAATGTGGCTACTTATTGGGGCTAAATTAGTGATTGGGTTGATTGGCTTGTTAATTGTTGTTCGCTTGCTTGGAAAAAAGTCAATGGCAGAAATTACACCATTCGATTTAATTTATACGTTAGTGCTTGGCGGGATCCTGGAAGAAACAGTTTACGACGAACAGGTTCATCTTGGTCATCTTTTGTTTGCGATTGGGATTTGGGCCCTCTTGATTTTTTTCATTGAAAAAGTTGTCCAGAAAAATGAAAGAATCAACCGCTGGATAAAAGGAGAACCGTCTATTCTTATCAAAGACGGGGTTCTTAATGTTAAAGAAATTGACCGAAACAAGATCGAAATGGAGCAACTGCGTGAAATGGCACGCCAAAACCAGTGCTTTTCTTTAGAAAATGCGCGCCACATTATTTTGGAAAACGCTGGTCAAGTTAGTATGATTGTCAAGTCTGAAAAAGACAAGGTCTTAGCAATCATGCTTGTCGATCAGGGAAAAATTCAAAAAAAAGTGCTCGCATCTTATGATTTAAGCGAAGACTGGTTACGAGCAAATTTAGCCAAATTAGGCTTCGTTGCTTTGGAGAAGCTTGTTTACGTAGAATGGTCACAAGAAAAGGGGTTTTATGTCATTACACCAGAAAAGACCACCAACCAAATTTACCGTATTGATGGCTAATCACGGTTATTTTGGGCGCACATGGCCATCGCGCGTTCGAGGTCAAAATCAAAAGTCTAATGAAGCGCCAAACTTGCATCATGTTGACCGAACGCGTATGATGGAATCTGAAAACTGAATATAGATTTCTTCGGGGCAGGGTGCAATTCCCGACCGACGGTAACAACTTAGTAGAGTTGAAGTCCGTGACCTGCGTGTAGCAGTGGACCCAGTGAAAGTCTGGGACCGACAGTAAAGTCTGGATGGGAGAAGAAATAGCGCTAATTTTTCATACCAATGGAAATGCTTTTTTGGCATTTCAAATTCTCGTATGAAATCTTATTTAGCTTATCAATAAATGGGCCTCGCATTTTTAAATGCGGGGCCTTTTTTCGTGAGGTGAATAGGATGGATGATACTTATTTTATGAAACTTGCTTTTCAAGAAGCAAAAAAGGCAAGGGGCAGCACGTGGACAAATCCGCTCGTGGGCGCTCTAATTGTGAAGGAAAACCAGATTCTTTCACGTGGTTACCATCACCTGTTTGGTGGTGATCATGCCGAGGTTGAAGCCTTTAAGGGTTTGGTTAATCCCAACCAAGCTGAGGGAGCCACGATGTACGTCACGCTTGAACCTTGTAGTCATTATGGCAAAACACCGCCATGTGCACTAAAAATTACCAAAATGGGCATTCACCGGGTTGTGATTGGACAAAAGGATCCCAACCCCCTTGTATGTGGGAAGGGGATACAGATCCTTAAAGAAGCCGGAATTCAGGTTACAGTTTTAGGAGTTACTGCCAAAATGAACGAAAAATACAATTTCTTTTATCAGCAAAAAAGACCGTTTATCACGCTGAAATATGCCATGACTTTAGATGGCAAAATCAATTTTGAGCATGGTAGGCGAAGTCTTGTCAGTAACCACGCGGCTTATTTAGATAGTCAAAAGCTCCGGGCTGCCCAACAGGCGATCCTGATTGGCGAAAATACTTTAATGATTGACAACCCGCATTTAACCATTAGGACACAAAAGCTGGCTTTTGAACCGATTAGAATTCTTTTAGTTAAGGATGTCGATAAATTAGATCCAAATCTTAAAATCTTTACCACAAACAGCCCAATTTGGATATTGAGTCGACACGTTTCAAAAAGAAAATGGCTTCCAAACATTTTGGTTTTTACCGATAAAAATTGGGCAGTAACTAAAATTCTTGAATTTTTGACCCTGCATGGTATTCAATCCCTGTTGGTGGAAGGCGGTAGTCATGTGCAAGCCGCTTTTGTCCGTAAACAATTGGTAGATGAATTGGTCGTTTATATGGCCCCAAAACTTTTTGGTGGGACTGCTCTGCCAGCAATTAGGGGCGTCGAAAGTTTGAAGGTTCTCGATATGAAGATCACTAAAGTCAAACAACTGGCTGATAACATTCGAATAGAAGCAAGGAGGAATGATTTTGTTTACCGGAATTATTAAAGATATGGGCGTTATCAAAAAAGTACAAAACGGTTCAGACGCTTTTAATCTCCGCATTGAAACAGCATTGACGAACCAAATCCACAGCAAACTTGGTGACAGTATCGCTGTAAATGGCGTCTGCCTGACAATTACAAAATTATATAACGATGGTTTTGAAGTGAATATCATGCCTGAAACGGTTAGACGAACTAATGTGCACCAGCTGCAAGAAAAAAGTCAGGTGAACCTTGAACCCGCCTTATTACCTACTGATCGAATTGACGGTCATTTTGTCCTTGGACATGTGGATACAACCGCCACCTTAATTAAGAAGCAGGTTGAAAAGAATGCGGTGACGTTTAGCTTTAAATTTCCTCATAAGTATGCACGCTACATCGTGGAAAAGGGTTCGATTGCTTTAGATGGTGTGAGTTTAACGATTGTCAGTGTTTACCAGAGCACTTTTTCGGTAAGTTTAATTCCGCATACTTTGGAACACACTATTTTAAAGCAATTGCAAATGGGTTCATTAGTTAATCTTGAAACCGATATACTTGGCAAATATATTCTAAATCAGGGAGAGAAATAAAAATGAAAAGTAACTCGACAATCATTAAGGTTGAAAATGCGCTCCAAACGTTACAAGAAGGCCGCTTAGTCATCGTAACAGATTCAAAAGACCGGGAAGCAGAGGGGGATATGGTAGGGTTGGCTCAGTACGCAACGCCTGAAACGGTCAACCAAATGATCCGTAAAGCGCGCGGACTTCTGTGTGTGCCCATGACGCAAGCAATCGCAACCCGCCTCCACTTATCCAAGATGACGGGAGATGAAACGGAGCCGTTTGGTACAGCTTTTACATTAAGTGCGGATGCCAAATCAACGACTACCGGAATTTCTGCCTTCGATCGGGCGGCAACGATCAAACAATTAGCAGATGTTACGAAGACTGCCGATGATTTTTTTCATCCTGGTCACGTTTTTCCGTTGGTTGCTAAGGCACATGGTGTACTGCAACGTGGTGGCCACACCGAGGCAGCAGTTGATTTGGCCAAGCTAGCCCATGCGGTTCCCGTAGCTTACATTTGCGAGATTTTGAAAAAAGATGGTCATATGGCTCGATCACGCGAATTAAAAGCTTTTGCAGAAGGCATGCAAATGCCCTTGATCACGATTCAGGATATTAAACAGTATCGTTACATCAAAAATATCGATGTCCTTAATCCAATTCCTAAAATTAAACTTCCCAGTACCTTTGGCAATTTCAATTTAGAGGCTTTTGAAACCCCAATCACCAAAGAACCCGCACTGCTGATCTCGAAAGGAAATTTGAATTCCCATCAACCTTTGTTATTGAGAATTCATTCTGAATGCCTAACTGGTGACGTCTTTGGATCAACACGGTGTGATTGCGGCGAGCAATTACACGCAGCACTAAGAAAAATCGAAGCGAATGGGTCTGGGGCGCTTATTTATTTACGCCAAGAAGGACGCGGAATTGGCCTTATCAATAAATTGAAAGCCTATAAACTGCAAGAAAATGGATTTGATACGGTAGATGCGAATCTGCATTTAGGCTTTGAACCCGATCAAAGAGACTATGGTATCGTGGCGTCAATTCTAAAAACTATGGGTGTTCAGCAAGTGAAACTCATGACAAATAACCCCAATAAAATGAATCAATTAAAGGCATTGGGGATTGACATCATCACAAGAATTCCATTAGAAATCCCAGCCACAAAGGAAGATCAAAAGTATCTAGAGACGAAAAAACACAAACTTAATCACTTACTTAAGGGAGTTCAATAATGAAAGAATATAAAGGAACGATGAATGGCAAAAACAAGCGCGTTGGAATTGTGGTTGCTGATTTTAACGACCTTGTAACACAGAAACTCTTGACCGGTGCTATTGATGAATTACAAAAATTAGGGATCGAATCTAAAAATCTCACAGTTGTCCACGTACCAGGGGCATTTGAACTTCCCCGAGGGGCAAAACAATTAAGTCTGACAAAAGCATATGACGGTTTGATTGCCTTGGGATCTGTTATTAAAGGGGAAACTTCTCATTACGATTACATTTGTTCGCAAACTGCTAATCGTCTTGCTCAGGTCTCACTTGAAGGTCAAGTTGCTGTCATGTTTGGGGTGCTAACAACTGACAATCTGGAACAGGCAATTAATCGTGCCGGTGGTAAAGGTGGAAATAAAGGTCGAGAATGTGCTCAAGGCCTTGTACAAATGATGGGACTAGATGACTGGCTAACAACAGCCTCATAAATTCAAGAGCTGGGAATGTAAGCATTCATTCTCAACTCTTTTTTTATGGTATGATCAGTTTGAAAAAAAGGCTTAGAAAGTGCACTAAGTTCCAAAAGTACTGTTTGCCTAAAGACGCCGTTCTAACTCATCGCTTTAAGGAGGAAACATGAATCTATACAAAGCAAATATCAACCGTCTGACTCATTTTTATGGCAGTGATTTCTTTAAGTATCTGAAAACCAACGACCCGACATATATTGCTAAGTTGGCGGAACAACTCTGTCCTGATCCTGATCATGACGATTTTAGTTTATACATCGCGTTAGGCCAAAAGTTTCATTTAACGGCTTATCGCAATACCTTAATTGAGACGGTTGCTAATCACAAAATTTTTCTTGCGGCAGATGTTATTTGTGGTCGCAAACAACTAATGACGATTCATCCTCAATTTGAAATGTGGATTCAAGATTATGAAAGTATCCGGCAGAATCTAAATCTTCATTTTATTTGGCCTAAACACAAATTACCTACAATTAATACTTACCGTTATACGATTTATCGTGACCGCATGGATTATTTGCTTTTTGATCTGCAGCACTATTTTCAAGGCGAAGTTACGCCCATGAGCCGTGCTTATGAGAATGAAACCACCAAACTTTGGTTAACTAAATTCAAACATAGTTTTCCAAATTTTATTGACTCCATGCAACTCCAGGCTTTCGTCGACCACGACTATCAAGTATTAGATATTGCTAGTCGTCAGCAAAAACGACTTCATGCTTTCCTGTCACCAACACAATTACACCTTTCAATTCAACCATATCTCGAAAATCTTTTATGGTTAATTCATCAAGATAAATTCAATTAAAGTAATTTGATATGCATAAAAGTAATGACCGATTATAACAACTAGATATATTTCAACTTTGATATTGTGCTCTACAATGAAGGTACGGAAAAGATGGCATAGCAAACACGTCAAGACCTTTGTGAATGAAGTATCTCGCTGTTTTAGACTAGGTAAATTAGCTAGAAGTTTATTAGTATGAGAGGAGACGAAATTGAATAAAAAAGATAAAATTGTCATTTTAGGTATTACCGGGTATATGGGTTCTTGGTTAGCAGCATCCTTAACTCAATTAGGTTTTACGAATCTGACGGGTACTTTTCATAACTCACAGAAATTTGCATCCTTAACACAGAAATTGCCAAATGTCCGCGGTGTTAGGGCAGATATGCTCACGGAACCCACAAAAATTCTGCAAGCTCTCCAAGGTGCAAAGTGGGTGTTCAATGATACCGCGCCATTTACGGGTGAAGAAAGAGCCATCACTGACTTTGTCACAACCAAGCTGAAAGCCGTCAACAATTTATTTTGGGCAATCTCACAAGTTAAATCAGTTGAAAAATTGGTCCATATTGGCTCGATTGGTGCAATTGGTTACGGAAATACGGATCCTCACAAGACGGTTTTTACTGAGGCTGATTGGACGGATGTGACCCACATGGATTATCCCTACGATCGATTCGCCGTTATGAAAGTCAAGGAAGAAAAACGGATTTGGGATCTCAGTCATATTTTAGGTTTGAAAACGACGATTATTCATCCCACGAATGTGATTGGACCTAGCTTTCTGGAATGGAACCATGACATGATTAATGCCTATTTGAAGAATCGGCCTTACCTAGTTGATGGGCCGATGGACAGTGTTGATGTCCGGGATATCGCAGGGTTACAAATTGATGCAATGGAAAAATCTCAATTTGATGGAAAACGAGTCATGGGGTTGGGCTTTACGCTTAATTTTAGTGAATTGCTCAAAATCGTACGTGCACACTTAACGAAGACACAAATTGAGCGCTTATTTATAAGCCTTCCGCAGTTGATTACTGTGGATGAGGCCCTTTTTCTTTGGTCATCTGTTTCCTATACAAGTTTTTATAAAGATCAGGCTCCTAGATTACAAAAAAAAGCGGTTTATCGAACGATGTATCCAGGATTATACACTTATCAGTATACCGATCCGCAGCCCACGATTAATCGCGCTTTGGACAAAATGCTCGAAAGTCAGCACGAGTAGTCATCATAAATGAGTGTTATCAAATATAATTACCAGACATAAAAAAGGAGTGAGTTTCTATGACACAAGTACCCGTAATCAAACTTAATAATGGTGTTGAAATTCCACAAGAAGGTTTTGGTGTTTATCAAATTCCTGAATTTGAGGCTTGTAAGCGAGCTGTCCTAACAGCGTTAGAAACCGGTTATCGCTTAATTGATACTGCCCAGGCTTATAATAATGAAGCAGCTGTCGGGGCTGCAATTGAAGAAAGCCCCCTTGACCGTGCAGATATCTTTATTACAACCAAAGTTTGGATCTCCAATTATGGTTATGAACAGACCAAAGCCTCAATCAAGGTCTCTCTAGAAAAATTGAAAACTGATTATATTGATATGGTCTTACTTCACCAACCCTTTGGAGATTATTATGGTGCCTACCATGCTTTGGAGGAACTTTACAAAAAAGGGACGATTCGCGCAATTGGTATTTCTAACTTTTATCCCGACAGATATATTGATCTGGTGGGCTTTAATGATGTCATCCCCGCAGTTAATCAGATTGAGACACATGTTTTTGATCAACGAAAAGTAGATCGGAAATATTTAGCAGAAAATAATACTAAAATTGAAGTGTGGGCACCGCTTGCTGAGGGGGCAAACGGTATTTTTACGAATGATCTCTTAGTGACAATTGGCAATCGTTATCATAAAACACCCGCTCAAATTGCATTGAAATTTCTTGCTGAGGAAGGTGTTGTTATCATTCCCAAGAGTACCCATCCGGCAAGAATCAAGGAAAATTTTGCCATTTGGGATTTCAATTTAACGCAAGAAGAACTGACTCAAATCAGAGCCCTTGATCTAGGAAAATCACTATTCATGGATCACGAAAGTCCAGAAGCAGCAAAGCAATTTGTTCAATGGGGTAAAAATTAACCAGTTGCTGGTACTAATGAACAAAAAAATTATGGATTGTAGCGGTTTCCCCACAAAGAATAACTTAGGCAACAGGAAGCAGAATTCAGCACGACTATCCCTTTTAGAGATATGCAGGTGACTCGCTAGCAGCCCCAGGTATGTGCAAACCCATTCCGTATGAAAAAACGTTATTTTATGGAACAGAATACTGCACACAAATGAGCTTAATAAATAGTCCTATCGTAAGGTAAGCTTAGAACGTCTAAGTTTATGTGAAACCATGTAAACTTTTCCAGACAGTTGAATTCTTGGTTACGATAGGACTTTTTTATTTAGATTGATCTAGATAGCCCAAAACTGCTGCACCTGCGGATTTTGCTGCAATAATGAGGGCATCTTCATTCAGCATAAAGTCCGGACTATGGTGCGGATGATTTGCACCATCTGACGTCTGACATCCCACATAAAAGAAACAACTAGGCGTATGTTGGGCGAAGTAGGCAAAGTCTTCAGATGGATCTTGAGGGCCGCAATCGAAAACCTGAGTAAGTTCCGGAATTTTTGCCGCTTTGATCGTCTCCATCACACTGGTCGTGAGTTGGGGATCGTTAACGAGGACAGGGTAGTTATCGTCGTAATCAATCTCTGCACGGACGCCAAACATTGCTTCGATCCCATGAGCAATCTGCTCAATTTGACTACGGACCGTTTTTCGGGTTGTTTCTTTCATCACGCGTACATCACCTTTAAGCGTGACGCTTTCTTTGATGGCATTGTAAGAACCATTACCATCGAAAGAACCGATGGTTACACTAGCTGTATCAAAGGGATCGATTCGTCTTGAAACCACCGTTTGTAAAGCTGTCACAAAATAACTACCACTGACGATCGCATCATTCGATAAATGAGGCATGGAAGCATGACCGCCTTTACCTGTAAAGGTAATCGTAAAATTTGCCCGGCCGGTCTGAGTTTCATTGAGATGATACCCAATACTGCCCGTAGGCATGGACGTCATGACGTGCAACCCAATCACATTATCAACGCCATCAAGCACACCATCTGCCACCATTCCTTTGGCTCCACCTGGGGAAACTTCTTCTGCATTTTGATGGATAACGCGAATGCTGCCATGTAATCGATCCTTCAATTCAATCAAAGCTTTCGCCAAAACCATCAAATAGGCAGTGTGGCCGTCATGTCCACAAGCGTGCATCACGCCTGGATTAACGGATTTAAAAGGTAAGTCATTATCTTCTTGAACCGCTAAAGCATCAAAATCAGCCCGTAAGGCAAGTTTTGGTCCCGGTTGCCCACCGCTAATTTCCACGGCAAAGCCATATCCCTCGCCATAATTTGTAATCTGACAATCCAGGTTTTGATAGAAAGCTTTAATATACGCCGCTGTTTTTTCTTCATGAAATGACAATTCGGGATATTTATGCAAATGCCGGCGAATTTTAATCATCTCCGGTTGTGCTGCGTCTAATTTAGCCATTAATTCAGTTTTTAGTGACATTTTTTTCATCCTTTCTTGGTTTTATTTAACTCAATTTACTTTAACCAGCGGCGAATTGCGGGACGAATTTTGCTAAAAAAGGCTTCCGCAATTAAAAAACCGACTGCTAATGCCATTGCAATCATCAGCGTCTTTAACAGATTCTGCTGCGCACTGGCGACCTGGCCCAATGTGAACCCCCGCATACAATGGCACCCGGAACTAGTGAAACTAGACAGGGCACATACAAGACATTCACTGGAGCTTTAACAACAATTGCAGCGATGTTTGCTAAAAGTCCAATGGTGACTGCTGCAAAAAGATTGGGTAAAATCACATTTTTGGTTGCAGACTGAACCAAAAGGTAAACTACCCAGGATAGCGCCCCGGTAATCCCAGCAGGGAGAAGGGTTCGTCGTGGCACGTTGGTAATAACACCAAACCCAACCGTTGATAAGAAACTAAAAATAAAACCCCCAATAAGTTGCATCTTAAAGGCCTCCCCACAAAAATTGTGTTAACAGACTACCGATAATCACACCTGCACCAATTGCCCCAGCCGTCATCAGCGCATCCACAGCCCTCACAATTCCAGAAATGGTGTGCCGTCCCATAATTTCACGTAATGAATTCGTAATCGCAACACCAGGGACGAGTGGCATTAACGCACTCACTATGATATTTTGCGCGCTCTCAGCTATTCCGATGCTTACTAAACTACTTGCCAGTAAACCAATGACCAGACCCCCAATACCAACGCTGATATATGGGGTAACCATCGTTTTACCCGCATACTGGGCGGCTAAATACCCTAAAATTCCTACGAAAAAAGCGAGAGTGAGATCGCCCCAAGTGGCATGAAAGAGAAGCATAGGTGCGACTGAAACCAGACCAGCACCAAAAATTTTTTCGGGCCAGTTGAAGTCGATCACCGCTTTATCAATTCGTGCAATCCCAGATTTCGGTTATGTCCGTATAATTGGTGTAAATTCTAAATAGGACTTTGTGAAATCTGAAAGGAACTTCATTATGCCAAAAGTTGAATTAAATTTAGAGGATGACGAATTAAAGGAGCTATTACTAGGTGATCGGGATAAGGCCATGCAATCAATTATGGCCAAAATCCTTGATGAAATTCTAAAGTCCGAAGCGACTGAGCAGATTAAAGCTAAGGCTTATGAACGTTCGGATGAACGAACCAATTCACGGAATGGTTATCGGGTTCGTTAGCTTACCACACGAGTAGGAACACTTGAACTACACGTTCCTAAACTCCGTCATGGTAATTTTTCAACACAGCTGTTCAAGCGCTACCAGCGTAGTGAGCAGGCCTTTGATTTGGCATTAATGGAAATGGTAATCCAAGGTGTTTCAACACGTAAAGTAGCTGAGATTACTAAGAAGTTATGTGGGACAACCTTTTCTAAAAGTACGGTCTCGGCTTTATGCAGTAATTTGGACGACCAAGTGCTGGATTTTAACCGACGTCCCTTTACGCAAAAGTATACTTTTGTGTATGCCGATGCAATTTTATTTAAGGTACACCGTGGTCACGTTGTGACAAGTAATAGCTTACTCGTTGCGATTGGAATCGACCCTAGCGGTCGTCGAGAAGTGCTCGGTTTTGATATCGGTGATAGTGAATCAAAAGCTGCATGGATGGACTTCTTTAGTGAACTTAAACAGCGGGGCCTTACCAACGTTGATATGTTTGTTTCAGACGCTCATTGTGGCTTAAAGGATGCAATCACTACGCAATTTCAGGGTAGCCTTTGGCAGAGATGTCAATTTCATTTTAGTAATGACTGTACAAGTATTCTGGCACTCAAGGATCGTAAAGAAGTTGCTAACCGACTCAAAGATTTATTTAATGCTCCAACGTACGACCAAGCGGTTGAACGGCGTGACCAATTGGTTAAAGATTGGCAGACCGAGTTCCCTAAGGTGGTGAAGAAATTAGAAAATAGTTTTGACGAATTAATGGTGATTTACCAGCTCCCAGAGGAGCTAAGGAAGCGTCTCCGGACGAATAATACAATTGAGCGGGTTAATCAAGAAATTCGTCGTCGTGACCGTGTAATCCGGATATTCCCGAATGATCTAAGCGTCTTGCGACTAATGGGAGCACTACTGATTGAACAGAATGAAAAATGGGCTGCTGGTCCACGGTACTTAAACATGACCGTTTACCACGGGATTGAAAAAGATGACAATTCAGAAGAAGCCGGTATGCTTAAGCTTGTGAAATGATAAATTCGCGGAATTTAATTTACACCAACATTTTGGACTTGACCCAGATTTCAACTCATCAAAAGTAATCTTGTGCTCGGTAAAAGCTCGAGAAAGGGTATTGATCTCATCAACCTTTTGTAAATTAAAATCGCCTGTTCGCACCTTTACGAGGTGAGTTGTGGGATTATCGTTAGAATCCACAAAAATAGCGGTCATTTCTGCATGGCAACTGATCTTGATACCGGCTGCCCGGTCAATGTACTCGACAGTTGATTCGACTCTGGCTGTTTCCGCACCACTTTCCAGTAATATTTTACCTGCATGCCCACAAACCTCGATAATTTCACGTTCTTTTGCTACCACCACGCTGTCACCTTCCTTTGTAGCCCTGATAGATTTATCAAGATTCTCTTTTTCGGATAAGCATTAAAGTAATGATAAGCGTCTTTCTTAAAGCGTGTCAACCGTATTCAAAAGGGGTGGCCAAAATTGATGGCATAATCCATTCAGGCAGAAAATGCAACACAGATCTTTGACAAACTTAAGAAATCAAATCTGCAAATGTTGTGATAAAGGCAGAAAAGGTAAGACCAGCTGGCATTATTTCGGTCAATGCTTGAACCTCAAGCTAATATTTACTATTTACCAAGAGTGGTTCAAACTAAACTGCTTAAAATTCAAAAAATAATAGGTTACTAAATTGAGATTTAGCTTGCGACCAACTCTTACGATGTCAAAAAGGTTAACCGTAAATGATAATCGTTAAATGTCGTCTTTCAATCGAACAAAAACTGGCAGACACAAAGGCTGACGTGTCGTCCCATTTAAATATGTAAAAAAAGGTTTATTTTCCTAGCTAAGCGAAAATAAACCTTTTTGGATTGTCATACCATTTGAAAAACACTAATAATACTTGCTTATAATTTCCTCAAGTCCGTTTTCTGTGCCAGGTTTGGCAATTCCCAGACTTTCAAACTTATATTTCGAAGGGGTATTCATAATTTTAATGATCAAATCAGCAATACTTTCCCGAGAAATCATCGTACCTTTAAATGGTTGTCCTTTTTGAGTTAATTCATAATCAATTTCATCACTGTCAATCATAAAAGCTGCACGAATAATTGTATATTCAACGGCAGAATTTTCAATTAGTTTTGCAGCTTTCCGTGTGTTTTCTTTATTTTCATGACCGACAACGTTTTCTACCCATGTGCCAAAAGGATCTGGTGTTTCATGATATAAACCCGATCCAGTTATCCAAATGAGTCGCTTCAAATGTGTTTGTTTCATAGCGGCTAAAATTAAAGTTGCCATTTTAGCAACATTGCCACTTAAATTGGCGTATACAATGTCTTGATTCTGCATCGCATCTAATAAATCCGCATAGTTAAGAGCGTCACCAGTCATCACCGTTTCTCTTTCGGGCATACGTGTAACTAATCGTCGCGAGTTCCTAAGAAAACTAGTGATATGATAATCTGTTTCCGCCAAAATTCTTCTCCTGACCAGCTTCGCAATGCGGCCGTTAGCACCTAATATTAAAATGTTTTTCATACTTAACTAGCCTTATTCTTAGTCAACACGTGATCATAACTAATGACCGTCATTTCATTGAAATTATTCTTCGTAAACCTAATGTCTTCGTCATATGGCGATAAATTAATGGTGTAAGGGCCAGTAATTTTCCATTTACCAGAATAAATATTTGTTTGACCGTGCTGATTTTCTTTCCATGTATGATTACTCAAAAAGGTGATTTGCTGATGAATGTCCTTGTTAATATGATTTACCCAAACGCCCACGACATCTTCATCCGTAATTTGGTTGCCTGACGAATCGTGGTTATGACTAGAAGAGACAGACGTATTTTTGCTCGTGGCCGCCTTTGAGGTCACAACAACTTTAGATGTGTGTTGAGGGGTACTTTGTGCTTGACCATTAAAAATGGAATCACGAAATACAAACGTCAACCCTAATATCATGATAACAACGATTACAGTTATTAAAAACAAACCGCTAGTATTCTTTTTCATAAAAATCCTCCTCGATAAAATGTCTATATCTAGCTGGGTGCTAAATACAAGTGTCATCTTACAGAAAAAATCAGCTATACGTCTAATACCTAATTTAAAGTAATCTAATGCTTTTGAGGTATTGCACATTATTATCTACCGATACCTCAAAAGCAATGTTTCCATTTTATAAAGTATTGGACTACCAACCTATCACTCATTAACATGAATATAACAAATTAAATTCAGTTTTTGTTTTCCTGACACGAAAGGAGTTTTACACAACATGACCAAAATTTTAATATTAGGCGCAACAAGTCATATTAGCCATTATTTGATTCCAGATTTATTAAAATTACCTGACATCCAATTAACTTTATTTGCGCGAAATGCTACGCAACGCCTTAAAGGCTACCGTGCTTATTCCCAAATTACTTTGTTTGATGGTGATTGGGATCATCCTGATGATTTGAAAGCAGCCATAAAGTCCCAAGAAATTGTCTATCTAGCAACTGGACATTTTAAACAGGCCAATAAAAACGTCGTTCAAGCTATGACAGAAAATCATGTTAGCCGGTTGATTGTGGCCGGTGGTTTAGGCATTTATGATGAAGTCGTCGGTAAATTTGGTGAATGGAATGCGCGCATGATGGGTGATTATACGTCTATCAAAGCTGCTGCTGCGATTATTGATCATAGTGCTCTGGATTATACATTTTTACGAATGAGTTGGTTATATGATCAGGATGGTAATACGGCCTATGAGATCGTGCCACAAGGACAACCGATGAAAGGCACCCAGGTCACCCGGCAGGCAATTGCTAAATTAGTAACCGACATTGTGCGTAACCCTAAACTGTACAATAAACAAAGTATCGGCGTTCAAGAACCACATACCGAGTGGGACAAGCCTTCATTTTACTAGGAGTGAGAATTATGAAAATCAATGTTCAATTAGATAACGGCTATTTGCCAGATGAATATTCGAAGTACTGTAATGAAACGGATAAAAGGGCTGGGCAGCCAATTAAATCATTTCCAATTGTCATTCAAAAAATACCAACAGAAGCAAAATTTTTGGGATGGTCACTCATTGACTACGAAGCCGTTCCACGAACCGGTTTTCCCTTTATTCATTGGCTAGCCAGTGATGTGCCAATTACCAACAACATAGCAGCAGACTTCAGCCGCCAGTCACGCGCCCCACAAGGTAAAAATGCCTGGTACTCCAGATTCTATGCCGTTGATGATTCATATGTAGAAAATCACTATGCGGGTCCTGTTCCCCCAGATAAGCCGCATCACTATACTTTAACTGTCTATGCCCTCAAGGCGAAAACCAATTTGAAGCCTGGCTTTTTTTATAACGATTTTAGAACTGCTATAACCCAGCAACAAATTGAACACGCAGAATTTGTAATTCCTGCACGAAATTAAGCATGTCTCACGAGACATGTTTTTTGCTTTCTAAGTACTAACTGGACTATGATAATTGTAATAAAAATGAGGAAATTCAGTAGGGCGAGTCAGTACAGTTGGAGGTAACAAAATGGAATATCGAATTTTACGCTACTTTTGGACAATTGCAGAAGAGGGCACAATGGCAAAGGCGGCACGGCTTTTGCACATCACACAACCCACTTTGAGTCGGCAAATTCATGAATTAGAAGATGAGCTAGGCACACCTTTGTTTAATCGAACTAAGGGCCGGTTATCTTTAACAGAAGCTGGTTTATTTCTAAAGTCAAGAGCGGAAGAAATTTTGGATTTAACGGAGCAGACCAAGCAGGAGTTTGCGGATAGAAGAAGTGAATTGTTTAGTGGCCACATAAGAATTGGCTGTGTGGAGGCTGACAATTCAGACACCTTGGCAATGATGCTCGAAGAATTTGTGAATGATTACCCTGAAATTACCTTTACCATTTTTTCCGGCTCAAGTGCAGATGTGTCGGATCTTCTCGATAAAGGATTAATCGATTTAGGAATTCTTTTGCAACCCATCGATTTACATAAGTATCAGCAAATTGTTCTCCCACGGACGGAGAAGTGGGGACTATTGGTCAGTAACGAGTCTTTTTTAGCCCAGAAAAAGGGAATTACACCTCAGGACTTAATCGGTATCCCATTGTTAATGCCGTCACAACCTGAAATGCAACGCATGGTTACCAACTGGGCAGACGTCACGCTTGATGAATTAAACATCGTCGGCGATTTTAACCTAAGTTTTAATGCTATTTCTTTAGTTACTCGAGAAATCGGCTCGCTCGTTGGCATAGAAGGTGCGAATTCCATGGTACCAGCGAGTGAGACTACTTTTGTTCCTTTAGACCCAGTCGTCAAAACAAATTGCGTCTTAGTTTGGCGTAAAGGGAGGATTATGTCTCCTGTCGTAAGTGAATTCGTCAAAAAATTTCATCAAGCCTTTGCATAAATGAAGTTTTGATACCTAAAAAGCAATGCCCGTAATTTTACAAGTATTAGACGTTTTGGAATCCGCGTATTATGCTTATGGCTGTCGTTAAGTCAAATTGCGAAACAAGGAGGAAAAACTAAATGTCAGTCAAAAATAAAGTTGTGGTTATTGTAGGTGCCTCAAGTGGAATTGGTGAAGCAACGGCAAAGTTGCTAGCTCAAAATGGAGCCAAAGTTGTCCTTGGTGCACGGCGCGCGAAACGGCTTGAACAACTCGTCAATGCGATCACACAAGATGGTGGGCAGGCTGTTTATCAAACAACCGATGTTACAAAACCAGATGAGATCAAAAACTTAGTTCAAAAAGCTAAAACCGCATTTGGCGGGATTGATGTTATTTATAACAATGCGGGCATTATGCCAACTAGTCCCATTAGTGCACTGCATACAGATGAATGGAATGCAATGATCGACATTAACTTAAAAGGCGTTTTAAATGGTGTCGCAGCTGTGATGCCTGACTTTGTGGCACAAAAGCACGGGCAAATTATTACAACTTCTTCAGTGGCAGGTATTAAGAGCTTTCCTGGCTCTGGAGTGTATGGTGCAACTAAATTTGCGGTACGTAATTTAATGGAAGTTATTCGGATGGAAAGCGCGCAAGAAGGGACGAACATTCGTACAGCAACCATCTATCCTGGTGCAATTAATACTGAACTTTTGCATACAATCACGGATGATGCTGCGGCAAAAAGAATGCAACAACAATATAATCGCGTGGGAATTTCTCCCGACGCGATTGCACGAGTTGTCAATTTTGCCATCGATCAGCCCGAAGATGTTAATGTAAATGAATTTACCGTGTATCCAACTAAACAAGGCTAATTCTCGCCTTTTACCCAATGCCAGCTTTCAATGAACAAGTCAATTGGAGCGCCCGTTGATAAGTGTCTCTAAATAAAAGGAAGCTTTTTGGATGTTTATATTTCTGAAATAGACGAACTCTTAGTAGTCTATTTTTTATTGTTTATTTTATGAAGGAGAAAAAATAATGATAGCTATTCAAATACAAGTCGGTAAAAAAATCTTAACGGGGAACTTGCTGGAAAATGCGACCGCTCAGGCGTTAATTGCTAACTTTCCACTGACTTTACCAATGTTGAATCTGTATGCACGAGAAATGACTTATAGATTTAAAAACGCACTTCCAGCTTCCGAAACAAAAACAACAAGCTATCATACGGGCGACATTGCCTACTGGGCCCCCAGACACAGCTTCGTCATTTTTTACAAACAAACAGGAGAGGTGATTAGCCATTTGCAGTTGGTCGGTCATATTAATTCAGATCTCTCCTTCATGAGTAAGTTAGGTAATACCGAGATGCAGTTCAAATTAAAATAACTAATAAGTACTAGGTATAGCGTAAGACTACGGTAAAACCTAGTACTTTTTATTTAATACTAGTAGCCGGCCCGGCAATACCTTCGAGGCAAATGGCAGTGTTTTTAAAGTAATAGACGCCTTATCATCCCGGCATTAAGATAAGGTTTGTAATGTGAATACTTAATTAAAATAAGATTGGAGATTAGAAAATGAATAATTTTAAAGGAAAAGTAGTCATCGTCACTGGCGCCCGTACTGGCATTGGATTAGCAGCTGCAACTCAATTTGCACAGGCCGGAGCAGCCGTAGTCCTAGCTGGACACCATGAGCCCACTAAAGAGGCACAAGCGTTAATCAAACAAGGTTTTAAAGCTGCCTCATTTAAATGTGATGTTGCAAATGAATTAGATGTCAAAAATCTGGTTGCTTTTACCGTCAAGCAATTTGGTCGGTTAGATTTTGCGTATAATAACGCGGGTATTCAAAGTCCTGTCACGTATACAGATGAACTGGCACTCGAGGAATATGACAATGTCTTGAACACAAATTTAAAAGGGATTTTTCTATGTATGAAGTACGAAATTAAGCAGTTTAAACGACAAAAAACTCCCGGAGCAATTGTCAATTGTTCCTCAATGGGTGGTTTGGTTGGTATTGCGGGACGGTCCGCTTACCATGCTTCCAAACATGGCGTGTTAGGAATGACCAAAAGTTCCGCACTAGAGTATGCCGATAAGGGCATTAGAATCAATGCAGTTTGTCCAGGTATTATTCATACACCAATGGTTGACCGAATGATGGGAACAGAAAAATCAGAGATGGATGCCTTAATGAAGGAGGTTCCCATTGGGCGGTTGGCGGATCCTAAAGAAATCGCAAACGTTGTCTTGTTCTTATGTAGTGATGCAGCCAGTTATATTATTGGCCAAGGCATACCAGTCGATGGCGGTTATACCATTCATTAATTAGCTTTTAACTATGACTGCGTAAATATCATTTAAAAAGGAGGCAATAAAGTTGAAACAGGCAGCTGTATACCGCGTTGTACTCGTCCTCCTTGTTATCGTACGGTTGAGCATGACACTAACAAATTTGAATTTGACGGTAATAAGCGCTGGCTTAGGGGTTGCGATTTTTATTCTGGGCATGCATAGGCTGAGCAAAATTTTTAGATGGGCCAGTCTCATCTTCTTTATTTTGGGTATTTTGCTATTGCTAGTGGCAACACCTAATTTAACAATTGTCTGTCAGGCAATTAACGATATGCTCGACATTGTCACGCTTTTAATTGTGATGCAGCTGTTTACAATTCCAATTGCAGTTGGTCATTATCGAATGGCAGTCGAATCTTTTGTTGATAATCGCCTTCATCAACCAAAATCAATTTTCTTATTTGTCATGATAGTCACCAATATTCTCTCCAGTATTTTGTCTTTGGGAACTGTCCCCATAATTTTTTCAATTTTAGGCGAAACCTTACGCAAACGAATTCCACATTATGAGGAATTTTCCTCCAAGGCAATCACTAGGGCATTCATATTAGGGACGCTTTGGTCGCCTGGCGCAGCAACAATTTTCTTGATTTGTAGTGTAACAAACGTTGCTTGGATAAGTTTGTTTATCCCAAGTTTCTTACTTTCTTTATTAGGATTAACGATTTCCTATTTTTTGGAAAGAAAGAGTGGGCTCTTAAATACCGTAATGGCATATCATCATTCGCGACCTAAGGTAACTCATCAGAAAGTTGAATTAACCAACGACAAAATGCGTCTGCTGCAAATCATGTTTGCTGTGCTGGGACTATTGTTACTTAGTTTTATTCTAATTATGCTAAAAATAGGTAGTTCAATGCAAGCCGTAACGTTATCGGGCATCTTTATCGTTAGTCTTTGGGTGCTGGCACTTTCACAAAAGCCGACTTCTAGGGTTGAGGTACGTCAAAACATCCGGTCATTTTGGCACAATGGACTTTTTTCTGGCAGTTCACTAGCACCCTTTTTTGTGGCAGTTGGCACTTTTTCTTATGCATTTGAACATTCACCACTTGAAGAGACCTTTGCCCATACGTTGTCACCATTTCTGAGTCAAATAGGGTGGTTAGTGTTGATCGCTATTCCGATAATAATCGTGGCAATGGCACTTGTGGGCATTCATCCGCTTGCCTCAATTGCCTTATTCGGAAAATTAGTGGTAGCTGTGCATCTCCCTTTTTCTCCGGTCCTAATCGCACTAAGCTTAAACATTGGCGGAGCGGTGGCTTATATGCTGTCCCCATTTGCAGGTATTATTTTGGTCGTGGCTTCCATTTTAAATGTCAGTGCAGGCTCAATCTCAATCAAATGGAATTGGAAATTTTGTGCTATTTTTGTAACACTTGGGTTAGGTTTAGCGTGGCTTTTAACAATTTTTTGAAGCTACTACCCATGGTATCAAAGCCGATCTAGGTGCATAACAAATAAAAAAGGATCCGTAATGACTTTATCGCGTCATTACGGTTTTTTTGATCGATCAGAATAAAAACGCAAATCATATCCTTCACCTTTGTGAAAAGTTGAACTATAATAAAGTCGGGTAATTGTAAACGTTTTCATTTTTGTAGTTTATTGTTTGGTGTTCACTATATTCAAGTAACTAATTATTCAAGGAGGTAATAACATGAGTAGTCGCGATACTGTAAATGTTTTATGGTTTGATGAGTTGCATCGTGAAGATGTTAACCTAGTTGGCGGAAAATCTTCGTCACTAGGCGAAATGACATCGTCAATGGATGTTCCGGTGCCGTATGGTTTTGCAACCACTGCACGCGCATATCGTTATTTCATGCACCAAACAGGAGTAAATGATAAAGTTAATACTTTACTTGAGAGTATTAAGGACTACGAAAATTCGGATGAGTTACATGCCACTTGCGAGGAAATTCGCAACCTTATTGTAGAGGCAAAGATGCCTGATGATTTAGCAAGCGATATCAAACAGGCATATGCCGACTTGGCGAAAAAGATGGGTCAGGAAAACCCATTCGTCGCGATTCGTTCTTCTGCCACAGCTGAGGATTTACCCAATGCCTCATTTGCAGGACAGCAAGAGTCGTATCTAAACATCAAAGGTGCAGACGATGTTGTGAACCGGGTTCAGCAATGTTATGCGTCGCTCTTCACCGATCGCGCAACCTATTATCGTCATAAACAAAACTTCCCCCACGAAAAAGTTGCACTTTCCGCAGCAGTACAAATGATGGTCTTCTCAAAGGCATCAGGAATTATGTTCTCTGTGGATGTTTCTAATGGGGATGCGTCTAAGATCGTTATTGATGCAATTTATGGGTTAGGTGAGTACGTTGTTTTGGGTAAAGTTACCCCAGACCATTTTGCCGTTGATAAACAATCAATGAAGATTGTCGAAAAAAATATCATTAAGCAGCCCGTCCAGCTCACTCGCATCTCTAATGGCGGCACCAAGGAAGAGCCGGTTCCCGACGAGATACAAGGGCAACCAGTTCTAACCGATAGTCAGGTCATTGAATTAGCTGGTTATGCCAAAGAAATTGAACGTCACTATGGTTGCTATATGGACATGGAGTTTGCTTTAGATGCTAACACAGATCGTTTGTGGGTTGTGCAAGCACGTCCTGAAACTGTATGGTCACGACGCAATAAGGAGAAAAATAGCGCCGCAGATGGGAATGTTGTTGAAGAAGCAGATGCTAAAGTCATTATCCGTGGCCTGCCTGCAAGTCCAGGACTGGCTAGTGGTGTGGTTCACGTCATTGATAGCCCAGACGACATTGATCAATTCAAGCAGGGTGAAGTTCTGGTTACTTACATGACTTCACCAGATTGGGTTCCTGCAATGAAGAAAGCGACTGCCATTATTACCAATAACGGGGGAATGACTTGTCACGCTGCCATCGTTTCACGAGAAATGCAGATTCCATGTATTGTCGGGACAAAGAGTAAAGGCGTCGCCGCAACAGACGCCCTCAAGACCGGGGATGTCGTCACGATTGACGCAAAAAACGGGGTTGTTTATCAAGGAAAGGTCGAAAGCCTGCTCACAACCTCTACTGCCGCAACTCCAATTGCAGGGCAGGTTGTAGCCGCAGAAACCTTTGCACCAACTGCAACGGGCGTCATGATGAACTTAGGTGATCCTGATTTAGCTGAAAAGTATGCTTCCTTACCAGCTGATGGTATTGGCTTGATGCGAGAGGAATTTCTTTGGACATCGTTTATTCATGAACATCCTTTATATCTCATCGAAAAAGGCGAACCAGAAAAAGTGGTTAATATGCTTTCAGAGGGGATTGCGAAGGTTGTCCGTGCGATGGCACCACGACCAGTTGTTTTGCGTCTTTCTGATTTCAAGTCAAGCGAGTACCGCAAGTTAAAGGGTGGTGACAAGTACGAACCTCATGAGCCTGCAGACCTACTTGGCTGGCGAGGTGCTTCGCGTTATTACGATCCTAAATATATCGAAGCCTTCAAGCTCGAATTAGCGGCTGTCAAGAAAGCTCGTAATGAATTAGGCCTCAAGAACTTAAACGTCATGATTCCATTTGTCCGAACCGTTCCTGAAGCAGAGAAAGTCACCACCATCATGCGCAATGAAGGGCTTGTTCGTAGTGAAGACTTCAAAGTTTACATGATGGCCGAAATCCCATCAAACATTATTTTGGCAGACCAATTCAATCAGTTCATTGATGGCTACTCGATTGGTTCCAATGATTTGGCCATGTTGATTTTAGGTTGTGATCGTAATAATGACACTGTGGCAAGACTCTTTGATGAGCGTAACTTAGCTGTCAAACGTGCAATTCGCCACTTGATTAAAGTCGCACATAAAGATGGCAAGACGGTTTCCATTTGTGGACAAGCGCCTTCTGAGTATCCAGAGTTTACGAACTTCTTGATTCAAAGTGGCATTGACTATGTCTCAGTTAACCCTGACATGGTCAAAGAAACGAAGCGGAATGTGGCACACTTTGAACAACGGCTGATGCTGGACAAGGCAACTGGACGCGGACTTCAAGATCCCACGAATTATGAGTGGTAACCAAAAATTTCACCGTAGTCCACAATAGCTAACCTTGTCATTGGCTTTTAAAACTAAAGTTTACAGAGAATCAATTTCCTTCAGGTTGATTCTCTTTTTTTTGCATAAAACTTCGCATCATTTCGCCATAGCATTTTTTCAAGTTAAGGTTTCTGATTTTTTAAAGCTTGCGCGTTAAGGGCGCATCAATTCGTATAGCACGTTTTGACGACGGTGGTAAAACCAAGACTATCTTTTAACTAAGTGCTCGTAAATAGGTACATTCATCAAACAAAAGACGGCTTGTCAAAACATAAAGTGGACTAGACATAATTTCAGGGCATTAAATTTATGCTAATAAAAATACATTTCTAAAATTCTTCCTATACTTAAATTGACAGAAAATAACTAACAAGAGGCTAACTTTAAAATTAATATTGACATACATTATTAATAATTTTAAAATAAATTACATCTATTCTATATACAATTTATTTGCTTTTCACGAGGCAATTCTCATTGCTTGAACATAAAGTTCATAAAATTTGGGCAGAGATTGGAAACGTTGGCGTAATCTTGCCAGATGATAATTTTTTATTGATCGGAAGGTAGTCCTTTATAAATTTCTGAACGCTTATACGCCATCAAAAATGCTTCAATGCCATCTTCAATGCCATATTAAAGCGTCAGAATTTATGGATGTAGCTGGCATTAGACCAATTGCTGTCAGTATAAAACAAAAGAGGGTAACGAGTAGTCAGACTTTTAAAAGTAGAGAATGGCCAGGGGAGATTGTTCAATCAAAAGATGCCCTCATTGTAAAAAATAGCAGTATTAATCCTGAACGGTTGAGAAATTCGATAATAAAAGTCATTGCAAGTAAAAATGTATACAATGTAAAGTTTACTTTAATAAATTTAATCGCTGTGTTGAATCAAGTTTTATCTGCGATTGTAGATTATTTCTCGACAACCACTAATTGTAAAACACCGTATAAATTTTTTATGATGCCATTGATAGAAGTGACTTTGATTTACAAGAAGGAACACTACCTAGGATAGATATGAATTATTAGGAGATAAAATTTTTAACATCGGAATACCACATGCCAATAGGAACATTGATAATCTATCTTTTGCGTGAAAACTTTGTAAATATGACCTCAATGAAAGTTAATAATTTTACTAATTTAGATAACATTGCAGAACGATCGAAACGAATTGACTCGAAGTCAAATCTTCTATCTACCCCTCAATGGTTCCGGAAAGATATGAGTAGCGCCTAACCATAAGTAAAGAGCTATTTGTACATCATTTTTGGTGGAAGAATTTTAAATATCAAAATCGGGTAGGGTTGTTGTTTCAAGTAAAATTCCAGAAGAGAAAGGCTGTCGAGCTCTTCTACTGATCTAGTGGCGGCACTACGAAGGTTCTTAAACTAAAATGAAATTTCTATTGATAATAAGATTATTGGATACTTTTGTGGAACTATTGACACAATGTCTTGTTATAAAAAATAAGCATTGCAAACAGAAGAAACTTTTTTCTTACAAGAGGCATTATTAACAAACCTAATTAAAGTAATGTGCAATAGAAGAAGTTAATACTGATAAAGTGTGTCATTTCTGTACTCAAAGTGCTCTAATAAATCAGGAATTTCTCTCAAAAAATTAATGCCTGAAACGTTAAAAATTGTCCAAAATTGAACTTTCTGGCATTATGGTTCCACATGCCGGCACGTATTTAAATTTATTAATAAATAAAGATGACCCGTGCCTAAAAAATATAGAGGTGTGGTTGAATTATTTAATGAAAGAAGCAGACATTTGAAGTATTCAAATCCTGGAGGCCATAATGAACAGAATACATACAAAAGTAAATTCGGAAATTGTTAAATATTTTATATCGGTATCGTTTTCATCTGCTGCCAATAGTGCTTCGGCCTTAGCCATTTACTGGTATGTCTTACAGACTACAGAAAAAGTGTCAATTCTTGTGCTTACGGGAGTTTTACAATCTTTACCGGCGATGTTTGCGGTTTTCATTTCTACATTCGCCAATAAAAAAGGATCAAAGTTCTTGATGACAGTTAGTGATTTTATTAGAACAATGTTATTTATTCTAATTACAATTACCTGTAACTCCTCTATTGGGGTTAGCGTTGCGGTTTTGGTAAATATACTTTTACAAGTGTTCGAACAGTTACGTACAGCCGCCACTACAACGATCATTCCTGATATAGTACAGAATTCAAAGATTAGTTCTTGGGTAGGAATTTCTAATAGTGTTACCGCAGCATTTGAATTGATTGGAATAACTATTGGTGGGTTTTTATTCGATAAGTTTAATTATTTAATATTATTTTTAATAATTTCAGTATTATTTGCTTTTTCAAGTCTATTTTCTAGCATGCTACAGTCTAGAGCTAGTATAAACGAGGACAATGGAGATCTAAATTTCTCTTTTATTGATACAATTAAACATATAGCACGTTCAAAAGTATTAATTGGCATCATAATTTTGGCTGTTATTGTGAATATCTCATTTGCACCATTAGATATTATGTTGACTACATTTGTTCATTCTGTTTTAAAAGAAGGGGCAATGATTTATGGATTCATGGATGGAGGATTAACGGGGGGAATGATCTTAGGTTCATTATTATTTGGGATTGTTGCCAGCAAATGGCGAATTAAGCCTATAGTAGTATTTGGTTTTCTGGGTTGCTCAGTGATATTATTTGGCTTATCTTTTACTTCAAACTGGCTTATTTCAATTATTGAGGTTTCTGGTTTAGGTGTGCTCATGGCATTTGTAGATAGTTCAATGGATGCTTGGCTACTTGAAATGGTTCCAGAAAACGGAAGAATTGCGATGTTTACCACCGTAACTTCACTGTTTACAGTTGCGGCCCCCATCGGAACGGGGCTTTTAGGATTTATACTCAGTAAAACTAACATATCTTTAGTTCTACTATTGATGTCGTTAATGATCTTAGTTGGCGTTTCAGTTGCCACCAAATTAAGGGAGGAAGAATAAATGAGCAATAATTTTGAAGTAATAGAAAAGTTAACTCAGCCCAATGCTGAGCAAATCGCAAATCTCTGGCACTATCAAGGTGAGTATTCTTTTTATGATATGAAAAATGATCTTGAAGATTACGAGGAGATTATGTCACCAGAAAAGCGTGGCGATAAGTATTTTCAAATATTAAATAACAGAGGTGAATTAACGGCTTTCTTTTGCATAGAGGCAAATAGCGAGATTAGTGCAGAAATAGGTTTAGGAATGGCGCCAACTTTGGTAGGTCAAGGTCATGGTTCAGAACTTATGGAAAAAATTGAAAACTTTTTAAAAGAAAAAACCAGTTTCGAGTCTATGCTCTTATCTGTTGCAACTTTTAACCAACGCGCCTTAAAAGTGTACAACCGAGCGGGATTTACCATAGTTAATGAAAGAAAGCAAAATTCTAATGGGGCAATCTTTGACTTTTACGAACTCATTAAAAAAGTGGGGGATTAACGTTGAATTCATAACATTGAAACAAACTTTAGATATGTCCCAACAACTCATAATGTTTCAAGTTATTGCCATTTCATGATTTTCCCTTGTTAGCTTCATATTTATGTCTTTAATTGATTGGGTATTATTGAAGAAAGTTTCTTCTAAATCTAATTTTGAAGTTTTTTTCATTGCATTAGGACTTGCCTGAGGATTAAAGAATGGGATTGGTGATTGTTTTTTGAGTTACAATATCACTGGTTTCTGCAATGATACAGTTAATAAATTTGATGGAAGCATACTATAAGTTTATAAATATGGGTGACAAAAGAAGCACAATTTTTTAGGTGTCATGATTTTAATTTTAAGTGGTGTTCTTCTCTTATCTGGGTGCCCGTTGGAGATGAGACAAAGCTTGAAGCTGACTCTAGATATGATGAAAAACGAACTTTAAGACTGGCAAACAAAGCTTGTTAGGAAAGAACCATGCTACAACTATTTATGATCAATGCTATATTACGATTTTTAATTGAAGTGTTTACCGTTATAGTATTGATAGTGATTGGCTATATGAAATTTAATTTCCCATTAAGTTGATTGATTGGGGTGATTTTGCCAATTATATTTAGTTTAGTATGGTCGACTTTTGTTGCGCCTGCATCATCCAGAAGAGCAAACTTATTGGTTCGTATTCTAATTGAGCTAGTTATATTCGCAACGGTCACATTATTGGTTACAAATAAAGTGTCATCAAAACTAGGAATAATTTATGGATTAGTTGTGTTAGGCAATACCGCTTTAGTACACTTGGGAGACTCAAAAATGGATGATATACATGAATAAAACACGTTTTTCAGGAATATAGCGGTACACAATATTTCAAGAACGTTCTCTCTAGGTGAACATAAATCAGTAAAAACATTGGTGGTTCCTCTGGAAGTGGTAAGCCAGCCTCAAAGATTGCTAAAAGCAACGTACTGGTAATGGTAATACAAAAATGGCGTCGTATTTGCTCGCGTTGATCTATTGACTCCATTGCGAAGTTGGTTTCATTTATAGACGAAATATTTCTTCTCAAATGAATACCTTATCAATAAGGTTAGTAAGGAAAAAGTTGCCTATCAAACTAAGCGTAAGGAACCCCCCAAAAAAGATTTCCCAAAACCAGATAGCCGATATTAGAAAACAAAGTATTAAAATAAAGAATGAAAGTAGCGTATAACAGGTTTATGCTACCTGTAGGATTAATTTTTAGTTTATTATTATTAGTCATCTTCACCTGAGGATGGCTTTTTTTGTGTATTCCCCTCAGTACCAATCATATTCATATCAATCATATTTATTCAGCCATACAAGACCTTAAGGACTTTAAATTTAAGGTATTCGTAATGATTTAGTCTCAAGCACTGAACCGTCATGATCCCATTTGTCCGAACAGTTTCTGAAACCAAAAAAGGTCACCATTATTATGCGAAAAGACAGGCTATTTTGTAATGGCCACTTCAAATTTCAACGGAGGATTCGTGGTAATAAAAAAAGAGGATTTCACTGAAGTCCTCAAGAGCTAACCTTGTCACTGGTCTTTAAAATAAACGTTAACAGAGAACTGCACGTTATTTTGCCATGTTTTGTTCAATTTTTGTTAACCATAATTGGCGTTTCTCGTCACTCCGCGACTTGACACCAGTAAGGTTAAGCCACTTAACATTTTTTAGCCCTGTCTTCTTAAGCGTTCCGGTGACAAGGGCTTTCTTAACCGCATTACCAAAGATGAACTGATAAACGTATTTAGGGGTATTCATGGTAGTAATAACCTGAGTTTGTTTTAGAAATGGCAAGGCCGTTTTCATGCCAGTAATGGTTTTGGCATACTCATAGGTACTTCCTGGGAAGATTACTTTATCAATAAAGCCTTTAACCATTGCCGGCATGAGTTCCCACCAAATTGGAAAAATAAAGACAAGCTTAGAAGCTTTTTTGAGACGCTTCACATAATCCAAAGCCTGTTCATCAACCATTTGATGTTTGACAAAGGCTAACAAATCAGTGCTGGACATGACAGGATCAAACTTGTCTGCCTGTAGGTCAATCACATCAACTTGATAGCCACTATTTTTCAGTCCTTTAGTGGTGGCTTCCAAAATTGCATGACAAAAGCTTCCCTGATAGGGATGATAGTATACGATAACTGCGTTTTTCATAAAAAAGATCTCCATTTCGAATTTTAGATTTATCTGATTGACAAATCTAACTATAAACGGCTTTTCCGAAACGCTCATTAACATTTGTTAATTACTGTCGATTTTTTATCCGACTTAAAGAAACTGGTGTAATACCTAGATAAGACGCAATATAGTGTTGAGAGACACGTTCAACAATCTGTGGCTGATGTTGCACTAGATCGCGGTATCTCGCCTCAGGAGAATCCTTAATACGCGACAAAAAATAGTGTTGGTAAGCAATAAACCGCTCGCAGACAAAAGTTAACACATCCCTTTGAAATTCAGGCGTATTTTCCATTAGCTTAAAAATACTTTGCTTATCAAGTTTATAAACGGTTGTTTTTTCCATTGATTCAATAGAATACAAACTTTCGGTATCCAAAAAAAGAGACTCAAAAGCAGAAACCATTTGATTTTCAAAAAAGAACTGAACAGTCACATCTTTGTCACCATCATTGTGCCAAAGTCGTAGTGCACCTTTTTTAATGAAATAAAGGTAGTGCGAGATTTTACCTTGCAGCAACAACGTTTCATTTGCCGGAATCGTTTCGATCGGAATTTGATTTTGCACCAATTTTTTGTACTTTTCAAAAAGTAAAACGTACTCTGTATCTTTTTTTATAGCCATTTTGCCTTCACCCCAATTGATGATCAATTAAAACTATTATAATAGTAACATGGAATTCTTTCAGAGAAGATATCCCGCAATTTGAGACCGCAAAAGAGAGTTAACTTTTCCGTCTAGTCGTGAACATCAAGTTATTTGACTCCTTTGCCCACACTAGAAGTTGAAGCAATTTTCCCGGTGTTAAAACAAGATCGATACATATTCATTAATAATAAATACTGAATTATAGTGTGTTTGCCGGACGATAATTTTATAATACGAGGTGGTAAATGGACTGGAAAAAGAATAAGTGATTGTTTTACAGAGTGAGTGATTTCGTTTTTTTTGCAATAAAAGATAGCTCTTTTGATAAAGAAAATGAATAATTTTACTTTTTAGAGTGTGAGGAGCCAGATAGCGAATGAGAGACACTAACAAAGAGGTTTCCACCGAAATTCTCAATAAAAACCTTGTCATTGCGCTAAAACTAGAACTTATAGAAAACTGCACGCCACTTTTCCGTATCACTTTTCAATTGTTAAAAAGTTTGCGCATCAAGGTGCATCAACTTGCACAGTTTGGTTTGACGAGTATGGTAAAATAAAGCTTGCTCACAAAGGCTACGATTTGCCTTTTCTTTTTTAAAACTAAGTGCTAATAAATAGATATAGCTATCAAATAAAAGTCTGCTTGCCAAAACATACAGGGGAGCAAATACAATTTTGGTCCATTAAATTCGGGCTAAAAGGAGGAAATTAACATGGCTAACATTCAATGGTATCCGGGGCACATGGCCAAGGCCATCCGAGAAATCCAGGAAAAACTACATTTAGTCGATATTATTTTTGAACTGGTTGACGCCCGTATTCCTGAATCGTCCCGTAATCCTAAAGTAAAAGAAATCATTCAACAAAAACCACATCTCTTAATTCTTACCAAGAGTGATTTAGCGGACCCCGCTACAACCAAACAGTGGTTGACTTATTATCACGACCAAGGTCAGGCAGCCATTGCCGTGGACTCACGCGCGCGAACAATTGAGCGCGACGTGTTAAAGGCAGCCACTGAGATTTTGGCGGAACGTTTGCAAAACAAGAGTAATCGGGGGTTACAACAACAAACCATTCGTGCTGTTTGTGTAGGCATCCCCAACGTCGGAAAATCGACGCTTTTGAACCATCTTGTAAATAAAAAAATCGCCAAAACGGCAGATCGGCCGGGCGTCACCAAAAATCAACAATGGCTTAAATCAAAAAACGGGTTGGCGTTGCTTGACACTCCCGGAATCTTGTGGCCTAAATTTGAAGATCAACGTATTGGTCAAAAGCTCGCCTTCACCGGTGCAATCAAGGAGAAATTATTTGCCAGCGACGATGTGGCAATTTTTGGGTTGGATTTCTTTAGGCGCTATTATCCAGAACCCCTTAAGACACGTTATAAATTAACCGATCAAGACTTCGAACTCACCATCCCAGATCTTTTACTCAAAATTACCAAGTTTCTGGGAATGGGTGACGATTACGAGCGTGCAAGTAATCGTATCATGCTGGATGCGCGCAAAGGCAAGCTCGGCCGGTTCACACTGGACCGGGTTGAGGAACTCAATCATGCAAAAACAACTGACGATTAAGGCGATAAAAACACAATTGGCACAAATTACGCGGTCAGACGATCCGCTATTAACCACTTATGCAGACGATTCACGATTAGGCGTTCAAAAGTTGTTGCAGCAGGCTCATCACCGCCTGGCAAAGCAACAGTTGCTGACAGCCCAATTTCAACAGCGCCTGACTTTGGAACGGCATGCTTGGCAACAAGGTTTAAATCTGGTCGCTGGTGTGGATGAAGTCGGGCGAGGGTGCTTGGCGGGGCCTGTTGTCACGGCAGCCGTTATCTTGCCACACAATTTTTCCTTAATTGAGGTTAATGATTCTAAGCAATTATCAAAAACAACTCGGGAACGACTGTATCCGCAAATTATTGAACAAGCAGTCGCAGTTGGCATTGGTACCTCGTCACCAGCGGTTATTGATCAACTGAATATTCTTCAGGCGACGCGCCAAGCTATGAAAAAGGCCGTGCTTGCATTGCCGGTGCATCCCCAGGCTCTGTTAGTTGACGCTGTCGATGTGCCGCTTGATTTGCCTAAAAAGAAAATGCTTAAAGGGGACGCCAAAAGTGCCAGTATTGGTGCTGCCAGTATTGTGGCTAAGGTTTATCGGGACCACTTAATGGCTTGGTATGGGGAAGTATACCCTGGATATGACTTTGAAGAAAACGTTGGCTATGGCACAGCTAAACACCTAGCTGGATTAGAAAAACTTGGAGTGACACCAATTCATCGTCTCACCTTTTCACCAGTGCCGAACTATCGATAGTTTTTTCTAAACTTTGCGTATTTACCAATGAGGTGAATATTTTGCAAATTAGAAACTTTTTATTGAAATTACACTTATGTCACGGGATTGGTCAAAACGGTGAAACTAAATTTTGGCAGTGGTGGCATCACGGCCATTCTCAGGCGTCGGAGTGTACGATAACAGCGGAGGCATTGATTGAATTGCAATTCATCAGTCCTCAAAACCGCACTAGATTTCAAGAAGACTTTACTTCACAGCGATTACAAGCCGCTTATGAAAAACATTTGGCAACCGTTTCTTTTATCACCATCAGTGATCCAGCTTATCCGCTCCAACTAAGAGAAAGTTTTGAAGCTCCAATTGTGCTCTTTTATCAAGGACAATTGGGGCTTTTGCGCTTTCCCTTATTAGGCATTGTGGGGGCACGTTTGGCCGATAGCTACGGGCAGCTTAGTCTTAAATATCTTCTGCCAGACATCGTTAAGCACCATATCGCGGTAGTGAGCGGGTTGGCAGCCGGAATTGACAGTTTTTCACATCAAGAGACCCTTCGGCAAAGAGGTCACACCATTGGCGTCATTGGTACGGGACTGGACCACTTTTATCCCCGCCAGAATAAGAATTTACAAACTTATATGGCTAAGCATCAATTGGTTCTTAGCGAGTACCCCTTAGGCGCCGGACCGAAACGACATCACTTTGTGGAACGTAATCGGATCATTGCAGGTCTGTGTGAAACCTTGTGTGTCATCCAGGCCAAGCAGCATAGTGGCAGTCTGATTACCGCTAATTTGGCGCTACAAAATAACCGTAACGTGCTTGCGGTCCCCGGTAAAATTACCGATCCGCTCTCAGTTGGCTGTAACGAGTTAATTGCAGCCGGTGGCAAACCGGTACTTGTTTCTCAGGATATAATAGAAGAGTTTCGATTTGACAGATTCTAGAATATGAAATACGATTACTAGGAATTAGCAGCAATTATCGGTCTACCATAAGATCAAGTTAAGGAGTTTGGTTATGGCTACAAAAACCAAAAAAAAGCTCGTCATTGTGGAATCACCATCTAAAGCAAAGACGATTGAAAAGTACCTCGGTCGAACTTACAAAGTAATTGCAAGTTTAGGCCACATCCGTGATTTACCCAAAAGTAAAATGGGCGTTGACGTGGATCACGATTTCGAACCGCATTACATCTCTATTCGGGGCAAAGGCGACGTCATTAAAAACCTGCGTTCTGAAGCTAAAAAAGCCAAAAAAGTTTATCTAGCATCTGACCCGGACCGTGAAGGAGAAGCGATTGCTTGGCATTTATCCTACTTGCTCGGGCTCGATCCTAAAGACAAAAACCGCGTAGTCTTCAATGAAATTACGAAGGACGCAGTTAAAAATGCGTTCAAAGAACCCCGCTCAATTGATATGAATCTGGTGGATGCCCAGCAGGCGCGGCGTGTCTTAGACCGGCTAGTGGGTTATTCAATTAGTCCCTTACTTTGGAAAAAAGTCAAAAAGGGCTTAAGTGCTGGACGCGTTCAATCAATTGCGTTAAATTTAATCATTCAACGCGAAAATGAAATTAAAGCCTTCAAACCAGAAGAATACTGGACAATCGATACCGAATTTCAAAAGGGGCGGCAAAAATTTCAAGCCGCCTTTTATGGCGAAAACGGTAAAAAAGAAGCCCTGCCAGACAATGATAGTGTACAAAAAGTCTTACAAAAGTTAGATAAGAAAAAGCCGTTTACCGTTACAAAAGTCGTTAAAAAGGAACGAAAAAGATTTCCGGCACCACCATTTACAACTTCTTCCATGCAACAGGAAGCTAACCGCCGTTTAAATTTCCGGACGCGAAAAACC
Source organism: Pediococcus siamensis (assembly GCF_047220215.1). Classification (GTDB taxonomy): domain Bacteria; phylum Bacillota; class Bacilli; order Lactobacillales; family Lactobacillaceae; genus Pediococcus; species Pediococcus siamensis. Next base: position 1,028,536 of record NZ_CP178375.1, read on the forward strand.
ATGATGGCTGCTCAACAACTCTATGAAGGTATTCATATCGGTAAAGAAGGCACCGTGGGTCTCATTACGTATATGCGAACCGATTCAACCCGAATTTCATCGATTGCCAAACACGAAGCGTCTGTATTCATTCACGAAAACTACGGCGCCGAGTATGCGGCTACCAAGCCACGTAAAGGTAAATTACCCGAAGGCGCACAAGATGCTCATGAAGCCATTCGCCCCTCATCGGTTAAGCGAACGCCCGAAGATTTAAAAGAGTATCTGACTAAGGATCAGTTCCGCCTCTACAGTTTGATTTGGTCGCGTTTCATGGCGAGTCAGATGACACCTGAAGTGATGGATACCATGTCAGTCTCAATTGAACAAAATCATGTCAATTTCCGGGCGAACGGTTCCAAAACCAAATTTGCAGGGTTTACCAAGATCTATAAGAATGGCACAGATAAAGACAATATTTTACCTGAGTTAGTTGAAGGCGATGAAGTCAAGCTTAGTAAGCATAATCCGGCTCAGCATTTCACTCAACCGCCAGCTCGTTATAGTGAAGCTAATTTGATTAAGGCGCTAGAGGAAAATGGGGTTGGGCGCCCGTCAACTTATGCACCAACTTTAGACACCATTCAGCGGCGTTATTACGTTAAATTAGTAGCGCGTCGGTTTGAGCCTACGGAACTGGGTGAAATCGTTAATCAAATCATTCTTGAGTTTTTCCCCGACATCGTCAACATTACCTTCACAGCCGATTTGGAAAGTGAATTAGACGGCATTGAAGAGGGTAAGGAGAACTGGGTAAAAGTCGTTGATGAGTTTTATCAACCTTTCTCTAAAGAAGTCTCACATGCGGAAGAGAACATGGAATCCGTCCAAATCAAAGACGAACCAGCTGGCTTTGATTGCGATGTCTGTGGCTCACCTATGGTTGTGAAAATGGGACGCTACGGGAAATTCTATGCCTGCTCACGTTTTCCAGACTGCCGTAACACTAAAGCGATCGTCAAAGAAATTGGTGTCACTTGTCCGGAGTGTCACGAAGGTCAGATTATTGAACGGAAATCTAAACGTGGTCGCTTATTTTATGGTTGCTCACGCTATCCCGATTGTGATTTTGTCTCTTGGGACAAACCGATCGGCCGTGATTGTCCTAAGGATGGCCATTTCTTAGTAGAAAAGAAGGTCAAAGGTGGTAAACAAATTGTTTGCCCTAATGGTGATTACGAGGAAGCCGTTCAAAAGTAAATAAAACGCAAACTCTTAATATTTAACGGGGTTTGTTATTGAGTTTTCCTCCGTACTTTGCTAAAGTTGCAAGTGTACGGAGGTTTTGTTATGGTGCAAGATGACATTAAATTGTTCCTTGAGTATTTGCGAGTTGAACGGCAATACTCAGAACAAACAATTAAAGCTTATCAGAGTGACCTAGAGGAATTCTGTGCTTTTTTGAGGGCTAACGGTGGGCTTAAAGCCTTCGACAAAATTGACCATTTAGACGTCAATGTCTTCATGACGGATCTCTTTGATCGTAAGTATAGTCGCACGACGATTTCGCGTAAACTATCCTCGTTGCGCTCTTTTTATAATTTTCTTGCTAAAAACGATTTGGTTACCCAAAATCCGTTTGCAGGTGTGAAGCTCAAAAAACACCAAGAACAATTGCCACGTTTCTTTTATCAAAAAGAAATGACCGCGTTGTTTGCTGCGGCCAAGGACGATACCATTTTAGCGCCACGTAACAGTGCATTACTTGAAGTCCTATACGGCACCGGGATTCGAGTTAGTGAATGCGCAAACTTGCAGTGGCAAAATATTGATTTTTCTTTAAAAATGATGTTGATCCGTGGAAAAGGTGACAAAGAGCGGTACGTGCCCTTTGGCCAGTACTGTTTGCGTGCCTTGCAAGATTATCAATCGGGTTGTCGCAAAACGATTATGGCCAAGTACCATAAACAACATGATTTTGTGTTTATTAATCATTATGGCGACCCCATTACCGCAACGGGGATTGAGTATGTGCTCAATCAAATTATTGCCAAAAGCAGTTTGACCAGCCATATTCATCCGCACATGCTCCGGCATACGTTCGCAACGCAGCTTTTAAATAACGGTGCCGATTTGCGTACGGTTCAAGAACTACTGGGCCACAGTAGTTTATCGACAACCCAAATTTATACCCATGTGACCCAGGAAAATTTACAAAGTAACTACCGTAAGTTTTTCCCACGTGCCACACACGAATAATGAAAGGAAGCACATCCTATGTCAGTAAAATTTGAAGCAACTACCATCATTGCCGTTCACAATAACGGCACGAATGCAATGGCCGGTGATGGCCAGGTAACGATGGGTGAAAAGTATATTATGAAGGGAACGGCCAAAAAAATCCGCCGCATTTTCAATGACGAAGTAGTGGTTGGCTTTGCCGGCAGTGTCGCTGATGCCTTTAATTTAGAGGACAAGTTCGAAAAGAAGCTATCTGAATATTCAGGAAACTTGCAACGGGCTTCTGTAGAACTTGCTCAGGCATGGCGCAGCGACCAAAACTTGCAAAAATTAGAAGCCATGCTGATTGTAATGAACAAGGATGAAATGTACCTTGTCTCTGGTAGCGGCGAAGTTATCGAACCGGACGAAGGCATCTTGGCAATCGGATCTGGTGGCAACTTTGCCTTAGCGGCTGCTAAAGCATTAAAAAAGCATGCGAGTCAGTTATCAGCAAAAGAAATCGCTGAAACGGCCATTAATGTTGCCGGTGATATTGACATCTTTACCAATCATCACGTTATTTCCGAATCATTTTAGGAGGAGAAAAAATGGCTGAAATCGATAAAACACCTAAGCAGATTGTAAAAGAACTAAATGAATACGTTATTGGCCAAGACGACGCTAAAAAAGCGGTCTCGATTGCTTTGCGTAACCGTTATCGTCGCCTACAATTATCTGCCGATATGCAGGCTGATATTACGCCCAAGAACCTTTTGATGATTGGACCAACCGGGGTCGGGAAGACAGAAATTGCGCGGCGACTCGCTAAAGTAGTTGATGCCCCCTTTGTTAAAGTTGAAGCGTCTAAATTCACCGAAGTTGGCTATGTTGGCCGGGATGTTGAGTCCATGATTCGTGATTTGGTGGATGTCTCTATTCGGATGGAAGAAGAGCGTCAATTTAAAGATGTCCGGGTTGAAGCCGAAAAACGTGCTGATAATCGCCTTGTCAAACTGCTAGTTCCAGCAAAGAAAAAAGCAACTAATCAGAAGCAAAACGGTTTAGACTTTCAGAACTTAATGGGTATGGTTGAAAAAATGCAACGCGGTGAAAACCCAGAAGTTCCAAGTGAAGAAAATGAAGAAGTCAGCGATGAGGTTCGTGACCAACGCTTATCTGTTGCAGAACAACTTAAACGCGGTTTATTAGAAAATAACGAAGTCACAATTTCTATGGATGATCCGCAACAGAATGCGGGGATGAACGGTATGATGGGCCAGATGGGAATTGATTTGGGCGAGTCCTTAAATCAACTCGTTCCAAAGAAACGGATCCGACGAACAGTTCCCGTTTCTGAAGCTCGTGAAATCCTCATCCGTGAAGAATCTGAACAGCTAGTCAACCGGGGCGACCTTTATCACGATGCAATCCAACGTGCCGAAAACACAGGTATCGTGTTTATCGATGAAATCGATAAAATTATCGCTAATTCCAAACAGAACTCTGGTGAGGTTTCTCGTGAAGGCGTTCAAAGGGATATTTTACCGATCGTTGAAGGCTCGCAGATTAACACAAAGTACGGACCTATCAATACAGATCATATTTTATTCATTGGCTCCGGAGCTTTCCACGACTCCAAACCCAGTGACCTAATTGCAGAATTACAAGGACGTTTCCCAATTCGGGTTGAGTTAAATGATTTAACAAAAGAAGATTTTGTCAAAATTTTGACAGAGCCGAATAACGCGCTCATCAAACAATATATTGCTCTGGTTGGGACGGACAATATTAAATTGACTTTCACGATCGAAGCCATCAATAAAATCGCCGAAATTGCTTTCAAAGTGAACCACGAAACTGAGAATATCGGTGCCCGACGTTTGCACACTATTTTAGAAAAACTACTTGAAGATATTCTTTATGAAGGTGCTGACATGGAAATGGGTGAGATTACAATCACGGAACACTACGTTGAAGAAAAAGTCGGCGACATTGCCGGTGATAAAGATCTTAGTCAATACATCTTATAGTTAAATGGGGTTTGGTCTATGGTTACATTAAAAAATGAATATCTACAAGTTGAAATTAATGAACTTGGTGCGGAATTAAGTAGTGTCCGTGCTTTGGAGAACGATCTAGAATATATTTGGCGCGCCGACAAAAAGGTTTGGGGACGACATGCACCCGTTCTTTTTCCAATTGTGGGACGTTTAAAGGATGACCAGTACGAGTATGAAGGCAGTACGTATCAAATGCACCAGCATGGGTTTGCCCGTGATTCTATTTTTGAAGTGGTGGATGCCAACGACACACACGCGACGCTGAAATTAACCGATAGTGATAAAAGTCGTAAAATGTATCCTTTTGAATTTGAATTGGTTATCAGTTTTGATCTAAAGGAACACGAATTGCATGAAACTTACCGCGTCTATAATCCGGACGCTGATAATCATCTTTTGTTTTCCATTGGTGGTCATCCCGGTTTTAACACAAATTTAGGGCAAGGTCAGACTTTTGAAGACGTCAATGTCAGTGTCGCACCGAAAAAAGTTTACCAACAAATTCCGTTAAAGGCCCCGCTAAATGATGCTGATAATGCCGTGGCATTAGACCTAACGAAACCACTGTCATTAAAACATGAGACCTTTAAAAACGATGCCATTATTTTGGCATTAAATGAACAGGAAACCACGATTATGCTGGATAATCCTAAAAATGATCACGGGATCGCGCTCACTATTGAAAATGCACCTTATGTTGGCGTGTGGTCACCTTATCCAACCCAGGGCGATTTTGTTTGTATCGAACCCTGGTGGGGCATTGCGGACAACGTCAATAGTAATGGTCAATTAACAGAGAAGATGGGCATTGTCGATTTGAATCCCCAAAGTGAAGCTTCCCAAAGCTTTGAAATTTCTTTCTTTTAAGTAGGACCAATTAAGAAAAACCGATTAGACGATAGCAGTATGGCTGCGTGGTCAATCGGTTTTTCTGTTTTTTTAGAATTTAACCAAGTGTCATGCGTCATAAGACGTTTGACTTTTTACCAATCGTTTTTGTATACTACGTACCAGACGAACATTCGTTCGAGCAAACTTGTGGTAATTTGAAAAAATTTTATACGGAAGATGACACATTAAAAAAGACTGTCACAATTGGACAGCCCCGAGAGATTAATTCTTTTTATGATGATACCAATACCCAAATGGAATTAAGTTTTCAGTACCGTTTTTAAGACGCCGAATGTTTTCTCGATGACGATAAAAGATGAACACCGTTAAAATCAAGGCAACGGCGGTCAAAATAACATCATGATAGGCTAGCGACCAAATACTGATAATCACCATTGCCGTCATACTAGCCACACTCACCATACTAGTTAGATAGACGAGACTGGCAAAAACAAGACAGGCAATGACAAAAAACGAGGGATTATAGGCTAGTAGAATTCCGGCGCTGGTTGCAACTGCCTTGCCACCTTTGAAGTGATCAAAAACAGAGAAAGTGTGGCCAACAATCGCAGCCAAACCAATTAATAACGGGTTGACTTGTGGCATATGAAAAAGGTACGGCTGGCTAGCAGCTAGGGTTCCTTTTAAGATATCCATGAGCAAAACTACGGTGCCAGCCTTGGGTCCTAAGACACGAAAGGTATTCGTAGTTCCAATATTACCGCTACCTGCTTGCCGAATATCAACGTTGAAGAATTTTTTGCCGATCATAACCCCTGAGGGTATTGAGCCGAGAAAGTAGGCAATGATCAGCATCAGTATAATTTTTAACAAAGGTTTGCCCTCTTTTCAATTGAGAATCACTTGTAATTTTAGCATGTTTAAAATTCAATTCCAACGTTTGTTTTAGCGTATGTTATATTAAATAAGATGGGCTTTTCAGAATTTTTAAATTTAGGTATGATTAAGTAGTGTTAATTGTATAAGTAGAAAGGGTATTTGAAATGAGTAAACGCAGTTCAGCAGAATACAATGATTCCTCAATTCAAGTTTTACACGGCCTTGAAGCCGTCCGTAAGCGCCCCGGCATGTATATTGGATCAACAGATTCAAGAGGCTTGCATCACCTCGTTTACGAGATCGTAGACAATGCAGTAGATGAAGCACTCGCCGGATTTGGTAAAGAAATTGAGGTGACGATTCATTCTGATAATAGTCTGACCGTTAAAGATAACGGGCGGGGGATGCCAGTGGGGATGCATGCTTCTGGAATTCCGACAGTTGAGGTAATTTTTACCGTTTTGCACGCAGGAGGAAAATTTGGTCAAGGTGGCTACAAAACTTCCGGCGGTTTGCATGGTGTCGGTGCCAGTGTTGTCAACGCTTTATCTGAATACTTAACGGTTGAAATTGTCCGAGAAGGGAAGAAATACCGTGAAACGTTCAAAAATGGCGGTCACCCAGAAGGAACTTTAAAGAAAATGGGGAAAACTTCTGCTCCCAACGGAACAACCGTAACATTTAAACCAGATCGGCAGATTTTTACAACAACCGTTTTTAATTTCAATATTTTAGCTGAACGGCTACGTGAATCTGCTTTCCTACTGAAGGGCGTTAAAATTACGCTCACTGACGAACGCGAAAACCAGGCGCAGACACAAACTTTCTTGTACGAGGAAGGAATTAAAGAGTTTGTGGCGTATCTAAACGAAGATAAGGATACATTGGGGGACATCCTTTATTTCGACGGCACCAAGGATGGTGTGGAAGTCGAAATTGCTGGTCAGTACAATGATGGCTATTCCGAAAACGTCCTCTCCTTCGTAAATAATGTGCGTACTAAGGATGGTGGTACCCATGAAGTAGGAATGCGTTCCGGTTGGACAAAAGCCTTTAACGAATATGCCCGCAAGGTTGGGCTTTTAAAAGAAAAGGATAAAAACTTGGAAGGCAGCGATGTCCGTGAAGGGCTCTCAGCTGTGATTTCACTGCGCATCCCTGAAAAGATTCTCGAGTTTGAAGGCCAAACCAAGGAAAAGTTGGGCACCCCAGAAGCCCGGCCCATCGTTGATAATATCGTTAACGAACAATTGTTGTTTTATTTAATGGAAAATGGCGAATTTGCCCAAATGTTGGTGCGTAAATCTTTAAAAGCTAGAGAAGCACGGGAAGCTGCCCGCAAAGCACGTGATGCTAGCCGCAGCGGCAAAAAGCGAAAAAAGACGGATCGACTACTTTCCGGCAAACTGACACCAGCACAATCGAAAAATTCGGCCCGTAACGAACTTTTCCTCGTTGAAGGGGATTCGGCCGGTGGTAGCGCCAAACAGGGACGAGATCGCAAATTTCAGGCTATTTTGCCACTTAGAGGAAAGGTCTTAAATACCGAAAAGGCAAAACTACCAGATGTGATGAAAAATGAAGAAATCAGCACCATGATTTATACCATTGGGGCCGGTGTCGGAGCGGAATTTAACATCGAAGATCGCAATTATGACAAAATTATTATTATGACTGATGCCGATACCGACGGTGCCCATATCCAAATCTTGCTATTAACATTCTTCTACAAATACATGCGTCCAATGATCGACCAAGGACACGTTTATATTGCGCTCCCACCCCTTTACCGACTGCAAAAAGGGAAGGGGAAAAAGCTAAAGACGGTTTATGCCTGGACTGATGAGGAACTTGCAAAGGCCTCCAAAGCAATGGGGCGCGGCTTTACGCTTCAAAGGTACAAGGGACTTGGAGAAATGAATGCTGATCAGTTGTGGGAGACCACAATGAACCCCGAGACCAGGACGCTTGTGCGTGTCAGAATAGATGATGCAGCACTTGCAGAACGTCGTGTGACGACGTTGATGGGAGATAAAGTTGAACCTCGCCGTAATTGGATTGAAGATAACGTTGAATTCTCTTTGGAAGAAGAGGGCAGTATCCTTGATAACGAAGCTGTTAATGTTGCCCACGAAGATGAATTTGAAGACACAGACTCAGAAAGCGAAAAATAAGGAAAGGAGGAATGTCAAATGCCAGATTCAAAAAATGAAAGCACACCTAAAATTGAGGAACTTACACTAGAGGACGTCATGGGTGACCGTTTTGGGCGTTATTCTAAATACATCATTCAAGAACGTGCTTTACCCGATGTCCGCGATGGACTCAAGCCGGTTCAACGCCGAATTTTATATGCTATGAATCAGGATGGCAATACTTATGATAAGGGTTTTCGTAAATCTGCCAAATCAGTTGGAAACGTCATGGGTAACTTTCATCCCCACGGTGATAGTTCGATTTATGAAGCCCTCGTCCGTATGAGTCAGGACTGGAAACTACGCGCACCTCTGATCGAAATGCACGGAAACAACGGTTCAATTGATAACGATCCGCCTGCAGCAATGCGTTATACTGAGGCACGTTTAAGCAAAATTGCCAGCGAGATGCTAAAGGATATCGATAAAGAGACCGTCGACTTCGTTCTTAATTTTGATGACACTGAATACGAACCAACCGTTTTACCGAGTCGTTTCCCTAATTTACTGGTTAATGGTGCAACGGGAATATCTGCCGGTTATGCCACAGATATTCCGCCGCACAACCTCAATGAAGTGATTGATGCTTTGCTATATTTATTAAAGCACCCCGATGCTTCACTAGAAAAATTGATGACCTTTGTTAAAGGCCCCGATTTTCCCACAGCGGGGATAATCCAAGGTCTAGACGGTATTAAAAAAGCCTATCAGACGGGAAGAGGTCGTATTATCGTCCGTGCCAGAACAATTATCAAACCACTGCGCGGGGGTAAATCACAAATCGAAGTGACGGAGATTCCATATGAAGTCAACAAGGCACAATTAGTTAAAAAAATAGACGAAATTCGGATTCTCAAAAAAGTGGATGGCATCGTGGAAGTCCGTGACGAGTCCGATCGGCAGGGGTTGTCAATTGCGATTGAACTCAAACGAGACACCGATGCGACTGGTATCTTGAATTATCTTTTCAAGAATACAGACTTGCAGATTTCCTATAACTTTAACATGGTGGCCATCAATCATAAGCGCCCAGAACGCCTTGGCTTGAAATCCTTTTTACAAGCTTATCTAACCTTCCAAAAAGAGGTCATTACCAAACGGACACAATATAGTTTAAAAAAGGCCGAAAAACGTCAACACATCGTTCAAGGACTAATTAAAGCTCTTTCGATTCTTGACCAGGTAATTAAGACCATTCGTGGAAGTAAAGACAAAAAGGACGCTAAAACCAATTTGGTTGATCAGTTTGCTTTTACTGAGGAGCAAGCCGAAGCCATTGTTTCTTTGCAGTTATACCGGTTAACCAATACCGATGTCACTGCTCTTGAAGCAGAATCAGCAGATCTTGATAAGCACATTCAGGAATACCAGGAAATCTTAAATAGTGATACTGCTTTAGCAAAAGTTTTGCACTCAGAACTTAATTTCATCAAAAAAACGTATGGCACGCCTCGTCTTACCGAAATTCAAAATGAAATTGAAGAAATCAAAATTGATCGCAAGGTCGTCGTTCCAGATGAACAAGTAATGGTTCTCGTTAGCCATGATGGCTATCTCAAGCGCAGTTCTTTACGTTCGTATAATGCTTCCGGTGAAGAAAATGGACTAAAGGAGGCTGATTATCCAATTTACCTGGAACAACTCAGCACGCTTGACCATCTGATGATGTTTACTAACAAAGGGAACTTGATTTCCCGTCCTGTTCACGAATTAACCGATTCCAAGTGGAAAGATACCGGTGAACACATTTCACAGACAATTGGCTTGAGTGACGATGAACGAATTATTAAAACCTTTGCCTTTCATACTTTAAAGGAAAATGGCGAGTTTTTAATTGCCACTAACGACGGTTACATCAAGCGAACCAGCTTTGATAATCTTACTCCAGGACGAAATTATCGAAAGCATGCTTCTGTTTTCATAAAGCTAAAAGCCGCCGATTCAATTGTTGTTAACGTCTTTTATATGCCACAAGCACTTGAACAAACGGTTATGCTGATTTCCAAACGCGGATACGGATTACGTTATGACCTGGCTGAAATCCCGACAATTGGTGCACGGACAGCAGGTGTCAAATCCATGGACCTTCGTAAAGATGAAGTCGCAGCTATTCAATTGGTCACCGAAACTGCTCAGATAGGTTTAATCACACAACGGGGAGCCTTTAAGAAAATGGCTGTAGCAGATATTCCCGTCACCAGTCGTGCCCGGCGTGGGATACTAGTTTTACGTGAGCTTAAGAAAAGTCCTCACCGGGTGGTTGATTTTGTTCAGTTAACCGCACATGCAGTTCTTGAAGTGCGTACCAGTCGTGATTCAATACATGATATTATTGCTGATGAACATCCAGTCAGCGGACGTTACTCAAATGGGTCGTTTGTTATCGATACCGATTCGGAAGGGGAACCGCTTTCGATGGTTCTCAAAGCAGTACCCGTCATTGTCTCAACACCTGAACATTAAATCTTAATTTAGAATTAATTTCCGTATTTTAGATGATAAAATTCTTGAAAAAAACGTGGACAACCATTAGAATAATTATAGTTATTATTGAAATTGGATTATAATGATTACAAACTAAAGGAGACACGGAATGAAATCAAAACAAGAATCAATTTTTTCATCTAAGACTTTAACTTATTTTCTCCAGTTAGCAGATACAATGAACTATACGCAAGCTGCTCAAATTTTAGGTATTACACAACCAGCTTTAACGCAACAAATTAAAAAACTTGAACATACGGTTGGGGCGCCACTCTTCTATTCAGTAGGTAAGAAATTACGTCTTTCTGATGCTGGCTATACCATGTTAAAGGCAACCCATAACATCAACGAAGTGCTTAACGAAGCAACTGATGAGATTCAACAGTCGACCTCTGCCACTCAAGGCGAAATTAATATTGGCATGTTGGCTTCCATCGAGTCGCGTGTTTTTGAAGATTTCATTACCAAATACTATGCAAAACAGCCAGAAGTCAAAATTACGTTGCATACTTTAACCCGTAAAGAAATCTGGGAACGTTTAGAAAATAACCGTATCGATCTGGCCATCATGTATCTTCCAGATGACAGCATTAAGAATTGGAAACCTTATGAATCACGAAAAATCCTTAATGAAGATCTTTTGTTTATTCATCACGACGAAAAACTATCTAAACAGCGTAAAATCAAATTAAAACAAACCCTCAACGCCAACTGGGTTACTTACCCAGAGGGCTACTATTTAGATGGCGTTCTTCGCGAATCTTACAAAAATCAACTTGTTGATGTGCCTAAGAGTGTGGCACGGTTTACCACACCAGATCAAATTCGTCGATTTGCTGAAACTGCGATGGTAAACACGGCTTTGCCTGCGTCTTATGTCATTTCTCATCCTGGTTCAGATGAAACTTGGATGGCACGGTTTGATCCAGCTATCAACTTTGACTTAAGCTTTGTCTTCCGGAAAGACAAAGATGAAATTCCACGAATTAATACATTCTTGGCAGCTTTTGATGATTATCTTGATGAGGAAAGCTACACGGAACGTTTACGTAAAATGATTGGCAACCAAAATTAACTAAATAAAAAAAGGGAGTTCCTAGTAATTATGAGTAAAGAATTAGTTTTCGGACACAAAAACCCAGACACAGACGCAATCAGCTGTGCAATTGAATATGCTTATTTAGCCAATAAGTTAGGTGACGACGTGGAAGCCGTTGCGCTTGGCAAAACGAATAACGAAACCAACTTTGTCTTAGACCGTTTCAATGTCAAGGCACCGCGGGTCATTACAAAGGCTAAACCAGAAGTTGACTCTGTTGTTTTAGTTGACCACAACGAAGCGATCCAAAGTGTGGATGATTTGGCTGACGTCACTGTGACAAGTGTCATTGATCACCATAAGATTAACTTTTCTTCTGCTCAACCTCTATTTTATCGTGCTGAACCAATTGGTTGCTGCAGTACGATCATTTACAAAATGTATTTGGAAAATAATGTTGAAATTCCAAGCAACATTGCAGGACTCATGCTCTCCTCAATCATTTCTGATACGTTACTTTTGAAGTCACCAACAACGACAGACGACGAACGCAAAGCCGTTCCAGAATTAGCTAAAATTGCTGGTATTGACGACTATGAAGCTTATGGTGTCGAAATGCTAAAGGCTGGTAGCGACGTTGACCAACGTAGTGCAACTGATATTCTGGAAGGCGACGCTAAATCCTTTGACATGGGCGGTAAAACGGTTCGTATCGGTCAAGTCAATGCAGTTGACTTAAACGATGTCTTCAAGCGCCAAGCTGAACTTGAAAGTACAATGAAAGATCTGATGGCTAGCAATGCTTATGACTTGTTCTTGCTATTGGCTACAAATGTGCTGACAAGCAATTCTGAACTCCTTGTTTTGGGTGAGGGGACAGATGTTGTTGAAAAAGCCTTCAATGCCAAGCTAGAAAATAACAAAATGAGTTTGCCTGGTGTTGTTTCCCGTAAGAAACAAGTTGTCCCACCACTAACAAAAACGTTTGATTAAGCTTAAGAGTAGAAAAAGATGTTTTAACTCAAGTAAAAATAATGGAAGCCGAATGATTCTTTGAATCGTTCGGCTTCCGTCGTTCATCGGAGAAGTTAGCCTTTTTATATTCACCTTGTTTCACACCATTAAGTATATGGTGAATCAAGCGTTTGAACTCAACTTAAAACAAATTAATTGTACTCAACAAGTTAGTGGTATATGGTATAAACATCAAATTTAGGAGGTTTTTCGATGACAGAAAAAGACTTAAAGCACCAATTACCCAAGGAATCTTATGAAGTAACGCAGCATGCCGCCACAGAAGCACCGTTTACTGGTAAATACGATGATTTTTATGAAGACGGCATTTATGTTGATATTGTCAGCGGTGAACCTTTATTTTCATCAACTGATAAATATGATGCTGGGTGTGGCTGGCCATCTTTTACAAAGCCAATTGATAAGCAAGCCACCAAGGCCAAGCGTGATTCATCATTTGGTATGGAACGAACTGAGATTCGCAGTACAAATGCAAATTCGCACTTAGGCCACGTATTTACCGATGGTCCGGCAGCACAAGGCGGACTACGATATTGTATTAATTCAGCCGCACTAAAATTTATTCCAAAATCTAAATTGGAAAATGCAGGCTACGGTCAGTATTTAGATTTGTTTAAATAACAAGTAAGCCGCTCTCTTTTGACGTTTGATACTACTTTGAATAATATATATTATGTAAACTAGAATAAAAATGCTTTTTGTAAATCCCCCCTACGTCTGTCCAACTATATTTTTAATTAAAAATGACGTAAAAAAAGACCCTAGTTTTATTTAGAGTCTTTTTTTAATTGTCCGGTATTTATATTTAAGTGATTGTCCTTTTAGTCTGTGCTACTCGACTTAGCACTTGAACTGCTAGCGGAACTCTTTTGACTGCTTGAAGAAGAGGTGCTGGAAGCCTTACTACTTGAAGATGAAGCTTGGCTACTTGAGGAAGCACTCGAGCTAGTACTGCTGCTATCTTCGGCATTGGTGCTTGCGGAGCTCTCATAGCTTGAACTATCATTAGCATTCGCATAAGAACTACTGTAGCTTTCGTCGGCCGCAACGCTACTTGAGTAGTAATAGCTTGAATAGCTTGCAGCTGCTGATGATGAAGCAGCTGATTCACTTTCCTGAGCTTTTTTATAAGTCTTCACAGCTTTTTCAACTCGTGCTTGATCCTTAGTGGCTTGTTCAAAATTTGGATACCCGTTCAAGTCATCTAATAAGTTATTTAAGGTTGAACTCGTCACAGTAGCCTTGAGTGCGCCACTTTTGCCATTTTTGAAAAGATTATTAGTTTGCTTGTGCAACTTGCTAACAGCTTTGGCTTTTTTCTCCAAACTAGTAAGCTTTTTATTGTACTCATTATAAAAACCACCAAAATCAGATTCAAAGGATGACGATTTTAAGTCTTGTAAAAGTGTGCTAACTTTAGAACCAGTCGTACTTGTTCGATAGTTGTCGCCATCTTTGAGATTTTCTACCCGTTGCCGGAAACTAATCGCACTTTTCCCCAAACTAGCAAGCTGGCTATATTGGTTAGCTTCTGTATTGTTACGGACTTTCTTCGCATCTGCTGCTAGTTCCACCATTTGAGCTCGTGTGGCATTTGAAGTAATGTTATCTCGATCCGTATTAAAACTCTTTTGCACAATTTCCTCAGCACTAGCCTGTGCTTCGTTATCATTGGAACGTCGCACAAAGAAAACTATCGCCACAATAATGACAAGGACCAATCCTGCAGCCCAAAGCCAATTCTTAGAGTGCTTTTGCTTGGGCTTCTTTGGCTTGTTAGCTGGACGTGGGCGCGGTGATTGTCCCGCTCCCCCATGTGATGAATGTGATGATTGTGGCTTAATCTTTTTCTCGCGCTTTTTTCGCTTTTTGGCATCTTTTTCTTCTTCGCGTGCCCTTAATCGGCCCATTCTTGTACTTGGCACCGACCAATCTCGATTATTATTATTATTATTGATTGTCATCATCTTCCTATCTCTACAGTTAACAGTTGGATATGCTAACCAAATTTCTAGCTTGAAAGAAAAACTTCTTTACCCTTAATTTACCATTTTTTCCGGTGAACAACTAGCAACTTAGCCAATTATTTCGACAAAACTGGGGTTACTTAAAAATCCTCAAACGCCGAGTAGTTTGTGTGCTCACCCTTGAGGATTCTTAAAAATACAAATAAAACGGGTCTACACTTTCTGGTATTGGTGAATAACTGATACCAGTTTTTATTTTGAAAAAAAAAAGGACATTTGCCCTCTTTGTGTTACGATTTAATCGCCTAATAAAATCGAAAAGAGGAAAAACAAATGTCCCTAACTAATTCTATCCTAAGCCTATTCGAAATAACAGACCCTAATTTAACTGTAACTGAGATTACTAAGGAACATTATCCCAATGGGCAACACGTTCATGTCGTTCACGCTATCCTTTCCTATCAACTTTTAAAATGTCCTCATTGTGGCCATAAATCTCTAATCAAAAATGGAACTCACATTGGCCATCTAAGATTGGGAACCTTATCAGGTGGACGTTATGAGATGCAGCTAAAACGACAAAGATATCAATGTAAACGGTGTTTAAAAACCTGTGGTGCTCAAACTAACCTCGTTAAACGTAATGAAACTTTTACGCATAATGTGAAACATCAAGTAATTGTTCTGGCTCGGGATATGCTGACCAGTAAAGAAATCGCTAAGATTTGTGGGATTTCACCAAGTAGTGTTCAACGCATTTTAAATGCGAATATTCACTTAGCTTATCGTGTTAAAACACTCCCCCAAAATCTTTGTTTTGATGAATTCCGTTCCTGTAATCATCTAATGTCCTTTAACTGTTGCGATGCCGTTAGTCATCGCCGCATTGTGATTCTTAAGGATCGCCTTAGTAAGGATATCATTGATTACTTTGAAGCTCGCTATTCAGTTCAAGAACGTATGAAAGTTCAAACAATCACCGTTGATATGAATGCTGAGTATGCTGGCTTTATTCATCGGTTATTTCCTAAGGCAATAACCATCATTGACCGTTTCCACATTATTCAACTTGCCGGTCGGGCACTGGATAACGAACGTACACGTGTGATCCATACTTTTCAAGATAAGCATTCCCGAGTTTATCGCATTCTAAAATCTCAATGGCGTTTGTTCCATTTGGCAGAAGAAAAGGTCAATGATACTAAACTTATCTATTTACACGGTATCAACGAATACATGACCCAACAGAACGCCATTGACCTAGCCTTAGATGAATTTCCAGAATTTAAAACTGTGTATCAAACCTATCAAGGAATTCTAACAGCCATTCAACAAAAAGATGCGGTTGGATTTAAAACCTTGATTGCCAACTACAAGGCGGCTGGCAACCAAATGGATATTACTATCTCAACTTTAATAAAGAATGGTCCTGCTGTTCTCAATAGTTGTCGTTATCCGTATTCCAACGGTCCTATTGAAGGACTAAATCGTAAAATTAAGGTGTTAAAGCGTAGCTGTTTTGGTTTTCAAAATATTCATAACTTTTTCATTCGTATCAGTTTAATTTATGCGTAAACAAAAAAAGCACATTCACCGAAGTGAACATGCTTTTCAAAAATCTCCACCAATACAATTTGACAGAGACCCATAAAAACGAAAATTTGCGAATGTTTTTTTATTCAAATATCAGCATCGGTACGATCATTGGGCTTCGTTCCGTCTTCTGATATAAGAATTCTTGTAAATCATCAATAATATTGCTGCTAAAATCTTTTTCTGTCGGATGTGCTTTTTGCTTCATTGTATTTAACAAAGAATGAAACGCAGCCTTATTGGTATCATGGATCAATTCGTTAGATTCACGCATGTAGATAAAACCGCGCGAAATCGTATCTGGACCAGCTGTAATACGATGCTTCTTGATGTTGATTGTCGCAACTGCCGTTACCACACCTTCACTGGCCAGAATGGTTCGATCACTCAAAATTTGGGAACTGACATTATCGTTAATATCAGCATCATTCAAGTAAACATCACCAGCGCTAAAATGATCGGCAATGCGCGCACTATCGCGAGTTAAAGCTAAGACATCACCATTTTTCATAATAAAGCAATTATCTTCAGGAACACCGGTTTGCTCAGCTAGCTTCTTATGGATCATCTGCATCCGATATTCCCCATGACAAGGCATGAAGAATTTAGGCTTAATCAAGCGGAGCATCAGTTTCTGATCTTCCTGGCCACCATGACCTGAAGTGTGAATATTATTGACTTTCCCATGTATAACTGTAACGCCAGCCTCATCTAATTTGTTAATCAGATTATTAACGCTAACTGTATTTCCAGGAATTGGGTTACTAGAGAAAACGACTGTGTCATCAGGCTGCAAACTGATTTGGCGATGGGTACCATTTGCAATTCGACTCAAAGCAGCCATTGGTTCTCCCTGCGAGCCTGTACATAAGATCATGAGCTTATTGGCTGGCAAATTATTTAATTCTTGCGCATCTACTAAGGACTCTTCTGGAATATTTAAATACCCCAGCTTTTGGCCAGCTTCAATGGCATTTTCCATGCTCCGCCCAAAAATAGCAATTTTCCGACCTTGTTCCAAAGCTGCTTCACACGCCTCGCGTACCCGGTACACATTAGATGCAAACGTAGCAAAAATGATTCGTCCTTGAATTTCAGTAAAAATCCGTTTAATGCTTTTTTCGACAAATCGTTCTGATTTTGTAAACGTTGGGCGTTCCGCATTAGTACTGTCAGACATCAGGAGCAAAGAATCCTTGCCACCAATTGCCGCCATCTTCTGAAAATCTGGCGAAGGCAAGTCACCAACGGGCGTCAAATCGAACTTGAAATCCCCGGTTTGGACAACCGTTCCCTGCGGTGTGTGCACTGCAATGCCAAGCGTATCAGGAATAGAATGCGTTGTCCGGAAAAATGACACAGAAAGTTTACGGAACTTCAGAACAGTGTCTTCTTGAAGTTCGTGTAACTCCGTAGTCCGCAACAAATTATGTTCTTTTAGTTTTCCTTTAATTAACTCTGAAGCAAAGGGACCAGCCCAAATTGGGACATTAAGCTTTTGAAGAAAGAACGGAATGCCACCAATATGATCTTCATGCCCATGTGTGATGACTAATGCCTTAATCTTCTTTTGGTTGTCAATTAAAAACTGATAATCAGGAATGATATAATCAACACCCAATAATTCATCTTCTGGAAATTTAATCCCGCAATCGATGATAACAATCTCATCTTGGTATTGAACGCAGTACATATTTTTACCGATTTCGCCTAAACCACCGACTGCATAGACAGCCACTTCATTATTCTTAACTTTTAATTTTCGCATAGAAACTCCTTCTTTTTACACTTCCCTACTCTATTCACAGCGGTAGGGACCGTTATCTAATCGTAATACTTATTTTTATCTGGTGACCACTTCTCACCATTCCGAATTGTATTAAATTAACCTTATCACATTCGCTTTGAGTTCTCAACAAAAGCACTAACTCCTTTGAAGAAAACTAATAAAATAAGACTCAAGAACATTTCTTGAGTCTCATCATCATGCTATTTTGCTTTTGTATAATCCTCTAGCCAAGCTAGGGCTAAAGCCTTTTCGCCTAAATGTGTCCCAATTACAGGGCCAAAGTAACTCAATTCAATCGGAAGATCCGGATATTTGGTCTGTAATCGCTCTTGCCACTTCACAGCCGCCGCCTTATCATTGGCGTGAATAATAATTGCCCGAAGCGGATAATCGACTTTTGCCTTATTTTCTGCAAATAATTCTTCAACGCGTGCTAATGCCTTTTTTGTGGAACGAACTTTTTCGAAAGCCACAATTTCATGCGCTTCATTAAAGGTCAAAATAGGCTTAATTTTCAAAAGTCCACCAATAAATGCCGAAGCGTTTGAGAGGCGGCCACCACGAACCAAATTCTGTAAATCATCCACAATGAAATACTCACCAAATGTTGCCCGTAACTGATTTAGACGGGACAAAATCTGTGTGGGTTCTTGTCCCTCACGCGCCATTCTCGCCGCTTCTAGCACTAAAGATCCCATCAGCCGCACCGTAATCTCTGAATCATAAACATAGACGTTCAAACCGTCAATTTCATCTTTGATCGACTTTAAATTGTTTACAAATCCCGAAATTGTGCTTGCTAAATGAATACTAATCACATTTTCATAGCCCTGATCGCGCAAACTCGTGTATAACGCAATCATTTTTCCTAACGGCGGTTGCGTAGTACTCGGGAAGGATCCTGACGTTCTTAACTTTTCGTAAAACTCTTTGCTCGTAATGTCGACACCCTCATCATAGCTTTTTCCATCGATGACGACTGGAATTGGGACGACGACCAAATTATTATCAACAATTTCTTCTTTTGTTAAGTAACAGGTACTATCTGTTACGATGGCAGTTTTCATGTAAACACCAACTTCAACTTTCTTAAAAATTAATATTTCAATCATAGCATATTTTCACGATTTTTCAAAAAACATCTTCTTAAGCTTGTCCAACCGTTTTCCAAGTACTAAGTCTATCACATTTCTCTTAGACACTGGTATACTAGATAGTAACAGTTTATTCAAGAAGAAAGTAGGTTTCAATATGTCCTTTGACGGCTCCTTTACACACGCAATGGTCCGTGAACTTAATCAAGTATTGACAAGTGGCCGGATCACTAAAATTCATCAACCCTATGAAAATGAAGTAATCATCACATTTCGGGCTCACCGGAAAAACTATCCTGTTTTGCTATCTGCACATCCTAATTATGCCCGGGTACAAATTACGGAGATCCCTTATGCTAACCCCGCTGTTCCGACCAATTTTGCCATGATGCTTCGCAAGTATCTCGATGGCGCAATTTTGAACAGCGTTTCCCAGGTTGAAAATGATCGCATCATCAATTTTTCTTTTTCAAAAAGAAATGAACTTGGTGATACAGAGGAATTACTTTTGGCCGTTGAAATCATGGGACGGCGCAGTAATATTATCCTCCTTAATAACACGACCAAGGTTATTCTAGATACGATTAAGCATATTAATGCGGATCAGAATCGTTATCGGCTACTCTTACCCGGTGCAACCTATATCACCCCACCCAGTCAAAATAAGCTGAATCCATTCACAGATACTAGTCACATGGATAAACAACTGCAAAAAACATACCCGAATCAAGAGGTTTTGGCTACAGAATTGCGAAAAACTTATCAAGGTTTAAATAAAGACACCAGTTTGGAACTTGCCTATTTCCTGCATCAGCACAGCACAGATCAGGCTTTCACGGAATTTTTCAGTAAATTTGATCATATAGAACCCACCATGACTAGTGATCACAAAAAATCGAATTTCACGGCCTTCCCTTATCTAACGCTTGCTGGTACCACAGAGACTTTTCCCACTTTAAGTAGGCTCTTAGATACCTTTTATGCTGCAAAAGCACAACGAGATCGTGTCATTCAAAAAGCTGGCAACCTTGTTCACGTTGTGAAGAATGATCTGAAAAAAAACCGGACTAAACTCAAAAAGTTGGATCAAACCCTTGCTAGCTCGGAAAAAGCGGATGCTTATAAAATCAAGGGAGAGATTCTCACTACCTACTTAAACCAAGTCAAACGTGGCATGACTGAAATTACATTGCCTAATTATTACGATGAAAATCGCGCTATCAAGATCAGTCTTTCCAACCAGATTTCGCCTTCGCAAAATGCGCAGAAATACTTTAAAAAATACCAAAAAGCTAAAAACGCCGTGCATTTTGTTAATGAACAGCTTGCCAAAACGCATGCCGAAATTGATTATCTCGATACCATCATGACACAAATTGAATTAGCTAACCCAGAAGATTTAGATGAGATTCGTGAAGAGCTCGAAAAAGAAGGCTACCTCAAGCCTAACCAAAAGAAACGGAAACAAAAACGGGTCAAACCAAGCCAGCCAGACGTTTTCTATGCGACTGATGGTACGAAAATCTCAGTTGGTAAAAACGATGCTCAAAATGATCGCTTGACTTTAAAAACCGCTAAAAAGACGGATATTTGGCTGCACACTCAAAAAATTCCCGGCTCACACGTCATTATTCATACAGATAAACCATCACAACAGACATTGGTGGAAGCAGCAACCTTGGCTGCCTATTTCTCTAAGGCGCAAAATTCGGCGCATGTTCCGGTTGACTATGTTGCAGCGAAACGCGTTCATAAGCCTAATGGTGCTAAACCAGGTTTTGTCATTTACGAAGGTCAAAATACTTTAATCGTTGACCCTGACGAAAAGGTTGTCAATCAGTTAAAAACCAAGCAATCTTAAGTCTAAGTCATTTTATCATCAAAAACGTCCCTAAGACCATGGCGATCTTAGGGACGTTTTGATGGGTCTACACTTTCTGGTATTGGTGAATAACTGATACCAGTTTTTATTTTGAAAAAAAAAAGGACATTTGCCCTCTTTGTGTTACGATTTAATCGCCTAATAAAATCGAAAAGAGGAAAAACAAATGTCCCTAACTAATTCTATCCTAAGCCTATTCGAAATAACAGACCCTAATTTAACTGTAACTGAGATTACTAAGGAACATTATCCCAATGGGCAACACGTTCATGTCGTTCACGCTATCCTTTCCTATCAACTTTTAAAATGTCCTCATTGTGGCCATAAATCTCTAATCAAAAATGGAACTCACATTGGCCATCTAAGATTGGGAACCTTATCAGGTGGACGTTATGAGATGCAGCTAAAACGACAAAGATATCAATGTAAACGGTGTTTAAAAACCTGTGGTGCTCAAACTAACCTCGTTAAACGTAATGAAACTTTTACGCATAATGTGAAACATCAAGTAATTGTTCTGGCTCGGGATATGCTGACCAGTAAAGAAATCGCTAAGATTTGTGGGATTTCACCAAGTAGTGTTCAACGCATTTTAAATGCGAATATTCACTTAGCTTATCGTGTTAAAACACTCCCCCAAAATCTTTGTTTTGATGAATTCCGTTCCTGTAATCATCTAATGTCCTTTAACTGTTGCGATGCCGTTAGTCATCGCCGCATTGTGATTCTTAAGGATCGCCTTAGTAAGGATATCATTGATTACTTTGAAGCTCGCTATTCAGTTCAAGAACGTATGAAAGTTCAAACAATCACCGTTGATATGAATGCTGAGTATGCTGGCTTTATTCATCGGTTATTTCCTAAGGCAATAACCATCATTGACCGTTTCCACATTATTCAACTTGCCGGTCGGGCACTGGATAACGAACGTACACGTGTGATCCATACTTTTCAAGATAAGCATTCCCGAGTTTATCGCATTCTAAAATCTCAATGGCGTTTGTTCCATTTGGCAGAAGAAAAGGTCAATGATACTAAACTTATCTATTTACACGGTATCAACGAATACATGACCCAACAGAACGCCATTGACCTAGCCTTAGATGAATTTCCAGAATTTAAAACTGTGTATCAAACCTATCAAGGAATTCTAACAGCCATTCAACAAAAAGATGCGGTTGGATTTAAAACCTTGATTGCCAACTACAAGGCGGCTGGCAACCAAATGGATATTACTATCTCAACTTTAATAAAGAATGGTCCTGCTGTTCTCAATAGTTGTCGTTATCCGTATTCCAACGGTCCTATTGAAGGACTAAATCGTAAAATTAAGGTGTTAAAGCGTAGCTGTTTTGGTTTTCAAAATATTCATAACTTTTTCATTCGTATCAGTTTAATTTATGCGTAAACAAAAAAAGCACATTCACCGAAGTGAACATGCTTTTCAAAAATCTCCACCAATACAATTTGACAGAGACCCGTTTTGATTACGATTCTTCTGAAATTGCAGCTCCGATTGCCAGTGAAAATGGCGGATTTTGCGGTTGTGGAATTTCTAAATGTTCATAAGGAAAAACGTGGGTCAGTTTTAACTTAACAGCCGCCGACGCTTTGACATTTGAAAATTCATGTGGGCTTTTTCCTAAAGCCAATTTTACTAAATCAGCGGACAAATCTCGTTGTAAAGCATAACTCATAAACGGAATATCTTGAATTGCTAGTGGAATCAAACCAGTGACGACAAGATGATTTCCTTCTTGTTTAAACATAACTTGATAAACCCCGTCAGCCTGCTTGCCAACCTCACTCTGCGTAATTCGTTGAATTTTTTGCGCAATCGTGGGGCTCGCTTGCGAGGGATAATGCAAGCTGGCATCTTCTGCAGTATAAAAGCAGCCCAGATTTTGGCTTTCTGTACCAATTTTCTCAGCAACCACTAAGTAGTGTGATTCAACGTTTTCCGCTCTAGACGTTCTTGAAAGTGGTAACTGCGTGATGTTAACGCCCGCTTCAATGAGATCCGTCACAATCTGCCATTTTCCTTGGGCAATCACATAATCCGGCTGTTCACTATGAATAACATTTAAGCAGTTTTCAACCGTTAAGGGTTCCAAGTACAATTTATCCGCAAGCCGTGGCAGAATTGAAATTGCACTAGGATTATTATTAATTAAAATGGTTTCTAAGCCAAGTTCTTGGCAGGCCCGAATTGTTCGAACCGTCACGTATTCAGCGGCCGTATTCGTTCCTACCTGATTATTGGCGGTTCCCAAAATAAGTGCTTTGGGCCGTTCGCTAATCTGAGATTCATTTTCCATTTCAAACGTCGTGTAATAACTACGATTGCTGTAAGGAAACTCACCGGCGGTTGGCTCAATACCCTTAAAAGTGGGTTGAATGTGCTGCTTTTCGCGAAATTCTCGCACTTTTTTATTGGAGCACTTCCACAACCGACCAATTTGCGAATCCCCATATCCATAATATTTAGCTTCCCGTAAGACCGCAATATCGAAGAGGTGCTTACGCAATTTTTTCTCAATTTGGACAATATGAATTAATTTATAAAAATAAAAGGCATCAATTTTAGTTAGTTCGGCTAATTCTTCAACCTGATAGCCCCGCCGAATCGCCTCAAGCAAATAAAAAAGCTCGCCCGCCGTCGGATGGACCAAAACATTGATTAGTTGTCCCTCGTTTAGCCGGGATTCGTCCAACGCCGCCTGCTCGGCCGTGGTAGTTGAATCAACTGACCGAATGGCTTTCAAAAGGGCCTCTTCGGTACTCCTTCCAAAAGCAATGACTGCTCCGGTAGATTTCATGCGGGTATTTAGTTCTTGATTTGCATTGGCAAAGCTCGCAAACGAAAACGTTGGAAAACGTACTGCAATATGGTCAAGCGTTGGCTCAATTAAAGCTAGTGATTCGTGTTGTTTTAAACCTGGAATTTTAATGTTCCGTAAATTGCGTCCAAAAGCAATTTGAGTGCAGACTAAAGCTAAAGGATAGCCCGTCGCCCGCGCGCCAAATGCCGTCGTACGGTCAAAATAAGGATTAACCCGAATGACATAATAATTACCGGTAGTCTGGTTTAACGCAAATTGAATATGACAAACGCCCCGTACCTTGAATTCTTGGGCAATCCGTAATGCCGAAGAACGAATCGCCTGAAATTCTTGATCTGTCAAAGTCTGGGTCGGTGTGAACACAATTGAGTCGTCTGCATGAACCCCAACCGGATTGAAATCTTCAGCAGCGCAGATCAACATCCGCGTATTTTCGTTGTCCCGCACAACCGTGGTCTCGATTTCTTTAAAGCCTACGATGCTTTTTTCAACTGCAACTTGATGACTCGTTGAAATGCGGAAAGCTGACGCCAACATTTCTTTAAGTTGATGCTCATTTTCACAACGCATGCGACTCGTATTACTGATAGCGGCCACCGGTTTTACAATCACGGGATAGCCAATGCGACGCACAAATTTAAGCACTTCTTTGGTGTCGTTAAGAATATTCGTGGGAATATACGGTTCATGAATATTTTGTAAAATTCGATTTAAACTTTCCGGATTTTGCGTATTAGCAATTGTACGCAAACTTACGCCAAGAATCCGGACGTTCAACTGATCAAATATCCCTGCCTCATCCAGTTGATGAAGCACTTCAAAAACAGGAGCACCACCTAACGTCGGAATAAGGCCATCAAAATCGTATTTTCTCAGAATCGCTAGCAGCGTATTGACTTCTAGTTTACTAATTAAGAAATGTTCTGTATCCAAATAATTACCAGCCACCGAGTTCGCATTATTGCTAGCCAAATAAACCTCTTTAACAGCCTTTTCTAACTCCTGGATAGTTTGCAAGGTTGCCGTTTCAAGTTCAGTGTCGACCCCAATTTCATTCGGTCCGGCACCAATAATTAGAATTTTTTGCAACTTTGTTCGTGCCATGCTACCGCTCCATTCGTGTCGTCATAATCTCAATGAATTCATCAAAAAGCTCAGAACTTTCTAGTGGCCCAGGTGCCCCATCAGGAAAGAATTGGACACTAAATGCAGGAAAGTCACGGTGGCGCAACCCTTGAACAGATTGATCAACTAAATCGATATGTGTAATCAGCATTTTATTTCGATCGACAGAATCTCGTTCCACCGTATACCCTTGTCCCTGGGAGGCATAAAAGATTTCATCCGTAATAATAGACAATATTGGATGATTATCACCGTGATGTTCAAATTGCAAGGCTTGCACACTCGCACCATTTGCCATGGCAAACAGTTCGTGACCCAACCCGATGGCAAACAGCGGAATTCGCTGTTCGACTTCTGCAATCATTGTCACCAGCGTATCAGGTAAATCAGTTGGACTTCCGGGTCCTGTAGAAAGAATCACGCCATCCGGATCCAAATCAAAAATTTGATCCGCTGTACATGAATAAGGTAAGACAGTCACGTTACAGTTGCGTTGACTTAATTGGCGAAGAATGCCGTGTTTTAGGCCAAGATCAACTACCACCACGTTTAGTCCCGTTCCTGGATTAGGATATGCTTTTGGCGTGGAAACCTGACTGACTTGCTGATTTGTCAATACAATGGCATTCAGTTGGTCAAAGGCGTGGGCCAAATCCTTGACCGGATCCACAATACTCCCTTTGACCGTCCCTTTCGCCCGTAATTTATGAATCAAAGCACGCGTATCAATGCCACTAATTCCGGGAATGTTTTGGATCTTTAGAAATTCGTCTAAAGATAAGCGTCGTTGGCGGTTGGTTGAGACGTCCGCTACATCACGAACAATGACTCCCTTGCACGTCGGTTCGATTGACTCATAGCTCGCACGATCAATGCCATATCCACCAATTGATGGTTGAGAAAAAACAATGATTTGATTGTGATATATTTGGTTTGTGATAATTTGCTGATAACCAGTTGCACTGGTATTGAAAACAACTTCTCCAAATGTGGTTGCTGGAGACCCAAAGGCTTGGCCACGATAAACCGTACCATCATCTAAAATTAAATATCGCTCGCTCATGGTCCTCACCCCATCTAACTATTTGCGGTTGACAATTTTTACCGAATCTTCTTCATCAATTTCAGAAACAGAAACTTCAATTTTTTCATTTTGAGCTGTGGGAATATTTTTACCAACAAAATCGGCCCGAATTGGTAACTCACGATGACCACGATCCACCAGTATGGCCAAGTTAATTCGCTTAGGTCGTCCAATATCCATGATGGCATCCATTGCGGCCCGAATTGTCCGCCCAGTATATAATACGTCATCAACCAAGATAACTTTTTTCCCTTCCAAACTAAAATCAAAGTTTGGCTTTCCTGGCAATTTTGGATCCGTATCTAATTGATGGACATCGTCACGATAGGCAGTGACGTTAAGTTCACCAACAGGTACCTCAACATTTTCTAACTGCTTTAAGCGTTCTGCAATTCTTTGCGCTAAAAAGACACCCCGTGTTTTGATGCCAATAATCACAAGATCTTCCACCCCGCGATTACGTTCGATAATTTCATATGTAATTCGGGTGAGCGCCCGTTTCATTGCCATCGTATCCATAATTTCTTTTTCCAAGTTAGCTAACTTCCCTTCTAAGATAGGGGCAAATAAATTTTGAGTTTACTCAAATTTAATTCACCAAATGATAAGCTTTACGCCGCTGGATCTTAATCTCGAATTAACTTTAACCATGTTCAGATTGCGTGTCAAGCCATTTAAGCGTCTTCTCAAAAACCTCTGGAAGTGGAGCCTTAAATTCTAAGTATTCCCCAGTTGTGGGTTGCTTGAAACCTAAGACACTTGCATGCAAAAACTGACCCTTACCTTTTAGTGTTTTTCGGGGACCATAAAGGGGATCCCCAGCTACCGGGTGCCCAATATACTTTAAATGGACACGAATTTGATGCGTACGTCCCGTCTCTAAACGACACTGAATAAGCGTGTAATTACCATAGCGTTTTAAAACCTTAAAATGGGTAATGGCCGGACGCCCACTTGCTACAATGGCTTGCTTCTTCCGATCCTTCGGTGATCGTCCAATTGGCGCATCAATTGTCCCCTCATCTTCCTTGATATTTCCATGAACTAACGCAATATAAAGCCGTGTATTACTTTTGGCCTTTAATTGTGCTGTCAAACTTTGCTGAGCAAGGTCATTTTTCGCAACCATTAGCAGGCCAGACGTGTCCTTATCAATACGGTGAACAATTCCTGGACGAACCGTCCCATTGATTGTGGCTAATGGACTGTGATAAAGCAGCGCATTCACTAACGTATGATTTGGATGACCCGCAGCAGGGTGGACCACCATTCCTTGCGGTTTATTCACAACTAAAACATCATCATCTTCATAAACAATATCCAACGGAATATTTTCGGGCTCAAGTTCTGTCAACTGCTTTTCTTCGTCAATGATCTGAATCATGTCACCTGATTGGACATGATATTTGCTTTTGACTATACCGCCATTCACCAAAACATGGTCATTTTTGATTAAGGTCTGAATATGAGAGCGCGTCAAGTCAGAAAATGCTTCTGCCAGTACTTTGTCGATTCGTCCAGTTTGTGCTTGGATAGTTAATTCGTGTGTAGCCATCTGTTATCCCTCCAAATGGTCTTCTCTAAGAATGGCAATAAAAAGTAAAATAACACCAATCGTTAGCGCAAAATCAGCAACATTAAAAATGGGAAAGTTGATAAAATCAAGCTGAAACATATCAACGACATACTTCAGTCGGATCCGATCAATGAAATTCCCGAGTGCACCAGCAAGCATAAAGCTGAGACTAATTTGATACAGCCATTGTCCTCTCGTGCGATAAAGAAAATACCCTAATACCCCCACGGCAACGATTGTGATCAAGTAGAAAAAGAAAGTTTTACCTTCTAGAATACTCCAAGCTGCACCGTCATTACGAATGTTAGTTAAAGATAATATTCCGGGGATGACTTGATGGGTAGCCCCCAGGCCAATATTCATGACTATCCAGCTTTTAACGAGCTGATCGGCGGCCACCACGGCAATAATTAGGATGGCATCCACAATAAAAATCATTTTCAAACCCTCATTTCGTGTTAGAATAAGCCACTAATCTTTCCATTATCATCAATATCTATGTCTAATGCGGCCGGATGTTTAGGCAATCCCGGCATTGTCAAGATGTTTCCGGTCATGGCAACAATAAACCCAGCCCCTAACTTAGGGACAAACGATTTGACATGGATGGTAAAGTCTTGTGGTGCTCCCAATAATTTGGCATCATCAGAGAGGGAGTACTGCGTTTTTGCCATGCAAACTGGCAGCTTATCCCAACCTAGTTTTTTAAAACGCCGTAATTGATTCAGCGCTTTTTTCGAATAGTCAACATGAGCGCCACCATAAATTTTGGTTACAATAGTGTCAATTTTTTCCGTGAGGTTACTTTCTGGAGTGTACAAAGGTGTAAATTCTTTGCTTTCTTCAACTGTTTGAAGAACCGTCTGGGCTAAGTCAAGCGCACCAGCCCCGCCTTTTGCCCACACATCGGTATCAACGGCTTCAATACCTAGTTTTTGGCAAGCCTGAACTAGTTGATCAATTTCGGCTTGGGTATCCTGCGTAAACCGATTAATAGCTACAACTACCGGAACCCCATAGCGCTTCATGCTGTTAATATGATGTTCCAGATTGGCAAACCCATGTGCCAAAGCGGCCAGATTTTCGGTAGCCAACTCCGCTAAAGGCTGACCGCCATTTAATTTTAAGGCTTTAATTGTTGCCACGATTACAATGGTATCTGGTGTTTTTTGCAGGACTGGCACCTTAATATCCAAGAATTTTTCTGCTCCCAAATCCGCGCCAAAACCAGCTTCTGTAATCGTATAATCACCTAAATCAAGAGCCGTTTGCGTCGCCAGGACACTATTACAACCATGGGCAATATTTGCAAACGGTCCACCATGCACAATCGCAGGGGTGTGTGCTAACGTCTGCACCAAGTTAGGTTTAATGGCTTCTTTAAGTAAAGCTGCAATGGCACCACCGACTTGCAGGTCTTTAACCGTAATTGGTTGGCGTTCCCGTGTATAACCAATTACAATCCGATTAATTCGCTCTTTCAAATCATGCAAATCCTTAGCCAGACAGAGGATCGCCATGAGCTCACTTGCGACTGTGATGTCAAACCCATCTTCGCGGGGAACCCCTTGGACAGGACCACCCAAACCAATTACAATTTTGCGCAGCGCCCGGTCGTTAATATCCAGCGTCCGCTTCCAAACAATTCTTCGTTGATCAATTTCCAGTTCATTTCCCTGCTGGATGTGATTATCGATGAGGGCTGCTAGTGTATTATTGGCTGCTGTCAGCGCATGCATATCCCCCGTGAAATGAAGATTAATATCTTCCATGGGCACCACTTGCGCATAACCGCCACCAGTAGCACCACCCTTCATTCCCATTACAGGACCTAAAGACGGCTCACGTAAGGCAATCACGACCTTTTTATGAAGAAGGTGGAAAGCATCTCCCAGACCAACCGTAACTGTAGACTTGCCCTCCCCAGCTGGCGTAGGATTAATCGAAGTCACTAAGATCAACTTGCGTTTTGTTTGCGGTTTCGCTTTTAAAGGCAGGTTTATTTTTGCTTTATAGCTACCATAGGGCTCAATATCATCTTCGCCCAATCCAAGGCGTTCAGCCACCTTAGTGATTTTGTCCATTTTAACGCTTTGTGCAATTTCAATATCCGTCATTAGTTATTCCTCCACAATTTGCGCATGATTCTTTTTTAAGAGTTGA
Source organism: Pediococcus siamensis (assembly GCF_047220215.1). Lineage (GTDB taxonomy): Bacteria > Bacillota > Bacilli > Lactobacillales > Lactobacillaceae > Pediococcus > Pediococcus siamensis. The sequence goes on from NZ_CP178375.1 coordinate 1,058,398, forward strand.
AACAATTGGGACCGATCTTTTTTGGTTAAGTAAAAGAAGTGCGAATTTGCATTATAGATGAATTGAATCCCAAATTTAGTTATCCGTAAAGATTGGATGTTGGCAATATTCATCACGAGCCATGTCTTCTGCAAGGTACGATTAATGATCAAATTGCCGTCTTGAACTTCTAATGTTCGCGTTAAATATTGGACCAAAACGACCACAATAAAAGCCACAAAAAAGCCCGCCGTAATCCAGTTAAAGTGTGTGACTTCGAGCCAGAAAATGACGCCCATCACTAAAATTAATAGCGTCCACGTCCATGAAGCAATACTGCCCAAAAACGCCGGTTGATAATAATAATTTCTTTTTATCGGTTGCAATTTGTTCACTACTCCTTTTTGTGCAAATAGGTTTCAATATCCTTTTGATAATTTGCATAACTGGTTTGTTGGGTTAACATGGTGGTCATCAATTTTGCTACCAAAGGCCCCGTAGTCAGTCCCGAAGATCCCAAACCGGAAGCAACTAAGACATGAGAATTTTCTGGCAGCCAACCAAAAAACGGTGAAAAATCATCTGTAAAGGCTCGTGTGCCCACCCGCGTGGCTAATAAATCTGATTTGTGGATATTTGCATCCATCCGCTGGGCACTTGCCACCAACTCATCAAAAGCTTCCTGAGTAAATTCCAGATCAAATTCTGGTTCATTTTCATGGGTGGCACCGATGATCAAACGACCATTTCCAATAGGCATGAAGTCCTTTTCCCCTTCCGGCATTAAGACGGGGGCGTACTGGTCTTCTGGATAAGTCGGTACTTTTAACTCAATTAATTGCCCTTTTTGCGGATGAACAGTAACCTCATATCCTAATGGGGCCAACAATTCATTCACACCAGCACCCGCACACAACAAAATCACATCAAAAGTCAAATCCTGGTGCGTCGTTTGAACAGTCTGATCATTTTTTAACATGACTTTTTCATGCCAAATTTGACTGCCATTTTGTTGACTCAACTTCAATAAGTCAGCAACAAACCGCTGGCCATCAATCCGCGCACCGCCGCTAATAAAAACACCTTGCAGGTCAGCAGTGACAAGTGGCATTCTTTCTTTAATTTGCGTCCTGGTTAAGCGTTCAATCTTGCCCATCATTGGGACAGATTGACGCCGTTCATGCGCCAGCGCTTCCAGTGCGTCAAGTGCTTGTGGATCTTTGCGCGTCACGATAGTTCCAGACTGCAGATACGTTTGTGGTGACATACCAGTTTCCTGTGCTAATTGCGCAATAAAATGCGCACCATCACTTGCTAGTGCATACCATTTTTGGTTACGTCGCTTGGATAGCCAAGGAGAAATGATGCCAGCTGCCGCTTTGGTAGCCTGTCCCGTTTCCTGATCGAATAAAGTAACAGCGTACCCGGGCTCTTTACTTAAAAGATAGGCCGCAGTTGCCCCAACAATGCCGCCACCAATAATTGCAATTTTTTTCATTTTAATTTCTATTCACGCTTTCCATCATGATGCCAAACCGGTTTTCCCCAGTACTGGAAATAATCAGTTCGTAAAGCACCATTATATAGCTTACGTTTTTTAGTTGCTTGAGTACCATAAAAACGTTCGAATTCAAGATCACTTGTTAAAATATATTTACTCCAGGTTGCCAATGGCTTGTAAACTTGGCCCATTTCTCGGTAAAGTTTACGCACCCCTTGTTGGTCACTCAACCGTTGTCCGTACGGAGGATTAGCGACGATGACGCCATTAATCTTAGCCGTTCTAAAATCTTTGACTGCCATCTGTTTGAACGTAACCACAGAGCTTAAACCAGCTTCCAATGCATTTCTTTTTGAAATCTCAATCATATTCTGATCGATATCGAACCCGGAAATATCGAGATCTACATCGTAATTTGCTTGGCTGTCAGCCTCATCGCGAAGCTGTTCACTAATGCTATCTGGTACCCAATCCCATTTCTCACACACAAAGTTGCGGTTGAACCCAGGTGCAATGTTTTGACCAATTAAGGCAGCTTCAATCGGGATCGTTCCTGATCCACATACTGGGTCGATAAAGGGCATATCAGGCTTCCAGCTCGTTAACATCACCAACGCCGCTGCCATATTTTCTTTAAGTGGCGCCCCACCTTTATCAACTCGATAACCACGCTTGAACAGACTGTCGCCGGTTGTGTCCAATGTCAACTGAACTTGATCTTTATTAATAGCCACTTCAATTGGAAATAAAGCACCCGTTTCGGGCAAGCGTGTCCGGCGATGATAGGTCTCAGAAAGTTGGTTCACAATCGCTTTTTTGACAATTGCCTGGGCATCCGGGACACTATGTAACTGCGAGTTTCGCGAGCGTCCTTCCACCGGAAAGCTAGCATCCATGGGAAGTAATTGGTCCCAGTGAATCTTCTTTGTTTGTTCAAATAGATCGTCAAACGTTTTGGCTTCAAATTCAGCCACAATAATTTTGACTCGGTCAGCTGTACGGAGCCACAAATTCGCTTTTAAAATATCGGTAATGGTTCCTTCAAAACGAACCCGTCCGTTTTCAACTTGTACCTGATAACCAAGTTCGCGCAATTCTTTACCAACTAGTGCTTCAATTCCGCTTGCACAGGTGGCGATTAAGTTAAATTTTTCCATTTGTTCACCTTTTTTATTTTTAATCTAAAAAAAACTAGGATAAAAGCGAACTTCTACCCTAGTCTCCTGAAATGTAAACCTCTATAAGCCATGTTTTGTCCAAAATGAATTCTCAGGTACAATTCAAATTTGGGTAATCATCTATCTCCAGGTGTAAACACCTGCCCCCACATTTCGTTCAATTCCATATGTGAAGCGCCCCTACCAATGTTTGGGTTGCCCGCTCGTGGGGTTTACCGCGTTCCATCAACATAATTTCTTATGTTGCTACGTTTCTGTGGCACCTTAGGGAACTTGAGAACATAGCCGAAGCCTTAGTCCTGTATTCCGCCGTGATCTCTAAAAGAGATCCCCCAGCTTATTTTTTCACCGAGCACGAACACTACAAGCATCGCAGCTTGTGCGGGCATGGACTTTCCTCAGCCTACAAAAGTAGACCGCAATTACCCGAGATTTACAAAGTATAATTAAATTCGATGTGATTCGTTTTCGCCATTATCCAATTGCGAACCGAACACCCGACGTTCCAAGTTGGAAAGTCGTTTTAAAATATCCATGTTGGTTGCGTTGTTGACTGACTGTGTACTAGAAGTAGTCTTCCCTACTGAAACTTGTTTTGTTAATTCATCAATCTTATCAAGTAATCTTTCATTCTCATCTTTTAATTGCTGGATGTTTTTCTGAAAAGTCTCGTAATCTTTGATAACTGTATCCAAATAGGTATCAACATCTGCTGGATCGTAGCCACGCATCTTAGGTTTAAATTCTTTTTGCAAAATATCTTTTGGAGTAAGATTTATGTTATCCATATTTAGCACCTCATAATTATTGTAATATCTGCGTAACACGTATTCCATTGTATCAGACTTTAATCTAAATTAAAACTATTGTTCTGATTTTCTGCATATTCATCGGCTGCTTCCTGTAAATCATCGAAATTTATAATTTCAAACGGATACGGATGCTCCTGTTGCCAGCGTTGTACTGCCTCGTAATCGTACTTCCCTTTTCCCTCATGTTCAGGATCATAAATCAGAATTGCTTCATCTGTATGGGTAAGCATAAACTGCTGATAGGCCCGCAATTGCTGCGGTGTTTGGTAGGGTTTGTGGCTGACGCTATCCGTAAAGTCCGCTTTTGTTAAGATTTGGGAAAGTTTTGCCTGATTAGACTCGTTCCATTGCTGTCCGAATTCTAAAAAAGGTAACATCACAGCGATTTTCAATTCTGGATAATCAGTCTTAAGTGCCGCACCTGCTTCAACGGCCCACTGTTCAATACCTAATTGGGCGCCCGTAATTAACCAGTCTACCCCCGTTTCAAGACGGTTTTTCAACACGCGTTTTAAAACATATCTAATTACGTCAAGTTTGGGATCTTTATCACCAAAGATTTCAAGTTCATAGCTGCGGTATCCTGTTATCCAAAGCCGACTCATATCCTGTTCCTCCAAATTTTAAAAAACTATTTCAAAAATGTTTTACCTTTACATCTATAGTATAATATAGAAAATAGGAAGTGATATAGACGTGAACTTTCATTATCCAAACGGAAAAAGGTTTACTACTGACAGTTTATCAGCAACACCCAAAAAAATCAGAAAGGCTCCTACCCAGTTTGGCAAACGCGGTATGACCCTAGAAGATGAACTCAATGAAAGCAATCAGTACTACCTTTCCCACGGGATTGCGGTAATTCATAAAAAGCCGACGCCAATTCAAATTGTTAAGGTAGACTACCCCAAACGCAGTGCTGCCGTGATAAAAGAGGCCTATTTTCGGCAGGCATCCACGACCGATTATAATGGCGTTTACCAGGGATATTATATCGACTTTGATGCTAAAGAAACAAAGCGAAAAACCGCTTTTCCTCTAAATAATTTTCATGAGCATCAAATTCGTCACATGAAGGCGTGTCTGGCGGCAAAGGGAATTTGCTTTACAGTAATAAAATTCGTGGAACTTGACCAAATTTTTTTACTGCCGGCCACAAATCTTTTCTCATATTGGGATGCACAAAAAAATGGTGGTAGAAAGTCTATTCCACTTAGCTATATTCAAGAAAATGGCTACTTAATTAAATATCAACTAAATCCTTTGATACCCTACTTGGAGGCCGTTGACGAGTTAATTAAGAGATACGAAGGAGAGCACAATGCAAAGGAATAATCGCGGTTCCGATAATAATCAGTACCATCGTACACAACATTCACAACTAACCTCCCCGCCACACAGAAAACGATCAATCTTTTTCCGTATTCTGTTATGGTTAATTGGCATTTTTATTGTTGCCTTGTTGGCTGGAGCAGGTTTATTTATGTACTATGCTAAGAATGCCCCTAGCATTAGTGAAAAGCAATTATCAAGTGATGAAGCTACCGTTATTTACGATAAGGACGGTAAAGTGATTAGTCGCTTAGGGTCCCAAAATCGTGACTATGTCAAAGCAGACGAAATCCCCAAAACTTTAAAGAGCGCAGTTGTTTCCATTGAAGATAAGCGGTTCTATAAAAACAACGGCGTTGACCCTGTCCGCATTGTGGGGGCTGCTTTTGCTAATATTACCGGTTCTTCACTTGGTCTGCAAGGTGCCAGCACGCTGACCCAACAGCTCGTGAAGCTTTCTGTCTTTTCAACGTCAGCAAAGGATCGAACTTTACGCGTCAAGGCCCAAGAAGCTTGGTTAGCCTTACAGGTAGACAAAAAGTACTCTAAAGATAAGATTCTGGAATTCTATATCAATAAGGTTTACATGGGAAATGGTGTTTATGGCATGGGAACGGCTGCAAGGTATTATTATGGCAAGTCACTTTCTAAATTAACCCTTCCCCAGCTCGCTTTATTAGCTGGTATGCCGCAAGCCCCAACGAGTTATGATCCCATAAAATATCCAAAATATGCTCTAGCGAGACGTAATATTGTTCTCCAGGCTATGGCGGACAATAACGTTATCACAGCAGCACAGGCGGCCCAAGCTAAAAAAACAAGCATTAAAACTGGCCTAGTAAAAACCCATAGTTCCAGTGGGTTGTCAACGGTAAACAGTAAAGTAGTTGATGCTTATTTAAAACAGGTCATTAGCAGTGTGGAAGCTAAGGGCTTTAGTCCATATACGGCAGGTCTTAAGATTTATACGAATCTCGATCTTGCGGCACAAAAGCGCCTCTACGAAATCGCCAATACGAATAAGTACGTCCAATTTCCTGATTCTAAATTTCAGTTAGGCGTTTCAATTACGAATCCTAATAATGGAAAAGTGGTAGCGATGCTTGGTGGTCGTCAAACTGGTAGTGTGACATTCGGTTTGAACCGGGCTGTCCAAACGGATCGCAGTAGCGGTTCAACTGCTAAACCTCTGATGGATTACGGTCCAGCAATTCAATATTTGAATTGGCCAACGAGTCGTACTGTCAAAGATGAACCGTTCACCTACCCTGGGACAAACATCAAGCTATACGACTTTGATAAAAAGTATGAAGGCAAAATGACCATGCGTCAGGCGCTGATACAATCACGAAATATTCCTGCCATCCGCACGCTCCAAGATGTTGGTATTAGCAAGGCAACCACCTTCCTAAGCGGTTTAGGTATTTCACAAAAGAAAACTTATAACCTGCAAAATGGGATTGGGTTATATATCTCACCATTGCAAGAGTCGGCGGCTTACGCGGCATTCGCAAATGGCGGAACCTACTACAAACCCTATTATGTCAATAAAATTGAGACACAGAGTGGTAAAACCTATCGTTACAGCAGTCAAGGAAAACGGGCGATGAGTAAAGCCACTGCCTATATGATAACGGATATGCTCAAGGGTGTTTTAACTGACGCTAACGGCTCGGGAACTTCTGCAAATATCTCCGGGTTATATCAAGCCGGAAAAACCGGAACCACAGCCTACCCTGACGACATTGCTAGCAACTATCCCAGCAGCGCCTCAATGGACTCTTGGTTTACTGGTTACACGCGTCACTACAGCATGTCAGTTTGGACCGGTTATGATCAGCAAAATACGGCTTCAGGTTTCTTGAGTTCAGAAGAAACAAAAATTGCACAACTCGTTTATCGAAGTATGATGAGTTATCTTGCACAGTCGGTTTCTAATGAAAACTGGGTAAAACCTTCCAGCGTCACTGAAAAAACCGTAAATGGTGTGCGCGAACTCTTTAAAGCAAATACCAGCTACAGTAATTCGGGTTCTAGTGATGAGTATTCACAAAATAATTCTTCAAGTTACAGTTCTAGTTCAGAAAGCTCCCAGGCAACTAGTCGTGAAACGTCATCTAAGAGCAGTAGTAATAGCAACAGCAATAGCAGTAGTGCGAATAGCAGTTCTAGCAGTTCCTCCAGTAGTTCGTCGTCGAGCAGTTCTTCTACTAGTTCCGTCAGTTCTAGTTCTACCAGCAGCTCATCCAGCAGTTCATCATCAAGTAGCAAATCAGAATAGTTAAATCTTTCCAAAAAAATAACCCCCAACTTAAAAGTTGAGGGTTATTTTATTAGGATTTTTTTGGCTGGTCAGAAATTTTGTAAATGGGAATTTTGGGTCCGGTTAAATCCGCCTTCGTCTGCCGCTCACTATCTGTACTCCGAGAATGACTATTTTCTCGTTGCCGTTCGGACTCTTTTTGAACTTGGCTAACCGTGGTCAGATTTTTCTTTTCCCAATTCAATAGAATTCGATCCATATACCGCAAGCTGTATGCCTGACTCAAAACCGCTTCTTTGAGTGCCAGTGAAATCAGCTCTGGAGCATAGTGATCATCCGTCAGCCATTGATTAATGGTCTCGTATTCAATTGGTGAAAGCGGACGACCAAATTCAGTTTCAATCTGTGCAAAAACAGTTTCTTGCTCAGCCTTGGCTGAAGCCTGTTTTTTTGTCTGAACCGTCTCATTAGCCGCTTGTAGCAGTTTTTCAAACAACTTTTCAAAGCTATACTGATCATAGCTTTTTCCATCCGTATGCTTAGTTGTTTTAATCTCCATTAGATTGTTTTGAATCATTTCGTGTAATAATTCATAAACCTTACTCTCTGTCAGCCCACTTTCTTTGGCAATTAACTTAGAACTTGGAAAAAGGTCGCCTTGTTCACGTTGTTTTTCAATAATCAGATAAATGATTAATTCATCATTAGTGAGCCCAATCTGATGAAAGTGAGTAATTAAGTAGTTGGAAACGACTGTGTTACCAGCTCTTAAGAATTCTCGCGTTTGTCCATCCATAATCTAACGCTCCTTTGAACAGCCTTATGGATTCAAACGGTGCAACATTCTTGGGAAGGGAATTGTTTCCCGGACATGATCCTCGCCAGTAATCCAAGTCAAAGCACGTTCGAGGCCCAGACCAAAACCAGAATGCGGCACTGATCCATACTTACGTAAATCTAAATACCATTCGTAATTTTTGAGATCCTGACCAGATTTTTTAATTTGTTCTACTAAGTAATCATAGTCAGTTGCGCGTTCAGAGCCGCCGATGATCTCCCCATAACCTTCTGGTGCTAAAAGATCCGCACAAATAACCAAATCATCACGAGTTGGATGTGGTTTCATGTAAAACGGTTTGACTGCCTTCGGATAGTTCATCACAAATACTGGCTGATCAAATTGGTCAGCTAAATAGGTCTCTTCTGGTGAACCAAAATCTGCCCCCCATTGAAGATCGTCAAATTGACCAGAGTTTTGCAACATTTCAATCGCCTTATCGTACGTGATTCGAGCAAATGGCAATTTTGTATATTTCTTGAGCGTTTCAACATCGCGACCCAAAATTTTCAACTCATAGTCACAATGATCAATAACATTTTGCACAAGAAAAGCAATATAACACTCTTGAACTTGCAAACTTTCTTCTTGATGCATGAAGGCCATTTCTGGTTCGATTTGCCAGAACTCTGTCAGATGACGGCGCGTCTTCGACTTCTCTGCGCGGAAGGTTGGTCCAAAAGAAAAGACTTTGCCGAATGCCATAGCGCCAGCCTCTTCATACAGTTGTCCACTTTGGGATAGATAGGCTTCCCGATCAAAATACTTTGTCTTAAATAACTCCGTGGTTCCTTCTGGTGCACTGTCTGTCAAAATTGGGGCATCAATTTTAATGAATCCCTCCTGATTAAAGAATTCGTAAGTTGCCCGAATAACTTCATTCCGGATTTCCATAATGGCGTGCGGACGCGATGAGCGCAACCATAGATGACGATGATCTAATAAAAAGTCAATGCCGTGTTCTTTCGGGGTAATCGGATAATCGCCACTTTCCCCTATAACTTCGATACCGTCCACTTCAATTTCATATCCAAAATGGGAACGATCATCTTTATGAACGGTCCCTGTTACCCACATACTTGTTTCCTGACGGAGTTTCTTTGCCAATTCAAAGATTTCGTCCCCGACAACATTTTTGACTACCACGCCTTGAAAGAAAGCAGTGCCGTCACGTAATTGTAGAAAGCTGATTTTTCCACTTGATCGTTTGTCCGTTAACCAAACGCCGATTTGCACACGTTCATCGACATGATCTTTGGAATCAATAATACTGATACGTTCCAAGATTAAGTTCCTCCTCGAGTTTATTCGTTTAAATGTTATTCACTGAGCGAACAACAGCTCCATTTTTAAAGTTTAAAGTTTTCAGACACAATTGTCCAGAGCCATTCATATATGCGACTTCCCAAACGGGCTTTTGCTTGTAAATTCCCATCGAAATTGTCGTTACCTTCTTGGGATTGTAAGTGTTCCAGATTTTCTTTAACACTGTGTTCCGATCAATCCCAGCCGCCTGCTTATAAATACGGACTTTTTTCCCGTTATTTGAAATAATCACATAGACAGGGATATTTTGCTTTGTCACACCGGTCACGGTATAAAAAGTTTGCTCTGTGTTAGCCCAAGAAAAATCCGTTTCTGTTTTTAAGTGGGCATATTTTTTGGCAATTTTTAAAGATTGGCTTTTGGCAGAATCTACTGGCTTTCGAACCTCATGATAGATAATGGACGTTCCCCCAATTAGAATGATGATGGTTGCCATAAAAATCAAAAACCAATGACTATTATGCTTTCTTGAACGTTTCAAATGACTTGCCCACTTTCTCTTAAACTTTGAACTTCCCTATTATAACAAAGAAAGCTTACTTAATTAGTGATGTTTTTTAAAGAATTCTTTAAGGGCTGGGTTGACTTGGTCTAAAGGCAGTTGCTGCACGGGCATTTCTTTAGGCAAACTATGCAACATAACCTTCCCATAGCGCTTATCAATAATGCGCCGATCTAAAATAACTGCTGCGCCAAAATCGGTTTCTGATCGAATTAACCGCCCAATCCCCTGTTTTAATCTTAAAATACTTCGTGGCAATATAGTTTTCATAAATGGATTCTGATGTGCCTGACGTTGTATTTTTGTCTCGGCCTTTGTAAAAATTTCATCCGGAGAATCAAATGGTAATCGCGTCATAATCAAAAGATCAAGCTGACCATTTGCCAGATCCATCCCTTCCCAAAAGCTAGAAGCACCAAAAAGGATACCGGTCGAATTCGACAAGAACTCTCTGGTGAGTTTAGATTTAGTACCATTTATCCCCTGCACTAGCAAGCGACGATGCTTGCCAAGGTCTGTCTTTTGAATGTAACCATACACATCTTTAATGGTGGCCAAGGAATTAAACAAAACTAAAATTTTTCCCGGGGTTACCTGGGCAAGTTGATAAATGGCCTTAGTTAAATACTGCGCATAGGCGTCCGTTGTAATTTCATTAATAACCGGACCATCATTTACAATCTGTAAAAGTGCATTATCGGCAAAATTAAAGGGACTGCTGAATTTTTTGACCGTGGTTGTATCTTTTGCCAGGCCTACCTGATTTAGGAAATACTTGGAACGACTATTAGAAAAAAGTGTTGCCCCAATTAAAGTTGGTTTTTGGAACCACGGGTAAACTTTAGTTTTAATGTAGTGCGCACTTTCCACAATTCCCTTCGAAAAACTCACACTGCCAGCGTCATGATTAGGACCCACTTGAATCCAATAAAAATCACCGTCTTGCGGTTTGGGGGTGGAAGCCTGTAAAAAGGATTGAAAAATTTTAGAAAAGTTTTGTGCTTGCGTTTCAATTTCTAACTGGCAATTTCGTAATTTTAGCCACACACGAATCTCAGATTCAACGAAATTCTGCTGCTGTTGCCAAACCAACTTCTCCAAAGTAGAAAAAGCCAAGATTTCAGCGGCCAAGCTATCTCGCAATTGCGTTAAAGTCTGACGGTTTTCCTTAATAAATTGTGCCAGTTCAACGCCAGTTACGATTTTTTGAAAAGGTAGATCCTTGGTATCAGTGGGTATTTTCTGCGCCAAAAATGTTGTAAATAAACGGTTCTGCAGCCCAGCAATGAACTGATTGATGCGCTCTAATTCATCCGCTACTTGGTTAGCATGAAAACTTGCCATCGTATCGCTTTGAACAACCGGAGAGCGATTGAGCCCTTCATGCATGCGGATATGGCTAACCGCACTATGCGCCATACTCATCAAATGGTTAATATCAAAGGTTAAGCGGTTCTCTTGTAAAATCGTGTTGACGAAACGCTGCGCTTCATCAATCACCAGGTACGGGCGTTGCGCCTTATTCCCCAGCAAATCTGCATGCCGTGCTAAAAAAGCGTGATTGGTAACTACGATTTGAGAAATGTGTGCTTTTTGAATGACGCGCTTGTAAAAATCAACTTCATAAAAGGGATTAGCAGTATCTAAACTCGTCATCCCCTGATGACGGACCTCATTGAGTAACGGGATTTTATGATTGTTGATATGCAGTTCATCTAAATCTCCCGTTTTAGTCATGGTTAACCAGACTAACAATTTCATTTTAATTAAGCGGCTTTGATTTGCAGGATCGCTTTCATCAAGTTGCTGTGAAAACTTGGCCAAATCAAGGTAGTGATTACTTCCCTTAACTAAGGTGGCTTGAAGTGAAGTCTTTAAAATCTTACTTAAAATGGGGATGGCTTTTTCCATGAGTTGCGATTGTAATAAGGTGGTGGTCGAACTGATCACTACCGGCAGATGGGATTCAAATGCTAAATAAGTAAACGGAAGTAAATAAGCCAGGGACTTACCAATCCCAGTCGGTGCTTCGACCACCAAAGCATTTTGTGTATCTTTATGATAATTTGCATAGATGGCATTCATAATCCGGGCTTGAGCACTACGCCAGCCTAGGTCACCTGCAAACAGCGTTAACTTTGCCTTTTTGGACTGCGGATAACGGCCTAATTTGGGTGCCGTTTCGTGCACAATCTCGGTGCGTTGCTGACGTAAAACCAGATTATGCCGAATCGTCAAATAGCTTGGCAGCTCACCTGGATGCTGTTGTTTGCTATCTTCAGCCTGCGCAATCAATTCTGCCGTCTGACGGGGGAGGCTCCCCGACAATTTCGTCAATTGCTGTAAGGTTAATAGCGGTAGAGCCGCTAACCGTTTCAAGAGCATGATAAAAAGTTTCGCTGTGGCTAAAGCGTCACTATCCGCAGAATGCGGATGTTTGTGTTGGATGCCAAAGTAACGTGATAAATCACGTAGCCGATACCCGTTTACGGTTGGCAACAAAATTTGACTTAAAGTCACCGTGTCAACAGCTTTGATTTCCAATTTGGGATACCCAACCCGTTCCAGTTCATAATTTAAGAACGGAAAATCAAAATTCACATTGTGAGCCACAAATACCGTGTCCGAAAGCATACCAAATAACGTGGGCGCAATATCATCGAATAGCGGTGCATGACGCACGCGTTGATTCGTAATCCCCGTTAGCTGTTGAATGGCATTCGGAATTGCCATTTCTGGATTGACGTCCGTTGCAAAAGTGTTTATGATTTTGTGATTTTGAACAAATACACACCCGATCTGAATAATTCGTTCATTCGCATTCAGATTCGTGCCGGTTGTTTCAATGTCCACCACTGCATATGTCGTATTTGAATCCATATTCTCACCAATCAAATTTAAAATGTTTATTCCATAGTTTTTATGATACTACATTCGCTCTTAAGCTTAAATGAAATCTACTCTGCAAATAACAGAAAAACACAAATCTCAGACAAAAAATAATCAAATGAAAGTGATACTGTTTATTCTAAAAATATGTTAAGATATACTTTTGTTTGGCCTCAAAAGCCAATAAAACGCTAAACTGAAAGTAACAATAAACTTATTTCTGAAAGCGAGCGATAGTTTTGTTAAAATCCGCTACTGGTCAAAGTCATGCTAAAATCATTTTTTGGGGTGAGCACAGTGTTGTTTACGGTCAACCTGCCATTTGCTTCCCTATTTCTGAGATAAAGACGACGGTTGTAATCGAGCAAACACCGACCGGTCAACACATCCAGAGCCGCTATTTTAACGGATCGCTTACCCAGATGCCAGAAAGCCAGACGGGAATTCAACTATTGATTAATACCATCCTGACCTTACTAGATGAAGAGCATACCCCGTTTCAGATGAAAATTTCGAGTGCCATTCCAGCCGAACGCGGAATGGGGTCATCTGCCGCAACGGCTATTGCCATCATACGTGCTTTCTATCATTTCTTTCAGCATCCCCTGACGCACGCGGAATTATTGCGGCTAGCCGATGTATCGGAACAATACATTCATGGCAATCCTAGCGGTCTAGATGCCGCAACAGCAGGCTCACGGGTACCAATCTGGTTTATTCGCGGGCGTCGTCCCCAAGCCATTCCCATCAATCAAAAGGCTTATTTGATTATTGCGGACACTGGCATTATGGGTCAAACTGGTTTAGCAGTTCAACACGTAAAAAAGCAATTAGCAGAAAATCCACAAGCTCAGCCCGCCATCGAAAAACTTGGCGCAAACGCTAAAGCAGCCCGTACGCTATTAGCTGACGGTAACACGCCAAAACTGGGGGCTATAATGACAAACTCACACCACCTTTTGCAAACGCTAGGGGTTAGCCATCCTGCTTTGGATAAGCTTGCCGGACTAGCCCTTTCACATGGTGCACTGGGCGCCAAACTAACCGGTGGCGGTATGGGGGGTTGCCTAATTGCTTTGACTGACACATCCGAAAAGGCCAAAAAAATTGCTAGTTTATTAGAACAAAACGGTGCCGTTCAAACCTGGATTGAGCCGCTAGCCCGTATGAATCACAAAGGAGTTTAAGTATGATAACTGCACGTGCCCATACCAACATCGCACTTTTAAAGTATTGGGGAAAAAAAGATTCCGAGTTAATCCTTCCCTATAATGACAGTATTTCGTTAACCTTAGATCAGTTCTACACTGACACTTCCGTTGAATTTTCTCAGCACTTGAAAAAAGACGAAATAAGTGTCGACGAAAAGCCGCTGACCGGATCAGGATTAACACGCGCCAAACGTGTTTTGGATTTAGTTCGCGGGCAGGCTCAGATCCATACCGCCGCTCGCGTCTATTCCACCAATCATGTTCCGACTTCGGCTGGTCTAGCGTCTTCTGCCTCAGCATTTGCAGCTTTAGCCGCTGCAAGTGCTAAGGCTGCTGGGCTAACTTTGGATAAACGTGCACTTTCCATTCTTGCGCGACATGGATCCGGTTCCGCCTCACGCTCCATTTTTGGTGGTTTTGTGCACTGGCATGCTGGGACTGATAATCAAAGTTCTTATGCAGAGAGTATTCAATCAAAGGTCGATTGGGACATTAACTTAATTACCGTTTTGATTAATACGAACGAAAAAAAAGTCAGCAGTACCAACGGCATGCAAAGTGTTGTAAAAACTTCACCATTTTTCCCAGCCTGGGTAAAAGCGGCGCAGGCAGATGTGGCGCCGATGACAGAGGCGATCCTTAATAAAAACTTAGCAAAATTAGGCACCTTAGCTGAAGAAAACGCGATGCGTATGCACGCGACAACGTTTGGTGCTGATCCTAGTTTTACTTATTTTCAACCTCAAACGCTTGCAATCCTTAACACCGTTCGCAACTTACGAGAACAAGGTGTAAAATGTTATAGTACTGTGGATGCGGGCCCCAATGTGAAAGTGATTTGCGCTAAAGCAGATAATGAACTTCTCTTGACACAACTTGCTAAAATTGTTGGGCATGACGCTTTGTCCATTTGCAACCCCGGTCCTGGGGTAACGTATCTATAAACCAAAATAAGCCAAATTTTAATTCTAAATTTTGAAGGGACATGATCCATTGATTACGGTGAAAGCGCCTGGAAAACTTTACATCGCGGGAGAATACGCGGTAGTTGAGTCAGGATACCCAGCCATTATTGTGGCATTAAACCAATTTGTAACAGCTTCAATTGAAAAAACAGAAAACGTTGGTCAAATTGTTTCGGAACAATATCATGAAAACTCGATTTTTTGGCGTCGTAAAGGCGCTAAAATGGTCTTCGATAACCGTGATAATCCGTTTCACTATATCCTTTCGGCAATCAATCTCACCGAAGAATATGCGAGCAACTTGCATAAAGATTTGGGTCTTTACAATCTTTATATCAATAGTGACTTGGATAGCGCAGATGGAAAAAAATATGGTTTAGGCAGTTCAGCTGCCGTTACCGTTGCCACTATCAAAGCCCTTGCTAAGTTTTATCATCTTCCCTTAACAAAAGATATTTTATTTAAACTTGCTGCAATTGCTCACTTTGATGTGCAAGGCAATGGGTCATTGGGCGATATTGCCGCTAGTGTTTACGGCGGCTGGATTGCCTATCATTCATTTAATCGCGACTGGCTGTCTGCACAACGGCGCCAGACGACCTTAATGGATCTATTAAATAAACCTTGGCCAGGATTAGACATTGAACTGCTGACCCCCCCTTCCGACTTGAAGCTAATGATTGGCTGGACTGGTTCACCAGCCTCCACTTCTCATCTGGTTGACAAGGTAGCCATGGGAAGAGCCAAAGAACAGCACGAGTATCAAGAGTTTTTAAAAGAGAGCAAAGCCTGCATCAAAGAAATGATTCGCGGCTTTCACGATCAATCCATTGCCGTGATTCAGCAACAATTAAGGATTAATCGTGCCATTTTAAAAAAACTAAGTGATTTTAGTCGTGTTTTGATCGAAACCCCTGTTTTAAAGGAAATGATCAACGATGCTGAAAAGGCTGGTGGTGCCGCTAAAAGTTCCGGTGCTGGTGGTGGTGACTGTGGAATCGTCTTAATTAATAAGAAAAATTCAACAAAAGAATTATTAAAGGCTTGGAAAGAAAAAGGGATCAAACAGCTTAAATTTAATGTTCACAACGTGACCGAGCTTTAAGGAGAACCGATAATGAAAGATATTCAGTCGCATCGCAAAGATGAACACGTTTCGCTAGCAGAACATTTTTATCAGCCAGAGGCCGCGGCTGGTTTCCAAGAAGTCCGCCTCATTCCCAATAGTCTGCCAGAGATTAGCCGCGATCAAATTGATTTAAAGAGTCGTTTTGGGGGGATCGTTACAGATTACCCCTTTTATATTGAAGCGATGACTGGGGGCAGCACGTATACTGGGAAACTTAATCAACAACTCGCTCGAATTGCAAAAGCTACACAATTGCCGATGGCAGTCGGTTCACAAAGTGTAGCTCTAAAACAGCCTGAGGTTGCCGAAACTTTTAGCATTGTTCGTAAAACTGATCCTAATGGCATCCTATTAGCTAACATCGGGCCCAACCATTCCGCCAGTGACGCCCAAAAAGCCATTGATATGATTGATGCCGATTTGCTTGAAATTCACCTGAATGCAGCCCAAGAAATCGTGATGCCCGAAGGTGACCGTTCCTTTGACTGGCTGGCAAATATCCGAGAAATTGTTCAGACCGTCACCGTCCCTGTCGTTGTGAAAGAAGTCGGGTTTGGTATGACAGCGCAAACCATGCAGCGACTCCAAAGCATTGGTGTTCAAACGGTCAATGTTGCTGGACACGGAGGAACCAACTTCGCTAAAATTGAAAATGAACGTCGCCATGATAAGGCCTATCGTGCATTTGAGAACTACGGCTTAACAACCGTGGAATCCTTGCTTGAATCACGCCGTAGCCAAAGCCAACTTCATATTGTGGCCTGCGGTGGCATTCGCAACGCACTGGACATCGTTAAGAGTCTTGCGTTGGGTGCCGAAATGGTCGGTATTGCTGGTGCTTTGTTACATACCTTGATTAAACAAGGCGAAAATGAAACCATCCAATTAATTCAGCAGTGGCAGACACAGCTCACAGACTTACTCACGCTTCAAGGTGTCAAAAGTCCTCGTGCACTTAACTGGCAGAATGTCATCTTGAACACCGACTTAATGACCTATTGTCAGCAGCGGCAGATTCCTTTAGCCTAGCTCCAAGTGATTGTTGTATAAAATTACACTAAACGTGTTAAGTTTCAAAAGAAAAACTAAAAAAAGGCTGGAAAAAATTTTTCCAGTCTTTTTTAGTCTTTGAACTTTCATAGTCCAAATCAGGGAAAAGCCTTATTTCTTTGCTTAACGACGGAAGCCGAACGATTCAAAGAACGATCGTTCGGCTTCCTAGGTGATGTTTGCAGTTACACCACCTTTTTATTTTCTATAACCATTTGTGAGTGATAAACATGGCATAACTACCTAATTTTGCGGAAGTTGCTGTTGTTTGGGCAATCTGACGAACGGAGCCGACTTTAATTAGATTTCCCCAGCAGATACTGGACGCCCTCTTTTTATTTATTTCTAACCGCAAACCGTAATTTCTTTGGATAGAAGTTTTTAACAGTCCCATTCACAACTTTTCCAAAGCCAACCGTGAGACCTCGGCAGACCAAAACATGCCACCCATTTGATACCTCTGATACTGTAAACGTATCCCCGTGAACGTAGTTTTCCCACTGTGCCTGCGTGAGTTGCACAGGCGCCACGAAAGCCTCTGGTTGGTTAGCCAGCGCGAGCGGTAATCCGGGTTCAAAGCGATTTTTCTTATACCTTCCTAAATTGACTCCCGGACGGACAACCTGCAGATTCGCCAACTGCGGCAAATTAGCTGGCATTGCATAAAGATAATCACCAAAAACAAGCAGCCGGGATTCCGGAATGGGTGTTTTTAAAATCTGACCTTCAACCTTATGCCAATCTTGTTTTTGTTGGCGATTCAGGTTAGTTTTTTGCGGCTTCGGTGCCTTTACCTGCATCTGCCCATCCGCCTTTTGTAATTGTGCAATAAAGTGTCCCTCGCCACGTACTTGGTGAGGAAAGAGACGCAATGCTGCCTTTAATTGCGGATTGCCATCTGCCCATTCTGGTCGTCCATCTTGCATACCCGGAAACTTTTTAATCGGCACCATTTGCATATCTGGATAGTTTTGAAGAAGCCATGCCATGTTTTGTTCATCTTCTTCAGGCGCAAAAGTACAAGTTGAGTAAATTAAACGCCCCCCGGGACGCAACATTTTCAAAGCACTTTGTAAAATTTTCTTTTGGCGATTAGCACAAGACGCAGGATAGTCCGGTGTCCAGTATTGGACAGCTTCATGGTCTTTACGAAACATCCCCTCCCCGGAACATGGCGCATCCACCACAATTACATTAAAGAATTCTGGAAAGTATTTTTCCAAGCTATCCGGAGACTCGTTAGTGACAACCGTATTCTGGAGTCCGAATCGTTCCACATTTTCAGCCAAAATCTCCGCCCGTTTACGATTGATTTCATTAGAAACGAGAAGCCCACCTTGTGCCATAAAACTAGCTAGGTGGGTTGTTTTACCCCCAGGAGCCGCACACAGGTCTAAGACGCGGTCTTGTGGTTGGGGATGTGCCACTTCACCAACATACATCGCACTGGGCTCTTGGCTGTAAATGAGCCCGCTTTGATGATCCAAAGTTTTGCCATCAACTGCTCCATAATACCCAAACGAACAATACTGAACGGGCTCCTTAAGAGTATGTGCAGTGGGTGTTTGTCCCCCTTTTAAAGGATTTACTCGAAAGCCCCTAGTTGGTTGCTCCTCAAAAGCAGCCAAAAAAGCGGGGGCCTCCTCTCCTAATAGTTCTGTATATTTTTGAATAAATGCCGTTGGTAATTGCATATTTTCACTCATTTCTATATTTGATAGCATCCCAACTCAAAATGTGTTAATTTAAATTAAGATACTTTTACCTTTTTATTATAAAGCTTATTGGAGGGAATGGCATGTCACAAAAACTAATCACAATTGATCTCGACGGCACAACACTCAATAGCCAAAACCAGGTTTCCCCAAAAACGGTTGCGGTTATCCAAGCTGCTACGAAAGCAGGACATCTCGTGAGTATCGTGACAGGGCGTCCCTATCGGATTTCCGCAGCCATCTATGATCAATTACAGTTAAAAACACCCATGGTCAATTTTAATGGTGCCCTTACCCATATCCCCCATCAACATTGGCAAGGTGAATATAAACGAACCATATCCAAGGCAATTGTCTTAGATATGCTTGATAATCAGCAAAATTTGCCACTAAAGATGGTCGCCGCCGAGGGTAAACATACCTATTTAGCTAATCACCTACCACCAGCGAGTTTAAACTTTTTTCCCACGACCTTAGCACAGGATCAGCTGCTTTCTAGAACCTCTCTAATCCGCAATCCGACTTCAATGGTCCTTTTTGTTGATGCCCACCAAGAACAGGTGGTCCGCAACACTGTTTTGCATCGTTACGGACAACAAGTTGATGTTGGCGTCTGGGGCGGACCAACTAGCGTCTTAGAAGTCGTTTCTAAGGGCATTCAAAAAGCCAAAGCGGTCGCCTATTTAGCCAAAGAATATCATATTGACCGCCAAAATATCATTGCGTTTGGCGATGAACACAATGACGCCGAAATGTTGGCATACGCTGGTCGTGGGGTAGCCATGCGTAACGCCACCCCGATAATTAAAGGGATTGCCAATGATATTACCGAGTTTGATAATAATCATGACGGCCTGGCCCGTTATTTAGAAGCTTACTTAAAATTAGCCAATTAATAAAAGAACCAAACTTTCCAACCCAAACGGTCACCGTGGATTGCTAAGTTTGGTTCTTTTTTAAGCCTGTTTTTCGTCGCTTCTTAAGACACCGCCATCACTATAGCGATCAGGTCGCATCTCATTTAAAACGATATGAATGTGTTCAGCAGGAGCACCCGTATTTTTGGCAACTGCGGCTGTCACATCTTGAACCAACGCCCGTAATTGGTCTGTAGAACGACCCTCAATTAAATCAATATGAACTAATGGCATAACTGTTTTCCTCCTTGCTAGTACTTTTCATTATCGCAAGAAATTTACCAAATTACAAACTCAAGTTATGCTAAAATGAAAACTGCATATATATTCATTTAGGGAGGAAATTTAAATGATAACTCATCAAACAACTGGCTATTCCGCATGTACCAGTTTTTTAGCTGGCCGCTTAGCAACAGTTGATGGCTCAACCATAATTGGACGAAACGAGGATGCTCGTGCAGCGTGGCCAAAGCATTTTGTGGTCCATCCCCATCAAGAATTTTCTGAACCACAAATTTTTAAATCCAACGATAACGGTTTTACTTTAAACTTGCCGTCTGTAGCTGCCAAATATACGGCAACTCCCGAGTGGACTGACAAGTTTGGATTGTTTGAAGAAGATGGCATTAATGAATATGGTGTGGCCATGAGCGCCACTGAGAGTGCCTATACAAACTCCCAAGCATTAGGTGCAGATCCACTCGTCACAAATGGAATCAGTGAAGAAGCCATGGTCACCGTCACGCTCCCCTACATCAAAACGGCCCGTGCCGGCGTTTTGTATCTGGGAAATATCATCGAAAAATATGGCACTGCAGAGACAAATGGGATTCTTTTTTCGGATAACCAAGAAGTTTGGTACATGGAAACGGCTGCGGGTCACCAATGGGTTGCACAACGAATTCCAGATGACAGCTATGCCGTGGTCGCCAATCAATTGGCCATCCAAGAAATTGATTTTGAAGATCAGGATAATTTTCTGTTTGTCCCAGGGCTAAAGGAATTTGTAACTCAAAATCATCTTAATCCACACCGCAACGGGTTTAATTTTCGTGAGATTTTTGGGACTCACGATCTTTCTGACGCCTACTATAATACTCCGCGTGTTTGGTACGGCCAAAAATTGCTGAATCCAGGCGTGGTACAAGCCCCTCAAAGTCAAAACTTGCCCTTTATCCGTAAGGCAGAAAAACTGATTCAAGTTAGCGATGTCGCACAAATTTTAAGCTCACATTATGAAGGAACCCCTTTTGATCCCATCGGTATAGGCGATCAGCGTCAAAAAACACAGTATCGGCCAATTAGTTTAGCCAAAACCCAAGAATCGCACATCCTGCAAATGAGACCAAATCTGCCCGCCGCGATCGCTGGAATTCAGTGGTTGGCTATGGGGGTAGCAGCGCAAAGCTTATATATTCCCTTTTATGCGGGGATTAAAGACACGCCGACAAGCTACAAAAATGGTTCGGAGACCTATCAACCAGATTCCGCTTACTGGATCTACAAACAGGCTGGTGTCTTAGTCGATAGCCATTACTTGGAATTTGGCTCGTTGCTGGCTGATGTGCAAGAAAAAACGACACAACAGCTACTTTCGAATTTGCATATTAGTGACAAAATGGCCTTAACTTTGGAGGGGAAGGCCTTAGAAAATTATTTAACTAGTCAAAGTAATCAGAATGCAGCGTTGGGGCTGCAAGCCATGCAACAATTAAGTGCCCAATTGATTACCAAAATGACCGATATGTCGCCGCTGAATTTCAAACAGGACATGAACTTATAAAATTAAATCTTTGAGGAAGTAAATAAAATGGAAAACACAAAAAAGATCTCAGTTACGGGGTTAATACTGATGATCTTCACTTCAATCTTCGGCTTTGCCAACACCACGGTCGCGTTCGACCAAATGGGTTACGCAAGCATTCTTTGGTATGTCGTTGCAGCATTCTTATTCTTCTTGCCCAGCGGCTTAATGTTTGCAGAATACGGGGCTACTTTTAAAGATGCCAAGGGCGGTATTTATTCCTGGCTGGAGCAATCTATCGGGGAAAAATTAGCTTTCATCGGCACTTTTATCTGGCTGTCTTCTTGGATCATCTGGATGGTATCCACCTCATCCAAAGTATGGATTCCCTTTTCGACAATTTTTGCAGGTCATGACGCGACCCAGACTTGGCATTTTCTAGGTTTCAATGCTACGCAAACAGTTGGTTTGTTAGGCGTACTTTGGATTTTAGTTGTGACCTACTGTGCGACTCGCGGGATAACCTCTATTGCCAAAGTTTCTTCTCTTGGTGGAATTTTTGTCAGCCTTTTAAACGTCGTTTTATTTGTGGTGAGCTTGGCAATTTTATTGCTCAATCATGGCCGCTTAGCGGAACCGTTTAGTGCCGCAAGCATCATCCATTCCCCTAATCCGGCGTTTGTCTCACCAGTGGCGATGATCTCCTTTATCGTCTACGCTGTCTTTGCTTATGGCGGTATGGAGTCAATGGGTGGCGTTACTGATAGCCTTAGGAAACCGGAAAAAACGTTTCCGCGCGGGATTATTATTTCGACGATCATGATTGGTATCATGTACGCCCTTTCAATTTTTTTGTGGGGCATCTCAACCAATTGGCACCAAACCCTTTCTGGACATAATGTTGATCTGGGCAATATTACCTACGTCATGATGAATAATTTAGGTGTGGTATTTGCGCAGGCATTAGGGTGGTCGCCGCATATGGCACTACTCATGGGAGCATGGTTTGCCCGTTTTGCTGGTTTAGGCATGTTTATGGCCTATCTTGGTTCGTTTTTCGTTCTGATTTATTCACCATTAAAATCCTTTATTCTCGGTTCACCCAAAAAATTATGGCCGGCCAAGATGACTACTTTGAACAAAGCTGGTGTGCCGGCATTTGCCATGTGGTGTCAAGCCGTAATCGTTGGTCTATTTATTTTATTCATTTCATTTGGCGGATCAGACGCGCAAAGTTTCTACACAATTTTAACGGATATGGCCAATATTTCCACTACTTTCCCCTATTTGTTCTTGATTGGTGCTTTTCCATTCTTTAAACGTCGGCAAGATTTAAACCGCCCATTTGTCATCTACAAGACCAACTTTAGTGTTTATACGACCACCACTTTAGTGCTCGTCGTCTTAACCTTTGGCATTGTCTTTACCATTATTGAACCACTCTTGGAGCACGATCTGACCACGGCTTTTTGGACCGTGATCGGACCACTCTTCTTTGGAGGAATTGCGTGGTTATTTTATGACATTCGCGCAAAAAAATATCCTCATTTAAATAAAAATTAGCAAACTAAAAAAAAGAAGCGCGTGCAGAATTGTGTTTTAACTTGCGCATAGCGACAGAAGCCGGACGATTCATGCTTTGAATTGCCTGGCTTCTGTCGTTAAATAGAGAGGACAGCCTTTTCCTCGATTTTGGCTATTGAAGGTCGCAAGCTATGTTTGCTCTCCACTTCATCTTTCGCGTAACAGGAAAAAGAAAATTCCGATAAGAAACTGGAAAACTCACCAGTTCTTACCGGAATTCATCTTAATTTTTTTGTGTCGCATGTCATTCATTGGGGGATTTCTGGTTACGCATTAAATTCATTTAAGAGCATAAATGCAATTCCACCGATAATAACCGCTAAAATAAGGATTCCCGCAAATAAGAAATTAAACAGGAAACCAAGTCCCCCACAAATCAGCAAAATAAAAAATAGAAACGGATGACGAAAACAAAACTTAATAAATCCAACGATGAGTTTAAAAAATAACAGGACAAAAACAACTAAACCAATGCCCACCGCGATTTTAGTATTGGTGGCCGTAGCTGCCAGTAACATTAAATTTGTCACTTTATGAGTCTCTTCCTTTCAAGCAAATAATTATTGATATATTTTTTTCAAACCTGCCAAATCAGCGCGTGACAGATTAGTCACTCCTTGATCCACTGGATACATGACTGAGGAGCGCTCTGCACTGTGGTCCAACCCCATTGCGTGCCCTAATTCATGCATTGCCACCGACAAACTAACCGCTTGGGCATAGTGGATATTTAGTTTTGCTCTAGCATGATTAGCCGTGTACGCGTCCCAACCGGTTTGCTGAATAATTTCTGGCCCGCCAACCCCTAATTCAATCACATTAGCTTGCGTTTTGGTTGCGCTGTTATAAGTTGAAAAAACGATTTGGTTTTGTTTTTGGCTCCCAGAACCGGCGATTAATTTCACAATTCCTGTTTTATTATATGCCTTGACAGCTTGTTCAAAAACCTGTTTTACACGATCAGGTGTGCCACTAGCAAAACGGTAGTAGTAAGTCCGCTTTAAGGTTCTGCCCTGCACATTACTTTCTAATGGCGTGGCTTTAACTTGTCCCGAAGAACTGCTGTCCTGGGAGGATTCCTTAGTTTTAGTGTCGGTCTCATATTTATCAGCAAGCCGTGGTGTTTTAAAATTTTGGATAATTTGCGTGAGGTGTTGATCAACTGTTGAAACAGCCTGTTTCATCATTGGTTGGAAATCTGAACTGCTAACGAAAAAGATTCCTCCAATGAGAATCAAAAGGCCCACTAGTCTTCGAAATCTCAATTTAACTTCCCCTCTTTATAAGTCCGACTGAAACAAGCAGTAAACTTGTAGGATTCAGTATACGCTATCTTGCAAACTTTGGACATTTTTTGAATAAGTAAACAGATAACCTTAATCTTTTTTTATGATTTGGCCCTCTGTAATAGAACGAAAAAAATAAGCAAAGCCAGTTTTGGCCTTGCTTAGCTAACCTGATGAGAGGTTGTATGATCTTAACGACGATCTTCTTTGATACGAGCAGCTTTACCATGTAAAGCACGTAAGTAATAAAGTTTAGAACGACGAACACGTCCGTGACGAACGACTTCGATCTTAGCAACACGTGGTGAATGTAATGGGAAAGTCCGTTCCACACCCACACCGTTACTGATCTTACGAACTGTATAAGTTGCGCTGATTCCAACACCGTGGCGTTTAATAACCACACCTTCGAATAACTGGATACGTTCACGTGTGCCTTCAACAACACGAGCATGAACACGTACTGTATCTCCAGCACGGAATTCAGGGATATCATCACGTAATTGTGATTCGGTAATTTTGTTAATTAATGGATTCATTTGAAAATCCTTCCTTTCATCAACATTCATATCCTTTAAATCGTGAACAGCGGAATATTGTTTTCTTTAGTCTTAACAGACCAATAAAAAGTTTATCATAAAAGCTACAGCCTGTAAAGCATCCCTAGGCATCAGTTACCCGTTTTTCAGCCAACTCCGCTTTAATATCGGCCAGTAATTCCCAATCCGATTTTTCCAGTTTAATTTTCTTTAATAAATCAGGGCGTTTTAAATAAGTCCGCTTTAAAGCTTCTTTACGCCGCCACTGGGCAATCAATTGATGATTGCCATTCAAAAGCACCTCTGGCACCTTCATCCCCCGAAAATCAGCCGGACGGGAATATTGTGGGTATTCCAGCAAGCCAGTCGAAAAAGAATCTCCTGGTGCAGAAGCCTCATTTCCTAACACCCCTGGTAATAATCTCACGGTGGCATCAATCATAACCATGGCTGCTAATTCTCCGCCGGTCAAAACATAATCACCGAGTGACACTTCGTCAGTTGCCAGCGTTTTAATTCGTTCGTCGTAGCCCTCGTAATGGCCACAAATAAACGTCAAATGTGCCTCATGGGCAAAAGATTCTGCCATTTTCTGATCAAACGGTTTGCCACCGGGATCCAGGATGATAACTCTCCCTTTAGGCAGATCCTGATTGGCGTGTTCAACGGCCGCCAGCGCATCAAAAATGGGTTGAGCTTGCAACAGCATCCCGGCTCCCCCGCCATAAGGATAATCATCGACATTACGGTGTTTATTCGTGGCGTAATCCCGAAAATTTGTAACCTGAATATCAAGTAATTTATCATCAATCGCCTTGCCAACAATTGATTGATGAAGGGGTCCGCTAAACATGTCCGGAAAAAGACTTAAGATATCGATTTTCATGAATCTAAGCCCTCCATTAATTCGACTTCAATCCGCTGGTTTTGAACATCAACACGTTTCACAACTTGATGAATATACGGAATTAAGAGGTCTTTAGCGCCACGACGTTTCACGACCCAAACATCATTTGCACCAGGAGATAAAATTTCCGTAACTTTCCCCAGTAAATGATCCTGCTCATCATAGACCGGCAGTCCAATAATGTCACTATAATAAAATTCATCAGCACCCAATTCAGTGCGGTCAGCAGCCGGAATTTCTAGCGTATACTGCTTATACTTTTCAACATCATTAATAGAATCTAACCCCACAAATTGAAGAAAATAAAATTGTTTTTGTTGACGTACCTGCTTAATTTCTAAGGTTTGAACCGGGGTAGCAGGATCTTTTGGCGAAAATAAAAATAATTGATTACCGACTTTAAAACGATCCTCTGGAAAGTCCGTAATGGGCATCACTTTGACTTCCCCACGAATCCCATGGGTATTAACGATTGTCCCAACTTTGTAATATTGCATAATTTTTACCTCGTAATCTAAATAAAAACTCTTAAACAAAAATAAGCTTTCGTTTAAGAGTTTTTTGATTTGCCATCCTCAATTACTAATCGGATTCGTTTTTCGCCATGAAAGCGAAAACTATACACCACATTCCGGATTGCCTGAGCAACACGGCCATGACGCCCAATTATTCGGCCCACATCTTCAGCAGCAACGCTTAAATGAAATTCAAAAAAGCGTTCCGATTCAGATTGGACAATTGAGACTCGCTCTGGATGCGAAACGAGTGGTTTAACAATTGTTAAGATTAAAGTTTCTACATCTTTCATAATCAATCAATCCGATTATTTAGCAAGTTTTGATTCGTGATATTTTTTCATAATTCCAGCTTTAGAAAGAATATTCTTTACGGTATCAGATGGTTGGGCACCATTGCCTAACCAATTCAAAATATCTTCTTCATTTAATTTAACTTCGGCTGGGTTTGCTAATGGGTTGTAAGTTCCAACTTGAGCAATAAAACGACCATCACGTGGTGAACGAGAATCAGCAACTACCACTCGGTAAAAAGGACGTTTCTTAGAACCCATTCGTTTCAAACGAATTTTTACAGACATGTCAACACCTCCTGTTTTATTTCACGATAAATAATATACCAGTTATTCCATCAGATGTAAAGGTTTTTTTCTTTACAGGTAAAAAAGGCATTTTCATGCGCCTTAAAAAGGAATTGCCCGCCGCACCTTTGGCCATTTCAAGCGGCAAAAATACGGGAAAATTTTTCTATTTAACCGTGACTCTCTTTTTCAGTGAATCGGCAGCATCGCCACTGTGATCACAGCAGGAATTTTACTTTTTGCCGAATGAGGCTCTTCCAATTCTATTTTATAGGTTTGATTCTCATAGAATACATTCGATATTGTACCGAAAACAATTGCAAGTGGCCAAAAATAATTGTATCATAAAACCATAAGTTAAAATTGCCAACTCAAGGTTTATAAAAACATTGAGAACGACCCGTGCTTGAGAAAGTCAAGTAACGGGTTTTTCTTTTAATCACCTAATTATTCGCAAATGGAGGGGACTCATTTGTATCAATATTATATTCAACAAATAGTCAATAAATATAATGCTTCTGTGATCGGTTATGAATTACTTTTACGCAAACAATTGAACGCACAGTTGGTACCGATCACTGATTTTTCGGAAGTACCTGCCAAAATTGTTGCCGGAAAAATTGTTGCAGTTGCTCAGCTTTTATCTACGAAAGTGCCATTTTTATCAGTAAATTTGAACCGTGCTCAGTTAAGTGATCCCGCCATCAGCGAAGAACTGTGCAAAATTCAAAAGTTATTGCGCCCTGTACAGATCCAGGTTGAATTAACTGAGGATCAGCCGCAACAGCCAATTTCAGACGCCATGCTCAAGCAGCAATTTCACGTGTTTTTGACCGCCGGCATGACCATTTCAATTGATGATGTTGACTGCATCTGTAATACCGAGCAACAGGTTCGCGCGCTGCTTCCTTTCATTAGCGAGATTAAGTTTGCCCTCCAAAATCTTGGTAAATCCGTTTATCTTCCTGAAGTCCAACAAAGAATTCTCTTTTGGCGTAACTTTGCGCGCCAATATAAATTACGTTTCATTCTTGAAGGCATTGAAAACGAGGCAATTGATCATTTTATTGACACCTTTCATATCGACAATCGCCAGGGCTATTTCTATGAAAAACCCCATCCAATCAGTGAAATCAGCTCCTGATTCTTCCCAGTGTTCACTTTGAAAATGTGTGTTTGCGAGACGCTAATAACCAGCCCAATAATCCCATCGACAGCAAGAGCAAACTAAATGAGACCCCATAACTTAAATGCATTCCCTCGACAAACCAACGCGCATGATGGGTTGGATAACTGGTCATGTGACGACCAGCTTTTTGACTGATTCCCAAGTACAACACGGAGGTTGCAAGTGACAAACCGATTGCCATGCCCAGATTTCTTGCCAAGGCAGCCAGTGAACCGGCAATGCCTTGATATTGTGCCTCGGCATTGCTCATGATCATAGGATTGTTTTGAAAGGTGCCGTTTGCAAAACCGAAAGTCATCAGTGCTACTAACAACCAGCTAATGCCCCATGCTGGCTGAATAAGGCAGAAAATGAGTTCTGGGAGTATAAACAAAAATAACGCATAAAAGGAAATCCGCTCAGAACCAATCCGATCACCTAATGTTCCGCCTAAAGGTGCCGAAACAACATTAAGGAGTGGCGTGGCCATTAGAATCAGCCCACTTATTGCGGCCGAAAAATGTAACGTCTCCTGTAAGTAAAACGGTAAAATCATGTTATTAAAATAGCCCACTGCAAAAATAAGAATCGTGGTCAAAACGCCAATGGAGAAGCCGCGATTTTTAAAAATTTTCAAGTTTATCAATGGCTTTTCCGTATGATATTCCCGCCAAACGAATAAAACACCACAAAATAACGCTAATAAAAACAAACCAAGAATGCGGATTTGATTAAAGCCAATGGCCTGTCCCCAATAGACGCCGACAAAGAAGCTCACAATCATTGCGGCATAAACAACAAAGCCTTTAAAATCCATTTTCACAGCCGCTGTCTGGCGGATTTCTTTTGGAAAAACACGATGACCAAATAAATAAATCACAATCCCTAGTGGCACGTTGATGAAAAAGATGGCATGCCACGATAGAGTCGCTAACAATAAACCACCCAATCCCGGCCCCATAATATTTCCAATTTGGCCAAAGGCACTATTCACACCCAAAGCCAACCCACGTTTATTCAATGGGAACAGCTGCGTAATAATGGCAAAATTGGTAGCCAATGCCATCGCTGCCCCTAGTGCCTGTAAAATCCTCGCTATTAGCATGATTCCCAGAGTAGTACTCAAGCCACAGCCTAATGACCCCACTGTAAAAATTAAGGTTCCTAATTGAAAGATTTTAATTTTCCCAATTTGATCGGCCAAACTTCCAAAAAAGACCAACAGCACACAAATTAAAACTAAATATACGGAAACCACCCACTCTGCTTCATTCATCGGCACACGTAAATCATGAGAAAGTTGGGGGACCGCAATTGTAACAATACTTGCATCAATTGTAGACATAAAATTTACGAGCGAAGTTGCTAACAATAATAACCACTGATCACGCTTTTTCATCATCGATTCTCCCTCTATAAAGCTGCCATGTTTTCAACAGCTTTTCAAAGGTAGTCTAGTAAGCCAATCTCCTTATTGTCAAATTGCGTATGGGTGATAAAATTAATTTATCGGGGAGATGATGAGATGAATATTCGTAGTTTACAATATTTTCATTACTTAATTGATGGGCATTCCTTTCGCCAAACTGCCCGCCATTTTAACGTGACGCAGCCTACAATCACCGCAGCGGTGAAACGCCTGGAACAGGAATTTGGGGTCCAGCTTCTAATTCGCGACGCTAATCCAGCAAAATGGCAGCCTTCAAAAGCAGGCCTGATTTTAAATCAATTTGCCAAACGAATTTTAATTGAGGCGACCAATGCCCACCAGGCAATTGCCAAACTCCCACAAAAGAAACTTTTGCTCGGCTGCCCGCAAATTGTGGGTAATTATTATTTACCTAAATTAGTCGCGCAATTAACTACGGACCATCAAATGCGGCACGTTGAAATAATTGAACGGGATACGGCTACTCTAGTTGAAAAAATTCAGACAAATCAAGTGGACCTTGCCTTTTTAAGTTTTCTCCCCAGCAAATTGCCTCAAGGGATTCACTTGATTCAGGTTACGGCTTCTCCCTTTCGTGTCGTTTTAAACCCTGCTCATCCCCTGGCCCATGCCAAAGCATTAGCGTATGCGGATCTTGCTAGCACGCCAGCCGTACTTTTTGATAGTGGCCAGGCCCATAGTCAGGCCTTTGCTTGGTTTACACACCAACAACCAGCAAATGTGCTTTATAAAGGATCCGATTTGAATTTAATTTTGCAAATGGTTCACAATCATCGTGCGTTTGCTTTTCTCACTGCACTGGCTATCCCCGACCAGACCGATTTGATTCCTGTGCCCCTAAAAGATCCAAAAGCACCGGTCCTATCCATTTATCTGGCACTGAAACCAGAAAAACGCTCGGACCCACAGATTCAAGAACTGCTAACGGTCATTAAAAGATTAACCGATTAGTTTTCAAATCCACGTCACGCATAAAAAGTTCTGTGCAAATAAGCATTTGAGCGCCATCTTTCTGAGTTGAAAACTCCCCTTAAAGTTAAAAGATGACAACTTGAATATCATCTTTCAACCTTAGGGGGAGCTTTGATTTAAAAGCATTATATTTATTTTTGAATTGGACTATTGACCTAATAGCTTACGGTCTGACCGCGTGAATGACGAGCTGTTCAATTTTTTTTAGATCTTCGGTTTCATTGGTAGGTACTTCAGGCATCAAATTTCGTTGTAAAAAATAGCTCAATAACTGTCCAATAATTGTCCTGGCAAAATCTACTAGTGTGAGCCCCGGTCGGATAAGATGAAGCTTAACAATCCGATTAAGACTACTTTGATCAAAAACCGGTCGTGAAGCCTTCAAAAGTCCTAAAAATCGGCTTTGAATTTCCTTATTAACCATAACCTCGGTCAATAAGATCTGGATTGCATCGGCATTCTCCTTCAGAAATTTATAACGATCCTGGACGACAAAATGGACGAGTTCTTCAAGTCCATTGTACTCATTTAACTTATTGAAAAAGTCATTGCGAATCACGGGAAAAAGATTGCCAATCATTGGCATCATAATTGCCAACAGCAAATCTTGTTTCGTTTTAAAATATTTAAAAATAGTCCCCTGACTCACACCCGCATGCTTAGCAATTTCTGCAGTAGCTGTGCCATCATACCCTTGCCGGGCAAACAAATCTAACGCAGATTGTAAAACAGCTCGCTGTCCATTAGGCATTTTTTGTTTATTCAGCCAATCCTTATAATTGGTAAAAATACTCGTTTCCATGTCTCAACCTCTTTTTCGTAAAATTGACTTTCTTCATTATTCACTCAGAGCACTGCAATTTGCAAAATAGGCTTGTTAAACCTTCCGATATCTCCGCAAGCCCACAATATTTAAGATCGTTAAAATGACTAAGAAGATCAACAAGACCAAAATATCAAGGCCTAAACTCGTTAAACCTTCGCCACGCATCATGATTGACGTCGAGGCATCTCCTGAATGTTTAATTGGAATAATGTAAGACAGATCTTTAACCCAATCTGCCATCGAATCTAATGGAATAATTCCAGAGAAGAACACCTGGGGAATCACAATCACCGGAATAAACTGCACCATTTGGAATTCTGAACGTGCAAACGTTGAAATCAAAATACCAAAGGCTAACGCCACAAGGGCAAGAATCAAATTGATGATCACGAGGTTAAGGATGTTGCCCCGAATCTCAATCCCAAGCATCCAGATGGTAGCCATGACAATAATAAAGGTTTGGACAATTGCAAGAATGCCGTAACTAAGCATATACCCGAAAACAATTTCCGATCGTTTCACCGGTGTGGCTAACAAACGATCTAAAGTCCCGCTGGTTCGTTCTTTTAATAAAGCCATTCCTGAAATTAAAAAAACAAAGAAAAAGACGAAAAATCCCATCAAAATTGGCAATATCTTATCAAAGAAACCAGTAGCTGCATCCCCATAAACGTAGTGGTTCGTGATTTTAGGACTGGAGACTTTTCTAATTGAATTCGTGGATAACTTTGCTTGTCGCTGACTAGTCGTTGTGGTTGCTTTTTTACCCGTGGTTTTCGCAACTTGCGCTTGTAATTTATCTAGCGCGGTAGTCGTGGCTACCAACTGCTTTTGCATTTTCTGCAAAGCCGTCGTCGAGGTCACGAGATTATCCGTTAAGGTCGTCATATTTTGTTTAGCAAGCACATTTTTAAAGGCCATTTTCACGACTGAAGTTTTACTAGAATCCGTATTTGCATAAGTAATGCTATAATTGCTGCCCTTTTTTTGAATGATAGAATCAATCTTCTGATCTTTTAAAGCCTTTTTAGCCGCTTTCTTGCTCATATATTTTTTGACACGCACATGTTTTGTATTTTCTAGCTGATGGCGAACCGTTTGCGACACCGCAACCGTCCCAATATCTACGTTAGTCGTGGCACTTGCTGAAAAAATAACACTCAACATGAAAATGATAATAATTGGGGCGACAAACATTAACGCTAGTGTCCGTTTATCTCGAATCAGTTCTTTGATGACTCGATTTGCAATTGTGAGTGTTCTCATGACTCAACCCCCTCAGCTTTCAAAAAGACATCTTCAATCGTTTTAACCTGATATTGCTGTTTAAGCGCATTCGGCGTATCAAATGCCATGACTTTGCCATCCAGCAAAAGGGCCACCCGATTGGTCAATTCAGCTTCATCCATCACGTGCGTCGTAATCAAAATAGCACGTTCATCATCGCGAATCTTTCTTAGTTCTTGCCAAATTTGGCGCCGCAAAGCCGGATCAATTCCCACGGTGGGTTCATCCAAAATAAGTAATTCAGGCTCCCCTAAAAGCGCAATTGCCAACGAAAGCCTGCGCATCATTCCGCCTGAATAACCACTGACCCGCTTTTTCAAGTCTTGGGTAAGATCCACCACTTCAGCTACATGAGCAATCTCCGCAGCCAAATTTTTTTTGCTAATACCTTTCATTTTGCCAAAAAAACTTAAGTTCTCACGCCCTGATAAAGCTTCGTATAACGCATCAGTTTGCGCCATGTAACCAATCCGAGATAATAGTTCACGATTAGGCATTGTTTCACCAAAAACAGTTGCACTGCCACCATCGGTAATTTCCATCCCTAATGACGTTTTAATTATGGTCGACTTACCAGCTCCAGAAGGTCCAATCAAGCCCACGATCTCCCCGCGGAAAACGTCTAAGTTCACATCCTTTAGCACTGTTTGATCGCCAAATTTTTTGACCAAATGTGATAAAGAAATAATTTTATCCGCCATCGTACTTCCTCCTTGCATTTTGTTTAAGTGAGTATTTAATCACTCATCAACTTTTTTTAATCATAATCTCTCCCTTTTACTTTGTCAATCTAAAATGCGTTTTTACAGCGCCAGCCACTAACGAAAGTGGCGTGTTTTTATGACACAGACAGCAGTCGGAACACAAAAAAACGACTTTCCAAGATTAGTCCTACAAAGTCGTTTGCGTATCAAAATGTCATTGCATCAATGTTTCAAGTTTCTTTGGCCCACGCACGGAGTTCATTGCGGTGCTGCACCCGTTTATACCCTTCCACCACCAGCATCGGCAGAATCGCCCCGATGAGCACGATTAACCATGCTGTAAGTGGCAGCATCACAACGCCAAATATCCGAGCTAGATTAGGCACGACTCCAATGATTAGTAACGCCGTAATCGTCCCGACAATACTGCGCGTAAGAACACGATTATTAAAAGCCGTTTGGATGCTTAATGGCTGCCTTGTTTTAATGGGGAAAATATCGAGAATGGAGCCAATCGCCAAGACGAAGAATAACATAGACATCCCGACTGCCGCATTATTAGCGCCAATTCCAAACCGACCAATTGCATAAACACCTAGAATCAAAGTCACATAAGTCGCTGTGCGCACCGCCACTCGTTTGCCTAATCCTAAATGCCAAATACTAGAGGCACGCTTAATTGGGGCAATTTTCATAATGCCTGGTTCGGCAGCCTCTTGACTGAGGAAGAACCCCGGAATTCCATCCGCTAAGACGTTAATGATCAACATTTGTTCTGCCGTTAACGGCGCACCCCAGCCAATTAAAATTGCAAACAGCAATGTAAAAATCTGCGCAAAATTAACAGAAACCAAAAATTCAACGGCTTTCAAAATATTTTGATAAACTGTTCGCCCCTGCCGGACTGCTTCGATGATGGTGGCAAAATTATCATCTACTAAGATCATATCAGAGGCATTTTTGGAAACGTCAGTCCCAGTGATTCCCATCGCAATTCCTACATCCGCGGCTTTTAATGCCGGTGCGTCATTCACGCCGTCGCCCGTCATGGCCACCACTTCACCAAGTTGTTGCCAAAGTTTTACAATCCGCAGCTTGTCACTTGGTGTGGTTCGCGCAAACACCCGAACATCAGTTATTTTCTTCAAGAGTTCGTCATCGCTCATCTGGTTTAGCTCTTGACCAGTTAACACTAATTCATCGGCTTGTAGAATACCAATTTCTGTGGCAATGGTGCGGGCCGTTTCCAAATGGTCGCCCGTAATCATAACCGTTTTAATTCCAGCTTGCTGCGCTTCTGAAATTGCCGCCGGAACTTCTGCACGCGGTGGATCTTGAATCCCCACCAATCCTAAACATTCCAATTCTGTTAGCTTTTCAGGCCAGTTTTCACCGGGATCAGAAGTAAACCACTGGAAGCCGGCCGCCAAAATTCTTAGGCCCTTAGTCGCAAACTCATCATGGTGTTGTTGCATTTGAGTACGATCGACTTGGTCCCCAAATTGCAGCCGGTCGAAAGCGCCTTTTACAACGGCTAAGTACTTACCGTCGTATTTGTGGAGCGTAGCCATCATCTTTTTCTCTGAATTAAATGGATCCTCCGCGACCTGCGGATATTTTTTAAGGACTTGTTGCGGATCAACTTCTTGGGCTAACACAAAACGTAAAATTGCTAATTCCGTGGGACTCCCAGTATCCTTTTCCTGTTCATCGGAAGCCAACTTTGCGGTTGTCGCCAACGCCCACAAATCAAATTTCTCTGGAAGATCATTTAACTGTTCTTGCTTGTGGCCAAGCGCCTTAACTTCAGTATTTTTAGACCAAAACTGTGTGACGGTCATTTTATTTTGCGTCAGGGTTCCTGTCTTATCAGAGGCAATAATCGTCACATTTCCAATCGTTTCCACTGCCGTAATCCGGCGCACAATTGCGTTGCGTTTTGCCATTAACCGAACGCCATGTGCCAAGCTCAACGTCACAATAACCGGCAGGGATTCTGGAACAGCTGCGATTGCTAAACTAACTCCGATCATCACACTATCAGCCAGGGCATCGTTGTACATCAGTGTGGAAGCCAAAATAGCAACCAAACCACCTAAGATCGCGATGACGGACAAACGGATGCCTAATGCATTCAACCGTTTTGCCAGCGGTGTTTTTTCTGCCTGTGTCGCATTCAACATTCCCGCAATTTTTCCCATTTCAGTTGTCATCCCAGTCTTAGTGACAAGAACTTTGGCTCGTCCTTGGACGACTGCTGTCCCGGAGTAAACTTGACTTGTCTCGTCAACTGCATCCACCGCTTGTTGCTTTTCAACTGGTTCACTTTCCCCCGTTAAAATTG
This sequence comes from Pediococcus siamensis, assembly GCF_047220215.1. GTDB lineage: Bacteria > Bacillota > Bacilli > Lactobacillales > Lactobacillaceae > Pediococcus > Pediococcus siamensis. The sequence goes on from NZ_CP178375.1 coordinate 1,093,912, forward strand.
CCTCTTCAACTAATAAATCAGTTGTCTCTAACACTATCCCATCGGCAGGAACACTATCACCAGCCGCAATAAAAATCACATCACCCGGGACAAGCTCCACAGTATCGATGGTTTGCGTCGTTCCTGCGCGTAAAGCTTTGGTTGTGGGTGTGGTCATGGATTGCAGACTGGCAATTGCCTGTTCTGCTTTTCCCTCCTGGAACAGACTGATTGCCACATTAATGACCAAAATCGCTGCAATGACGATGGTTTTCGTCCAGTTACCATCCCCGGTAAACGTTAAATAAACAGATAAGAATACCGCAAACAAAAGAACTAGCGAAGTAACGTCGCTCATATGTTTCCACACACGTTTTATAAAGTTCGGTTTTGTTTGCTCGACTAACTCATTTTTTCCATATTCTTGAAACTGCCTTTCGACTTGCTTTGTCGTAAGACCCGAATCTAAATTCGATTGCAATTTATCTAAAAGTTGCTGTACGGAAAGTTTCTGCTGTTCTGGCACAGGCCCACCATCCTTCCACTTTATAAAAAACTTATCACGTCCATAAATTAATTATATGATTAATGGCTCATTCAACGCAACTAAACCAACATAAAAAACGGGGAAAAGGCGCCTTCGCTGTTTAACAACAGAAGTTAAAACATCTTTTCCCCAATCGCTTAGTGGACACGCGAACATCGTCTTCATATTCTAGATGTATCATTTAATTAATTTTCTTAATAAGATTAACTTAAAAAGAAAATTTCTCTTTGAAAATTCGAGTTCTCATTACAAACAGTATTTTGTGATTAAAAAGGCAGGTGTACAGCTCCAGGCGTGGCAATAACTATCTAAAAGGGCATTCCCATACGGTGAATAATTCAAATCATTTGGATCAAATGCCTCCCAAAACGTATCTGCCCCAAGAGTGACCATCTTCCCCCAATAGGTCTTCAGTAACCCAGTTGCGGTATCCAAATGATCTGCTTTAAACAAAGCCGCTACGATAAAATGATACATGTAAGGAGTGACGATGCCACGAATCGGAAATAGTGACTTTACAGCTTGCACCATTAACGCTTTTGAAGCTGGGCGAGCCAACACGCCGGCTAAAACCATCCAAACTTGACTGGCCAGATTAACCTCTTTTTGCGCTCCAGAAGTAAAAAGACCTAATTTTGAATCAAATAGCTGCTGAGTTGAAAAATGTACTAGTAGGTGGAGTTGCTTTTGATAACTCAAAATATCCTGCTCCCCTACAGCTTCAGCTAATTGAATAAACTGGCGCAATCCATATATTAAAATAGCCTGCGCGCAGGTTGTTTTATCAAATTCATCCGACCAATCAACAAAAACGGGCCACTTAGACGGTAATTTTAAACACCCTTCTTGGTCAACATACTGTAAACCCAAATCAATTTGCTGTTTAGCAATTCTATACAAATCGTGGAGCATGACTTTGTCTTTGGTATGCTGATAATAATCAAACAAAGTTGAGACAAAGAAAATACTATAATCAAACAAAAAAGTATCGTCTGGTATCGGATCGCCGTTGGTAAAAACGGTGGCAGGCACTCGACCATCCTGGCTTGTCAGACCGCCAAATAAATACAAACAGCGTTTCACAATTGTGACTTGATCGAACGTTGCATAATCTGAGAGTGCTGCCAAATGCAAGTCTCCAAGCCATAACCGACGATCCCTTTTGGGGCCATCTTCAAACACCTCTTGCATACACTCATGAAGTGTTCGCACACTTATTTGGTAAATTTTATTAAGCTGTGCATCTTTTATCTGGGTGGCAGGTAAATGAGCCATCTCTGCTGAACTCTGCGCTACAAACGTCGGATCACTAAATTGAACACGCCACTTTCGAGAAGTATCGATCACCTTAATCTCTACATAACGACAGCTGTATCTTCGCGGCAACTCTAAACGCGCAGGCAATTTATCGAGATGGATGAATTCCTCTTGCATCCAGGATTTACTCAGCCAACCATTGTAGGCTTCAGCCGATCGTGTCAATTCATCCAGTACTTCTGCAAAACGAATTCTTAAAAAGAGCGGAGCGTCCATCGGCGACCCAACGGACTGTATACTCACAGCAAAATGCCCAACATAGTGATTGCCAAAATCTAAGGTGATTTGATCATCCTTTCCAAAAGAGCTTTCCCCAAGTTCTTTTACCGTCTGGGTGACCTGAATGGCCTTATAGCTTGTTTCTGTAGTGTCCTCCCTGTTAATCATGACTTTGGTTGGTTTGACCAGCGTTTTATGTAGCTTTGGCCGATTGGCTTCGGCTTTCTCCAATAAATCTGACTCATGATTAAACTGTACATCTGGATTAATTTGAAATGTAAATGCCATACCTTCACCCTACAATCTGAATTTATTAAGTTCCTGTCCTGCAATTAGATAACCGGTTTTCTAACAATTATAAGTTTAGATGCTTTTGAGAACGTTTGCAATTGTCGTCTTACATATGTTATTATGCCAAACTACAGGTATTTTTAGTGAGGTGATAAAAATGAGGTCCAAAACACTTGACACTCTTTTGCTCCCAAAAGATCGTGTCGAACTTTTGCAGCTTGAAACAGGGAAAAATGTTCAGGATGTGCAACTAGATTTTGCAAAAAAAACGCCACCTAAGATGCCTCGTGAACATTTTTTTAAAGATAATAATATTTTTATTAATAAGCATCATCGTTTTTCATCAATGCCTGCCCACACCCATGATTTTATTGAACTAAATTATATGTATAGTGGTCATTGTACCCAATACATCAATGGTGAAAAGGTAGAGATGCCCACTGGTGCCATCATTTTAATGGATAAAGATATCGTTCAACAGATTGATTATGTTGGGCAAAATGATATTTTAGTCAACATTTTGATCAAAGATGATTCGTTACTTGCAAGTGTGCTCAATAATCTAGCCCAATCTGCCAGCCTGGTTACCCAATTTTTATTTAATGCATCGAAGGTTGATGCCATTCACAACAATTTCATCCTCTTTGACGCTTCTCACAATGAAATTGCTTTACATCTAATTCAAAGTCTGATTATCAAAGGGCTGCAGCTTCATAACCAGCATTCAAAGGAAATGAATCTGATCCTTTCCGTGCTTTTAAATGAGCTGACGCATTCCATTGAAGAAGAAACGCACAGTTTTAAGGATACGGAACTAGGGATTCTCCCAATCTTGAAATTCATCGATACGCACTATCAAAACACCTCATTGGCAGAAGTTGCCCAGCAGTTTGGTTATAACCGTAATTATCTCGGCAATAAACTTAAGGCAGAAACTGGGAAAACCTTTCATATGCTTGTAAATACCAAACGCCTCACCCTGGCACAAAACTTACTTGATGAAACTGACTATTCCATTGCACAGATTGCTTTTTTGGTTGGTTTTAGCAATTCTGTTTCTCTCCTTAAGCTTTTTACCAAACAACTAAAAATAACGCCGACAGCTTATAGAAACCGCAAGCGTTAAGGTACACTTCTCCCACAATTTACCGATGAATCATCTTTTAAACTTCACTATTTTTCATCATTTCATTTATCGGTCAATAGTAAAAAGTCTTGTGTAATAGCACGACTTTTTTTGAATCAAGTTCTCTGCAGAATGTGCTTGATCACTCTAAACCTGTGTGATCAACTACAAAATTATGACCTCACGCAACCAGACGAAAATTTACTGTTGTGTGAGGTCATCTTTTTGTAAATTCAAATCTTTCCAAACCTAAAGCGCGTATTTATCGTACTAATCATGAATCACGTACCATCTTTTTTTAGTAACAATGATTTCAAAAAAGCAGGAAGAAAAGCTAAAATTATTTTCTCTCCTGCTTTATTTTAGATTTATGGTATCTCATTTAAATTCATGAATAATTGGGTTCAAATGATTATATGCAAACTCTAGACCCTTTTTGACATCAGTATTATTATCAGCAAAGCGCTTATCCTCATGTTCAATACTGAAATCACCTTTATAGTTAATTTCTTTCATGACGTTATAGAATTGACTCCAATTAATATCCCCTAACCCAGGAATCACCGGCGTCCAGAAACCAAGGTCTTCTTCATGTACTCGATTTAATTTTTTACCGAAAATACCATAGTAATGAAATTTGTGCTCATCCACAATAACATCTTTGGCATCAATATGGAAAATACGGTCTTTATAATCCCTAAGACATTGTAAATAATCGATGTGTAGCCAGTGTAAATGCGATGGATCAAGATTCAATCCAAAAGATGAACTTGGAATACGTTTGAACATCTCATCCCATAATTCTGGTGAATACGAAATTGTTCCTGGCAAGCCGTCTTCCTGCCAGCCCGGCATTGGACAGTTTTCTATCATTAATTTTACGTGATTTTGTTCAGCAAAACTAACAAAATCAGTAAAAATTGCTTCAAATTCATCAAAATTTTCTGAAATCGTTTTGGTTTGATCTTTACCGATAAAACAGCCTACCAGTGGTGTTCCTAACCGTCCGGCAGCTACAATAACTGCTTTCAAATGATCCGCATATTTCTTTCGGACGTCTGGGTCAGGATGGAGCATATTATCATAGTAAGCTAACGATGCAAATTCAAGATTATATTTCTTTTGATAACCTTTAATTTTCTCTACATTCTCGTCAGTCAAATTCTCCACATCAATATCACTGCCCGAATAGTCACGACTATTTTCTTTAGGCCAACAGGAGACGTCTAATGTTGTAAACCCCACCTTATGCGCGTAAGCCATCTTTTCTTCCAATGTCATATTTTGTAAACAACCACTCAAAAAACCAAATTTCATTGTAATCACAATCCTTTCCAATACTTAATCATTGTTGTCCATGAATTTCTGTAATAATACCGCTACAATGATAATGATACCTTTAATGGCACCAACCAAGAATGCAGGCACTCCCATCAAATTCATCAAATTATTGATGATTCCTAAAGCTAGAGTGCCAAAAGTTGTCCCGAGAACTTTTCCTCTACCACCTGCCATTGCAGTTCCACCAATCACGGTGGCCGCGATAGCATCCATCTCATAACCGGTTCCACTTGATGAAGAGTTCATGCTTCCTAATCTGGAAGCTTCTAGAATTGAAGCAATTGCGACTAAAATCCCGGCTACCAGATAGACACCAATTAATACACTTTTCACGTTGATCCCGGCTAAGCGCGTTGCGCGTTCATTACTACCAACCGCATAGATATGTTTTCCAAACGCCGTTTTGTTTACCATCAGTGCAATCGCTATACTTAAAATTAACCAAAACCAGACAGGTAAAGGTAGTCCTAAAATGTTGTGTTAGCAATACCTATGAAAGTACTTGCCCGAATTCCACTGGCTGTTAACCCGCCACCGTTAAACCAATACTCTGCCAACGAACGATAAATGTACATTGTTCCCAAAGTCACAATAAATGAAGGTACAAAATATCTGGCGACAAATACTCCGGTTAATAACCCAAACACAGATCCGGCAATCACAGTAACTGCCACCGTCAAAATAATACTATTAGTTTTATTTAACACCCAGACACTAATTAATCCAGTAAGTGCTAACATAGAACCTACAGATAAATCAATTCCCGCTGTGATAATTATCAGCATCATACCCAAGGCAATAATGCCAATGATTGCGTTATTCAATAAAATATTAATCAGATTATTTATATTAAAGAAGGTAGCCCTTTCGACTAAAACAGCAATCACAAATAAAAATAAGAATGCTAAAAACGGTGTATTGCCTTTTAAAAATCTAATATAAGTTTCTTTTTTTAAGGTTTCTTTCTTGACTTCATTCATGTATTCTTTTAATCTAGCTACCTGTTGCATAAAGCATCAAATCCTTTTCATTCAAATTATCGTGAGCAACCTCGTAAACTACTTTTCCTTGGTACATGACGTAAACGCGATCACATAATAAATTGAGTTCCGCAAACTCATTAGATAGAATAACAAATGCTACACCTTGGTTAGCTAAATCTTGAATATACTGATATATTTCAGCCTTTGCGCCCACATCAACACCTTGAGTAGGATTATCAAATATTACTAATTGAGGCTGTCTGCTTAAAGCTCTAGCTACCAAAACTTTTTGTTGATTTCCTCCTGACAGTGTTTCAATTGAATCCCGGGATTGCCCAAATTTTACATCAATTTTTTTCAACAACTGTGAAAGCTTTTTTGCTTTAAGTTTTTTTCGAATGAAACCCCAACGAGAAATCTTATTGAATACCGTTAACAATGTATTATCTTCCACATTTAAATCCTTAATAATACCATTATCCTTACGATCTTTGGGGATGTAAGCGATACGATGACGCAAAGCCGTTTGCGTACTGTTTATTTTTACAGTGTGGTTCGCCAATTTAATCACGCCCTGATAACTTCCGTTGGCACCAGCTACCGTCTGAAATAATTCGCTGCGTCCATCCCCAAGTAAACCTGTAACCCCAACAATTTCGCCTGAGTCAATATGCATTGTAATATCACGAAACTGATTACCTTTAGATAGACGCTCCAACCCCAAAATGGTTCTTCCGTGAAACTTTCTTTCTGACTTGGTCATGGCTGTTAATTTTCTACCGACCATTAGTCCGCTAATTTTTTGTTCAGTAATTTTCTCCGAAATTTCGCCACTTTCGATGACATGTCCATTCCTCATAACAGTATAAGAATCGCAAACTTTAAAAACTTCATTTAACTTATGTGTGATAAAAACGATTGTGATTCCATTTTTCTTCATCTTTTTCATTACTTTAAACAGTGCTTTGATTTCCATATCATCGAGTGCAGAAGTTGGTTCATCCATGATAATTATTTTGGCATCGTTTATAAGCCCTCTGCCAATTTCTACCATTTGCTTTTCTGATTGGTTTAATTCTTTCACCTTTAGCCTAGGATCTACCTTAAAACCCATCAAATTCAAAACTCGACGGCTTTCCGCAATCATCTTATTTTTATTAAGAAAACCATGTTCATTTAGTTCATGTCCTAAAAATAAATTTTCGAAAACTGTCAACTCGTCTACCAATGAAAGTTCCTGATGAACGAAAGTAATTAGCTTAGTGATCTGTTTATTTTTTTGAGGATTAATTAATTTACCGTTCAGGTATATTTGTCCACTATCTTTAGATAGGTTTCCACTTAAAATATTCATTAAAGTACTTTTTCCAGTACCATTTTCTCCTAATAGAGCGTGGATGGTTCCTTTAGCTAGACTCAACGAAACCTTGTCCAATACTAACGTGGATCCAAACGCTTTTTGTATATCAGTCATTTTTATGATTTCGACCATCTTAATCTCTCCTCACCATAGTACTTTAGTAAGGTGACTTCGAATTTATATAATTTGAGACATTAGCTTTCGTAACAATCTTTGGTGAAATAACAAGTTTATTATCAACATTTTTTCCTTCTTGAGCTTTATGGGCAATTTTGATTGCATCACTAATCATCGAAGGACTATATGTGGCAGTAAATAGCGTTAAATTACCATTGCTTTCTTTGATCTTCTTAAAATAGGCCTGACTCCCACCTACACCGGACAGATATTTTACATCGGTTCGTTTAGTTTCTTTCAGTGCTTGTAAGATACCTAATGAACACTCGTCATCAATCGAAAAAATGGCATCTACATGCTTATGTGCGGTCAACATATCCTTAGAGGTTTGCAAACCTTCTTCTTGGGTATAGGCGTCCGCTGTCATATCTACCAACTTAATGTTGGGATATTTCTTTTTCATCACCTTTTTAAAAGAACCAACACGTTCACTACTTACTGAACCAGAACTAGGAACATTCAAAACAGCAATTGTTCCTTTCCCATTTAACTTTTTACCAAGATAATTCGCTGACGCACTACCAATTTGAGGATTAGAACCTGCTACGAAACTTTTATACTTAGCGTCAACTTTTCTGTCAAAAACCACTAATGGGATTCCTGCTTTAACAACCTTTTGTGCAGCAACGGATACTTCATTTGTATGCGGTTCCAATACAATGGCACCAACTTTTTGACTGATTAACTCATCTAATTGAGACGCTTGGTCATTAACATTTGACGAAGTAATCACTTTATACTTTTTTAATCCCAATTCTTTTGCTGTTTTCTGAGCATAATACGCAACACCTGAAAGCCATCCATGATCTGCTGCAGGAATAACAATTGCTAATTCTTTATTTGACGTATTCGAGTTACCTTGACTTTTAACTTTGCCACAAGACACAAGAATAACGGAAATGAACAACACTCCCAATATACTTAAAAATTTTTTCATACTTTAACCCCTCCTTGTACTTGTATACCTATTATCCGAATTTTCTTGACAGATTTTTTGAAATATTTTTATTTAAATCGCAGATTACAAGTTTAATTCGAACACTTACTAAATAGTTCCCTGAATGTTTCAATGGCAGTTTTCCAGTTTAGAATTTTTAATGGTCGGTTGTTAATCAACTCCGTTGCTTCAATAATTGATTCTTCTGTGACTTTCGCGAAGTTTGTCTTTTTAGGAAAGAACCAACGAATTTTGCGATTGAAATATTCATTAGTTCCACGCTCCCACGGTGAATAAGGGTGACAAAAATATACCTCACGTTGATAGGTGTCTTCAATGAGTTGATAACCTGAGAATTCTTTACCATGATCAGCTGTAAATGATTTTACAGCTGGACCAAAGGTTCTGATGAAGGTTTCAATGGCGTTATTCATTGCATTCTGACTACGGTTTGGAATTTTAATCATCCAAACTAGACGACTCTTTCTTTCTACAAATGTTGCCAAACATGTCTTTGAACCACCTCGTGACGAAAGAACGGTATCCATTTCCCAGTGTCCAAATTCGGAGCGATCATTTATAGCTTGAGGACGATTTTCAATAGTTTTACCAACCTGAAAGCTTCCCCGACGCTCATCTTGATGTTTGTGACGTTGTCCTTTGTCGGGCAATTGTTCAGCCTTAAAGTTGATTTGGCCACTGTAAATCCAGTTATAGATTGAGCTAGTGCAAAGTCTAAGCTCATGTGCGACCTCATCAGGTGAATGTGTCAAACGTAAATGGTTCTCAATTAAGCGTTTCAGCATTGGAGTTAAAATTGATTTTCTTCCTGAATGATGTCGTTGTTGTTCGGCATCCGCCTGTGCCAATATAGGGTTATATGGCTGAACTCTCTTGAGTTCATAACTGATGGTGGATTTGGACACATTGAGTGCGGAAGCAATTTTGTTTTGAGAATAACCGATATTTAGCAAATGGTAGATGGCACCGCGATCGAATTGTGTTAAAGTAGAGAAGCTCATAGTAATGTATCTTCTTTCATGGTTTGGTTGTGGTGACTACCATTGTAGAACATTACTATGGGTCTTTGTTTACATTTTTTTAGGTGTTCGAATTAATTATATAATCTGCGAAATGAATAACTTGATCCGTTTTTGCAGATTTAAAAATATCGTCGATTATTTCAAGTGTCCACATAACCTCATTATTTTTTACTAATGGTGCCTCTTTTCCATCGATCCAGTTTACAAAATTTCGATAGAAATCACATACATCACTTGTAACATTTGGTAACTCATGGTGAATAATGCTGTTATCATTTCTAGGAGCCATGGTTTTAGTGAAACCAGCACCGGCTTCTACTGGTATGGTATCCTTGGCCAACTCGCCAACTAAATTTACATATCCACCATGTAGTTCAAAATCTTTAATTTCCATGGTTCCTGTTGTTCCAGCAACATACCATTCTGGTAGTTTAATGAAGTTTGCCGTTCCTACTTCCAAAATTGCACGCATTCCATCTGCAAACCTTAAAATCACACGAAACCCGTCGTCTACTTCATGCCCCAGAACATAACTAAGGTCTGCATAAACACTGATCAACTGTGTCCTGCTTTTCAACATTAAAATTCGATCTAATAAGTGCACACACCAGTCATAAACCATCCCACCGCCTTGTTTCTTAAAACGACGCCAATCATGTGGGATACCTCTAGACCCTTGGACAGTATTACGAATTTCGTATACTTTGCCAAGCTTTCCCTCATCAACAATCTTTTTAACCATTAAATAATTTTCATCCCACCGCCGATTTTGGTCGACCATAAAACAACGATGATATTTCTGAGCGACGTCAAGAATATCTTGAAAATCTTTGGTAGATAAAGTGACAGGCTTCTCACAAATGACGTGTTTTCCTGCACGCATCGCATCAATGGCAATTTGCTTATGAGTATCATTGGGCGTAGCAATTAGCACTATATCCACATTAGAGTTTTCCAATACTTGCTCAAAACTAGTGAATACTTTATATCCTTTTTTTCGTGCCAACTGTCTTTTAGCCAAATTAGTATCCCAAATTCCATACACGGTGATTTCTTCGACCTTCCTTAGTCTGGTCAAATGACGAGTTCCCATACCACCAAAACCAATTAGTACTAAGTTCTTACTCATTGTTCCACCTCCAGATCTTGTATCATTCGTAAATATTGATAACTCAGCTGTAACCCGCGTTCCACTGAATCCAATTTACCAAAACCATTTCCATTTTTATATTCCACCTGAAGCGGGCCGTGGAAACCGTTACGATTTAACACCTTTAATAAATTTAACCACTGAATATCCCCATAGCCTGGAACAGTAGCTTCATAATAGCCATAGTCGTATGGATTTTTTTTATTTGTTTCTTTTCCATAAATACCGAATTGATTTAGCCGGTTATGAACTGTCGTGATATCCTTGACATGAACACTTTTGATATGGGGTGCAAGGTCTTTTGCAGCTTCCAAGTAATCAATTTTCTGCCAATATAAGTGTGAAGGATCAAAATTTAATCCCAAGTTTTCATTAGGAAAAATAGAAAATAACTTGTGTAATAATTCTGGCGAATAACTAATAGTACACGGAAACCCCTCTTCGCTCCATGTAGGCATAGGACAATTTTCGATCAAGATTGAAACATTTAATGTCTCAGCATATTCTAAAATAGGCTCAAACACTTCGTTTACTAAAGAAAAATTTTCACTTAATGAGGACGAGAAATCCTTTCCAAAATAAGTGCCCACATATCTAACGTTTAGAGCGTGTGCCAACCGGATCACATTTCCCAAATGATTGATATACTTCGTTCTCAAACTTAAATTATGAGAGAGTATGTTTTCGTAATAAGCCAAGCAGCTGATAGTGACTCGTTTTTTCTTCAGCAAAGCCTTTATTTGTTTCACTTGATTGCTATCAAAGTTATCTGCATCAATATCGCATGGTTTCCTATTACCTCTGGGCCAGCAAGCTACTTCCAAAGTTGAAAAACCTAATTTTGAAGCTAAACCTATTTTGGCTTCAAAAGACGTAGTTAAGCAATTTGTGATAAAGCCAATGTTATTCAATGCAAATTACCTCCTAAATATGATCCAAAAATAAACAAAAGCAGGATCCGACTTGCAAAATTTGCTGGCCAGCTCCCACTTTAAGATTCTAACGTTTGTTTATTCCACCAGTAACACCTTACGCTTATGATCACCAGTAGTTGTTTCACTAATCAATGTGTCAATAACTGGTGGCATATAGGATGAACTAAAGCGATAATCAACTTTGATATTGTGGTAACCCACCTTAAGTCCGCCATCCTGCTTAATAAAAAGTGTGGCCGGTTCTAATAAATTCCACATAACATCGCCGGTTTGTGAAAGCTCACCTACGGTATAAAGTTTATTTCCAAATTTCCATTTAATTGTATCGGCTGAATATTTAGTTCCATCAACTGTCACATCTCCTGGACGTAATTGGGAAAGCCAAATTCCGCGATAATATAATAATCTAACTCTAACTTGAAAGCCTGTAATAGTTCCATCTTCTGAAGTTGTATTTTTAAATCCACGAGCTTGTACTAATTCTTTTTCTAACATATCTATTCACCTTACTCCCCAAGAATATTTTTCAACATAATTTGATGTCGTTTGATTTGTTCAGATGTATGCCCGGGTACATCAGCTTTGGCACCTTCATATTCGCTAATCATCCAACCTTTCCAATTATGCTTTCTTAGTAAGGCAATAATTTCAGGATATGGAATTACCATTTCATGAAAGTTTTCATCCATACGCATAAATTTTGCATGGCAGATAATAGTGTATTTAATAAATTGTTCGAAATCTGATACCTTACTATGCTCCTGATCCGGATGTGGGAAACCATCGTCATATCCAACTAAAGAGTTAGATTTTGCCTGAAAAAGACTAAAGTCGACATTTAATCCAAAACGTTTAGTGCCTTCTTTTTCAATAAAATCGCAATAATCCCAAACCATTTTAGAGTCGAGAAGACTAGGACTATGGATTTCTGGACACATATAAACATCGTATTCCTCTGCGAGATCCAGCGCTGCTTTAATAAAATCAGGCCAGTTTTTTACAGGAGTCAAGGTGTCATCGATTACACCTAACTTTGTACGTAAAATCTTAAAACCTAATTTATGTGCAATTTTGAAATCACGCTCTAAAATCGCAACGCTTTCCTTTGTACTTAATTCTCGACCTTGATAAAGTCGTGAATCAACCCACTGGGCATATTCGGCTGGTTCAAGATGATACTTTTGCAAAGATGCCTTCCATTTGCTAACCCATTCGTCACTAACATAAGGATAATTTGGAATATGAGAATTTGCTAAAATCTCAATTCCTTTTGCGCCAGTATCACTAATATCGCGCATAATATCGTCCAAATTCATAGTCAAACCAAATTCTTTATTATAACTGTAGGCTGTTACACCACGTTTGATAGAATCAACCATTTTATTCTCACTCCTGTTTACTATTTAAATTCTTATAATATTCTTCTTGTCTTTTATCCAATGATGTCGTCATAAGATGCACAACGATCAATACAATTAAAATTCCAGAAGAAATCATGACACCTAATGCCGGTGAATTGTTATGAAATAAAGCAGCTCCTATTGCACCAACATATGGTGAACAAAAAATCCCTATATTTATTGCAACTAATGCGTAACCAGATATTTTTGAACTCACTTCTGTAGTAACAACTTGAAAAAGTTCATAAAAAATGTAACTAGCAATAAATCCCGATCCAAAAGCAACAACAACAATTAATAACGCACTCAAATAGATATTCGCTGTAACCGGAATTAATAAATAAGAAAATAGCACCATAATTAACCCGATTAAAAATATATTTCGACCTAACAATTTAAATACTTTACCAAAAACTAATCCGGTTATTATTGAAACAAAATTAACCAATCCAAGTATAAATGATGCTTGTTGTGGTGTCCCAAAGCCATTTCCGACTAAGATCTGCGCATATTTGATTTGATATAACAATGTCGCAATATAGAGGAAAAACATAAAAAGAATATATTTCCAGGCCGATGGGCCTAAATGTGTGCGTGGCTTGTTATCCTTCGAACTGTTTTTTTCCTTGTCATCATTATTAGCTTCGTTTTTTAATTCGACATCAGGAGAAAAAGCCCAAACCAAAATAAAAATTATTAAAATAACTGAATATGCTAAAAAGCTATAATGCCATCCTAGTGGCATCAAAAATCCGACAGAATATGTTAGAAGAATATTAACAATGTTTGTAAAAGCACTACCATAACCCACCATTTCTGCCTGTTCTGTTCCTTCGTATACGTGAGAAATGACCGTGTATACTAAAGGATTTATTAGACCAACTCCCGCACCGTAGATAAACCGGCATAATAAGATTACATAAATATTGTTCAAGAAGAATGGCAAGATACCAAAAATAAATGCTATTCCTAAGCCCAATAAAGAAGTCTTTTTGGTGCCAATTTTTTTTGCAACATATGGACTTAATTAAGATAAAAAGCAGAATCGATAAGCTAGGTACAGTGGATGCTGATTCAACGGTAGAACTTGCAACATTTTTAAAAGTTTCTTTCATCAAAGGTATTACGCCAGAAACTACCGCGGCGGAAGCGGCATCGATTGAAATTAGAAGAACTGAAATTCTAACTAGCCAATTATTTCGATTTTGTTTTACATTCATTTATTTCACTCTTTCTAATTTTTAAAGAAAAACTGGTTTTCCGGAAGCCGCCGATTTATAAATTGCGTCTAAGATTTGCGTAACTTTTAATGCCTGTTCAGGTTTAACCAGTGGTTCCGTATCATTTTTGACAGCGTCAATCCATTGTTTTGCGTCTGCAACTGCCTCACCGCTTGTGTCTCCTTCGAAAAAGTCGATATTACCTTCAGGACTCATTTTTTCATCGGTAAGTACCCCGTTATGTGCGCGATTAAAAACAAGTTGATCTTTTGGATAGCTCATCCCATGATAATCCTCGGCGCCAGCTTTTGTACCACACAACGTAGTAGCCGCCTCACGCGATTCCCGCACATTTAGTGCCCAAGATGCTTCAAGAAAAATAGTTGCTCCATTTTCCATTTTTACGAATCCAAAAGCAGAATCCTCTACTTCATATGTTTTTGGATCCCAAGGCCCAAACATATTTCCTTCCGTGGCTTGTTGCAAATGTCCCAATTTATCAAAGGTAGATCCCATTACTGAAACTGGCTTATAGTTATTCATACACCAGAGGGTAATATCTAGAGCATGTGTCCCAATATCAATCAATGGACCGCCACCTTGTTTGGATTTATCTGGGAAAACGCCCCAAGTTGGCACAGCACGTCGCCGAATCGCATGTGCTTTAGCAAAGTAAATTTCTCCCAATTCACCATTTTCACATGCTTTGTGTAGTGCCTGAACGTCTGTTCGAAATCGATTTTGATAACCAATAGTGAATTTCTTACCTGATTTTTTCCAGGCATCAATCATTTTTTGTGCTGCAACTGGATCGTTTGACATTGGCTTCTCACAATATACATTCTTTCCCGCCTCAAAAGCTGCAATTGTAATCGGTGCGTGAGCAACATTTGGAGTTAAAACATTAACAATATCAATAGTTTTATCCTTCAACAGTTCGTGATAATCTGTATAAACTTTTGCTCCAGGGACACCAAAATTCTTGGCTGACTCTTCGGCCCGCTCTGGAATAATGTCACAGAATGCCACCAAATCAACCTCATCTTTAAATTGTGACAGCGCCGGGAAATGCTTGTTATGCGCAATGCCTCCGCAACCAATAATACCGATACGTAATTTTGCCATTTTTTTCACTCCTTAATTTTTTTGTGATAGCAATTCAAGTCATTAAATTGCTTATCTACAATATATATATTAGATTTTATGAAAGCGTTTTTCTTCCGAGTAATTAATTGAATTCTACTTTCAAATTGTTTTACCTTTTCATGTAATTACTAATTGACAATAAATGACGAGCATTTCTTGCGCTTACGCCAGTTGATTGAGCCTTTTCTAAACTAAAAACGAGGATAAAACTAATAAGTTTCATCCTCATCGATATTTTAAATAATGATATATCCAATCTCGTCCCCAGCGTGAACCGTACCGGGCTCATCAAATATAATCTTCTTCGTTGCTCTGCGATTTGTAACGATAAACAATATTTCTTCCCCTTTTTTAGCCTTTTTTAACTGATCCAAATCCATAATAGCTATTGGTTCTCCATGTTTAACATGCTGACCAACATCAACAAAAATAGTGAAAGGACGACCATGCATATCAAAAGTATCAATTCCCATGTGAATTAATATCTCTAAATTATCTTTAGTTCGAATTCCAATGGCATGTTTTGAAAGAAACACATTCATAATCACTCCTTCAACTGGTGAAACAATCTTTTTCTCAAACGGTACAATAGCAAAACCTTCACCCAAAATTCCTCTTTCAGCTACCGGATCGTTTACTTCTTTTAGTGGGATCATTTTCCCACTTCCCATAGCATAGATTTTATCGACACTGTTGTTTTTAAATTCACTTCGCATATCCTTTGAGAATTTAACTAAATGGTTTTGAGTATTAGTAATATTTACTGTCGCCACATTTATCTTTTCGCGTCGATTGGTTAATTTTGCATTAATATCATCATTAATTTTTTCATTTAACGGATAAAAATGTAATGGAATTAGGCAAGCCATCCACAAAAGACCATACAATAGATTTACAACACCATTAATTCCAAACTGTGCGGATGTACTCTGAGTCTGATTGGCAACATAACCTGTAAAAGCCATTATTGCAAGTCCAATTGAAGCTCCAAACGCAGATCCAAGTTTGACTGATAAAGAAACTGCAGCGTATGAAATCCCATCTGATCTCACGCCAAACTTGTATTCTCCAAAATTTATAGCATCAGCGACCATTGCCATTGGAATGGGCATAACAAAATTGAACAGACCATAGACAAAATCGATAATAATTAGTGTCCAAATTGATTGAAAATTACCAACTTCTCCAACAACAAACATTATCAGTAAGCTTATGCCACAGCCTAGATAGCCAATAATACACATTCTTTTTCTCCCGATTTTGGTTATCCAGTTTTTTGTTAGAAAAATACCAATAATTCCACCTAAAGAGGGTAAAGTCATAAATAATGAGGTTAAATCAAATCGTTTCACATCATACATTACATAATAGATCAACGTCCCAACTCGACCAAACATGGCCAACATTCCCAGAAACATGATGATAAATAAAAGCATCAAAGGGCGATTTTTCAAAACAGTCTTTATCGTCACTTCAAGCTTTATTTTTTTCTTTGTGTTTATGGGGCGAATATTTTCATGACATTTCGTCCCTACTAATACAAACATTGGTACGGCTGCGAGGGCAAATATCATCGCAGTAAACAAATAACCTCTTGCATTCGGGGTACTCTCTCTAGAAAAAAATAATAAGAGAACCGGAGTTAAAGAAGTTATCAATACTGAGCTTAGATTTGTTCCGATCATTCTATAAGAAGTCAATTGGGCCAGATCATCTTGATCCGTTGTCATTACTGTTGATAAAGAACCATACGATAAATTAACAACAGTAAAGAGTAATCCGCAAATAAAATAAGTAATGAATGCCAATATTATCGCAGTTGTCCCCCGAGCCAAATTTCACAAAACTAAGAACAGCAAATAAAGCTAAGAAAGGTGAACCATAAAGTATATATGGACGAAATCTCCCTAACTTTGTACTGGTTCTTTCCGCAATTGCACCAAATGTTGGATCCCAAAAGCCATCAAATACCCTGGCAACCATAATCAAAAGGGAAGCTATTGCGGGGGTAATTCCAACAATATCTGTATAAAATACGGTTAAGTAGCTACCAATGAAAGTCCAGCACAGATTACTTGCGAAATCTCCTAAACCATAAATAAATAAAGTTGTACGTGATAATTTCAGTTTAGAAATGTTAGGATTTATTTGCTCCATCTAAATATCTCCTTTGATTTAATTTTTATATGTCGCAGATTACAAGTTTAATTCGAACACTTACTAAATAGTTCCCTGAATGTTTCAATGGCAGTTTTCCAGTTTAGAATTTTTAATGGTCGGTTGTTAATCAACTCCGTTGCTTCAATAATTGATTCTTCTGTGACTTTCGCGAAGTTTGTCTTTTTAGGAAAGAACCAACGAATTTTGCGATTGAAATATTCATTAGTTCCACGCTCCCACGGTGAATAAGGGTGACAAAAATATACCTCACGTTGATAGGTGTCTTCAATGAGTTGATAACCTGAGAATTCTTTACCATGATCAGCTGTAAATGATTTTACAGCTGGACCAAAGGTTCTGATGAAGGTTTCAATGGCGTTATTCATTGCATTCTGACTACGGTTTGGAATTTTAATCATCCAAACTAGACGACTCTTTCTTTCTACAAATGTTGCCAAACATGTCTTTGAACCACCTCGTGACGAAAGAACGGTATCCATTTCCCAGTGTCCAAATTCGGAGCGATCATTTATAGCTTGAGGACGATTTTCAATAGTTTTACCAACCTGAAAGCTTCCCCGACGCTCATCTTGATGTTTGTGACGTTGTCCTTTGTCGGGCAATTGTTCAGCCTTAAAGTTGATTTGGCCACTGTAAATCCAGTTATAGATTGAGCTAGTGCAAAGTCTAAGCTCATGTGCGACCTCATCAGGTGAATGTGTCAAACGTAAATGGTTCTCAATTAAGCGTTTCAGCATTGGAGTTAAAATTGATTTTCTTCCTGAATGATGTCGTTGTTGTTCGGCATCCGCCTGTGCCAATATAGGGTTATATGGCTGAACTCTCTTGAGTTCATAACTGATGGTGGATTTGGACACATTGAGTGCGGAAGCAATTTTGTTTTGAGAATAACCGATATTTAGCAAATGGTAGATGGCACCGCGATCGAATTGTGTTAAAGTAGAGAAGCTCATAGTAATGTATCTTCTTTCATGGTTTGGTTGTGGTGACTACCATTGTAGGACATTACTATGGGTCTTTGTTTACATTTTTTTAGGTGTTCGAATTAATTATATAATCTGCGATGTTTAAATAAAAATAATGATAGGCATTTTCTAGCAATTTAAATTTTTCTCCTTTCTGAGCACCATAATTTTTGTTGATTTATTCTCAAGTACTATTTTGTGGAACCGAAACCAAATCAATTTGTACTAGTATGTTAAAGCATTAATTCACCTATCACTAAGGTTCACTGTATACGCAATGTAAGCGCTTTTCTCCGTACTTATTGTCAACTGCTATGCAAAATTAGTTTTTTCCACTAAAATGTGATAAAAAGAACAAAAAAAATAAGCTTAAATAGCTTAATACCCCCTTCAATCAGTAAATTAAAAAGGGAGACGACGCGCTTTTCAGATCACATTTATCTACCCTTTTAATCATTTTAGTTATTCTGTTAGTACCCTTTGTTTTTTTCGTATATGAACAATAAAGAAATTATTAGCTTGTACCGGTAATTTAACATCTAACACTTTATTTTTCACTTGTGCCACTCGCAATGTAACGCTGACTCCGTCCTTTTGCCTCAGTAAATCGATATCTGAATTTCTTAAAGATTCATAGTAATCAAATTTACTCCAATAATCCAACATATCCGACTCACATTTAAAAATACGTATTTCGTAATCTCCAGATTCTAAATCCTTAACTCTCATATTTATATTCTCCGAATTGGCCGGTAAATAAGATTTAATGTTTTGGGCATCTTGAAAGTTAGTCCCGAGTGTCAGTAAAGGATATTGAACATTAGTGCCTAAAACATAAATTTCCTTGTCAACAAAACCGGCTAGAAACGCATCATGCAACATATAAAATTTTTTAACTAACGAAAATTCATTGATAAATTTTACTGCCATCAGAGAAGGTTTTTCTAATTTAATATCAGTTAAAAGTCCTGGTCCAGCAGTTATAATTCTGTGCGCAACTTTTAAATCACTTTCAAATATATCAGAACCCAAAATATATCCAAAACCCGCAATAAATGGAAATAATTTCACAATTTGATTTATCAGATAGGCACCCGCAAAAAGAGTGTTTTGTAAATAATTATCTTTTTTTAAATAGATTCCAACCTCTGATAAAAACACTGGTTTATCTTGTCCAAGTTTTTTTACCAAATTTACCAGTTTCTCAGTAAAGTTTTTAAATTCGTAATTTAAATTATTTAGTGAACCTTTTTTAGGAGACTCCAAAAAGCCTTTAACTGTTATAAAATCAACTTCAAAATGCTTCAGAATAAAATTTATATAATTTGCGTTTAAAACTGTACATCCGATGCCACCTATCTTGACTTCGGGTAATTCTTGAGTAATTACCTCTCTTACTAATTTAAACGCGTTAACTGCCTCATTACTTACCAAGTTAGAACGTAACTCAATTTCAAACTTCCATTTCTCCAATAAGCTTTCAGTAAGGTGATCTTTTAAAAATTCAATTACTAATCTCATCTCATCGGTGTCCTTCACTGAAACTTTAGTACTAACTCTAAATGTAATCCAAGGAGTTAAGCCTTTCAGTAAAATGTAATCAATCACGCTTTTTACCTTCCGCAAGTAGGCTCTGATGTTGCCTGACATTTGTTCAACATCAATTAACATTCGAACGTAATCAAATTTCGTCGTCATTAATAGTTTTTCAATATGATCTTTCCATTCGTCTCTATCAAATTTATCAATGAAGCCCAAATTGATAATTGTACTAACTTTATAAATATTTTTTTGTTTAGCATTCAACGCGGAAACATTTAAGTTCATAACTGATGTTTCTTTTGAGTTTGAAACATGTTTTGCCAAAACTTCTTTGGTCTTGTACTGTACATTATCATCTACGTTTGTTAATAACTTTTGCTGTTTTATTATTTGGGAATGTTTCTGTCTATAACTTGAAGGTGTTACAGAATACTTATTTTTAAAGGCCCTATTAAAACTTGATAAACTATTAAATCCACTATGCATTGATACAAATACTATGGATTTATCTGTTTGTATCAGTTCACTTTTTGTCAGCAACGGTTGTAAAATGTTGGAAAATACCGATTAGAAAATGTCGGTTTTCCAACATTTTTTTACGGTAAACTAAACGTATCTCAAATTTGGAGGAACTGAAATGCGTTTAGATGTTGAACAGTGTGTCCAGCAATATATTATGAACAAAATAAAGCCCAACTTCGCTGAAATTGGTCGACGATATGGTGTTGATCCGCGAACGGTTAAAAGATACTACAATTTAGGGCTCACGCCCCCAGATGAGCAGCCACAACCCTTACGGCGGCCGAGTAAACTTGACGATTATCGAAAAACGATTGAAGAAAAGGTTCTAGAAGGCTGTTCGGCAACGGCAATTTATTACTTTATCAAAGAACGTGGCTATCAAGGAAAGCAAAGTATTCTCAGAGACTATTGTCGAACCATCAGAAAAGCCGCAACGAAAAAAGCCACTATCCGGATTGAAACCTCGCCAGGGCTTTCAGCCCAGGTTGATTGGAAAGAAGACTTAACATTGATTTCTCGGCATGGAGAGATTGTCAAAGGCAACATCTTCTTATATGTTTTAGGGTACTCGCGAATGAAATACATGCAATTTACCTTCAGTCGCAGCCAAACTACCTTTTTTGATTGCTTAACGAATGCCTTTTGGGCAACCGGGGGTGTGCCGAAAGAAATCTGGTTTGACAACCAAAAGGTTGTCGTCGATCATCATAAAAGTAATTTTGGTAAGCCGGTATTTAATGAAACCTTCGTTGAATACGCTAAGGACGCTTGTTTCAAGCCAATTGCTTGTCGACCGTTTCGGCCACAAACCAAAGGAAAGGTTGAGGCGTTGGCCAGAACTACTCAGCGAATTAAAGTTTACAACCATGAGTTTGAAGAGCCGCTAGACTTAGCCGAGATCGTTCATTTGACGTGTGATCAGCTGAATCATGAGAAGTCTCAGGCGACTCAAATTCCGCCTTATTTATTGCTTGATAAAGAAAAAGAGTATCTCCATGATTTTGATCATGACTTACTCGATGCCTATGCCAGCCAAACCATCGCAAGGAAAGTTAGCAAGGAATCAATGATTGTCTTTCAAAATCGGAAATACTCCGTCCCCATCAGATATATTGACGAAACCGTACAAATTAAACACGATGACAATACTCTATACGTTTATTATAACGGAGAACTAATTCGTTCTCACCCTATTTCACTGAAAAGATTTAATTATCTTCGCGATGACATGGAAGAGATTGTCCGATCAGACCTTTATAAGAATCGTGATGACCGAGTCATTGATGATTACGTCGACCGAAACCTGAAGATGTTTGATGAAATGGAGTGAGAAAATGGCTAATTACCAAGCGTTATACACCAACCTTAGACAATTAAAGTTAGATCGTTTCGCCGAACATTTAGGCTACCTATTGGATCATCAAGATGAAGCACCCAAGTCCTTGAGTGATGCCTTATTCGAATTGACAACGGCTGAGCTTAAATACCGGGAACAAAAAAAGATTAATTTGAGAATTAAACTAGCCCGCTTTCCATATGAAAAAACGTTAGCTGACTTTGACTTTAGCTATCAACCAGGAATTAACCAAGGGACAATTGAGGACTTGGGATCACTAAGATTCACCCAAGAGAATCAAAACATTTTGTTTATCGGCACCTCCGGTGTCGGTAAGACTCACCTAGCCACCGCCATTGGAATTGAAGGGTGTAAACAAGGAATTTCAACGCAGTTTATTCGATGTAGCGACCTCATCAACAAGCTTCAAACAGCACAAGTTCAAGGACGAAGCGAAGAAGTGTTGCGCCGGTATGCCCGTTTTCAAATTCTAATCATTGACGAGATTGGTTATCTCCCAATTGAGTCAGTGGGTGCTAAGCTGTTCTTTCAGCTAATTGAAAGACGATATGAACGGAAATCAACCATTATCACCACTAATATTCCGCTTTCTAAGTGGGGAAACACCTTTTCAGATAAGATGTTAGCTAACGCCATTTTAGACCGCTTGGTTCACCACGCTAAAGTCATCCGAATCACCGGTCGATCATATCGAATGAAGGATCATTTGATTGAAAAGAAGGATAATTCTGGACCTGATTTATCAGGTTTTAGCTCACAAAATAAAGAAAGGAGCAGTGAGACACTGTAAACCTTATCGGTAAAAAACAGCATTTTTTAATCGGCAAAAAACGACATTTTCACATCGGCGTTGACACACTTTTTGCATGCATAAGACGGATATTCATCAGAAATTCTTTAAAGTTAACGCCGATATTCTTTTTGAAATATTTTGAAAAATAACTGGGTTCCATAAAAAAGTGTTCTGATATGTTACTCAAATTTACATCCTCATTATAGTGATTTATCACATATTGCTTAATAACAGAAATTTGACTGTCATTCTGTTCTATTTTAGCAAATTTTAGTATTAATATATTGGCAAGTTCATACCCCTTACCAATCGTAAAAAGTTGCAATTCTTGATCTTGTGAGAATAACGCTTTCAAAAGTGATTCGACGGCTTGGGTTATTTGTTGATCTTTTTTTACATAACCCATTGTATTATTAAACTGAAAATTTTTTAGTCCTAGTTGATTCACAATTTCTTCCATATTGAAGCTAAGCCAGAAAGTCAAATTAACCGTTTCTTTTGCTTCTAAAACGAGTTGCTCATTAGTATTTAGCAAGATAAAACTGCCTGGATTAAGTTTCAATCTTTTGCCATTTATAGTTACTTCAAATATACCATCTAATATATATACAATGGTTGGTGAATTAAGCGTATTTTTCTGCCTTTTTATGTCATAATCAATAGTCCCATTGGCAAACGAATATAATTTAAAATTCATAAATATTTTCACTCCTCAATAAATTAATAGCCGCGACAAGAGATTCATTTTGTGTTAAACCATTTAGCAATTTATATTTTCTGTCAATGATTTAACTAAATATCTTCACAAAAAACGGGATAATTTGTAACTTTATCAGAATCAAAACATTCGATATAAATACAAACATCCCATTTTTAAACTATTGGTAATTATATAAATTATTATGTTTTTCTTTTTGACATCCAACTATCAAAGCTGTGAAATTTGATTTTCCTTCTCCCTAATTGTGAGTTTTTCCAAGATTACTATCACTACAATATTATTCATTCACAACTATATGGTGGCAAAGAGTGTCTTCTAATTTGACTTGGTATACCATCAAAAAGGATAGTTCTCCGTCACATAAATAGAAATTCAAAAAGGTTTTACTTCGATTTACCTGCTGTAAAAGGTATTTTATAAATTTTTTAACAATAGTTACACCAACAAAATTCGAAAAGAACATTAAGACAAAATCATACTTTTTCATTGAAAAAGAAAGCAGCGTCACCAAAGATTCCCGCATTATTTCCTAATTGCGAAAGTGAAATAACGTAATTTGATCTAATTTGAGAAAATACATGACTATCAACTGATTTGATCAGAGGATTTAGTAAAGCATCCCCGGCACCTGACAAACCACCACCAATGACAATTTTTTCGAGATCTAACGTATTCAAAATACCTGCAAAAGCAAAGCCTAAATAATTTGTAGTCTCTTCTACCGCCTGTCTTGCATATTTATCACCATCTGACATCCATCTAAATATGTCTATGGTTGTAAAATGTCCGCGATTCACATTTGCTTCTGTCAAAATTCTTTTCATAGTTTTGACCATGCCGTTAGCAGATGCGAAACTTTCTAAGCAATTCAAATTTCCACAACCACAGACTCTGTGTTCATTTGAAATCACTGGAATATGTCCAATTTCACCTCCTGACGAATGTGCACCATTTATTATTTTTCCATCAATGATAATACCCGCACCCACACCTGTACCTAAGGTAACAAACATTAGGTTATTGATACCTTGACCAGCTCCGGCCCACATTTCTCCTAAGGCCGCTGAATTTGCATCATTTAATAGGTTAACAGGAACATCAAATTTATCCTCAAAAATGGATTTTAATGGGACGTCATTCCAGCCAAGATTTACCGCTTTTATAACTCTAGAACCGTCTACCGAAATTGGGCCTGGAATTCCAATACCAATGCCTACGATTTCCTCTTTACTATAAAGCACCAAATGTTCCTTGATTGTATTGATGGTATCGCTAATGATATTAATTCCGTTATTTACAATATTTGTGGGAATTTGCCACTTTTCTATGATATTTCTATAATCATCGATGATTGCTAACTTTACTGAAGTTCCTCCAATATCGATGCTAACTACCTTTTTTGTCATAACTACCTCGATGTCAAAATATTTTAAGGATATATATAAACACTGTATCCTAGTACACTACTTTATTATATTGAGCTAAGCATATTTGTCTGCTTATTATTTACGTAAATATTTGAGACTTTTTGTCTTATTTTTTTAAAATTTTTAAATAGCAAAAAACAGTAACTCATCATTGCTGTAAAAAGCATTCACAAATTAAAAGCATTGCCATCTATTTAATTAAGATAAACCATTAAACTCCAAAATAATTTTATATCCTGTCGGTAACATGTGAGCTCCTTCAAAAAACAGATCAACTTTCAGATTTTTGACAATCAGTTAGATGACTTTTAACATTAATGAATTTAAAATTCATATTTTTGTGTGATATAATTTTCAATTTTCAGATCCCGTCTTAGTCTGTTTCGACATACCAATTCTCTTCGCAACAGTTAGGCTTCCAAACAGTTGTCCAAACTAACTTTAAGGATTTGACTTCTCAATCAGTTAGCACGTCTAATTGTTTCTTTGCCTAACCTTCTGTTAAACTATAGGAAAGTGAGGTAATGAAATTATGACAAACGTAAATTCAAAAATAGATGCCTTAATACACGCTATTAGACTTCAAAAGGAAGTAGACTTAGCCCAAAAGTTAGCGCCTCTTTCTCCCCGACAAGCACTCATACTAAGTTTAATCGAAAAGCAGCCTGGACTCCTGCAAAAAGATATTGTAGCGGTTACCAAAACCCAACCGGCAAGCGTTTCATCATTTTTAAAAAAATTGGAAGACAATGGCCTTATTTTAAGGCATGTTCCCGCAGAAAATGCGCGCAACAAAGAAATCTATATAACCCAAGCAGGTCAAAAAATCGTCAACCAGTTCAATAAAGCAAATGCGGATATCAATCGTAAAATGTTAGGCTCACTTTCAAAAGAACAAAAGGACCAATTAATTACCCTTTTGGCAAAAATCGAAAAAAGCTATAGGCATTCACAGAAGTCAAGCTAGCAAGTTTCATTTTTTATGAATCAAAAAAAGCATTGAAAAGAAGTTTGATCACCGCTTCTTTTCAATGCTTTTTAAATTTTAACCCGCCTTATTTATTCCGTCGGTTCTTCTTTAAACGTTTTTTCTTCCGCTTTTTAGCTTTACGGACCATTGAGTTCATAGCCATTTTAGATAGACGACCACTTACCCCTTTGCCTAATAACCCTTCCATTCCATTAAAGTTACCTTTAGACATTTGGTTCATCATTTTTTTCATCTGATTAAACTGTTTAATCATTCGGTTAACTTCAACAACTGGACGTCCAGAACCACCCGCAATGCGGCGGCGGCGACTCGGATTAAGCAAATCGGGATCTTCACGCTCAGCTGGCGTCATGGAATAGACAATGGCTTTCATATGCGCCATATCTTTCGGATCAATATTTACATTTTTCAACGCCGGATTATTAGCCATTCCAGGAATCATCTTCATGATATCTTCCATAGAACCCATATTCTGCATCTGATCCATTTGATCCACAAAATCATTAAAATCAAACGTATTTTCCCGAATCTTTTGGGTAACTTCTTGCGCTTGTTTCTCATCGTACTCTTTTTGTGTCTTCTCAATCAGCGTCAGCATGTCACCCATGCCTAGGATTCGTGAAGCCATACGATCAGGATGGAAGACATCCAGATCGGTCATTTTTTCGCCCTGACCAATAAACTTGATTGGCTCGCCAGTAACGGCTCGGATAGAAAGCGCCGCACCACCACGGGTGTCACCATCCAGCTTCGTCAAAACAACGCCGGTTACATCAAGCTGATTGTTGAAACCTTCTGCGGTATTTACCGCGTTTTGCCCGGTCATGGCATCCACAACCAAAAGAATTTCATTTGGATTTGCCAGTGCTTTGATACGGGCTAATTCATCCATTAACTTCTCGTCAATCTGCAAACGACCAGCTGTATCAATAATAACGTAATCGTTTTTCTCTTCATCAGCCTTTTTAAGCCCTTGACGCACAATCTCGACCGGATCCACATCGGTGCCCATTTGGAAAACAGGGACATCGATTTGTTGACCAACCTGAACTAACTGATCAATCGCAGCCGGACGATAAACGTCCCCTGCAATCATCAACGGGCGCGCTTTTTGTTCATTTTTAAGTTTCAAAGCCAGTTTTCCAGCCGTTGTCGTTTTACCAGCACCTTGTAGTCCAACCATCATAATGATAGTTGGAATCTTTGGTGATTTGTTCAAATCAACGGCCTGGTCGCCCATAATTGAAACCAGTTCGTCATTAACGATTTTGACAATTTGTTGAGTGGGATTTAATCCTTCTAGGACATCTGCACCAATCGCCTTATCACGGACGGTTTTGACAAAATTCTTAACAACGGTAAAGTTAACATCGGCTTCAAGCAAGGCCAAACGAATTTCACGCATAGCGCTCCGAAGATCCGATTCTGAAATCTTACCTTTTTTTCTTAATTTACTAAAAGCATTTTGAAGTCGTTCTGTTAAACTTTCAAAAGCCATGGGTTAGTCCCTACCTTTCATTCTGCTTCGATTGATTCGAGGTTATCAATCAATTGGCGGAGTTCTTCATCCTCTGGATACGTTTTTTTGACATAAGCTAAGAGACGATCCGTCTGATGATTACGTGCCAAAAAATCACCATAAGTATGCAGTTTGTCCTCATAATCTTCAAGAATCTGCACGGTCCTCTTAATATTATCATAGACCGCCTGTCGACTAACAGCATAATTTTCTGCAATCTCGCCCAAAGAATAGTCATCAGCATAATACAACTGCATATAGTTACGCTGTTTTTTAGTTAATAAGCTGCCATAAAACTCAAAGAGAAAGTTTATTCGGTTGTTTTTTTCAATTTCCATCCCAATCACACTCGCTTATTTAGTAGGTTCTAAGAAATCACTGAACAAACCGTCAACGAACTCCTGGGGTGAAAACGGACTCAAATCATCAACTTGCTCTCCTAGACCCACATATTTCACCGACAAGTGTAACTGATTGCGAATTGCCAAAACAATCCCACCTTTTGCGGTGCCATCTAACTTGGTTAAAATAATCCCCGTTACATCCGTGGTTTCTTGGAAAACTTTTGCTTGATTCATCGCATTTTGTCCGGTTGTCGCATCCAAAACCAAAAGAATTTCCTGCGGTGCGTGAGGTATTTCACGAGTAATGACCCGACGCATCTTGTCCAGTTCTTTCATCAAATTGACTTTGTTTTGCAATCGTCCGGCTGTATCAACCAAAACCAGATCGTAGTCCTCTTTTTTAGCTTTTTGAACCGCATCAAACACGATTGCGGCTGGATCACTCTTTTCAGGACCTGCTACCACAGGTACGCCGTCGCGCTTTCCCCATTCTTGAAGTTGTTCAATCGCGCCAGCACGGAAGGTATCACAAGCAGCCAGTAAAACTTTTTTTCCTCGTTTTTTAAAGCGCGCTGCCAGTTTCCCAATACTTGTAGTTTTTCCGACGCCATTGACACCAACAAACAGGAACACACTGGGACCTTCTGTGGCAAATACCAGATGATTATCTTCTTTAGTACCATTACGGGTGTATAAGGAAACTAACTTGGCCACGATTAAATTTGAAATTTCTTTTTGGCCTGAAACATGATTCGTTTCGATTTCTTCTCGTACTTCATCGCTAATTTGTACTGCCGTGTCAAATCCAACATCGGCACCAATTAGCGTCTCTTCCAGGTCGTCATAAAAATCATCATCGACCCCATTAAAATTCGTAAATAATGCCGTTAATTTTTGTCCGAAAGTTCGGCGGGATTTTTCCAATCCTCGATTATAACGATCAACCTCTTCTTCGGGTTGAGAAGTAAGCGTCTCTGGTCCGACTTTTGGCTCAGATTCAGAGACCGTCGACTTAGCGGCCGTCTGTTCTTCAACTTGAGCCTGTTTTTGTGTTTCGGCCTGTTCTAAGGCCTGCTGTTCTGCTAATTTTTTCTTTTTTCTTCGACCAAATAAACTCATTGCGTTGCAGTCTCCTTTCGTGAAACTTCTTCTAATGATACCGAAGCCATCTTTGAAACACCAGATTCTTGCATCGTAACCCCGTAGAGCACATCACATTCTACCATTGTTCCCTTTCGATGTGTGATCACAACGAATTGGGTCTGATGGCGAAAATTACGCAAATAGTCCGCAAAGCGCGTTACATTCGCATCATCAAAGGCAGCTTCAACTTCATCTAAAATACAAAATGGTACTGGATTAACCTCAAGGATCGAAAAGAGCAGGGTGATTGCCGTTAAAGCTCTTTCCCCACCAGAAAGGAGACTAAGACGTTGAAACTTCTTGCCTGGTGGCTGTGCCTTAATTTCCATTCCCGTCGTCAACAAATGCTCTGGATCGGTTAATTCCAGTTTAGCTTTACCGCCCCCAAACATTTTAACAAACACCTTGGAAAACGAGGCAGAAATTTTGTCAAATGTCGCTTTGAACCGCGAAGCTGCTTCCGTATCAATTTCATTAATCGTTTCTAACAACTGTTTTTGGGAGGTCATTAAATCATCTTTTTGGGTCGTTAAGAACTGATAACGTTCTGAAACCCGCTTGTACTCATCAATAGCTCCCACGTTAACTTCACCAATTTCAGCTAAGCTCTTTTTAGCTAATTTCAACTGCCGCTGTAGTTCTTCTGGTTCGAGCTCAACAGCCTCTTGCTTTGCCATTTCAAAACTCAAGTGATATTTTTCACTTAAATCCGCCAGAGCATGGTCAATCTGTTCCGTCAAACGGGTTTTCTCAATTTGGGTTGTTTGCAAATCCTCACTGGCAACCGCATCCAATTCCTGAACCCGCTGCAAGTCATCCTCATTGGTACTAAGTGTCTCTGCCACCTGTGCGGCTTGTTGTTTCTGCCGTTCCAATTGATCTTGTAACGTTTTGATCTGTTGTTGGCTCGCATCCAGTTCCTGTTGGGTGGTTTGGTGTTGCCTATTTCGTGACTTGCGCGCTTCAATTAATGACGTATGCTGCTTTTCGGCCACTGCCAAAGTTTGTTTGCTGTTTTCTATATTGGCCTGGAGATTAGTTTGGACCGTTTGGGTTTGAGCAAGTGCTACCTGTGCGTCCGTCAGTTTGGCCTGTGTTTGTTCAACCTGCTTTTGCCCTTCTGCCTGACTTGTGTGCAGGTTATCCAAGGTTTGTTTTTGCCCCTCTGTTTGACTTGAAAGCTGATTTAATTCATGGTTGAGTTGTGTTTCTTGTTGCTTAAGTTTCTCGCTTTGGGTAGTATAGTCGTGCTCTAGGTCACCATTTTGCCCCGATTCGTAAGCCACGGCTTCATATCGGCGCTTTAAATCGGTTTGTTGATTTGAAAAAATTTCCAGTTGGGTTTGGGCATCTTTATACGCATCGTGGTTTTGGTTATATTTTTGCCGGGCTTCACTACCTTTTTGCTCGGCTTGTGCTAACTGCTGTTTCAAATCTGTCACTAACGCTTCACGGCTTGTTAATTGGCGTTGCATCTGCTTCACTTGCCGTTCTAAATCAACCCGTGATTGTTTTTGTGTTAATAAACCAGCACTTTGATGGCGATTAATCCCTCCCGTCATCGAACCTGAGGGATTGATGATTTCACCATTCAAGGTCACAATTTTTAATCTAGTTGATAAAGCTTTAGAGATCTGTGTAGCCTGCTTAAGATCAGTTGCCACCACCACATTTCCTAATAAATGCTGCTTTATCAATTGCAACTCAGTAGTCGTTTTAACCAGATCCGCTCCAATGCCTTCCACACCAGGCAACTGAGCTAATTCTTTTTGCACTGTTGCCGACAAGTACTTAGCCCGAATGGCTGTTAATGGCAGTAGGGTAACTCGTCCGGCCTTATGTTGAGTCAAATAGCTGATAATTTGTCGTGCATCACGATCAGTTTGTGTCACCAATTGCTGTAACTGGCCACCTAACACCGTTTCAATGGCTTTCGTATATTTAGCAGGAACTTCCAGCAATTCAGAAACAACTCCCACTAAGCCTGTAAATTGTGCCTTATGTTTAAGAACGTTCTGTACACCTTGGTAATAACTGCGTAATTCCACATCACTACTGCTAAGGGTCTCTAAACGCGTTTTGGCTTGCTGATATATTTTAACCGCATCGAGCCAGCTGTCTTGACTCTGCTTTTGTTGGGCAGCCAATTTTTGATAGCTCTGCAACGCCGCTTTAAGGTCAGCTTCAGCCTGCTTTCTTTGCAAATCTAGTTCGGTAACCTGCTTTTGTTGGGCAGTCTGCTTTTCCTGCGCAGTCGTCAGTTGCGATTTCAACTTGAGTAAATCAGCATTCACATGCAGTTGCTGCTGACTATCCTGTTCATAGCTCTTTTTAAGATTTACCTGTTCATTATGAACTTGAGCAAGAGCTTGCATTTTTTCAATATAAGTTGCCTGTAAACGATCAATTTCTTGTTGGACTTGTGTTTGCTTTTGTTGTAAGCCCTTTGGCGAGAGCTCTACAAGCTGTGTTTTTAGTTGCGCCACTAGGGTTTGCTTATCTGCTAGTGTTTGATCAACCTGGTCTTTTTGTACCGCCAGATCCGCCAGTTTCTGCTTTGCTGATGCGATCGTTTGTTCCAACTGCGCAACTTGTTCTTGCTGATATTTATTCTTTTCTGAATCAACATTCTGCTGACCGGATAAATTTTCGTACTTTCGCGTTGCACTTAACAAATCCGCCTGCAGTTGGTCCTTTTTCTCTTCTAACGTCTGACGCTTAGTCTTTAATTCACTAACCTTTACCAAAAGCTGCTTTTTTTGTGTTTGATACTGCGTGACCAATCGTTTGGCTTCCGCTAGTTTGGCCCCCACAGTACCATTTTGCTGCTGCAGGGTTTCAACCGAGTGTACCAAACGTGTTTTTTCTAATTTATCAAACTGTTTCTTTTGATCCACATAATCCTGTGCTAGACTGCTTTGTTCTTCTAGGGGTTCTAACTGGGACTGTAATTCTGCTATCAAATCACTAACCCGGTCCAAATATCCATTGGTTTTTGCAAGTTCCGATTCAGCCTTTTGCTTATCTTGCTTGTAACTCAAGACGCCGGCAACTTCTTCAATGATCACACGGCGATCTTCCGGTTTACTATTAAAGATAGCTTCAACACGACCTTGAGAAATTACCGAGAACGAATCGCGGCCTAAACCAGTATCCATAAAGAGATCCAAAATGTCTTTTAAACGGCACTCATTTTGGTTGATCAGATACTGACTTTCCCCATTACGGAACAGTTTCCGGGTCACACTGACCTCGGTATAATCCGTCTTCAAAAAATGATCCTCATTATCAAATGTAATGGTGACCGCAGCTCGATTTAGCGGCTGCCGATTTTCAGAGCCTGCAAAAATAATATCCGGCATTTTTCCACCACGCAAGCTTTTGGCAGATTGCTCCCCCATTACCCAGCGCACAGCCTCAATGATATTACTTTTTCCACTTCCGTTTGGGCCCACAATTCCAGTAATCCCATCCTCGAAGTTTATAGTTGTCTTATCAGCAAAAGACTTAAAACCGCTTATTTGTAGGGATTTAAGTTTCATTAACATCGAGCTCCTAATCTAATCGTTTTTGACACGTAATTTATGCAAAGCCTCCCGGGCCGCATTTTGTTCGGCAATTTTCTTTGATTTACCAGCACCAGTACCTAATCGCTGTTCATTTGAAAGAACCGCAACTTCAAACTCTAGATCGCTTTCAGGACCGGCATCATTCAACAGTTCATAGCGAATATCAGCATCGCCGTCACGCTGTAAAAATTCTTGCAAATTGGTTTTAAAATCAATCACATGATCAAAAGCACCAGTATCTAGTTTAGGAAAAATAACTTGGTGGACAAATCGTTCGACTGCGTCACGTCCCTGATCTAAATAAAGTGCTCCGACAAACGATTCAAAAATATCACAAAGAAGTGAATCACGATTACGCGCCCCGGCCTTTTCTTCCCCTTTACCAAGTAAAATGTATCGGTCTAGATGACATTCTCGGGCAAATTGACTAAAGCTCGCTTCACATACCATTGCTGCTCTTAAACGAGTTAATTTTCCTTGTGGCATTTCTGGATAACGTTTAAAGATGTACTCCGAGACAATGAGTTGTAACACCGCATCGCCTAAAAATTCAATTCGTTCATAAAACTTTAAACCTCGATTCGGGTGCTCATTGACATATGAAGCCTGCGTTAAAGCTTCATTCAATAAATTTTCATTGTGAAATTCGATTTGAAAATTTTTCTTTAATTCTGCATCAATCCACTTTTTCAAAAAATTTCATCCTTTCTTAAATACTCACTCTAACATTATATCTTTTTTCCTTCGTTGTGCCTACCACTGGCCTTAAGTTTCCTAGTTTGTTGGTCTTTTACCTAGTTTTTGGTTGCTTTAGATAATTACCATCTAACTTTTAGTTTCAAATTCTACTTACAAATAAATTGAGACCAGAACGTCCTCGCTCCAGTCTCAATTTCAAATTCTTATTTTTTCTGATTTGCAACAATGAAATCAACGGCTTCTCCCACCGTCGAAAGCTTCTCAGCATCTTCATCAGAAATCTCTGCGCCAAATGCATCCTCAAGCTCAAGTACAAATTCAACAATATCAATTGAATCAGCATTTAAATCGGTTTTAAAGTTAAGTTCGTTAGTAACCTTTGCTTTGTCGACGTCAAAGTGATCCACGATAATATCAGAAATTTTGTTAAATACTTCTTCTTTAGTCATGCGGTACTCCTTATTCATTTAATTACAAGAGATAAGTTTAATGTTTTTTTCAGAACTTGTCCACCCAAATTATCAGATTTCTAATTCTCATCAGTTGGGCGCGACGCAAAATAATCTGCCAAGTTTTTGGTAAGGTTGGTCGTAACCATTGATCGTAACTGGCGTAAAGCATGGGATACCTGAATTTCATTACTAGAACCATGGGCTTTGACGACGGGGGCTTTGACGCCCAACAAAACAGCACCGCCGTGTTTAGAATAATCCATTTTATTTTGGACGGTTTTAAATGCTGGTTTCAACAGTAAGCCACCCAATTTTCCTTGGACACCGGCATTCAGGATTGTTTCCTTCAGTAATTTCAACATCGATAGGGCTGTCCCTTCAGTGTTCTTGAGGACGGCGTTACCGGTAAAACCATCAGTCACAATCACGTCCGCAGCTCCATTTAGAAGTTCCCGTGATTCAACATTACCAATAAAGTTTAAGTTAGGATCCTGAGAAAGCACTTGGTAGGCCTCTTTATGCAGGGGATCACCCTTATCTTCCTCAGTACCGTTATTTAATAGTCCAATTCGAGGACTCGTAACGCCCATGACGTTGGCACTATAAAAGTTACCCAATACCGCAAACTGATGTAAGTTTTTAACCTTGCTTTCGGCGTTCGCCCCCACATCAAGCATTGTAAAGGAATCTTCAGGCCCTTTTAAAGCCGGGAGAGTCGTTGTCATCCCAGGCCGGTCAACGCCTTTAATTCGTCCAATAATGAATAGGCTAGCAGCTAATAAAGCTCCCGTATTCCCGGCAGAAAATAGGGCATCCGCCTTGCCATCTTTAACGGCCTGTGCAGCCAAAACGAGCGACGAAGTCTTCTTTTGTCGCACCGCACGCACCGGTTCATCTCCCATTTCGATAACCGAATCTGTATGGACAATGGTGATTCGTTCGCCATTTTTGAGGACTTCTTTAATCTTTTCTTCTTTGCCATACAAAATAAATTTAAGGTCTGTGTACTTATCGCGTGCAAGTTCGACACCTTGCACAATTTTTTCAGGGGCATAGTCACCGCCCATGGCATCAATTGCTAATTTCATTTTTTCATCCCTCATTTTTTATTTAATCAAAGTTGGCATTTTTTTGCATGACATGTTCTAAATACGTATTTAAAACTTGATACGTTTTCTGCGTCTGCCAATTAGCCGTCTGCACAATTTTACTTGCTTCTAATTGTGCTGTTTCCAAAGCGCCAATATCTACGACGGGATCCCCAATGCGAAATTCAGGAATTCCTGATTGCTTATTTCCAAAAACATCTCCAGAACCTCGCAATTGCAAATCAGCTTCAGAGATCTTAAAACCATCGTTAGATTGTGTCATAATCTTCATTCGCTTAATCCCGGTCTCATTTTTTGGATCAGCCACCAAAATACAATAAGCCTGTGACTTACCACGACCGACCCGTCCGCGTAATTGGTGAAGCTGAGCCAACCCAAAGCGATCCGCATCATAAATAATCATCACGGTAACGTTGGGAACATCCACTCCCACTTCAATTACAGTCGTGGAAACTAATAATTGAAACTCATTTGCTTTGAACTGCTGCATAATCTGGTCTTTTTCATCAGATTTCATGCGCCCATGCAATAACCCAACCTTGTAATCTGGGCGAAACGCGCTTTGCAATTGCTCATATAAAGCCATCGCATTTTTGAGATCTAAGGATTCAGACTCTTCAATAAGCGGGGTTACCACAAATGCCTGGTGCCCTGCAGCAAACTGTTTTTTGACAAAATCCAGCATGCCCTTCACTTGGCTATTTTTTACCCAACTCGTCAGCACCGGTTTCCGCCCATTTGGCATTTGATCAATAATCGACACGTCCATCTCTCCGTATGCCGTAATGGCTAAAGTCCGAGGAATGGGGGTCGCCGTCATGGCCAGAACATCAACGTTTTGGCCTTTTTTGCGCAGCGTCTCACGCTGTTTCACGCCAAAACGATGCTGTTCATCAATAATCACGAGTCCCAGTTTCTTGAAATTAACGTCATCTTGAATTAAAGCATGGGTCCCAATAACTAAGTTAATGTCACCATCGGCGATTCCCTCAAGTAAGGCACGTCGCGCTTTCGTTTTTGATCCCGACGAGCCTGTCAACAGACCAATATTGACGTCGGTCCCCGCAAATATCTTCGTTAAGTTATTAGCATGCTGTTCTGCCAAAATTTCCGTAGGTGCCATCAAAGCTGCTTGGTAACCCGCTGTAATCGCCGCGTACATTACAATTGCAGCCACAACCGTTTTTCCGCTCCCGACATCGCCTTGTAATAAACGGTTCATTCTGATTGGACGTTTTAAATCAGCACAGATTTCATTGACGACGCGTTTTTGAGCGTCTGTTAACTCATATGGGAGGTCGGCAATGAAGCGCTTAATCTTGTCCAATTTGTACTGGATTGCGATTCCATTTTCGGTTTGATCCCTTTTTTTTAGCACTTGGAGTTCCATTTGAAACGTAAAGAATTCTTCAAATGTGGCAGTACGCCGGGCCAGTTTTGCATTTCGCAAGTTTTCAGGAAAATGCAAGTCATGAACCATAGTTCGCCGATCCACTAAGCGATATTTTTCCACCAGCGGTGCGGGAATGAGGGTCACTAGTTCGCTGGCATACCCTTCAAAGGCCTGGGCAACTAATTTTTTAATGGTGGCCTGTCGAATATGTTGATTGGCTGGATACACAGCCTCAACCTCGCCAGAATTAGCATCAGAAAACGGCAGCAACTTCATTCCTGTGAGGCTCCGGCGCCGCGCATCCCATTTTCCATAGACTGCAATTTTCTCATTCATTACCAGTTGCTTTTTTAACCACGGCTGATTGAAAAAAGTCACCATTACGGATTCTTGGTCAGTTAACAGACGAAAGTTAATGCGATTTTTTTTCCGACCGTAACGGGCAATAATTGGCTCGGATGCGATCTTGCCTTCAAGCGTAACCTTCTGTTGGTCCACTAGGCTGGTCATATCTTGCGGTCGCAAATCCTCATAGCGGAAGGGAAAATAGTATAACAAATCTTCAATTGTATAAATGCCCAGTTCATTCAGGGCTTTTTCGCGTTGCAAGCCAACCCCAGCAAGTGCCGAAACCGGTGCAAAAAGTGTTTTCTCCGGCATATACCAACTTCCTAACTACAAAAAGAGGCGGAGTAATTTCCGGCCTCTTAACTTTACTTATTCAACTGAAATGATAAACGGATAAACTGGTTGATCGCCTTCATGAACTTCAATTTCCAGCTCATCATCCATTTCTTGAACGGCTTTTTCGAGCTTTTCGGCTTCAGATTTCTTTGCATCCTTACCATAAATAATCGTGACAATTTCGCTATCTTCGTCCAGCATAAGTCTAACCATATCAGTAGCTGCTTCAAGCATGGTTGCTTTGGTCGTTTCAATGTTACCGTCAATGATGCCCATGAAATTGCCTTTCTTGATGGTTTTCCCTTGAACCGTCGTGTCACGAATAGCAGTTGTAACCTCACCATTCTTAACCGCTGTAAGGTTATCCTCCATTGCAGCCACATTTTCATTCAGATCACTATCGGGATTAAAACCCATCAGAGCCGTCATACCTTGCGAAACATTGCGACTATGCACAATTTGAGCTGGAATCTCAGCAACTTCAACCGCTTGTTCCGCTGCTAAGAAAATATTCTTATTGTTAGGCAGGATAATTGCACGTTTAGCATGTGACTCGTTTATTGCTGTCACAATGTCTGCCGTACTTGGATTCATCGTTTGTCCACCATTAATGATATGGGTCACGCCAAGACTGCGGAATAATTTATCAATACCGTCACCCGAGGCAATCGCAATAATTGCTGTACCATTCGTGTCAGGCGCTTGCACATCCGCTGCTTGCTGGTCATCTTTTTCGATGATTTCTTCTTGTTGCTGACGCATATTATCAACTTTAACAGTTGCCAAATCACCAAACTGTTGCCCCCAAGCCAATACTTTGCCTGGGTGTTCGGTATGCACATGAACCTTGACCACATCCTCATCATTAACAACCAACAATGAGTCACCCAGTTTAGCTAGATAATTATAGAAAGTCTCGTAATCAAACTTTTGGGTAACTTGAAGCCCCTTTCCGATCCTTACCATAATTTGAGTACAGTAGCCATATTTAATGTCAGCAGGGTCAATTTTTCCTTGAACACTTTGATGATGTTTTGCTTCCACCATTTCATCCATCTGTTCTTCGTCTGGTTGTTCTTCTTCCTCGGCTTCCGTACGACCATTCAAAACGTCGTCAAAAGCGTCAAATACAAAGGTCAGTCCCTGTCCACCGGAATCCACAACCCCGACTTCTTTCAAGACAGGCAACAAATCCGTCGTCTTTTTTAAAGCTTCTTTGCCCGCTTTGGTAACAGCATCCATTATCACGATGACGTCGTCGCTTTCCTCAGCAGCATCCTTACCCGCCTTAGCAGCTTCGCGAATAACAGTTAGGATAGTTCCTTCAGTCGGCTTCATAACCGCCTTATATGCAGTCTGAGCGCCATCAGCAAAGGCTTGGGCCAAATCATCAGCGTTTAAAGTTGCTTTATCCGCCACACTCTTAGAAAAGCCACGAAAGATCTGGGAAAGGATGACACCTGAGTTACCGCGTGCCCCCATCAAAAGACCTTTAGCTAATGCGCCTGCCAGCTTGCCGACATGCTCGCTGGGCTCGTCCATTTCATACTTCGCACCGCTTTCCATTGACAAACTCATATTAGTACCCGTATCCCCATCGGGAACCGGAAAAACATTTAATGAGTTAATGAACTCGGCATTCTTCTTTAGTTTGCGTGCACTGGCTTGAATCATTTGGTCAAACACTTGATTGGTAATTTCAGTAGTTGCTACTTTCAATTCAAAATTCCTCCTCGTTTAAGTCCGTTGTAACTAGGCTTCTAGTACTTTTACACCCTGGACAAAAACGTTCACAGAGTTTGCCGAAACACCTAACATGGATTCTAAGTTATATTTTACCTTTGATTGAACATTCTTAGAAACTTCCGAAATCTTTGTGCCGTAGCTGACAATGATATAGACATCGATGGCCACACCGTTATCTTGTTGCCGAACAACGACACCTTTACCATAATTTTCTTTGCGTAAAATCTCATTTAAATTGTCGCGAATCTGATTTTTGCTTGCCATCCCGACAACACCATAGTTATCAGTAGCGGCACCGCCGACAACAGTTGCGATCACATCATTTGACACATCAACTGTGCCATTTTTGGTTTGAATTTTAACAGCCATTTGAAAATAGCCTCCTTAAGTCGAACTTCTATATCAACGATATTTTACCATACTTCAACTAGTCATTAAACGCAACCATCTTTGCGTATTTTTCCTAGCTTTTATTTCTAAAGCACGTCATAATAGTATTTTAACAAAAAAACCTTAATTTCTAAATGGTTACATCCCTTTAATTATCGTCACGTTGAAATTAGTCAAAGGAACTGTTTAGATTCCCCAACTAGCAAAGATTCCTTTGATGAAGGTCCCCAATAGCACATAACATGCGGTTGATTGGGGGCTGCGTAACCCGCTACTTTTACTGTCAAGTAAAATTACTTGAAAGAAAAGTATTGCAATCGCAGGGTATCTATGATAAATTATTTAGGTGAGTTAAAAAGAATTCTATGATAAATATAGAAGCGACAAAGGAGGATTTTAAAATGGCAAAAGACTTTGTCACCGGTCGTCGTACCCACTTTGGCAACACACGTTCACATGCTTTGAACCACAGTCGTCGAAGCTGGAAACCAAATTTGCAAAAGGTCCGCATTCTTGTGGATGGAAAACCAAAACGTGTTTGGGTTTCTGCTCGAGCATTGAAATCAGGCAAAATTAAACGTGCATAAAAAAGATTGGAGCTTTTGTAGGCTTCAATCTTTTTTTGTGTATTCAGTTTCTAGTCACGACTATAAATCACTGCCACCATGCCCGAGACAAAGCTAACAGTTGCTGTTGAATTTAGAAATTCGTTGCTAACATAGGCCGTTGGGTAAAGATCCGTTTGTTTATGCAAGCGATACTTTTCATCTGGTAACGTTAATTCTGTGACGTTTCCCAATGAAACAAATGATAAGTACTTGTAATCGCCAATGTTTACCAGGTGATGCACACCTGGTAATAGAAATAAAATAATGTTTTGCCGATCAATCAATCTCACCTTTGGCGCAACCTCTTTAAAATCGGGTTTTAAAAACATCAGCAGATTACTCAAAAAGTGATCCAAGCGCCCCCCCGTCATCCCGTACAGATCGATCTTATCTGCGTGAAGAAGCGTATTTGCTTGTTTCAAAGCCAATTCCGTATCGGTTTCATCCTTAATTGGATTGACCTGCAGCACACGAGACACCTTTTTTTTAAGCTGGTTTAGTTCAGTAGCCGTCATCGAATCAAAATCACCAACCGCAAGTTGTGGCGTAATGTCAGCACCTAGCAAGCGTAAGTTACCGCGATCTACCCCGATCCATTCGCCTTTAAGTTTAAATAACTGGTCCGGATAAAATTCAGGCGGACCACCAGCTAGAATATTAACTTGTTTCACGCCTTAGTCTCCACTTTCAACTTTTGAATTTGGGCGATTGGATCATCGCTATTGAATACATAAGAGCCAGCAACGGCAATATCTGCGCCAGCTTCGGCCACAGCTTTGACCGTCTCATCATTGATTCCGCCATCTACTTCGATTGAAAAATCATTTTCGCCGGTCTGGCGTAATTGATTTAACTGTTGAATTTTTGCTACCATTTGGGGAATAAATTGCTGGCCCCCAAAGCCAGGATTAACGGTCATAATCAGTACCTGGTCCACAATTGGCAATACATCACGAATTAAGCTTACCGGACTGCCCGGATTTAGCACAACCTCTGCTTTGACACCATGCTGCTTAATCATCTCTAATGCTCGGTAAATATGAGGTGTACTTTCAACGTGGACACCCACAATGTCAGCACCTGCTTGACAAAATTGCGTCACAAAACGCTCGGGGTTTTCAATCATCAAATGACAGTCTAAGGGCATACTGGTAATTGGTCGGATTGCCTCAACCATTCCCGGCCCAAAACTCAAATTGGGAACGAATTGACCATCCATCACGTCAATATGAAGGAGATCCGCGCCGCCTTTTTGAGCAACCTCAATATCTGGTTTTAAATCCACAAAATTAGCACTTAAAATTGATGGTGCAACTTTTATCATATGTTAATTCCCCTTCTTCTTAGAATAGCCTTTTCTGGCATACACTGGTTTTTGTGCCTTAATTAAATTAAAAAATTGAACATAATTATCGTAACGGCTTTGCATAATGTCACCGGTTTGAACCGCCGTTTTAACCGCACAATCAGGTTCATTAATATGCAAGCATTCCCGAAAACGACAATGGCGACTTGTTCTGGAAATTTCAGGAAAAAGATTCTTTAGTTCTTCTAATGCCATTTCAAAAACGGTATAACTAGAAAAACCAGGCGTATCCGCAACTAAGCCCTTATTGATCTTAAATAACGCCACTTTGCGGGTAGTATGTTTTCCCCGATTGAGTGCTTGAGAAACCGCCCCCGTTTGTAACTGCAAGTTTGGATCAATATGGTTCAGGAGGGTAGATTTACCCGCACCAGTTTGTCCCATAAAGATCGTTAAGCGATTTTTAAACGTTTGTTTCAGTTTAAGGACCGTTTCTTCGGGAAATGCGTCCCAGGTTAAATAGACTTCGTAACCGATTTGCCGATAGCCATCCGCAATCTGCGCCAAATTAGCACGCGCTGCTTCAGAAACTAAATCGCCCTTTGTGAAATAAATAATGGGCTCAATTTTTTTCTCTTCAAGGGTCACCAATTGGCGGTCTAAAAGATTGGTAGAAAAATCCGGCTGTACGCATGCCGTAACAACTACCGCTTGATCAATGTTAGCCAGTGACGGACGAACTAATTGATTCTTCCGAGGATCAATTTTCAAAATATAACCCTCACCTTGTGTTTGCGGATCAAACTCGACCCAGTCTCCCACCAATGGTGAAATCTTTTGTTTGCGAAAGTTGCCGCGGGCACGCGTCCGAAAAATTTGCTCCTGACTGATAACATCATAAAAGCCGCTTAAAGATTGTATTATTTGCCCTCTTTGCATTAAAAACCTCCAATTTTAATTTGAAACGGAAAACCGAATCGTTGTTACTCTCGGCACAACAACTTGATCCGGGACGACACTTTGATAAATAATTTTTCCTTGATCGAACTGGGCTGTTTGCACAATCGACTTTTCAACTTTAAATCCCTTTGCTCGTAATTTTTTGGCCACTTTTGCATAGGAATCGCCAATATAATTGTCCACGACATAGCTATTCGGTCCCTGACTCATAACCACATTAACCGAGACTCCTGCTTGGACCTGCTTATTTTTACTTGGCAGGGTTTCAATAACCCGCCGATAATCAATTTTCTGGTCACCTGTCCGCGTAATGTGCCCCACTTTCAAGTCGTGCTGCTTCAGAACTTTAGTTGCTTGCGCCTGTGTCATTCCCGTCACATTGGGAATTGTCACTACCTTGGGGAAACTCAGATAAAACGCAATGGCGATTCCGGAAATCAAAACCAGAAAGATCCCCATCACGATTGCAATCCGTTTACGTAAAGGATGCCGATTGCGTCTTTTTTTTGTAATCTGACTGACTTGTTTTGTTGCTTGCGGTGCAACGGTGGCTTTTACTTCAGCGACATCCTTAGCATCCGTTTCGAACGAACTCGCATCTGCAATAATCGTCTCATCTGTAAGTGAGGGTGCCACAAATCGTTTTTCGTCTGCTCGTTTGACCGAAAGCGCAGTACTGAGGTCATCGGCCATTTCGGTCACACTCTTATAGCGATCAAACGGATTTTTGGCGGTTGCACGCAACACCACATTTTCTAATGCTTGCGGTATGCGGGGATCAAAATCACGCACATAGGGAATCTGATTTTGATAGTGTTTAATTGCAATTGAAACCGCATTTTCCCCTTCAAATGGTACTCTGCCAGTCAACATCTCATACAGGATTATTCCTAGTGAATAAATATCCGAACGTTTGGTGGCAAGATGGCCCCGAGCCTGTTCTGGCGAAAGATAATGAACAGATCCCACAACTGCATTTGTTTGGGTTAGCGTTTGTTCTTCTTGAGCAAGGGCTACCCCAAAATCCGAAATCTTGGCATTCCCTTTTTTATCCATTAAAATATTTTGCGGTTTCAAATCGCGATGAATAATGTCATGATCATGCGCAGTTGCCACACCACTCAAGATTTGTTCCATAATATTAATCACTTTTTGATACGGAATGGGGAAATTGGCTTTAATATACCGTTTCAAATCGGTCCCATCGACATATTCCATTACCAAGTAGTGGATACCGTTATCTTCTCCCACATCATAGACACTCACAATATTTGGATGAACAAGTTCAGTTGTGGATAAAGCTTCTCTTTGAAACCGTTTAATCGTTTGATCGTCGTTCTGTAAATCAAAACGGAGTAATTTCACTGCTACGTTACGTTTTAAAATTAGGTCGTGGGCCAGGTACACATCTGCCATTCCACCTTCGCCAAGTGCATCAATGATCCGATAACGCCCATTAAGTGTTTGATTCGGTGTCATAGTTAGTTTCTCACCTCGTCATCTGCTTGAATGAGGAGGACAGTGACATTATCACGGCCGCCAGCTTGATTTGCCAATTCAATTAATTTGAGACATTTTTGCTCTAAACTAAGCGAACCAGCCAAAACTTCAGCTATCGTTTGATCCGTAACCATATTAGTTAAGCCATCCGTGCACAAGAGGAGGAGATCATGTTTCTTCCAAACGTACGTGTGAACATCGAGGTCAGAATTAGTCGAAATACCAAGGGTCTTGGTAATAATATTTTTTTGAGGATGGTTACGTGCTTCCTCTGGCGATAACTGGCCTTGCTTAATCAGTTCGTTCACCAAGGAATGATCCGAAGTCAGTTGCTTCAACTCATTAATCTTAAATAAATAACAACGACTATCGCCCAAATGTGCCACAATAAATTGGTTTTCAAGAATAATCGCCACCACAATGGTAGTTCCCATGCCGTTCAAGTCTGAATATTTTTGCGAAGTTTCCAAAATTTCGTTGTTTTCTTGTGTGACTTCAGCCTGCAACCATTTAATTGCGTTAGCAACATCCGTAAATTCAGTATTTTGAAAAAGATAGCCCAGATGTGAAACCGCCATTTCTGATGCCACATCGCCACCCTGACGACCGCCAATCCCATCAGCAACAATACTAAATAAGACGTTTTTCTTATTTTTAAAAACGCCGACGTAATCTTGATTCTCATCACGGTGGTTCCCAATGTCAGACTGAAATGCGTATTTCATGTGCCACTCACGCTCTCTTTTTTAAACAAGCAATGAAAAAACCATCCGAATCAAAATCATCCGGATAAATATTTAGATAGCGTTTTGCTCGAGATGCTTTTAGGTGCTT
Source organism: Pediococcus siamensis (assembly GCF_047220215.1). Taxonomy (GTDB): domain Bacteria; phylum Bacillota; class Bacilli; order Lactobacillales; family Lactobacillaceae; genus Pediococcus; species Pediococcus siamensis. Next base: position 1,137,838 of record NZ_CP178375.1, read on the forward strand.
CTTCGTTTCGGTTGTAACGAGTTCGAACTCAGGATGCTGCGCCAAAAAGGCCGCCACGGTCTCTTCATTTTCTTGTTGTAATATCGTACAAGTACTGTAAATCATTATACCGTTCTTTTTAAGTTTAGTGGCAACTGCATTTAAAATTGCCAGCTGAATTTTATGCAAATTTTGGCTATCCACGAGGTGCTTTTCATAACGAATTTCTGGTTTCCGTCGCATTAATCCAATCCCCGAGCATGGCGCGTCTACTAAAATGCGATCAAATTCACCATCTTGCGCGACGGTATCAATTTGGCGTGCGTCTAAAGCCTTAGTTGTTACTTGATGTTCAAGTCCCATTCTTTTGGCATTTGCCTCGATCAAAGCAACTTTTTTAGGATGCAGATCTAACGCTAAAACGCTCCCGGTTTCCCCGACGTACTGGGCAATCTGGGTCGTTTTACCACCAGGAGCTGCACACGCGTCTAACACGTGCATTCCCGACTCTAGTTGCAAAGCTTCTCCGACTAACATCGCACTTTCATCCTGGATGGTCACCGCCCCAGACTTGAATACATCTGTCCCGGCGACATTCCCGCCAGCAACGCGGATCCCATCTGCCGCAATCGCACTTGGCTGGGCTTCAAAGCCTAATTGCTGTAAATCTTCTAAGATCTGTGCAACCGAGGCTTTTTGGGTATTTACCCGGATCGTTTGGTGCGCAGGATGATTAATTGAGGTCAAAATGGCGTCCGTTTTTGGACGTCCCACTTGCTGATCAAGAGTTTTAATTATCCAAGGCGCCACACTGTAAGTTATACTGCGTCGTTTTGTCTCGTCTTGAATCGCCGTCAATTCTGGAAACCCTTTACGCTGCATCGCATGCAACACGCCCGTTACAAACAGACGAATACCCTTGTGACCTTTGATTTTAGCAATTTCAATACTTTCGTTAAATATTGCCCGGGTAGGCACACGGTCTAAATAAACCATTTGGAAAATGGCACTTAAAAGCAGCTCATAGACCCATGGTTGAACTTTTTTGCCTTCAATAAAGGGGGCCAAATCATATTCCAAAGTCAATCTTTTTTGCATGACACCATAGACAATTTCAGTTAGCAAATTAATATCCAACTGCGACAATTGACTGCGTGAAATAACATTTTTTAATTCAATGTTGGAATATGCACCTTTAGCAACTTTCACTAAAACCTCAACGGCAAGTGCGCGCGGATTACTTTGTTTATCTGCCATCATTTAATAACCTGTTCGCCTTCATAAAAAGCTTCTTGACTCCCATTGAGGTAATCGGTAATTGCCATTTGTGGTTTACCTGCCGGCTGCACGCGATCAAGACTAACAACCCCATGATTTCCAGTTGCAATTAACAAACTATGTTTTGTTTTTTCAACAACTTGGCCGGGATGCAAATCCGTTTTTTGCGATTGGGGTGTTACTTGCCATAACTTTGTACGCACGCCATTTAAGAGGACATAACTAACTGGAAATGGTCTTAATGCACGCACTTTCGCATCTACTAATGCTGCTGATTTCGTAAAGTCTACCTGTTCTTCTTCCGGCTTGATATTTGGTGCAAAGGTAACCTGTGATTCGTCTTGTGGCACACTCGTAATTTCGCCCGCAATTAATTTTGGTAGGGTTTCGATCAATAAATTCCGCCCTAAAATACTAAGTTTTTCAAACATTGAGCCAACATCGTCGGTAGGTTGGATTTTAATTTTGCGCTGTGCTAACATTTCGCCGGCATCCATTTTTTTCACCATATAGATAATCGTGACACCTGTTTCAGACTCACCATTCATAATGGCATAGTGAACTGGTGCTCCTCCTCGATATTTAGGTAAAAGTGAGGCGTGAACATTAACCGCTGCTAAGTTAACCGAATTAATCAACTTCATCGGTAAAAATTGACCGAAAGCAGCCGTCACGATCAAGTCTGCATGCATTTCAATCAAAGTCGCCATTTCCTGAGACCCACTAATTTTTTCAGGTTGAAAAACTGGAATATGATTGGCAACTGCAACCTCTTTAACCGGTGACATGGTTAACTTATGTTTTCGTCCCGTACGCCGATCAGGTTGCGTCACAACGGCCACCACCTGATAATCTTCATTTTGAATAAGACTCTTTAAAATAGGCGCCGCAAACTGCGGTGTTCCCATAAAAATAATTGATTTCATTTCGACTTTCCTCCTACATAAACGACTGCGGTTCAGCATCAATCGCTAACTGAATTCCTTTTTGGTAATTCTTTTGAGATTCCTGCAAAATTTTAGTAACTGCCCCATGTAAACCAGGTTCATTTTTATATTTGATCACAATTTGATAATAATATTTGTTCTTTACACGTGCAATTGGTTTAGGGGTCGGACCCAAAATAATTGCATTTTGACTTAATTGCGGCCGTAATTCATCTAATACCGCAAACATCTTTTGTGCCGCTAGATTTTCTTCCTTGTGTGCCGCTGTAATTTGTAAGGTGAAATAATATGGCGGATATTTACCCTGATGACGAATGTACATTTCTTTACGGAAAAAGTTCTCGTAATTTTGTGTTTTAGCAAGCTGAATGGCGTAGTGGTCCGGATTAAAGGTTTGTATGAATACCTCACCCAATTTATCGGCCCGTCCCGCACGGCCACTAACTTGCGTCAACAATTGAAATGTCCGTTCACTTGAACGAAAATCTGGCAACTCAAGTGCCGTATCAGCATTTAAGACACCAACTAAAGTGACGTTAGGAAAATCTAGGCCTTTGGCAATCATTTGCGTCCCTAACAAAATATCAGCATCCCCGCTGCCAAATTTCTGAAGAATACGTTCGTGCGCTCCTTTACGCCTCGTCGTATCCACATCCATTCGTAAAATTCGTGCTTCTGGAAATTTCTCCTGTAACTCCTGCTCAACTTTTTCAGTTCCTGTCCCATAATAACGGATCTTATGGCTCTTACAGTTGGGGCACACTTTGGGGATGGCTTCCTCGTGTCCACAGTAATGACACTTCATACTGTGGCTATCCATATGCAGCGTTAGCGAAATATCACAATTAGGACATTTTAAAACAAACCCACAATCACGACACATAATGAATGAAGAAAATCCTCGTCGATTAAGCATTAAAATGCTTTGCTGGCCTAGTTGCAGACGTTGTTCAATGGCATCTGAAAGTGCAGGCGAGAAATTTTGGCTACCATTTTTTTGTAATTCCTGTCGCATATCAACAATTTTCACTTGTGGCAATGGTTGTCCATTAATGCGATGGGTTAACCGTAAAAGGCGATAAACTTGCTTCTCACTACGGGCTCGAGATTCCAAAGATGGCGTTGCACTTCCCAAAACCAAGGGACAATGATGGAACATACAGCGCCACTGGGCCACATTCCGTGCATGGTAACGAGGCGCATCGTCTTGCTTGTAACTCGTTTCATGTTCTTCATCAATAATAATGACACCAATATTTTCAATTGGTGCGAACACAGCTGAACGTGCGCCCACCACTACTTGGGCTTCATGTCGTTTAATTCGCCGCCATTCGTCAAATTTTTCGCCATCTGAAAGGCCGCTATGCAAAACGGCAACTTGCTTGCCAAAGCGTCCTTTTACACGAGTAACCATTTGAGGCGTGAGGGCGATTTCTGGTACTAACATAAGGGCAGTTTTTTTATGCGCTAGTGCATCTGCAATTGCTTGTAAATACACCTCGGTTTTGCCGCTGCCGGTGACGCCCTCAAGTAAAAAGGTTTGCGCTTTAGAAGAATGGATTGCCGCCGTAACTTGATTTAACGCTGCCTGCTGCTCCTCATTTAGATGTAACGGTTGGGTCCGTGTGTGCGTTTCTTTATACGGATCTCGGTACTGCTCAACTTGTTTTCTTTTCAGCCATCCTTTAGCCTCACCAGATTTAATTGTGGCTACACTAATCGCCAATTTTTTCTCTAACGCTGTTTGATTGATACTTTCAGGGTGAGTGGCCAGATAATGAACTAGCTGTTGCATTTTAACAGCATTTTTACGTACTTTTGCCAGAATTTTTTCCTCATCTGCCAAAGTGATTAGTGATTGCACTTGAAAAATTCGTTTTGTCTGTGCTTGATTTTTCACCTGATAAACAATCTCAATTTTATTTTGCCGCCGTAATCTTGTCAGCGCATTTTGTTGACTCGGCGTTAGCTGCTCAGGAGTAAAATCATTCCAGCTATCTTCAGGTAAAATCTGTGCCAGTTCTGTTGGTGTCAATTCCGAATCGGCTATCCGAATTTGTTTGCTATATTTTGCGCGCATCACGTTTGGAAGCATGGTCAACAAGCAGGTAATTTGAAAGGAAAAAGTCTCATCCGCTAACCAGCCGGATAACGCGATTAATTCTTTAGTTAAAACAGGCTCCAAATCCATCAAACTTTCCACAGATTTGAGTTGTTTTTCAAAATGACTTGCAACTGCAAGTTCAACTACAAATCCCTGCACTTTTCGATTACCATTACCGAATGGAACAACCACCCGCATGCCAACTTGAATAGCTTGCGCCAACTGGTCCGGAACCAAATAAGAATAAGGACTATTGGTCTGCATAGTTGGGACGTCAACGATCACTTTGGCAATTTGCGCCATTACTGTTCACCTACCTATTTCAAATGTTTCTCAATCACTTTAAAAATTTGTCGGGCAATCTGCACCTTGCTTGCCTTGGGCATTGTCACATTATCACCGTCTTTTTGTAAAACGGTCACCGCATTTTCATTCACGTCGAAACCAATATCCGACTTTGAGACATCATTTGCAATAATCATGTCTGCCCCTTTTTCTTGTAATTTAGTGGCAGCATTGGCAAGTAAATCGTCTGTCTCAGCCGCAAATCCGACGACAAATTGATCTTTTTTTCTTGCTTTTAACCCTTTCAAAATATCGGGTGTTTCACGAAGCTCCAATGTCAAGTTAGCCGTTTTAGCGTCTTTTTTTAACTTATGTGTACTAAATTTTACTGGCTCATAATCCGAAACCGCAGCAGCCATAATTAAAAGCTCTGTTTGTTCAAAATTAGATTCAACCGCTTGTTGCATCTCAGCCACCGTATCTACAGAAATAACTTTAACATTTTCGGGCGTTGCTAGGTGGCTGGCGGCTGAAATCAAAGTCACATCGGCACCATTTTGCGCTGCCACCGTCGCAAAAGCATACCCCATTTTACCAGAGGAACGGTTAGAAATATAGCGAACCGGATCAAGATAAGCTTTTGTGCCGCCAGCAGTGATCAAGATCTTTTTATGCTTCAAAAATTTCAGTTCTGTAGGCCTTACTTGTTGTGTCACATACGCTAAAATTGCGTGGTTATCAGGGAAACGACCTTTTCCAGAATACCCTTCAGCCAGCATGCCTGTCTCCGGTTCCATGACGTGAATGCCATCAGCTTTAAGGACCTTAACATTGCGCTTTGTAGCCTCATTTTGCCACATGTGGGTATTCATCGCAGGAATCACAAAAATAGGCTGCCTAATCGCTAATAACGTCGTGCTGACAAAATCATCAGCAATACCATTAGCCATTTTGGCCATTACATTAGCTGTTGCTGGTGCGACAATGGCAATTTCTGTCCAATCTGCCAATTCAATGTGAGCAACCGGTTCATCAGTAACCTGCTGAAATAAATCAGTTTGAACCGGATGGCGACTAATAGTTTGAAAAGTGGCTTTATCCACAAATTTGGTCGCCGCCGCTGTCATCGCTACCCGCGTTTGCGCGCCTTCACGCTGAAACATGCGAATTAATTCAATGACTTTATAGACGGCAATTCCGCCTGTAATAAAAAAAGTAACATGCTTATCTTTCCACATGAGTTTCTCCTTGTTAATCGTGCCTGTTTAATTGAAAAAAGGTCTGAAAGAAAACTCTCCCAGGCCTCGACATCATAACTTTAAAATTCGGTTTTGTCAGGATCAATAACAACATCGCCTGCAACAATCTCTTCAAGTGCCTGACCCACACTCTTCGAAGATTCATACTTATCTAAAAGTGGCTGTGCGCCAGCATCTAATTCATGGGCACGTTTACTTGCTAACATAATTAAGGAATAACGAGAGTCAACTCGTTCTAATAAATCATCAACTGAGGGATATAAAATCATTTCTATTTATCTCCTAACATTTCTTCATATTCCGGGAAAACGCGAGCCACGCGGAAGCGCTCGCTTTTAATAATCGTTTTAATACTGTCAACAGCATTTTCAACTTTATCATTCACAACTGCAAAATCATAATCTTGCATCATTCGTATTTCTTCGACAGCCTTTTGCATTCTCTTATTAATCGTTGCCATATCTTCGGTACCGCGATTAATAATACGCTGCTTTAACTCCATTAAATCGGGAGGCGTCAAAAAGACGAAAACACCATCAGGAGATTTCTTTCTAACCTGCAAAGCGCCATTCACTTCAATTTCCAAGAAAACATCTTTCCCCTTGTCTAAAGTTTCATTGACATACTTTAACGGGGTTCCATAATAATTATCAACGTATTTGGCGTACTCTAACATCTGACCGGTTTCAATATTATGTTCAAATTCTTCTTTAGAAACAAAGTAATAATCAACCCCATTGACTTCGCCTTTGCGTGGCTTACGTGTGGTCATCGAAATGGAGTACTGAAAATCATTTCCACCTTGATCAAAGATTGCTTTACGGACCGTTCCCTTGCCGACTCCAGATGGGCCTGACAACACGATCAGCATTCCTCTTTTTGCCATAATTTAAAATCTCCTAAATATAATGTAACTCCTATTATCGCTTTTTTAGCGCCTCTTTTCAACTCCTAATCGCTTTTTAGACTCGACTTTATCCGCTTCTGCTAAATAGTTAAAAGCTTCGAATCCGCTTAAAGCACTAGTATCACTAGAATCTTGACCTGAAACGTTGTAATTATAGCCATTAAACCGCACTAAAACCCATGTTTGACACCATTTCAATCAAAAACACAAAAAACTGTTGCTTTTAAGAACGTTTGTTCGTATAATGAGGACACAAACAAATGTTCGAGGTGTCATTATGGAAAACTTACAACAAAAGCACCAATTTACTAATTTAGTTCAGAATTCTTATCGCAAGTTCTTCGCTGATTCTGCCCTAGAAGGTATTGAACCCCAAATGCCTACTTTTCAGTTGCAGCAATTTTTGGCTCAAGCCACTCAGCGAAACTACCCCGTCACCATCCAAATAAACGGTTCTAATGCAATTTACGAGAGTAGCGGTCATTTAACTGTCCTCACAAAAAACAGGTACGTTCTGACTTCTCCTCATCAAAACGTAACCCATCTCTTAAAGCTGCAAGATATTCGTTTTATCAAAAAAATGAATTAATTCGCACAACTATGCATGTTTAGCCCGCTTATATGCCGGATCCAAGCGATTTTGTAACCAGCCTAACACTAAATCTGAAATAATTGCCATCAAAGCGGTTGGTAAAGCACCGGCTAAGATAATTGCACCACCATTTGTGGCATTTGTACCACGAATGATTATATCTCCAAGACCGCCAGCGCCAACAAAGGTCCCAATGGCGGTAATTCCAATCGCTAAGACTAAAGCGTTTCGAATTCCGGCCATGATAACCGACATCGAAAGAGGCAGTTCTACCATGTATAGCAATTGAAAACGAGTCATTCCCATTCCCTTACCAGAATCTAGAATGCTAGCATTCACACTCTGCATGCCGCTATAGGTATTTTTGATAATCGGCAGTAACGCATAAAGAAAAACAGTTGCGATGACAGTATTCACACCTAACCCTAAGCCAAGCATAATGATAGACAACATTGCTAACGACGGAACCGTTTGAATAACATTAGCAATTCCAATCACCGTTGCGCTTAATTTAGAGTGGCGTGCTATCAAAATTCCCAGCGGAATGCCCACTATCGCAGCAAATATGACTCCATAAATGGAAATGAGAAAGTGACGGGTAAACTGTTCCAAGACGTAAACGCCATTATGCGAGAAGTAATAAACTAGCTGTTGAAAAATATTTAGATGTGTCATGTCTATTTACCGTCCTTTCCATCAAAGTAATGATGCTGTTCCAGAAATTGCTTAGCCACAACCTGAGGTTCAATTAACTGGTTATCTACTTTGGCATTCAGGCTTTGCATCGTACTTAGTGAAATTTTACCTTTAAGCTTTAAAAGAACCTTTTTCAGTTCTGGGTGTTCTTTCAAAATCTTATCGGTAGCAAGTGGACTAGCATCATACGGTGGGAAGAATTGTTTATTATCTTTCAAAACCTTTAAATCATAACTCTTAATTCGCCCATCCGTTGAATAACCGAGAACTGCATTCATCTTACCAGACTGAACAGCACTATAAACCAACCCAATTTGCATTGGGTAGACTTTTTCAAACTGAAAACCATAAGTACGAATAAAACCGTCATAGCCATCGCCCTTACGGTTCACCCAAATCTGATCTGCACCGACAGACATTTTGGGCGCTAAACGTTTCAAATCACTCACTGTGTGTAAATTTTCTTTTCGTGCTAGTTTACCAGTTACCATAAATGCATACGTGTCTGCAAAACCATAGGAAGGAAAATAAGTCATATGATATTTTTCCTTATAGATTTTCCGAACTTTTTTTGTGGCTAATTTCGGATTTTTAATTGCAGCTTGGTTAAAAATAGTGGTGAGATCCGTCCCGTTATAGCGAATAGCCGAAATATCCGCATCTCCGCGTTTTACCGCCTGAAAACTGACCGATCCTGATCCTAGATTATTAATCAATGTTGTCTTAAGATTTGTATCATGCTGAATTAAATCCGAGATCATGTAAGCCATGATCTGCTGTTCCGTTGTGTTTTGAGCGGCAATCCTTACAGTATCACGAGTTGAAGCATTTAACCCGGGGAGGCCACAACCACTTAAAAGCAGCGTTGAAATTAGGACTAACATTCCAACCTTTAAAAACCGTTTGATTTTTTTCATTGTGATCCCCTTTCTATAATTTAGCGTGACTGGTCGTTTTCGGTGTTAATTGAACTTCCAGCTTTCCTAACAGCCAATCCACAAGCAATGCCAACAGAATAACGGGGATTGAACCTCCCAAAATTAAATCCGTACGGTACAAGTTCAAGCCGTTAAAAATAAAATCACCTAAACCACCGGCACCGATATATGAAGCCAGCGCTGTCCAGGCAATGACATAGGTTGCTGAAAGCCGTATACCACTCATAATGACGGGAACAGCCATAGGTAATTCTACCTTCACGATGGACTGATAATTCGTCATTCCCATTCCTTTTGCGGCATCACGTAGGCTTGGATCAACACCCCGCAATCCTAAGAAAGTGTTTCTTAGAATCGGTAGGAGTGAATAGATGAATAAAGCTATAATTGCGGGTACCGCACCAATGCCAAAGAGCGGGATCATCATTGCCAGTAAGGCGAGCGCAGGGATCGTCTGTAAAACACTGGCAATCTCAATAATTACACCAGAGGCCTTTTTCATTCTTGTCAGTAAGATCCCTAATGGAACCGCCACAATGACACCTAATCCTAATGCGATTCCGGAAATGTAAATATGTTGCCAAATTTTATAAAGGAGTTGGCCACCATACGTTTGAATAAAGGTAATCACGGTTTAACGTCACCAACCTTTTCTTGTTTTTCCTGATCAACTTGGTCATTTTCTTGACTGTGAGTGGCTGTATCGGCGTCACCCCACAACGCATCATAAACAATGTCAACAAGTGAAGCCCGCGTTACAATTCCAACCAACTTCTGCTCTTCATTGACAACCGGTACGTTTTTATAACCCCGCTTCAAAATTCGTTCCACTGTATCACGAATAATTGAATTTTCGCGTACATAAAATACCTTACGAGTCATCACATCATCAACACTTGTGGCAGTATTATAGTTATAATCAATTTGTTCAATATCGACATAGCCCTTCAAGACACCTGAGTCATCGGTCACTAATAACGTATCAACACGTTTCTCGTGCATCAATTTGAGGGCCTCTTTCAAAGAACGGCCGGGAGTAATTGAAACCGCATTATTATACATAACTTGACCAACTGTAGTGATACTAGGCTTAGCTTGAATCAAGCGATCTTTTCCAATTAAATTTTCAACAAATTCGTTTGCTGGATGGCGCAGAATCTCATCAGGAGTCGCCACCTGAACCATTTTTCCATGACTCATCACCACAATCCGAGTCGCTAATTTCAGAGCCTCGTCCATGTCATGGGTGACAAAAATCAGTGTCTTCCCTAAGCGTTCCTGTAAGTCCTTCACAAAATCTTGTAGTGATTCACGCGTAATCGGATCCAACGCACCAAAGGGCTCATCCATCAAGATCAAATCTTGGTCCGCCGCCAGCGCTCTAACTACCCCAATTCGCTGTTGTTGACCACCTGATCATTCTGAAGGATAACGATCCAAGTAGTCTTCTGGCAATTCAACCATCTTAATCATTTCTTTAGCGCGTTCATTTCGACGTTCATCTGACCATTTAAGTAATTTAGGAACAATCGTAATATTGTCACGGATTGTCATATGGGGCATTAACCCAATATTTTGAATAACATAACCAATTTTTCGGCGCAATTTTACCGGATCAGCTTTCAAAACGTCCTCGCCTTCCAACTCAATTGAACCACTTGTGGGATTGAGCATCCGGTTAATCATTCGCATTGTGGTTGTTTTACCAGAACCAGACGTCCCAATAAAACAAATAAATTCCCCTTTTTTAACACTGAGATTAAAATCATCCACTGCTTTTTTTCCGCCATAGATCTTAGAAAGATGTTTCATTTCTAAAAACACATACGTCAACTCCATTCTTTTTAAGTGCAACTAGTATTATGGTATCGTACTTAACCCCTGTCCTGCAAATCTTACGGGTTACCAATTCTTTGACCTCGTCTAAAAAAAACGCCTTAAGACGGGTGAGTCATCTTAAGGAGTTCTTTTGCATGCTGCACACTGAGTTCTGTGACGGTACTACCTGCCAGCATTCTGGCAAGTTCCTGTACGCGGCCATTCTCATCCAAATGTGTCAATTGTGTTTCTGTACGATCATGTTTAATTTCTTTGGCCACAAAGAACTGATGGTCAGCCTCTGCTGCCACCTGTGGCAAATGTGTAATACATAAAACTTGGGAGTAACTAGCAATTAATTTTATTTTCTCCGCGATTGCCTGCGCCACACGACCACTGACGCCTGTGTCCACCTCATCAAAAATGATGCTAGTAATCCCCTGCGATTTTGCAAAAATTGTTTTCAAAGCCAACATAATTCTGGAAAGTTCTCCACCAGAAGCAATTCGCGATAGTGGTCCCATTGATTCCCCTGGATTCGTTCTTAGATAAAATTCAACGTTATCTTTTCCAAAAGCACGGAATTGGGTTTCCTCTGATGGCGCAAAATGGACCTCAAATTCAGCTTTGTCCATATACAACTGTTTTAATTGTTCATGTACCGCACTTTGCAACTGGCGAGCAGCAGTTTGCCGTTTTACAGTTAATTTTTGAGCTGACTTTTCTAATTCAACTCGCAAGGCTTTCAATTGCTCCGCCATTTGATCCTCATCGGCTTCGGTTCCCACCATACTATGCAATTCCTGCGAAACCTTTTGATCGTATTTCAAGATCTGTTCGACGGTATCCCCGTATTTTCGCTTCAACTGGTAAATTTCCTCCAGTCGTTTCTCCACTTGGTCGAGTTTGCCTTCATCCCATTCCATGTTATCTAATTCGCCACTAATCTCGCTCGCAGCGTCCTGTAACTGGTAGTAAGCTGATGAAACAACACCAGAAATCGCCTTATATTTGTCATCAATGTCCTCAATATCACGCAGCGCATTCATCGCTTCGCCGGCACTGTCAATCGCCCCGGTGGCTTCTTCACTTTCTAACGCCAGTTGAGCCGTTTGAAGGGCCGTACTTATTTTTTGGTAATTTTCTAATAAATCTTTCTGTGAATTGAGTTGTTCCTCTTCGCCCGGCTGTAAATTAGCATCCTCAATCTCTTTTGCTTGAAAGCGTAACATATCAACCCGTTGTGCCCACTCTTTTTCATTAGCTTTTTTACGATCAAATTTCTTTTTTAAATTCTGATATTTTTCAAAAGTTTCCTGGTACTGGCTCAAAATAGGTTGAATTTCATGGCGCGCAAACTCATCTAACATACCCAAATGCTTTTCCGGTTGCATCAATTCCTGATGTTCATTTTGACCATGAATATCGATCAACGTTTCGCCAACTCGTTTTAAGATTGTGGTGTTTACTAACGAACCATTAATCCGGCAAACATTGCGCCCACTTGACTGAATCTCGCGTTGCAAAATGAGAGTATCGTCTCCATGTTCGATCCCATACTTTTCCAACAAAGAACCGGTTTCTGGATTTTTATCCATACTAAACATTCCTTGCAAAACGGCTTTTTTGGCACCCTTGCGAATAAAATCGACGGAACCCCGGCCGCCAGCCAGTAACCCCACTGCATCAATAATAATGGACTTCCCAGCACCGGTTTCACCAGTTAACACTGTCATTCCCGAATTAAATTCAATATTTAGTTTTTCGATAATTGCAAAGTTTTGAATCGATAATTCTTGAAGCATATTCTGCACCTCGTCAACTTTAAATCTTATTCGAAAGCATTGCCGTGACAAGTTCCTTAACGTGATTAACCCCATCAAGGCTAGTTGTAATAATCAGTACTGAGCCATCATCACTAATAGCACCCAAAATATCCTGACTGTCCAACTGATTAAACAAACTCGCAATTGCCGGGCCACTACCGGGTTGAACCATCAAAAAAATGAACGTCGCATTGCTTGATATTTTTTGTAAGGATTCTTGCAATGTATTTTTAAGTTTTACCTTCACATCTTCATCTTTTTTTAACGGCAAGGCGTAATGGTAACCACCACTTTTTGAAGGAAGCTTTACCAGCTGCATATCACGAATATCACGTGAAATAGTGGCCTGGGTAACCTCAATCCCCCGCTGGTCCAAAAAAGCAACTAAATCTTCTTGCTTTTGGACATCATTTTGTGTGAGGATTTCTTCAATATTTTTTTGACGTTCATTTTTTCTCATTTTGACCCGCTCCTTCAATCTTCTTTTGAGTGGTTTAATTGCCCGTACGCTTTTTCCAATGTTGCTTCAATCGACACCTGATCTTCAATTTTTGCCGGCCCATCCGTGGCCACCAAATGGGCTAGAAATTCAATGTTTCCCTCGCCACCCTTAATTGGCGAAAAATCTAATCCCGCAACCCGGTAACCATTTTCTACTGCCATTGCCAATGTATGTTTTAAAACCTCGGCATGCGTTTTGGGATCGCGCACAATCCCGTGTTTGCCAACCTTATCTTTTCCAGCTTCAAACTGAGGTTTAATAAGCGCCACAACACTGCTTTCAGGTTTAATGATTTGCTTTAATGGTGGTAAAATCAACTTTAATGAAATGAAGGAAACATCAATGGAAGCAAATTCTGGCTGACCATGTGTAAAATCAGCTAACTGAGAATAACGAAAATTTGTGTTCTCCATGACCACCACGCGGGGATCTTCTCGTAATTTCCACACCAGTTGATTGGTCCCAACATCGAGCGCATAGCTCAGCTTTGCCCCATTTTGCAGCATGACATCGGTAAAACCTCCCGTGGACGACCCAATATCCAAAACAATTTTATCTTGAACATTAAGATGAAAGACCTCAAGTACTTTAGCTAGCTTAAGACCACCACGACTGACGTAGGGCATCTTCTTGCCTTTAAAATGCAACTCAGTATCAACCGGAATTTTACTGCCTGGCTTGTCCAGACGTTCTTCATTTTCACCAAGTATTTCGCCGGCCATCACGGCGCGTTTGGCTTGTTCCCGGGTTTCAAATAACCCTTGTGAGACTAATAAGACATCTACGCGTTCTTTTTTCATTTTGCTTCCTCATCTAATTGAAAATAATCTAAGAATCCATTCAATAGTTCTATTGGTAAACCCTCTTCATGTAAACGCACAAGCGCAGTTTGACAACTAGTCACACACTGCATCAAATCACGTTTAGCCTGTGCCAATCCACGGATGCCCGGATACGTATTTTTGTGTTCTTCCGCATCCTTATGAACAGCCTTCCCCATGGATTGTGTTGTTCCTAAGACATCTTGCAAGTCATCATAAATTTGAAAGGCTAAACCAAAGTTCTCAGCAAACATATCTAAAGCTTGACGTCTCTTTGTTGAACTATTTGTGATAATCCCAGCTGCCTGCGCCGTATAAGCAATTAGCGCACCTGTTTTCTGTTTATGTAGGTGTTTTAACTGGTCAAACGACAATTGCTGGTTTTCACCTAAAACATCACTCACCTGCCCAGCAACCATCCCTGCCGGTCCTGCTGCCTGTGCCAATGCCAAGGTCAATTGTGCTGTAATTGGCGCACTATACTTACTGTCAGCTAGCCATTCGAAGGCCAATGTCAAAAGACCATCACCAGCTAAAATGGCTAACGCTTCCCCAAACTTTTTATGGTTAGTGGCGAGTCCCCGCCTTAAATCATCATTATCCATGGCGGGTAAATCATCATGAATAAGCGAATACGTGTGTAATAATTCCAACGACGAAGCTACTTTTAGCTTCCGCTCGTCAACTTTACCTGCCAAGGTTTGTACCATTGCCAAGAGTAACAACGGTCGCAAACGTTTCCCGCCAGCCAATACCGAGTATCGCATGGCTGCTAACAGTGGGGGATTGGTGACGCTTTCGTTAAGATGAACACCTAAATAATCGGTTATCTCTTGTCGATATCGTTTAATGAAGGCATGCGTAACATTATTTTCATTCATTTGTGTCTGGGTCCTTATCAGAATCCTGCGCCGTCTCAAACGGTACTTCTTGGCCATCTTCGGCCATCATTTTGGTCAATGTTTTTTCAGCATCTTGCAAAGTATCCTGAAGATCCTTACTTAAAACAACCCCCCGTTTAAATTCATCTAACGCTTTTTCCAAAGGCACATCACCTTTTTCCAAATTAGTTACAATCTCATCTAGTGATTTCAAATTCTCTTCAAAAGTTGGTTTATCAGCCATCGTTACGCCCTCCTTGTTTGATATCCGTAATTTTTGCTGTTGCTGTACCATCATTCAGATGTAACTCAATGGCGGTACCAATTCGTAATTCAGAAACTTTTTTTACCACGCGGTCTTCCTGAGTTACATAACTATAGCCACGTCCCATAATTTTTAATGGGCTCAAGTAATCTAGCGCAGCTATTGTGTGCTGCAAGCGCTCCGCTTTGGTTTTGACGGTAATGTTGACGCCCCTAGCTAAACGCTGTTGGAGATTAACCACTGTTTGCTTTTCACGCTGAATTTGTCCCGCTGGTGAATTTAAGAACAATTTTTGTTTACGATCCGCAAATAAATTTCGGTACTGATTGAGCATAGCATTCATCGTCTGCTTTAGTTTATCATTTAGAAAATCCACATTTTGCACGTAGCCCTCGTACAAACGACGAGGATCCTGAAAAACGTACGAGTGTTGCAGGCGGCGAAGGGCTTGCTGATCTTTTTTTATAAGATTCAGAAATGCATTCAAAATTCGCGTCCGTCGTTGCGCTAAATGCAAAACTTCTTCACTCAAAACCGGTGTTGCTAATTCAGCCGCGGCGGTAGGTGTTGCAGCGCGAACATCCGCTACCAGGTCAGCGATGGTCGTGTCTGTTTCATGTCCAACCGAAGAAATAATGGGGATTTGACTTGCAAAAATGGCACGCGCAACCTGTTCCTCATTAAACGGCCACAAGTCTTCGATGGAACCCCCACCACGTCCTAAAATAATCGTATCAAAATCACCAATTTCATTAACTTGCTTAATGCGTTTGACTAATTCTCCAGCAGCTTCGGTTCCTTGCACTTGCGCTGGAAATAATACTAATTGCACAATCGGAAACCGACGCCGTGTGGTAGTAATGATATCGCGAATAACAGCTCCTGATGGACTGGTAATTACCGCAATACGTTTTGGAAACCGTACTAGTGGCTGCTTAGGCGCCGTAAATAAGCCTTCCGCACTTAATTTCTTTTTTAGTTGTTCAAAAGCCTGATAAAGTGCCCCAACGCCATCGGGCTGCATACTATCAATATAAATTTGGTAACTGCCACTAGGTTCGTAAACGGAAAGACGCCCCGTGACGAGAACCTTCATTCCAGTCTCCGGCGTAAATTTTAACTTTTCAAAAGCCGACCGAAACATAATGGCGTTAATCTTGGCATGATCATCTTTTAAACTAAAATATTGATGGGCATGTGGGCGGACACGCAAATTTGAGATTTCACCAACCAGGTATACACGACCTAAATAGGGATCAACATCAAACTTCCGTTTAATATATTGCGTTAATGCCGTTACAGTTAAATAATCTGGCTTAGCCATTTTCTTCACCACTCCATTCAGCGAGCGCAACTGTTTGTGCCATTAGGGTTGTAATAGTCATCGGACCAACACCCTTAGGTACCGGTGTAATATAGCTTGCCCGATCTTGAACAGTCGTAAAGTCGACATCGCCTACTAATTTCCCTTTTTCATCACGATCCATGCCCACGTCAATTACGACTGCCCCAGGTTTGACATCTGTGGCGTGCACAAAATGTGCAATGCCTACCGCGACAATCAGGATATCAGCCTCGCGCGTTAACTGTGCCAAATGATGGGTGTGACTATGGGTGATGGTCACCGTTGCATTCGCATTAATTAATAAAGCTGCCATGGGTTTTCCGACAATGGTACTTCGTCCAATGACGACCACTCGCTTACCATCCAGTGGAATATGGTATGCCTTAAACATGGTCATGATGCCTTGTGGTGTACAAGCGATTGGTGTCCGGTCAGTTTTATTGACCAACAGTTTACCTAAATTTACAGGATGGAACCCATCAACATCTTTTTTTGGATCAATGGCTGTCGTAACATGAAATTCGTTGATTTGCGCAGGTAGAGGCAACTGCACTAAAATGGCATGAATGCTGGTGTCTTCATTGTATTCCTGAATAACTTGGATAAGTTCTGCTTCAGTAATTGTAGCAGGCAGTTTACGGACAATGGAATGCAGGCCCATTTTTTTAGCTCGTCTTTCCTTGTTACGCACGTAGATCTGACTGGCAAGATCGTCTCCCACCAATACAACGACCAATCCAGGTATAATCCCGTGTTCAGCCAGTTGTTTTACTCGCTTTCTGGTTGCTTCATCAAGTTTAGCTGCCAATGCTTTACCATCGATTATAGTTGCCATATCCATTACCTCTCTTATCTCGCAAACTGATTACTCATATAGTTTAGCATACTAAAAAATACGAAAAAACCAGAAAAAACGATTTGTCTTTTCTGGCTAATTTTACTTTTTAGGTTAAGCCTCGTCTAGCTTACTTGAAAGAACACCGTTAATAAAATTCTTTGAAGTTTCATCAGCATACTTTTTCGCAAGTTCTAAAGCTTCATTAACTGCTACCTTGCCAGGAACTTCTGATACTTCATCGATTTCAAAAAAGGCGATCTCTAGAATGATTCGATTTGTCCGCGACAAACGCTGAATTGACCAAGTCTTCTTGAGATACTTTCCAATTTGTTCATTGAGGTCCGCTTGCTTGTCTAAAACCCCATCAACTAGTGTCACAAGGTACGCTGGTACGTCATCTTGATCTTCTTGCCAGTTACTCAACACCTGTTGATAAAGGGCATCGCGCGAAGCTTCTGGATTACTAGCTAAGGCAAATAACGTCTGAAACGCAGCTTCTCTAATTTGGTGTCGATTTAAACTCACTTTTCGTCACCATCATTTTCTGCAAAAATGTCATCCGGATCTACAGTTGAAGTGCTTTTAGCAGGAATAATTCCTTCAACGTGTATGTTGACTTCGGTAACTTCTAATTCAGTCATAAACAAAAGTTGTTGATTAACCTTGCTTTGGATCTTTTTCGCAATTTCCGGCACAGAAGTTCCGTAATCTAAATAGACATAAACATCAACGCGGAGTTTGCCATCATTCAAAGCCAGCTTGACCCCTTGTCCTTTGGTGTTTCTGGTTAGAAAAGAGGTAACACTTTCGCTTAAACCACTACTGCTCAGATGAACGCCCTCAACTTCTTCTACTGAAATTCCCGCAATAATCGAAACAACCTCTGGTGCAATTTTTATGGCTCCCAGTGTTGGTTTATGTTCTGCCAACGCTAAATATTTATCTTCTGCCATATTCAAAACCTCCTGCTTTATTAAGCCCGTGAAACGTATGTTCCATCTGTTGTATTAATGATCAGAACATCGCCTTCGTTTACGAAGAATGGCACTTGAACCGTTAATCCCGTTTCTAGAGTGGCTGGTTTTGAACCACCAGTTGCTGTATCGCCACGAATTCCTGGCTCAGTGTCAGTAACTTTTAAGTTAACTGTATTTGGCAGGTCGACTCCTAATGTCTCACTACCAAACATAATGACGCTAACTTCCATATTTTCAATAAGATAATTCTTCTCCTGTGACAAGTTTGCTGCCGGAATTTCTAATTGTTCGTAAGTATGATTGTCCATAAAAACATAATTATCACCATCATTATAGAGATATTGCATTTTTTTGGTTTCAATATTGGCTTGTTCCATTTTTTCGCCAGCACGGAATGTTTTTTCCTGAACGGCATCTGTCCGTAAATTCTTTAATTTCGTGCGGACAAAAGCGCTCCCCTTTCCTGGCTTAACATGCTGAAACTCAACAATGCGCCAGATGCCATCATCAACTTGGATGGTTAATCCGTTCTTAAAATCTGAAGTTGAAATCATTTTTTTACCTCCAAAATTCTTTACACTTAACTATAGCAATACCAAGCAGTTAAAAGCAAGTTAAGTTCGTTACTTACACTTAATTTTAAGCTTTTTTGACAAAAAAAGAATCAGAACAAACATAGATGGGGTCTACACTTTCTGGTATTGGTGAATAACTGATACCAGTTTTTATTTTGAAAAAAAAAAGGACATTTGCCCTCTTTGTGTTACGATTTAATCGCCTAATAAAATCGAAAAGAGGAAAAACAAATGTCCCTAACTAATTCTATCCTAAGCCTATTCGAAATAACAGACCCTAATTTAACTGTAACTGAGATTACTAAGGAACATTATCCCAATGGGCAACACGTTCATGTCGTTCACGCTATCCTTTCCTATCAACTTTTAAAATGTCCTCATTGTGGCCATAAATCTCTAATCAAAAATGGAACTCACATTGGCCATCTAAGATTGGGAACCTTATCAGGTGGACGTTATGAGATGCAGCTAAAACGACAAAGATATCAATGTAAACGGTGTTTAAAAACCTGTGGTGCTCAAACTAACCTCGTTAAACGTAATGAAACTTTTACGCATAATGTGAAACATCAAGTAATTGTTCTGGCTCGGGATATGCTGACCAGTAAAGAAATCGCTAAGATTTGTGGGATTTCACCAAGTAGTGTTCAACGCATTTTAAATGCGAATATTCACTTAGCTTATCGTGTTAAAACACTCCCCCAAAATCTTTGTTTTGATGAATTCCGTTCCTGTAATCATCTAATGTCCTTTAACTGTTGCGATGCCGTTAGTCATCGCCGCATTGTGATTCTTAAGGATCGCCTTAGTAAGGATATCATTGATTACTTTGAAGCTCGCTATTCAGTTCAAGAACGTATGAAAGTTCAAACAATCACCGTTGATATGAATGCTGAGTATGCTGGCTTTATTCATCGGTTATTTCCTAAGGCAATAACCATCATTGACCGTTTCCACATTATTCAACTTGCCGGTCGGGCACTGGATAACGAACGTACACGTGTGATCCATACTTTTCAAGATAAGCATTCCCGAGTTTATCGCATTCTAAAATCTCAATGGCGTTTGTTCCATTTGGCAGAAGAAAAGGTCAATGATACTAAACTTATCTATTTACACGGTATCAACGAATACATGACCCAACAGAACGCCATTGACCTAGCCTTAGATGAATTTCCAGAATTTAAAACTGTGTATCAAACCTATCAAGGAATTCTAACAGCCATTCAACAAAAAGATGCGGTTGGATTTAAAACCTTGATTGCCAACTACAAGGCGGCTGGCAACCAAATGGATATTACTATCTCAACTTTAATAAAGAATGGTCCTGCTGTTCTCAATAGTTGTCGTTATCCGTATTCCAACGGTCCTATTGAAGGACTAAATCGTAAAATTAAGGTGTTAAAGCGTAGCTGTTTTGGTTTTCAAAATATTCATAACTTTTTCATTCGTATCAGTTTAATTTATGCGTAAACAAAAAAAGCACATTCACCGAAGTGAACATGCTTTTCAAAAATCTCCACCAATACAATTTGACAGAGACCCCATAGATGTTCTGATTCCTTTTTTAATTATTCTGCATCTGCTGCGGGATATACAGAAACCTGACGCTTGTCACGGCCCTTACGTTCGAAACGAACAACCCCATCAGTTAAGGCAAATAAAGTGTCATCGTTACCACGACCAACGTTAGAACCAGGATAAATATGTGTTCCTCGTTGACGATAAATAATCATACCGCTCTTAACTGGTTGACCATCAGCACGTTTTGTTCCTAAACGACGACCAGCAGAATCACGACCATTAGAGGTGGAACCACCACCCTTATGATGACTAAAGAATTGTAAATTCAATAACATAGTATTACACCTCCGAATTATAAACTTGAAATATTCACATGAATAAATTGTGAATAATTTTGAGAAATATCTCTCATACCAATAACAAAGCTTTTTAAGATCGCTTGAACTTGCAAATATTGTTCATGATTCGAAGCAACCGGAAACTGGGCTTTTAAAAGGCCCCCGTTTTCCTCGTCTTCTTCGATTTGGGGCTTCATCTGAGCAATTTGTTCAACACTATTAACGGTGTTGATTGCTAGCACTGAGGCAGCTGCACAAACAATATCCTGTCCATACGGTCCAGAATCAGCATGTCCAACCATCTCAAAGCTTATCACGTCTTTTTGACTGTTCTGCTTGATCTTAACTTTAATCATTGAGAAACCTCAAATTAAGCGTTAATTGCGTCAATTGTGACTTTTGTATATGGTTGACGATGACCTGTCTTAGTATGTTGGTTCTTCTTAGCTTTATACTTGAAAGTTGTCACTTTCTTGTCCTTGCCTTGTTTTTCAACAGTACCATTAACACTTGCGCCATCAACGGTTGGTGTGCCAACCTTTGTTGAATCGCCACCAACAAAAAGAACTTGATCAAATGTAACTTTGTCGCCTTCTTTAGCATTCAGCTTTTCAACAAAGATAGATTGACCTTCTTCAACCTTAAGTTGTTTACCACCAGTTTCAATAATTGCGTACACAGTGTGCACCTCCTCATTTCTAATACTCGCCAACCTTAAGTGTCTAAATTATAGAACTTAAAAACTCAGGCTGTGCGGTTGTAGCTGTGGAAGCCACAAATACAACGTTACAATAATAGCAAACCTTTTTGCAAAAGTCAACCTACGTCTAAGCGACAAAGAAATCGCTAATATCTAACGTGCTCGCCGTCTTTTCGTGCATTAAATCACTCACCTTATTTGCCATAAAGCGTGGCGAGTAAATCATATCTTGAGCTAGCCAAGACTCAATAGTTCCGATCAGCCCCGCGACTAAAAACGTCATTTTTATTTGGCTAAAATTATTTTGGTCAAGATGCGTTTTTTGTGCAAATTCCAGCAGCGACTGTCTAAAAGAAAGCGTCATCTTTTTTTCAAATTCTTTGTTGTCATTTAAATGAAATAAAGCGTTAAACGCTTCATAATTATCAGCAATGTAATGAAAACCACGTTTCAAGGAGAAAACCTGCACTTGATGCTCTGTCACTTGAATCTTAGCCGCCAGCACCGACTGCCCATCGACCAGTGCCATTTGAAACAGATCTTTGGTAAAATCTTCCAGAATCGTCTGAATAAAGTCAAGCTTATCGCGATAATGCAGATAAAAGGTTCCCCTAGTAACAGCTGCTGCCTCTGTAAGCTGTTGTACACTCAAGGTTTGAACATCTTGTTTTTTTAATAAGTCAATTAGCGCATGTTTCAGGCGCCGTTTAGTTTTTAAAATTCGTGGATCCGATTCACTTGTCATCGTGCGTTCTCCTAACTCTATATCCGTTCAGAGATAAATTTTACGGCACTCCATGACAAAAAACAAAAGTTTCGGCTTATTTTTCTAAAGTTGTTGTTGAAGCATTATCATGTCTTTTAAGTGCAGCCCATTTTCTATGATGGGATCAGCATAATTCTTCGTGAAGAAATCAGGTCGAATTTTGTAACAGCGAAAATTCATCTTTTGATAAAGATAAAGCTGCTCAAAACTAGTCGTGCCAGTTCCCACTAACATTTCTTGATACTGGTGCTGCTTGGCAAATTCAATTCCGAAGCGAATCAGATGCTGTGCAAGCCCTCGATGACGATAGGCTTCGGCAATGGCAATATTTTTCAATTCGATCGTCTGATTAGCTTCTGGTGTTAAAATAAGCACGCCAACTAACAGATGACTGTCACTAAGCTGAAACCCATAACTCTGTTTGACATAGTCCTCAATCAGATCATGGTTGGGGTCCGCCTGAGACAATAAACCGTAGTGGGCTTCTGTATATTCTTGAATTGGCTGGACTTTCATTTAGGCTTCACGTCCCTTTTAGTAATAAACACTAACTAACAATTATGCAAATTGTTGGTTAGTGTTTTTGGGTCTACACTTTCTGGTATTGGTGAATAACTGATACCAGTTTTTATTTTGAAAAAAAAAAGGACATTTGCCCTCTTTGTGTTACGATTTAATCGCCTAATAAAATCGAAAAGAGGAAAAACAAATGTCCCTAACTAATTCTATCCTAAGCCTATTCGAAATAACAGACCCTAATTTAACTGTAACTGAGATTACTAAGGAACATTATCCCAATGGGCAACACGTTCATGTCGTTCACGCTATCCTTTCCTATCAACTTTTAAAATGTCCTCATTGTGGCCATAAATCTCTAATCAAAAATGGAACTCACATTGGCCATCTAAGATTGGGAACCTTATCAGGTGGACGTTATGAGATGCAGCTAAAACGACAAAGATATCAATGTAAACGGTGTTTAAAAACCTGTGGTGCTCAAACTAACCTCGTTAAACGTAATGAAACTTTTACGCATAATGTGAAACATCAAGTAATTGTTCTGGCTCGGGATATGCTGACCAGTAAAGAAATCGCTAAGATTTGTGGGATTTCACCAAGTAGTGTTCAACGCATTTTAAATGCGAATATTCACTTAGCTTATCGTGTTAAAACACTCCCCCAAAATCTTTGTTTTGATGAATTCCGTTCCTGTAATCATCTAATGTCCTTTAACTGTTGCGATGCCGTTAGTCATCGCCGCATTGTGATTCTTAAGGATCGCCTTAGTAAGGATATCATTGATTACTTTGAAGCTCGCTATTCAGTTCAAGAACGTATGAAAGTTCAAACAATCACCGTTGATATGAATGCTGAGTATGCTGGCTTTATTCATCGGTTATTTCCTAAGGCAATAACCATCATTGACCGTTTCCACATTATTCAACTTGCCGGTCGGGCACTGGATAACGAACGTACACGTGTGATCCATACTTTTCAAGATAAGCATTCCCGAGTTTATCGCATTCTAAAATCTCAATGGCGTTTGTTCCATTTGGCAGAAGAAAAGGTCAATGATACTAAACTTATCTATTTACACGGTATCAACGAATACATGACCCAACAGAACGCCATTGACCTAGCCTTAGATGAATTTCCAGAATTTAAAACTGTGTATCAAACCTATCAAGGAATTCTAACAGCCATTCAACAAAAAGATGCGGTTGGATTTAAAACCTTGATTGCCAACTACAAGGCGGCTGGCAACCAAATGGATATTACTATCTCAACTTTAATAAAGAATGGTCCTGCTGTTCTCAATAGTTGTCGTTATCCGTATTCCAACGGTCCTATTGAAGGACTAAATCGTAAAATTAAGGTGTTAAAGCGTAGCTGTTTTGGTTTTCAAAATATTCATAACTTTTTCATTCGTATCAGTTTAATTTATGCGTAAACAAAAAAAGCACATTCACCGAAGTGAACATGCTTTTCAAAAATCTCCACCAATACAATTTGACAGAGACCCGTGTTTTTTAGTATGCCGTTATTGCGTGGTTCCGACATTGTTTAATTTTTGTTGCGCTTTCGTATCCTTAATAATCTGTTGATAGACCTTCTTACGGTTGGCAGCCTGCTTTGTAATTGGTTTAACAATCAGATGAACAACCTTATAGAATTCGGTGCTAATCGAGCCAGATAAATTGTCATCAAAGCCATAGTGATTTTCGTAAGCGTTCTTGATGATTTTTTTAATACTTCGATCATTATCGATAAGCAGATTTTTAAGTTCACGACGATCGGCTTTGCTCATTTTCTTACTAGCCTGCGTATTTAAATTATTAATTGCTGAATAAATTTTTGGAGCTGTTTTAGGTTTTTCAGAATCAAATTTTTCTAATGCATTTAATAGTCGATTAATGGCTTGTTTGTCAGTTTGGACTTGATTATATTTTTCGGAACTGATCACCACAGTCCCATAGACCTTGTTGCGGTTGCAACCGGTCAAAAATAATCCTAGGATGAGAAAGGGAATTAACCAGTAAATTTTCTTTTTCATTTCATCAGCTTCCTTCATTCTTGCTACCTTCATGATACCGAAAAACCGCTTGAAATGAAAGCATTTACTTGCCAGATGGGAAAAATTAAGCAGAATAACTTAATACGAATGTACGCTTTGAACTTAACTTATGGTTGCAAAAATGGTCCTGGTATTGACGAACTTTTTTATTTACCTTATAATCAATAACGCGGACCGGTAGCTCAGCTGGATAGAGCATCCGCCTTCTAAGCGGACGGTCGTGAGTTCGAATCTCACCCGGTTCATATTAAATATTAGGTGAATAGAAGTTCTCAGAAAACAGAAATATCGTTTTTCTTAACGATATTTCTGTTTTTGCATCTAATGAAAGCTAAAGATGAGCAAATCATTTGAAATATTTCTGTAACATTGAAATAATAGAAATGTAAAATACGATTGGAGGCGTTTGTATGGGACCATTGATGATTATTCTTGCAATTATACTTTTTGCTATTGCTGTTCAGGTGATAAACGATTGGGATTCTCTGTTTCCACAATCGCAATCCAAACAGAAGCGTAAAACTTTAAAAGATAATTAACTAAGAAATTGACAAAAGGGTTGCCACATCTCGTTATGATGTGACAACCCTTTTCTTTATCTTAATTCAGTTACGAAATTTTTAGTAATTATCCTTTTGTCTTTTATAATTAACTTCATTCTTGTGATAGAAAGCCGCCTCAATTTCCTTGGCAGAAAAGCCGAATCCAACCAACCCTAACTTCAAATAAAGATGCCAAGCGTGACGGAAATTATCCGGACGGTTACTAACAAAACTGCTAAAAAGTATCGATTTTATCGCTAAATAGGTGGCAGTCAAGTCAAGCTTTTGTCCAGCCGAGGTTAGCTTAGCGAATTGCTCTGAAGTCATGTCTACGTTTTCAACCCACTGTTTTTGACTCGCAAACAGCAAAAAGAAATCAATGGCATCCACATATTCGACAAGTAAAGTTTCTCTGACCGTTTTATCAGGATCGTGTTTGCCCTTATGTGTTTTCCAGACCTTAAACCACTCAGAAGTGTTAGCCACTTCTGAAAGTTCGACGTCTAATGACAGCAACGTATTCTTAATCCGGTCTTCCCAACTAAGGGTCAGTTGTCTTTCTGTTGCAATACTTCTATCCAATTGAATGGAGGCCTGTAACATCTTGGGAATATCTAACATGTTATTCACCTGCTCTACACCATCTTAGAACCAATTTGCAGGTCATCGAGGTTGTCCAAAAACCATTTCTTTAAAAATCCAAATTGGTTAAAAATATCAAACAAAGAGTACTTTTCTTCTGGATCCTGTACTGTGATTACCCAATGGCTTTCCCCGTCTTGGGTCGCATGCTTATACAGACTGAAAATAATTTGATTCCCTAATTCCAAGAAAGCCCCCTGTGCCTCATCCATATTTTGTAACATGAGATTATTATCCGCCGTCGCAACGAATAATTTGTCCAAAATTTGTTCAGGAAGGTCCGGTTTCGCCAGGACGTATTTCTTAGAATTGGCAGCATCTAACATGTTGAAATCGACATTGAATCCAAAATCAGAAACCAGATACTTACCAAATTGAATAAACAAATCAACGGCATCCGTAATGGCGTCCGAATCTGACTTGCCACTCCATTCCGTGATAAATAACTTGGTTATCGTATCAGAATTGAAGTACATTGTTTTGGCTTTCAAATTCAACGAGAAAATAACTTGATGACTGTTTTGTTCAACATAAAATGCGCCTTCTTGATTAGGGCGTTGTTCAAAATGAAATTCTTCCGAATCATCCACATTGGGAAAGGTTTGAAACAGTGTATCAGCTTTCAGATTATCTTCACGTGAATGTAGGACAGTCTCCTTATCATTATGGAGCTCCAGCAAGCGACTCATAAAAATCAAGTAATAATCGTTAGCGTCATACTTGTGAGGATAGACCACATAGTCGGTGTCCATCTGAAAATCAAATAACGCCGTTGAAGCAGCCAATAATTCGTTAGCATCCTTGGTATTCGTCAATTGATCAAAAAGTTTGGTAAATTCGATTCCATGTTGCAAACCAGCTTTCAAAGAATCACTGTAAGCAACTAAACGGCCATTAGTAGTTAAACTGGAAGGATTTAAAGATTCATTACTCATCAGCACGCACCTTTTCCTTTCCGATCAAACTCGTTAAATAGTCTGAATATAACTTCTTAGAATGGCTTGTAAAGGATTCAAAACTGCCAAAGGCTTGTTTGATAGACTGTTTCTCGTAACCCAGAATTGTATCCTCTTTTGATAACGCCAAAATCTGGTCTTCATTACGCTTCATGGTTTCCTTAGCATCCACCGCTTTTTGGTCTTCATCGGTTAGTTTCGTAAGCTCATCTTTAAGGGCCTGTCGTTCCTCTTTGATCTTACCACTCTCCCAAAATGAACCGCCATTGCTAGTGTCTTGCAACTGATCTCGCAATTGTGCCTTCCGTTGGTCGCGTTGATCCTGATTAGTTAGAAGTTCTTGTAATTTCTTATTTTCTTCTGAAATCTCAGCAATCTTCGCTGTATTTAAATGCTTATTGTTAGCATCTAAAGCAAAAGTATCAGCCAATTTTTGGTATTCATCCTTGTCATATTGGAATTCAAGATTCAAAACATCTAAATAACCAAATTCCCGGCGATCCCACCAATTTCCAAAAAGAATTTTGAATTCACCTTCAGAAATTTCGCGATAATAAAAGAACGGATAGATTTCCGCCAAATAGTCAATTAATTGATAACTGAGATAGTGACTGATTTGCGTCCGCACATCATCAACCAAACTAAAGTATCCCGGTTTAATTGCATCGTTAGCAGCCGAAATATCACTATGATAACGTTCTGGATCTAATAGTTCGTAAATTAAGCGATCATCTTGTTTATCAACCGCATTCTGCAAGGCATTTAAATAAACGATTTTTCCCGACAAACTCTGCTTTAATTTTGCATTTGGTTGTTCCTGGGATTGTATCGTATTTTCTTCATCACTCATCTGTATCGCTCCTAATTCTGTAAAGTTGCCCTTACATTATTGATTACTTCTAATGTAACAAATAAATGAATAATCAACAAAGAAATTTTCCTATTCCTTACTAAATTTTAACAGATCCTGCGTGTAATGGCGAAAAAGATTAAAATTAACTGTTTATATTTCAGAAAATAAAAAACCGGGACAACTATCAAAATTGTCTCGGTTCGCTCTTTAATCTTCTTCAGCTTAGTATTGTTCCAAATACTGATCTCGTTCCCATTGTGTCACTTCTTGACGATAAGAAGCCCATTCAAGTCCCTTAGCTTCTAAGAAACTCTGATAAATATGTGGTCCGAGCGCTTTTTTCATCACTTCATCGGCCTCAAACGCCTTCAACGCATTGTGCAAAGTGGAAGGTAAATCCTGGATATTACTATCCTGACGTTCTTCTTCATTCATTCGATAAATATTGCGATCGATTGACTTCGGCGGTTCAATCTTATTACGAATCCCATCTAGTCCTGCTTCCAATACCGTGGCAATTGCCAAATATGGATTGGCTGAAGGATCCACACTACGGAGCTCAAAACGAGTCGATAGACCACGGCTGCTTGGTACGCGGATAAGTGGCGAGCGGTTAGAACCTGACCAAGCGACGTAGACAGGTGCCTCAAACCCTGGTACCAAACGTTTATACGAGTTGACAATCGGATCGCAGACTGCCGTGTAACTCCGCGCATGTTTCAGCAAGCCCCCCAAGAACCAGTACGCTTCTTGAGAAAGCTGGAGCTCATTTTTTTCATCATAAAAGGCATTACCCTTATCATGGAAGAGAGACATATTAAGGTGCATCCCGGAACCGTTAATCCCGTCTAGTGGCTTCGGCATAAAGGTAGCATGCAGGTTGTACTTGCGCGCCACCGTCTTCACAACTAATTTAAATGTCTGAATGTTGTCCGCTGCGGCAAGCGCATCGGCGTATTTAAAGTCAATTTCATGTTGGCCTGGCGCTACTTCATGATGGGAAGCTTCCACATCGAAGCCCATGTTTTCAAGTTCTAGAACAATATCACGACGACAATTTTCGCCAAGATCCATGGGGGCCAAGTCAAAGTAGCTCCCTTTATCATTTAAATTGGTTGTTGGCTTGCCTGTCTCAGGATCCAATTTGAATAGGAAAAATTCTGGTTCTGGTCCAATGTTAAAGTCTGTATAGCCAGCGTCGCGCATCTCTTTTAATACCCGAATCAAATTGTTACGCGGATCGCCTTCAAACGGTTTGCCATCGGGAGTATAAACCTCACAAATAACCCGTGCAATTTTACCGTGTTCATTTCCCCAAGGAAAAATCATCCAAGTCGAAAGGTCTGGATAAAGGTACATATCACTTTCCTCAATGCGCACAAAGCCATCAATTGATGAGCCGTCAAACATTAACTTATTATCTAACAACTTTTCTAATTGGCTAATTGGAACTTCCACATTCTTGATAATACCAAATAAGTCCGTAAACATGAGTCGTAGAAAACGCACATTTTCCTCTTTTGCCATTTTGCGGATCTCATCTTTGGTATACTGTCGCTTTGCCATATCTATCGCTCCTATTCTTATTTTGTGGTCGGGCCATCAGGCGGAAAAAATTGCGAACTTTTATGCCTAAGCCCACCAATGGTTAAAAATTCATTATGAAGGACCTGCCGAACATCCTCGTCCGTAACCGGCTTATGCTGTCTATGACTGCGTTTAGCCTGCTTTTCATAGACGCGTTTAATTTCGGTCATGTTAAACCCTTCATCCAAATAACCCTTGATTTCCAATAACCGGTCCACATCACTTAAACAATACAAGCGCCGATTGCCGGCATTACGAGCTGGCTTCACTAACCCCTGTGCTTCATAGTAGCGAATCTGGCGAGCACTCAATTCGGTGAGCTTCATAACGGTTCCGATGGGTAAAACAGCACGTGAACGTTGCAATTGATTTTCCACTTAACACCCCTCCTTTCAAAAACAACCCCATTCTATCAATGGGGTTGTTTAAAGTCAACGTCTCATGTCATAAAATGTGACATGAAAATTTAATTTAGAAAAAGAGTTGCGCCACAGCTTCGGTAATCGCAATTTTTACGTGTGCATAGGTCAAACCGCCCTGAATGTAGAGCGTGTATGGTGGTCGCAATGGGCCGTCTGCAGAAAACTCAACACTAGCACCCTGAACAAACGTCCCTGCAGCCATGATAAT
Source organism: Pediococcus siamensis (assembly GCF_047220215.1). Taxonomy (GTDB): domain Bacteria; phylum Bacillota; class Bacilli; order Lactobacillales; family Lactobacillaceae; genus Pediococcus; species Pediococcus siamensis. The sequence goes on from NZ_CP178375.1 coordinate 1,167,784, forward strand.
CTTATCGTCATAACCACCCATTTCACTTGGAATTGGGTCGACATATGAATTAATAGGCGAATAGTGTTGGACAACTTTGGCAAAATTTATCATGGCCTTAGGATCGCCAAAATTAACGGTCTGAATCAAGTCGGTGCGTGGTGCATCCCATTTAGGACTAACATTCAAACCACATTTTTCTAAAATAGCACTTTCAAAAATAGCGCCTTTAATGGCTTCTCCCGTGACATTAGGTGCTTGGAAAAAGCCCTGAAACATTGCAGCGAGTGTATCTAAAGTGGCCCCCTCGTCTTTGCCAGATCCCGGCGTTGTGAGACGATTCCCAATTTGAGCAATTAATGATTTTTTGCCCACGATGTAACCTCCCGTTTTAGCAAGTCCACCGCCGGCATTCTTGATTAATGAGCCCGCCATCACGTCAGCTCCAAATTCGGTTGGTTCACATTTTTCGGAAAATTCACCGTAGCAATTATCGATAAAGATATGGACATTTGGCTTTAGGCTACGGATAAATTTGATCATCGCAGCAATTTGGGCTACCGTGAAACTTTCGCGAGTCGCGTACCCACGAGAACGCTGAATCGCAACAACGCGAACATCATCTGTAAGTTTTGCTTGCACATTAGCTCTGGAAAATTGCCCATCCGGCTCTAAATCTGCATAATCAAATTGAATGTTAAAATCCTTTAATGAGCCCGCATTAGTCTCGCCGGTAATCCCAATCACTTCTTGGACCGTATCATAGGGCATCCCTGTCACGTATAACAATTTATCTCCTGGTCTCAGCATCCCCCATAACGCCGTACTGATGGCGTGTGTGCCTGAAATAATTTGTGGCCGCACCAACGCATCCTCTGTTTTAAAAACATCAGCGTAAACTGCATCTAGTGCATCTCGTCCCGTATCATCATAGCCATAACCAGTAGAACCGTTTAACTCTTCTTCCGAAATCTGTTCTTTACGAAATGCCTCCAAAACCTTTCGCTGATTAAACAAAACCTGATTATCAATTTCGGCTAAACGCGGCGCAATTTGTTGATCCACCTGTTTCACAAGTTCAACTAATTTAGGCTTTAAGCCATCTGACCATTCCACACTTAATTCCTCCCAATCCAATTTTTTATTTCTGTGATAATTTGTTGTTCTTCTTCCGGATGCTGGATGAGATCAAACCAATTTACCCGCATCTTATTACGAAACCACGTTAACTGGCGCTTAGCATAGTTGCGCGAATCCTGTTTAATTTGTGCAATAACCGCTGTTTTGGAAAGTTGATGATTAAAATACGGATACCATTCACGATATCCAATCCCCTTTCCCGCAGGCAAATCGCTCCCGCCTTGCCGAAACAACCTTAGGGCTTCTTGTTCTAAACCGGCTGCAATCATTTGATCAACCCGAAGATTAATCCGGTCGTACAACAACTTACGATCCGTGTTCAGCCCAATTAACAAAACATCGTACTTTTGTTTTTGTTCATCATGTTGGGCGGAAAATTGCTCACCAGTTTTTTCATATACTTCTAAGGCACGTACGACCCGTACTTCATTAGTCACGGGAATCTTAGTCGCCGCTTGGGGATCAATTTCCTTTAACTTCTCCCAGAGTTGTTGTTGTGAATGTGTCCGGGCATAGGTATGCCATTTTGTCCGAACCTGCTCTTGAGGTTCATAAGTATCATTTCCCAGCGAAAAATCTGCAAGGAGGGCCTGTAAATAAAAGCCGGTTCCGCCAACAATGATCGGCAGTTTCCCTTTCTCAGTAATTTGATGAATCTGTTTGCTCGCTGCTTTTTTAAAATCTGCCACAGAGAAACGTTGATCTATGTTGCAGATGTCAATTAAATGATGCGTGATCCCGTGCCGCTCCTCCGACAAAATCTTTGCAGTACCAATATCCAAGTTACGGTACACCTGCATGGAATCACCCGAAATGATTTCTCCATTGAATTGCGTTGCTATGGTTAAAGACAAGTTGGTCTTACCTACCGCAGTCGGCCCCACAATTGCCAAAACTTTTTCCACTAGATATTACCCACCTTGAATTGATTTTCGTATGATTGCAGCTCGTCCAGGATAATCCGTAATAATACCATCAAATTTGCGCTTAAAGCAGTAACGCATATCATCATCAGAGTTTACAGTCCATGGACGTAATTGGACGTGCGGCAAGAAGAACCGATGCGCGCGTACCCAACGAATATCCGGATGCCAATCCTTAATGAGATGCTTTCGGTATAGTTGGCGCGCAAATTTAGTTTGTACTTTAAACAAACTCGCATATTCAATATCTGGATCCAAAGCATGCATTTTCACCAAGGATTGGGGATGAAAGCTGGAATAAATTAACCGGAACGGTAATTTCTGCCGTTCCATACAAGCCGCAACTTTTTCTTCAATACCGGGATATTGAATTTTATCCGTTTTTAACTCCAGATTAAAAAGACCCGTAAATTTTTTGGCAATTAAGAGCTGCACCACTTCATCTAAAGTTGGAATACGCGTGCCTAAATATTCATATCCGAAATAGCTCCCGGCATCCAGTTCCTTAAGTTCACTGAGAGTTTTGTCAAAAATTTTGCTGGTGCCATTTGTGGTACGGTCAACGGTCTCATCGTGCATAATAATTAAAGCGCCATCTTTGGATAAATGCACATCTGTTTCAATCCCATCTGCCCCTTCCGCAATTGCTTTTTCAAAAGCCGGCAAGGTATTCTCTGGCCGTACACCCTTACTTCCACGGTGCGCAATAATTTTTGTTAACATTAAAATCATTCCCATTCACGTAATTTACTGGATATTTCTTTAAAAAAAAGTCATAATAAAGATATCAAAGATGGAAAGGGGTTTCAAAATGAAAAATTTTATTAAGGGCTTTGTCGTTGGTGGCTTCTCTGTCATCGGAGCTGCTGCTGCCGCACTCTATACCTTCCACAAAGTTATCGTTCAACCAATTGAAGAACAAGAGTCCCGTGCTGCGGAGAATCGCAAGCGGGCAATGCGTAAACAGCGTTCAGCTCATAACGGCTAAAACATAAACGCATAGTGGGGAACTGGAATAAAAATTCCAGTTCCTTTTTTATGCGTTTCTCCCTTTTCCTTTTCTCATAGTTTAGCATAGTCGAAAAAGCAATTCTCACAACTTGTTCACTAGTCCAGCTGCTAAAAGAAAATAAAAAAAGAGGTAAAGAAAATCTCGAGGATGACGCAATTGTCGATTCACCTCACTGATCCTTTACCCCGAACACACCTAATTTTTCTTTTTCGTCTTACCATTCCAACGCTGAAAACCGTAACGAAGAATGAATAACTTGCCATATCCTTTTTTAGACATGAAAATAGCAGCCCGCGAACTTAAACTTCGACCTTGGTCATAAATATAAACTGGCAAATCCGCTCGTACCTCTTGATAGCGGCTCTTCAAAGTTGAATATGGAATATTGCGCGCACCTAAAATATGGCCGGCATCAAAATCCTTCTTTTCCCGAAGATCAATTACCTGGCCGCGGTGCATGCCTTCTTGAAACTCATCTTCGTCAAGAATCTTAGCCACTCGATTACGTTTCCAGACAACGTAGCCTTGATAAACAAAATAGGCCACGATTAAAATAATTAAGATTGTGTTGATAATAAAACTTGCTTTTGAACTTGCGCCAAATACCACTGTCTTCTCCTCCTATGTCAATCAATTTTATTTTACACATAAAAAAGCCGTTTGCCTAGTACGAGAATACAAAAAAACCGTTTGGAAATTTTCCAAGCCGGCTTTTCTAATCCTATCTATTTAAAAGCTAAGGCTAACGATGCGGCACCAATCACCCCAGCATCGTTACCTAACCGAGCTAATTTCAAGCTTGTCGAATTGCGAACTGTTGTAAAAGCAAATTCTTGGAAATAATGATCAACTTGTTTTAATAAGTAATCTCCTGCGGCAGAAACACCACCGCCAATTATAATGCTTTCAGGATTTAACGTGTTTGCCAAATTTCCTAAAGCTAAACCTAAGTAATAGCAAACCTTATCAACGACACGAACTGCTAAGGCATCGCCACTTTTAGCCAGATCAAAAACTAATTTGGAAGTGATATCTTGGCCATCATCTGCTTGGCGTTTTAATTCTGAATCGCCTGAGAACTCTTCTGCCATATCACGAGCGACATGCACAACACCTGTTGCCGAAGCATACTGTTCCAAGCAGCCTCGTTTCCCGCAAGTACACAGGTAACCATTAGGTTCTACGGTTACATGGCCAATTTCACCTGCCGCCCCTGCAGTACCGTGGAGCAGATGTCCATCCGCGATCAATCCGCCGCCAATACCGGTACCCAACGTTACAAATGAAACGTCACTACCATTTTCACCAGCGCCCTTCCAACGTTCACCTAAGCCGGCGACGTTGGCATCGTTATCCATTGTAAACTTGATGCCAGTGCCAGCTTCAACATCGGCCTTGACGTGTTGGGTAGTCTTCCAATTTAAGTTGTAAGCCCCCACAACGGTTCCATTCTCACGATCAACGGTTCCAGGAGTTCCCATCCCAATACCGATGAACTGTGCTTTATCCATATTATATAAGTCAATATGATGGTTAATCGACTCAATAATATCCGGAACAATGTGACTACCTTCATCTAAAATGTTGGTTTCCACACTCCATTTTTGTTGAACTTCGCCGTTATCCGTCAAGATGGCGAATTTAATCGTTGTGCCACCCAAATCAACGCCAATTAATTTGCGATCCATTATTCATTTCCTCCAATATTAAAAAAGTTTATTGGGTTGCTGTTCGCGAACCTCTTCCAAATGATGTTCATGTCGTAAAATCATTACTGCTTTTACATACAACTGATTATCCACCACACCGGCATCATGTAAATGTTTGAGTTCAATGCTCATTAATTCAATATCCCAGATTCGTTTACCGACATAAACATAAATACCAAACTTTTTAAGTAACTGTTGCACATCATATAGTGTCTTCATAACATCATCCCAATTAATTATACAGATAAAAAAATATTTGTAAACGTTATTTTTATAAGACTAGTTAGTAAATATAAGCCAAAACGCCGCTAAAAACAGCAGAATCAAAGCCACGGTAGCCGCAATACGCTTTGTCGGTTCAATTTTGCCAATTTGAGGTACGCCTACAAGATATCCGCCGAGAAAACCAGCTAAAATTCCGGCCACATGAGCATAAACATCAATCCCGGTTTCAAGCACACTCGAAAGTAAAGCAAGGACCACAAAGAGCCCTAATTGACGCGCCATAATGCGAATATAAGGATTAGCGTGAAACGATTCCCCTAACATGAGCCAAACGCCAAATAACCCAAAAATAGCCCCGCTAGCCCCTGCGGATAGCGCCAACGGGTTTCCGAGTGCTAAACTCACAAGATTTCCGAAGATCCCAGCCAAAAAGTATAGCACTAAAAATTTATAGTGGCCAAAAAGGCTCTCAACCTGAAGACCGACAAAGTATAACGTCACCATATTCATCACGATGTGTGTCAGGCCAATATGGATAAACATGCCGGAAATCAGCCGCCACCATTCACCATTTTGCACAATCAGCGGCTTAAACACCGCCCCATAGCGCAACAGGGTCTGCGTATTTTCAGAACCACCATCTACAGTCATTAAACCGAAGACAACAAAATTAATCACGATCAACCCGATCGTCATATAAGGTCCAGTCTGCCATTTTCTTAACGTTCTTTTCATAACCGCACCCCACTTTTAATCAACTTTTTAATTGGAATATCATGGGATTCAAGCGGCCACGTCGGCTGGGAGAATTGCTGAACACTCAACACCAGGCTGATTGTTTGGCCCTTGTAGTCACTTAAATACCGATCATAGTAGCCGCCACCGAACCCTAATCGATAATTTTGCTGGTCTGTAAAGGCCAACCCCGGCACCAAAATTAAATCAATCTCGGGTTTAGCTACCACCTGACCACTAGTGGGTTCCAAAACACCAAAGTGACTCTTTTCTAAATGTGTTTCCGTGGTATAAGCATGAAATGCCATTTGCCAGTGCGGTAGCGTTTGAGGAAGTAAAACGGTTTTCCCCTCTGCCCAAGCTTGGTGAATGATTTTTTCAGTATTAACTTCAACAGGACCACTCATTGTAGTGGCTATCTTGGTGGCTGTTTGCCACTCCTGACTAGCAAATAGTTGCGCGTAGAGCCGTCCTTCTTCTTTCTCTTTTTGGGTAGCAGAGAGTGAGCTGAGCCGCTGCAGTTGAATTTGACGCTGCTTTTTCTTTTCTGGTTGCATAGCATTCCTCGATTCAAAGCACTTTTTTGAAACTAATAAAAAAGATCGGAGCAAAATTCGATCATTTTGTCCAATCTTATTTAGTTTCTCGATGTAAAGTAACCTTTCTTTCACGTGGGCAATACTTATTTAATTCCAAACGATCCGGATTGTTACGTTTATTTTTGCTTGATAGATATTGTCGATTACGACATTCTGTACATTCTAATGTGATGTGTACGCGCATGGCTCCAACCTCCCAACTATAAATTCTGATGGGCGTTGCGCCCTCAACTGTAAGATATAATACCACAACAAGCCTTCTTGACGCAAGCATCATTAGTGAATTATATCCATGGTTCTTCTAAAACGTCATCTACTTTTCTACAGTCGTTTTACTTTGGACCATTTTCCAATAAGCCGCATAAATCTTCTTGGCTAATTGAATATTATTACTCTCGGCGTCCGCTGCGAGACCTGGCATTGCCACCGCAACCACAACCTGAGGATTCTTTGAAGGCGCATAAGAAGCTAAGCTCAAAGTTACCGTTGATTTTCCGTTAGTGGTTGTTTCAGCAGTACCCGTTTTTGCCGAGATTTCAGGGGAAATACTTGCCAGACTGCCACCGGTCTTGTACGTATTTGTACCATGAACCACATCATAAAGCCCCTTTGTCACAACCTTCTTCTCAGCAGCCGTGTCATCAATATAATTCAAAATTTTTGGTTGAATTGTATCTTCGACTTTTCCAAGACCACCTTTAGAATTAGTGCCCCGAATTTCGGAAACAACGTGGGGGGCAATTCGGTAACCACCATTTGCAATCGTCGAAATATACTGAGCAACCTGAATTGTTGTATAAGCATCATACTGACCAAAGGCTAAATCAAGTGCCTTACCAATATCAGCTTGAGTGCTTGGTCCCGTATATCCAGAAGACTCTCCTGGAATATCAATGCCTGTATCTGTACCTAATCCAAACTGCTCGAAGTATCCGCGCATCTTAGAAAAGACGCTGGTACTCATAGTAAGCGCGGCCCCTGATGAATACTTAAAGCCCCCCTCTTTCATGGCTAATTGCATCATGTAGGAGTTTGAAGAGACTTCCAAAGCTGTTGAAGCATCCAGACTAATATCTTCAGAGCCGCTCTTATTGAACCACGAAGCCTTGGCACTTGTTCCGGCTAATTTAATCGGTTTATCTGTCAGAGTACTATTAGTTGGTGTAATGACACCATCCATCAATGCTCCAGTGACCATTGCCCCCTTGACAACCGACCCCATGACAATGGGTTCGTTGATCGTTCCCAAGGCGTTATCTGTTACCTTACCGGTTGAAGTATTTCGATCGACCCCAGCCAAAGCGATGACCGCCCCGGTATTAGGATTCATCACAACCGCATACCCACCGGTTGATTCCCCGCCAGCACTTGTGACTGCTGAACGGGTGTATTGTTGAACTTTTTGCTGAAAGGCGGCATTAATAGAAAGCACTAAATTGTCGCCTTTTCGACCTGCATATTGTTTAACTTCTTTTTTAATCGTTTTATTGCCACTAACTTCGACACGTGTCTGTGATTTAGTTCCCTTGAGAATTGAATCATAGGCTTCTTCCAAATAACTCTGACCGACACTATCATTGCGGGAATAGCCTTGTGCTAAAAGAATATTAACTTTATCACTTGGTAATCCAGATTTAGCACTTGATACGGTGCCCGCAATACTCTTAATTGAGTTTCCTTGCGGATAATCCCTTGACCAGCTTGTGCCAACTTTGACCCCGGGCAACTCAGATAAATGTTCCCCAATTTCCGCGACTTCCTTTGTGGAAACATCAGATTCCTTTAAGTAGACCGTTGAAAGTTCGTAAGCACCGTTCATTAAAGCAAAAAGCTGAGCTGCGTTTTGCTGACTTTTCGATAAATTAACGGTCTTCTTTACTTTAGCCACTGCCAAATTATAAAGCGCCTTGGCACTATATTCTCCATGGTTTTTGATACTTTTTTCAACTCGCGTTAAATTATTACTATCAGCTAAATAATAATCAGCTTCATCCTGCGTTGAAAGTGTACCGGTAGAGACTGTAAGATACTTGCTCAAGCGATCCGCTGTTTTTCGCAAAGTACTCGACAAAACATTGACGCCTTTGGTATATTCAATGGCTTGGTGGGATTTATTTCCAACTAACACCTTACCTGTAGAGTCATAAATCATCCCGCGCTGCACATTATTAGTCTCAATTGTCGTATCCGTGCGGTCAACATCAGCTACATACTTTGAGCCGTTGAAGATTTGTAAATAGGCCAGCCGACCAATCAATGTCACTAGTAGGATCACTACAATGATAAAGATCAAATGTAGACGGAATGGCAATTCCGATTTCTTGTTTCGGTTGCTCGATACTTTTTTATTTGCTTTCAAAATCTTTTTAACTCCTTCACGCTGCTGAGACCATTCTAACAAAAAAATCAAACTGCTTCTATAACTTGTTCACATTTTTAGATTATCTTAGTCAATGTGGTATGCTAAGGAAAGTAATACGAGAAAAGAGGAATATGATGCAACGCGCAAAAATAACCCACACCAAACACCTTATAAACTCACAAAAGCAACAACTTTTAGTTAGCTTTTTCGTGCCTTTAATTTTGATGACCAGTTATTTTATTTATCGAAAAATGGCACCTTTTGGATCTAGTAGTTTATTAACTGTAGATTTAGGTCAGCAGTACGTTGATTTATTTGCTTACTTTCGACATACGATCTTGCACGATCCCAGTGCCTTTTTCTACTCCTTTTCCAAAGCCATTGGCGGAGACATGATGGGTACTTGGGCCTATTACTTAATGAGTCCCTTTAATTTTATCTTACTTTTCTTTCCCGGCAAAACAATTACAACCGGTATTTTCATCATTACTGTCTTAAAATACGCCTTTGCAGGGCTTACTTTTGCCATTCTTTTACAAAAGTTATATGCAAAAGCTTCCTGGCTAATCCCGGGGTTGGCTACGGCCTATGCCTTGATGGGATTCACAATCGCTAATCAATTAAATCTGATTTGGCTAGATGTACCGATCTTGCTTCCCTTGATTGTTCTGGGGATTGAACAAATCTTTCGTACGGGAAAAATCCGTTGGTTTGTTTTATGGCTCACTTTGATGCTGATTATCAATTACTATATGGCTTATATGATCTGTATTTTTAGTGTCTTGTACTTTATATACGCTTTTTCAGCTCATGACGTCTCCGGCAAAAAAGGTTTCCAGGCCGTTAAAAGATTTATCGGTGGTGCTTTATTGTCTGGCGGCCTAGCTTCCTGGTTATTGATGCCAACTTTTTACATTCTGACGCAAAGTAAAGTCCAATATACTGAAACAAGTGTAAAATTCAAATTCGACTATTTTCCCTTTAAAATGCTCAGTAAACTTCTCCCCGGCACCTTTAACTTTGAACAGATGCCAAGTGGGTTGCCCAACATTTTTGTGGGGGCACTTTGCCTTGCGGGTTTCATTCTTTACTTTACCAGTCGACAAATTAAGTTACGAGAACGTTTGACAGCAGCTGTTATTTCCGCATTTTTGTTCTTATCGCTTTGCTTTCAACCGTTAAACCTCTTCTGGCATGCCATGCAGTTCCCGTGGTGGTATCCTTACCGATTTAGTTTTCTGGTATGTTTCTGGATTATTTTTCTGACCGCTCGTTATTTATTCACTAATCCTGCGTTTTCAGCCAAGAGTCTTTTACTCACCGCAGGTATCTTTATTATAGGATTTGGCTATTTATGGCTAAATCTGAAGTCTTTTAAAAGCTATGTCACTCAAGATCAATTTATTATTGGTGCACTCTTTGCGACCCTTGGCTTGCTTGCTTTGCTTCTTCTCAAACAGCGGCCTAAAGCAGCCTGGCTCGTCACCATCCTAATTATTCTGGATGTCTTTGTAAATGCCTGTTGGTCGCTCAACAATCTTTCGTTTGTTTCGCAAGCCGAATTTGGTAATTACACAACTGAGCTCGACAAAACGATCGGTAAGATACAGAAAAAAGATACCGGTTTTTATCGAATTGGAACAACATATATGCGGACTAAAGATGACGCCATGCAAGCTGCATTCAACGGCGGTTCACATTTCAGCTCCACTTTTGAAACGCAAATTCCTAATTTTATGCAAAAAATTGGTCAACCTGACGGCGATGGCTTTGTTACCTATTCAAACGGCACTTTAATTACGGATAGTCTGTTGAACATGAAGTATTGGTCTAAAAACATTGATGCCAACCAACTTGGCTCAAGTGTGACTTCTTCAAGTAATCCGACGATGCCACCATTAACTTATCGGCCAGACCTAGCAAGTTACCAGCTCGTTGGTCAGGATAGCTTAACGCAGACCTATAAGAATCCGTATGCTTTATCAATCGGTTTTGGGGCTTCCGAATTGGTAAAAAGTTTTGATGGCAGTAAATTAGACCCTATGCAGTATCAAGGCGAACTTTACAGTCGCTTAGCTGGTAAGAAGACTTCCAATCTCTTTAAAGCCCAAAATTTTAATGAAGTTATTTTTCAAAACATCAACCAAACCACAAAACTAACCGGCAGCGTACTCAAAAAAAATAGTCTTTCTAAACCGGGAATCGTCACTTTTAAATTCACGCCGCCGACAAATGGTGCTTATTACCTTACTTTCGGTCAGGAACTTAATCCTGATAATGCAACGTTTACAATTGATGGTAAGACGTTGACCCAATATTCACCATACCGAAATACAGTAGTGGTTAACTTTGCTAATCATAGCAAAGGAAAAACCATCACTCTAAAAATTCAGCTCAAAAAAATGAGCCTTTGGCTTGAGAACTTCACGCTCTACCAGTTAAACCAAACCGAATTTACTAATCTGCAAAGTAAACTTAAAGCGGCCCCTCTTAAAGTCACACACTACAATAGTCATCAAATTACCGGTAACATTACAGTTGGCAAGAACAACCGCTTCCTGATGACGACAATTCCTTATGGCAAAGGGTGGCATGTCACCGTGGATGGCCGAACAGCTAAAACAACCAAAGTTGCGGATACCTTCGTAGGTGTTCAGTTAACTAAGGGAACCCACACAGTCAAATTTACTTACTGGCCACCTTATCTATTTAGTGGCTTGATACTCAGTCTTTTGTGCCTGATTAGCAGCATTGGTGGCTTACTCTGGAAACACCGGCAAACGCCAAAGAAAATTTAAGTATACAAAAAAGCGAACGACTAAATCGTTCGCTTTTTTGTATGGCCTTATTTAGGCTTCTACCTTTAAAATTTTTACGTTCATATCGCCACCAGGCGTTGCAATAACCACTTCTTCACCGACTTTATGGCCAAGTAAGGCTTTTGCAATTGGTGAATCGTTTGAGATCTTTCCAGACATCGGATCTGCCTCTGCGGCTCCCACAATTGTATAAGACTCTGGTTCTTCATCAGGCAATTCTTTGAATTCTACAGTTTTACCTAAAGAAATCACATCTTTTGCCACAGCATTATTATCAATAATTTCTGCATTTTGAAGCATGTGCTCGATGGTACTAATTCGGCTTTCCACCATGCTTTGTTCATCTTTAGCTGATTCATATTCCGAATTTTCGGACAAATCCCCAAAACCACGGGCAACTTTAATACGTTCAATAACTTCAGGCCGTGTTTTCGTCTTTAATTCTTCTAATTCTTTTTGTAATTTTTCTTTACCCGCTTCTGTCATTGGGTATATTTTTTCACTTGCCACTTTTTATACACCTCTTATTTATGGTAAAAATATAACTTTTCTAGCGTATCACGAAGTATATTGCTTGTAAATACCGTTATTCGTGAAAAATACCGTCTCGACCCTCTTGCGAAAGAATATCTTTAATTTTCGTGGTCAAGAGATCAATCGCCACAGTATTTTCTCCGCCCTCGGGCACAATCAAGTCAGCGTAGCGCTTGGTTGGCTCCACAAATTGATGAAACATTGGCTTTACCGTCGCTAGGTACTGAGTGATGACCGAATCTAGTGTCCGCCCACGTTCTTTTATATCACGCTCAATTCTGCGAATAATCCGAATATCATCATCAGTATCCACATAAACTTTAATGTCCATCAAGTCGCGTAACCGTTTATCATCTAAAATCAAAATTCCCTCTAAGATGATCACATCTCGCGGTTCCTGATGGAAGGTCTCTTTACTACGGGTTAACTGTGTATAGTCATAAACCGGCTTTTCAATTGCCTGATAATTTAATAACTGTTTCAATTGGCTAATTAATAAATCTGTATCAAAAGCCAAGGGATGGTCATAATTGACCGCTTCCCTCTCTTTGATTGACATATCAGCCTGATCATTATAATACGAATCCTGTTGGAGTGTCATAATTGAATGGCCCGAAAGATTTTCATAAATTTTGCGACTGACGGTCGTTTTTCCACTACCCGATCCTCCGGTAACCCCAATCAAAATTGGCCTTTTCTCTTTTGTACTCATACCTTAATCCTCACCTATTAGTTATTACTTGAGTCTTGATCAGCAATGTTTTGCAAATGTTCATCATAAGTTTGTGCAAAGTATATTTTGCCCGTCTTAAGATTAGCAACAAAATACAAATAATTTTTACTGCGATCCTTAGGATGAAGAACCGCTAAAACGGAATTCTTACTTGGATTATTTACTGGTCCAGGTCCGAATCCTTTATGGAGACGTAAATTATAGGGCGATTTATTCTTTAAGTCGGTTGCTGTCAAATCAGCTCCAAAACTTTTGTTGACGGCATAATAAACCGAAACATCTGATTGCAAGGCCATTTTTATATCAAGCCGGTTTAAGAAGACGCCAGCAATTTTTTCACGATCAGAAGTCGTATTGCCTTCACGCTCAACTAGTGCAGCCAAAGAAAGAATTTCTTGGACTGTCATTTTTTCTTGTTTAATCTTCGCATAGTAGGGTTTCAAAACAGCATTTTCTTTAGCCACCATTTGGGTCACGACCTGTTTTAAAGTGGTTTTCTTGCCTAATGAATAGGTAGCCGGATAAAGATAGCCTTCCAGTCGATAGCGCACGTTTTTGGCTTTCATAGCTGAACCTAGCAGTTGAGGATACTTTTTATATAAACTGTTAATAAATGTTTGGTCTTTCATCAAGTCCGTAAACTGTTTTCGCGTAAAGTCGGATGATTTTTCGATGGTTTTAGCCACCTCATCAATCGTTTCGCCTTCCTTAATCATGACATACTTACCCAACAAAATTGGCGTGGCACTGCCGCCCTTTTGCAGGCGTTTAGCAATCGTATTTAAAGTCATTGACGGCTTCAAAACATAATAACCGGCTTTAAAGTTGGTCAAATTATGTGACTTCACATAATAATTGAAAACGGCCCCGCTTTTGACAACTTTCTTCTCCTGTAAAATCGACCCGATTTCACGTGTTGAGGAGCCTTCAGGGACATTAATTTGAATTTCCTGTTTACTAGATGGATCTAAGGGCTCTAAAGCTCCTGAAAAGTAGTGATACACGAACAATCCTGTTGCCACTACTACGATGGCTAACACGATACCAACCCATCGAATGATCGAATGTCCCTGCGCCTTTCTTTTCTGATTAGCCGCGCGGTTCTGATCATTTTGATCTTGATTATTCAAAATCTTTCCTCCGTTCTTAGACATTATTTGCCATTATACTAAAATTTTTTTGGTTGTGCAGCGAATCTGAATATTTTGATCCTTTTAACTCACACAAGCCTTTCACAATTAGAACACAAAAGTAGCCCACATCATTGGCATTACTAGGATTTATTTGCTTTTCAAAAGTCGCTGTAACGCATCCCAGGCTCGAATCACTAAAAATAAACAGACGCTCTTACGCCTTATTTTAGATAAAAGTTCCTATCATTGCGGTACTAACCGATTTTACCAAAAAACAAACTAGTTGGGTGCCAGTGAAACGAGCTAATTGAGGATTACCAAATTTTCGAACAATTTAGCGAATTTCGGCATTAAATGTCTCTTTGAGAGCTTGAACAGCATGATCAAATTCTGCGTTAACTTCATCTTCTGTTAACGTATTATGTTTGTCACGATAGGTTAACGTATACGCAACGGATTTCTTGCCCTCAGGAATGTGTGCCCCCTCATAAACATCAAAAAGTTGAATATTCTCTAGATGCTTGTTTGCTTTAGCACGCAAGGCCGTGACAATCTCTGTATGCGTAACACGTTTGTCAATTAATAAAGCTACGTCACGTGTAATGGCTGGATACTTGGAAATGGCATCATAGTGCTGAATTTGTTTTGGAGCTGCCAGAATTGCTTGAAGATCCAGTTCAAAAACATACGTAACAGGAATTTTGAACTGTTTGGCAATTTGCGGATGAACTTGACCAATGAAGCCAATAACCTGGTCACCGAGTAAGATGTCTGCTGTCCGTCCGGGATGCATTTCTGCGCGTGTTTCATTAGCCACGTAAGTAACCGGAGCCTCAAAATTCAAGTCATGCAAGAGCAGCGAAACAATTCCCTTCAACTGATAAAAATCAACGGGAACTTCTTTGCCATACCAACTCTTTGGTACTAGCGAGCCAGTTACCGCCCCCGCCAGGTGTTCAACCTCCGTTGGCCGAACCTGGTCAGTTTCTGTCCGGTAGAAAACCCGCCCTTGTTCATAAAGTGCCACATTCATTTCTTTACGAGCAACGTTATAGGCCACATCATCTAACAGGCCACTAATTAAGTTCATACGTAAAACGGCATGGTCCTGGCTCATTGGAAAAGCCAGACTTGTTTCTTTACTGGACTGTGTCATAAACATCTTGGCTTTTTCTGTCGTTGTTAGCCCATAACTCATCGCCTGATTAAGGCCACTACCTTGAAGAATGCTACGAACCCCACGAATCACTTGCTGGCTTGTAGTTAAACGACCAATAGTGGTTGATCCCGTTGGTAGCGTAGATGGTAAATTGTCATACCCATAAATACGCGCAATTTCTTCTAAAATATCTGCCGGAATATGAATATCCCAGCGGCGTGCCGGTACCGTAACTACAAAAGTCTCATCGGTCAACTGAACCTCAAATTGAAGTCGAGCTAAGATGTCTGTCACTTCTTTTGTAGAAAGCGATGTGCCCAACACATGGTTGATCCGACTCAAATCTAACGTGACTTCAACCGGCTGGGGTTGCGGATCGACTGCTGATAGGTGCTGTGCAACGGCTTTTCCTTGTCCAAATTCAGCCGTCAGTTCCAAGGCTTCGTTCAAAGCTTCGGTAACGGTCGCTGGATTGATTCCTCGTTCAAAACGCATGGAAGCTTCACTGTGGAGCACATGGTACCGAGCCGTTTTACGAATTTTAATAGGATCAAAAATTGCAGATTCAATCACGACGGTTCGCGTCTCATTGCTAATTTCGGTATCTAAGCCGCCCATCACACCTGCCATGGCAATATCACGAGTTCCGTCTTTAATCATAAGATCTGTAGCTCGTAATTCTCGTTTCTCACCGTCAAGGGTCGTAAACTTAGTCTTTGCTGGCGAATACCCGACATGAATTTCTTTGGCTTGTAATTTATCGTAATCAAACGCATGGAGAGGTTGCCCATATTTCAACATGATGTAATTTGTAATATCAACCACATTATTAATGGGCCGAACCCCGGCTGTCATCAACCGAACTTGCAGCCAAAAAGGACTTGGTTCAATTTTCACATTTTGGACAATCCCCATTTGGTAAGCCAAAACGTCGGCAGGCGCGTCCACTTTGATCTCTAACAACTGATTAATATCTGCCGTATCATCTGTTGTTTGCAGTTTACGATGATTAAAAACAGGCTGCTTATCATAAATAGCCCCAATTTCATATGCATTACCATCCATGCTGAATAAATCGCCACGGTTAGGCGTCACAGAAGTATCAATCACGTCATCGTCCATTCCAAGATAATGATAAACCGGTTCGCCTGGTTTAACTTGGCTATCTTCTGGAAAGACATAAATGCCATTTACAAATTCCTTTGGAACAACTTTTTCGTCAAAGCCAATTTCCTGCAAGGCACAAATCATGCCATTGGACTGCTGTCCGCGCATTTTACTACGTTTAATTTTAACGTTATCCTTAATCCGTGCCCCGTGCATCGCAACAATCACATATTGCCCTTTGGCAACATTAGGCGCGCCACATACGATTTGAATGGGCTCTTCTTCACCAACATCAACCTGACAAATATTTAAATGGTCGGAATCAGGATGGGGTTTCACATCCAGGGTGTACCCTACAACTATCTTCTTTAGCCCATCTTCAGCACGCGTCACGTCGTCAACTTCAACTGCTGTCCGTTCAATTTTTTCTGCAAGAACTTTAGGGGCAACATCCAGATCAAAATACTCTTTTAGCCAATTATACGAAACTTTCATTTAGTCATTATCCTTTCTTTGAAAACTGCGTTAAGAAGCGGACATCGTTTAGGTAGAAATTACGGATATCATCGACACCATACCGCAACATTGCAAACCGATCAGGACCAAGGCCAAAGGCAAAACCGCCGTAAACCTCAGGATCAACACCAGCCATGCGCAAGACATTAGGATGCACCATCCCGGCACCTAAGACTTCGATCCAACCAGTATGTTTGCAAACTGAACAGCCTTTTCCCATACAATTGAAGCAAGTGACATCCGCTTCAACGGAAGGCTCCGTAAATGGAAAATAACTAGGGCGTAAGCGCACTTCGAAACGGTCACCAAATAGTTCTTTGGCCAAGGTCTCTAAAGTACCCTTTAAATCTCCCATAGTGATGTGTTTGTCAATAACCAGTCCTTCTACTTGATGGAACTGATGCGAATGTGTCGCGTCATCAGTGTCCCGACGATAAACCACCCCAGGAGAGATCATTTTTAACGGTCCTTTTGAAAAATCATGTTTTTCCATCGTTCGTGCTTGTACCGGAGACGTCTGGCTCCGCATAAGAATTTCATCCGTAATGTAAAAGGTATCTTGCATGTCCCGTGCAGGATGATCCTTAGGCAGGTTCAACATTTCAAAGTTATATTTGTCAGTTTCCACTTCTGGTCCTTGAATCACCTGATAGCCCATCCCTAAAAATAAATCTTCAATATTATCAATAATTTGTTGAATAACATGGGGTTGACCCTGACTGACTGGTTTCCCTGGTAAAGTCACGTCGATTTTTTCACTCGCCAGTTTTTTAGCTGTCACGGCTGTTTCAATTTCGGCTCTTTTTTCTTCAATTGCTTGGGTAATCTTATCACGCACACGATTGGATAATTCCCCAACTTTAGGACGCTCTTCTTTAGGAATATCGCGCATACCGCGCAAAATTTCAGTAAGCGGACCTTTTTTCCCTAGAATATTAACCCGAATTTGTTCCAAATTTTTCAATCGATCTGCATGTGAAATTTCATGCAATGATTTTTCTTTCAGTTCTTCCAACTGTTCATGTAATCCCATCTCTTGACCTCCTAAATTTTCAAAAAAAGCACAAAAAAACTCGCCTCCGAAAAGGGACGAGTTATCGCGTTACCACCCTGGTTTATCAACATTTCTGTCAATACACTTGGCATCAATAACGGCGATTTACCGACTTATTTTTACAAATAAATAACTCCGAAGTGAATTTGCTGACGTCTAGTCTAATGATTGCTCTCAGTCTAAGGCCATCATTCCCTGTGACGAGACTTATCTCAGCTACTACTCTTCATCATAGTTTTTCCACTTTAAATACTAGAATAAAAAGTGCTAATAGTCAACACTGAATTATTCTGCGTTTGCGTACCAACAATCAGCGTATTCATGAACCGCATCCATAACCGGTCGCAATGCTTCCCCTTTTTGGGTGAGCCGATATTCGATCAACGAAGACTCTGGATGAGTTAACCGATTCACAATTCCCTCGGCTTCTAGATTTTTCAAGCGTTCAACCAAAACACGATCGCTGCACTTAGGCACATTATGCGCAAGATCCTTAAAACGCTGCGATCCTTCATTTAGTAAAACTTCAATAATTAACCCATTCCATTTTTGACCGAGGATTGAAAATGTCCGGCTAAATTTGGGACACAGTGAAAAATTATCAATTGGTTTAGCAGTTTTTAGTGCTTCTGACATTGTTCTTCCTCCCTTGAAAAAATAACCATTTTAATTTAGGACACGCGCCGCTGCATCTTGCTTAAAATAAAGTGCACACGTTTATGCAGATGACCTAAATACTCCTGCGTAGCTGCATAATCATCCACAATGGAGACCACGATACTCTCACGATACTTTGGAAAAGCTACTGTTGCTCCCCACATATGTTTTAAAATAATATCTTTTTCCATCGCTGTCAGCGGTGTCAGTTTCTCTGCATTCCGCAAAGCGACCCGCGGATGGATGTACGCATGGGTTCCTAAGTCGAACTTAGTTGTTCGCCAGTCATAGTAGAACAAATCATGCAATAAACCAGCACGCGCAACCGCACGCGCGTTTAAATGCCAACGCTTCGCAATTAAGTAACTCTGATAAGAAACCGAAATTGAATGCTGGAGGCGCGTATAGTTGTGGTGCTGCGTATATTGATCTAGTTTTTGTACTTCTTTAGTCTTTAGTAAGTCTGAAACGATATCAAGATAATCTTGGTCGTGTTCCCAAGCATTTATTTTCATTAAATACTTCCTTTTTGAATGATTAAATCACTGACTCATTAACTTCGAATTAACAATATAATACTCATTTTTGAACCAAAAAGCAAAGAAAACACTAACTAAATATTAATCGTAAGAATTTCTCAATAAACCCCAAGAAAAACTTAACGCCAACCACCGGCAATTACCCCTTTAATACACACCTGCTAAAGTTCATTTGCTTTAAGTGCAAACATTAAGATGCCAGCTGCTACGGCAACGTTTAATGATTCTGCCTGCCCTGTAATGGGAATATAGACGTTAGCTGTCGTCTGTTTCAACAATTCTTGTGACATCCCATTTCCTTCGTTACCCATAATTAATGCAAAATCACGAACCTGTTCAATGTCTGTGTACTGTTTTGCTTGGGGATTAAGCTCCGTGCCATAGACTGGATAGTGCGCGGCTTGAAATTGTTTTAACCAAATTTCTAGATTGCCCAAAATCAGCTGAATATGAAACTGACTCCCTTGCATGGCTCTTTGAACCTTAGGATTAAAAATGTCAGCCGTCCCTTTTCCAAAAACAACCCCGGCAAATCCTGCTGCATCAGCCGTTCGAACCATAGTTCCAATATTACCTGGATCCTGGATATTATCCAAAAATAGCCAAGCACCTGCTTCGTTGCCTTGCGGTTCGGCAAGCTGTCGTTGCTGGTTTGGAATCTGAACGATGGCAAAAATGCCTTGGGTAGTTACGGTATCGCTCAGCCGATCAGCGATTTTCTCAGAAATAATAACCAGTTTTTCTTCAGGGACCGTAAAGGTAATGACATCTAATTCGGCCTGGGTACTGACCACATAATCAAGCTCGGCCCCACTCTGAAGAACCTCGTTCACCAAGTGTCGTCCTTCTAAGAGATAGCGTCCCGTCTTGCGGCGACCCTTTTTGGTTTTTAGTTTTTCCCACTCTTTAACTCGACTGTTCTGTGTTGATAAAATTGTTTCCATAATAATCTCCTTATTTAAGGTTAGTATACCATATTATTGCTTTTGAACCAGAAATGATAGAATAAGGATAAGCAATTTGAAAGGAAGATGATTTATGAAGTCAGTTACAATTGAAGTCTATGGCCGTGTGCAGGGCGTTGGCTTTCGCTATTTAACCAAGATGGTTGCAGATAAGTTAGGCATCAAAGGCACCGTCGCTAATCGTCGTGATGGCTCCGTTTATATTGAGGCTGAAGGAGAAAATGATCCTTTAAACGAATTCATCAATGCCGTAAAGATGTCGCCCTCCCCAAGTGGGCATGTCGAAAAGACGACCATCAAGGAACAACCCCTTCAAAATTTCCTTGATTTTCGGGTGACCTACTAATCAACCATTGAAAAACAACTGATAATAAAGTAAAGTATCACTTGTCAGTTTAATTTGAAAGGGAATGTATTAATGAAGAAACTAAAACATATAGGGACGCTTACCGCAATTGCCGGATTAGCATTGTTCCTAACTGGTTGTGTGCAACGAACAAAATCAGGTAAACCCTATGGCGTTATTTATGATTATCTCGCCGTACCAACACAACACATCATGAATTGGCTTGCAAATTTGTTAGGTGGTAGTTATGGTTGGGCAATTATTGCGGTTACGTTTATCATCCGTATGGTTTTATTACCGATGATGATTGAGCAATCACGAAAGGCCACCGTACAACAAGAAAAAATGGCCTACATCAAGCCGCAGCTTACCGAAATTCAAAAACGGCAGAAAAATGCCACAACGAATGACGAAAAAGCGGCTGTTAGCCAACAAATGATGGCTCTTTATCGTGATAACGGCATTAGTATGACGGGTGGTATGGGGTGCTTGCCTATCCTCATCCAGTTTCCGATCTTTGCCGCTCTTTATGCGGCGATTCAATATTCACCAGAATTGGCTAGTGGCACGCACAGTTTATTCATGGGCTTCAGTTTGGGACAACCTAATCTATTTCTCGCCGCACTTTCATTCTTGGTATATCTTCTGCAGGGTTGGCTAGGCACCTTAGGCATCCCCGCTGAACAAAAGAAATCCATGATGTCCATGATGATTGTAAGTCCTCTGATGATTTTCTTCATTTCATTTAGGGCTCCTGCTGGCTTGGGACTTTACTTCTTTGTAGGTGGAATTTTTGCATGTATCCAAACGCTGATTATTTATTGGTATCGGCCTCGAATCCGTGCTTCTGTTGAAGCCGAGATGAAAAAGAATCCGCCCAAAGTTGTTTTACCGCCAGAACCAGCCAAAGCAGCGTCGAGCGCCACAACTCAAACGGTCGCCCAGGAACATCTTTCTAACCGAAAGCGAAACGCTGGTAAGCAACAGCATCACCACAATTAAGTTTAAAACATATTCATAACCAAAAAGGAACTGCGTGGGACAATTCGTCTCACGCAGTTCCTTTCTTTTCGTACAATTACCCAATATATTTCCGATCAATTTGTTGCTTCTGAGTTACCTCTTATACCAGGACCACCAGAACCCCTCTTTGAACTAACTTTTTTCGTTTTCACTAGTCTTTTGGCTCTTCGGAAATCAGATTTTCTTTCGGATCATCTTTGACGATGGGTAAGGTAATTCGGAAGATAGAACCATAACCAACTGAACTCTCCAGAGAAATTTTACCATGGTATCCTTCAATTAAACGTTGCGCAATTGAAAGACCAAGACCATTTCCACCTTTATCACGACTACGAGCTTTATCCACCCGATAGAAGCGATTGAAAACTTTTTTGGCATTTTCCTCTGAAATTCCCTCTCCAAAATCTTGAATAGCAATCTGAACTGTCCGTGCATCTTCTGCAGCGGAAACATGAATCTCTTTACGTTTAGTAGAGTATTTCACAGCATTATCTAGCAAGATGATTAAGACCTGTTCAAGGTGATTACGATAGATTTGGACAATCGGATTAGAATGGACATCACTATCAAGTGTGAAGGTAAAATCCGGATGAATCATCTTAAAATCATTAAATACCTGGTTCACCACACGCATAACCGGTGTTTCCTCTTTGGAAAAATGGATTTCAATCTGATCTGCCCGCGTAAGATCCAACATTTCCTGAACCAAGCTTTGCATCCGCTTAGTTTCGTCTAAGGAAGCCTGTAACGACTCATTTAAGATCTTCGGGTCATCTTTGCCCCATCGATTTAGCATCTCCATATGGCCCTGTATGACCGCCACAGGAGTTCTTAATTCATGCGAAACATCTTCAACAAACTGGTGCTGCTGGTCAATGTACCGTTGCATGCGATCCAACATGTCATTGAATACGATCGCTAAATCTGACAACTCATCATTTCGTTCCAAATCAGGAATTCGTCGTTCTGTTTGCGGATCTTCCGTTACCTCTTTCATCGTTCGATTCATCACATTGATGGGCCGTAACAAATACGTTGCCAGTAAATAGCCAAACAATGAAATTAAGGCAAACGCAATCAGCGTTAATAAAACCACTATCCAAATAATTTTCTGCTGTGTCTGTTTTACTGTAGCTAAGGTATCCACAACTTGAATGTAGCCAATTAGCTTGCCTTCATGGTTTCGAATTGGGGCGCGCCCAATTAACCCATTAAATTGACTGCCTTTAGGGTGCGTAATTGTCCTACTTGTCGGAACTTTAAACTTCTCTGAGCTGCGTCGTGAAGAAAAGACTTGCTCACTTTTTAAATCATAAACTGAAACTACAATATCACGCCGTGCCAAATTCGTTAACAGGGCATTACTGTACGGTTGTTCGCTTTGATCCGAATTGCCGGCAGCGTTATCTGGCCGCAAATACTGCCCCACCGTGATCCCATCGATCTTAGAAACACGCTGGAGTCGTGAAATCACAGAATTCATCGTTGCGTTTACCTGACTACGTTCCTGACTGACCATCACTTGCGAAATACTATTAAAGACAAAAAACGAAAAGATAATAAAAATCAGCAGAACGCCGACTCCGGTGCCGATTGCCCATTTCCATTTTAAAGACAACCTGCGCTTAGACAAGCCAGTTTGCATATAAGCTGTTTGTTTCCCGAGATCTTCACTCACGATCGCATCACGTACCCGGTTCCTCTGACTGTTTGAATATAGCTTTGTTCACCTGGACGGTCAATCTTATTTCGCAGGTAACGCACATAAACATCAACCACGTTGGTTTCGACATCGTTATCAATGCCCCAAACCTCATCCAGCAAAGCATCACGCGACTGAACTACATTAATATTTTCCATTAATAAAAGTAATAATTGATATTCTCGTTTGGTCAAATTAATAATTTTGCCATCCCGACGTGCAACCTGATTTTCCTTTTCAATCGTAATGTCGCGGTAAGTAACCGTTGTTTGCTGAAAGGCTTTTTGTTCACTTTCAATATCAATTCGCCGTAACAAAGCGCGTAACCGTGCCAACAACTCTTCAATTGCAAATGGCTTAACAATATAATCATCAGCACCATGGTCCAGTCCAGATACACGATCAATAACTGAATCTCGTGCGGTCATCATAATAATCGGGGTTGTTTTTGCTTCCCGAACACGCCGGCAAACTTCAATACCGTTTAATTCCGGCAACATTAAATCCAGTAAGATCGCGTCAAAATTTTTATTCAGAGCCGCATCTAATCCTGTTCGGCCATTAAACTGTACTTCTGTCTCATAACCTTCGTGCTGTAACTCCAGTTCAACAAACCGTGATAAACTTTTTTCATCTTCAATAATTAATATCCGACTCATTTTCCCACTCCTATTGTAAAAAATCATTTTTCTGAAAATTCGGTAATACATACAATTCAAAGTTTAACATTAAAATGAAATTTTGCCTAGAACTACTCACTTCCCTATAAGAAAAAGCGGGTCTACACTTTCTGGTATTGGTGAATAACTGATACCAGTTTTTATTTTGAAAAAAAAAAGGACATTTGCCCTCTTTGTGTTACGATTTAATCGCCTAATAAAATCGAAAAGAGGAAAAACAAATGTCCCTAACTAATTCTATCCTAAGCCTATTCGAAATAACAGACCCTAATTTAACTGTAACTGAGATTACTAAGGAACATTATCCCAATGGGCAACACGTTCATGTCGTTCACGCTATCCTTTCCTATCAACTTTTAAAATGTCCTCATTGTGGCCATAAATCTCTAATCAAAAATGGAACTCACATTGGCCATCTAAGATTGGGAACCTTATCAGGTGGACGTTATGAGATGCAGCTAAAACGACAAAGATATCAATGTAAACGGTGTTTAAAAACCTGTGGTGCTCAAACTAACCTCGTTAAACGTAATGAAACTTTTACGCATAATGTGAAACATCAAGTAATTGTTCTGGCTCGGGATATGCTGACCAGTAAAGAAATCGCTAAGATTTGTGGGATTTCACCAAGTAGTGTTCAACGCATTTTAAATGCGAATATTCACTTAGCTTATCGTGTTAAAACACTCCCCCAAAATCTTTGTTTTGATGAATTCCGTTCCTGTAATCATCTAATGTCCTTTAACTGTTGCGATGCCGTTAGTCATCGCCGCATTGTGATTCTTAAGGATCGCCTTAGTAAGGATATCATTGATTACTTTGAAGCTCGCTATTCAGTTCAAGAACGTATGAAAGTTCAAACAATCACCGTTGATATGAATGCTGAGTATGCTGGCTTTATTCATCGGTTATTTCCTAAGGCAATAACCATCATTGACCGTTTCCACATTATTCAACTTGCCGGTCGGGCACTGGATAACGAACGTACACGTGTGATCCATACTTTTCAAGATAAGCATTCCCGAGTTTATCGCATTCTAAAATCTCAATGGCGTTTGTTCCATTTGGCAGAAGAAAAGGTCAATGATACTAAACTTATCTATTTACACGGTATCAACGAATACATGACCCAACAGAACGCCATTGACCTAGCCTTAGATGAATTTCCAGAATTTAAAACTGTGTATCAAACCTATCAAGGAATTCTAACAGCCATTCAACAAAAAGATGCGGTTGGATTTAAAACCTTGATTGCCAACTACAAGGCGGCTGGCAACCAAATGGATATTACTATCTCAACTTTAATAAAGAATGGTCCTGCTGTTCTCAATAGTTGTCGTTATCCGTATTCCAACGGTCCTATTGAAGGACTAAATCGTAAAATTAAGGTGTTAAAGCGTAGCTGTTTTGGTTTTCAAAATATTCATAACTTTTTCATTCGTATCAGTTTAATTTATGCGTAAACAAAAAAAGCACATTCACCGAAGTGAACATGCTTTTCAAAAATCTCCACCAATACAATTTGACAGAGACCCGAAAAAGCCTGAATTTAACGAAAAACTTTAAAAGTTTATCAAAAATTCAAGCTTTAATGTGATTTAAAAATATTTTTTATTGTTCTTTGTACCATGGGTAGTGGTAGATGCCTTCGCGGTCAACACGCTCGTAAGTATGAGCCCCAAAGTAATCACGTTGTGCCTGCAATAAGTTTGCCGGCAAAACAGCTGAACGGTAAGAATCATAGTAAGAAATTGCAGAAGTGAATCCAGGAATTGGTACCCCAGCTTTAACAGCCAAACCAACAATATCACGGATAGATTCTTGGTAACGTTTTGCAATATCTTTGAAATAATCATCCAAAAGTAAATTATCTAATTCAGGATCCTTATCAAAAGCATCAGTAATGTTCTGTAAGAACCGTGCCCGAATAATGCAGCCTGCACGCCAAATTTTTGCGATTTCACCAAACTGTAAATTCCAATCATAATGCTTAGAAGCGACTTTCATTTGTTCAAATCCCTGAGCGTAACTCATGATCTTACTGAAATAAAGGGCTTGACGAATCTTTTCAATCACTTCGTCTTTATCAAACTCAAGCTTACCCGTTGGTTTTGGCAAAACTTTGCTTGCCGCAACCCGCTCATCCTTCATTACTGAAATGTAACGGGCATAGACAGATTCAGTAATGAGTGATTGTGGCACACCCAGTTCAAGAGCGTTTTGTGAGCTCCACTTACCAGTTCCTTTGTTTCCACCCTTGTCCATAATTAAATCAACAATTGGCTTATCGGAACCCAAATCATCCTTACGTGTCAAAATATCAGCAGTAATATCAATTAAGTAACTGTCAAGTTCGCCTTTATTCCACTCAGAGAAAATATCCGCAATCTCATCCACGGACAGTCCCAGCATGTTGCGTAACAAATTGTAGCTTTCATCAATTAGTTCTTCATCGCCATACTCAATTCCGTTATGAATCATCTTAACATAGTGACCAGCACCATTAGGCCCGATATAAGTAACGCATGGTGCACCGTCTTCTGCCTTAGCTGCCATCTTTTCAAAAATTGGGGCAACAAGATCATAAGCCTCTTTTTGGCCACCCGGCATCATAGAAGGACCCTCGAGTGCTCCCAATTCACCACCGGAAACACCTGTTCCGATAAAATTGATGCCTGAATTATCTAATTCTTCATTTCGACGCATGGTGTCTTCAAAGAAGGTGTTCCCGCCATCAATCAAAACGTCCCCTTTGTCCAAGTGAGGAAGCAATTCAGCAATCACAGCATCAGTAGGTTTCCCTGCTTTGACCATCATCATGATCCGACGAGGTTTTTCAAGCGAGTTCACAAAATCCTCAATCGTGTAACTAGGTACCAAGTGCTTGTCCGGATGATCAGAAACAACTTTTTCAGTTTTTGATCCCGTTCGATTATATATCGCAACCGTGTAGCCGCGGCTTTCAATATTAAGGGCTAAATTCTTTCCCATAACAGCCATTCCGACTACCCCAATTTGTGGTTTATCCATGTTGCTGCCTCCTATTTTTTAATTCCTCCTAATCGTAACAAAAACGCTAACAAAGTTAAAGTTTTTACGACCGAATATCTTTTTTGTCCAAACAAAAATGGGTCTACACTTTCTGGTATTGGTGAATAACTGATACCAGTTTTTATTTTGAAAAAAAAAAGGACATTTGCCCTCTTTGTGTTACGATTTAATCGCCTAATAAAATCGAAAAGAGGAAAAACAAATGTCCCTAACTAATTCTATCCTAAGCCTATTCGAAATAACAGACCCTAATTTAACTGTAACTGAGATTACTAAGGAACATTATCCCAATGGGCAACACGTTCATGTCGTTCACGCTATCCTTTCCTATCAACTTTTAAAATGTCCTCATTGTGGCCATAAATCTCTAATCAAAAATGGAACTCACATTGGCCATCTAAGATTGGGAACCTTATCAGGTGGACGTTATGAGATGCAGCTAAAACGACAAAGATATCAATGTAAACGGTGTTTAAAAACCTGTGGTGCTCAAACTAACCTCGTTAAACGTAATGAAACTTTTACGCATAATGTGAAACATCAAGTAATTGTTCTGGCTCGGGATATGCTGACCAGTAAAGAAATCGCTAAGATTTGTGGGATTTCACCAAGTAGTGTTCAACGCATTTTAAATGCGAATATTCACTTAGCTTATCGTGTTAAAACACTCCCCCAAAATCTTTGTTTTGATGAATTCCGTTCCTGTAATCATCTAATGTCCTTTAACTGTTGCGATGCCGTTAGTCATCGCCGCATTGTGATTCTTAAGGATCGCCTTAGTAAGGATATCATTGATTACTTTGAAGCTCGCTATTCAGTTCAAGAACGTATGAAAGTTCAAACAATCACCGTTGATATGAATGCTGAGTATGCTGGCTTTATTCATCGGTTATTTCCTAAGGCAATAACCATCATTGACCGTTTCCACATTATTCAACTTGCCGGTCGGGCACTGGATAACGAACGTACACGTGTGATCCATACTTTTCAAGATAAGCATTCCCGAGTTTATCGCATTCTAAAATCTCAATGGCGTTTGTTCCATTTGGCAGAAGAAAAGGTCAATGATACTAAACTTATCTATTTACACGGTATCAACGAATACATGACCCAACAGAACGCCATTGACCTAGCCTTAGATGAATTTCCAGAATTTAAAACTGTGTATCAAACCTATCAAGGAATTCTAACAGCCATTCAACAAAAAGATGCGGTTGGATTTAAAACCTTGATTGCCAACTACAAGGCGGCTGGCAACCAAATGGATATTACTATCTCAACTTTAATAAAGAATGGTCCTGCTGTTCTCAATAGTTGTCGTTATCCGTATTCCAACGGTCCTATTGAAGGACTAAATCGTAAAATTAAGGTGTTAAAGCGTAGCTGTTTTGGTTTTCAAAATATTCATAACTTTTTCATTCGTATCAGTTTAATTTATGCGTAAACAAAAAAAGCACATTCACCGAAGTGAACATGCTTTTCAAAAATCTCCACCAATACAATTTGACAGAGACCCACAAAAAGCAGGAAAAACCATGGCTTTTTCCTACCTTTTGTAAATCTTAATTATTTGCTTTTAACATCGACTACTTGTTTACCATCATAATATCCGCAGCTTGGGCAGACACGATGTGAAACACGTAATTCACCACAATTTGGACATGGTGCCAAACCTGGAGTTTGTAATTTGATATGTCCACGACGATTACGTTTGCGTGATTTTGATGTTCTTCTTGCTGGTACGGCCATCAATAAGCACCTCCTTTAAGAGAATTACGGTTTCCCGTTAAATTTATGTCTTACATTAAAACTATTCCGACTCATTATTTTCTGAATGAAGCAGATCTTTTAATTTAGCAAGACGTGGATCAACTTGTTTAGTTTGCGCCTCTTGTTCATCCTGTTCAGAAATAACTTGCCAACCTTCTCCGGTAGGCATCGGCACCTCGCCATTAATTTCTTCAGGTGAAAAGATTTGCATCGGAATCTGTAAAATAATATTATCTGCCACTGCCTTTGAAAAATCAATTTGATCATCTTCAACGGACAAGACGGTATCAGTTGCATCGAATCGTTCCAAACTCGTTCCCTGTGCTACATAATACTCATTGATCGTAAAATCTAATTTAAGATCAACCGGTTGTAGCGAACGCGAAGATGGCACAACGATCCTTCCTGTTACCTGCGCAGATATTAAAACAGCGCCCCGATCTTTAATTGCATACCCATCAACTTGAATATCTTTGACATCCAAAATTTCAGCCATTCGACTAACCAAATCTGCTTTTAAGTCAAGCGACTCGGTAAAATGGAGGGGTTCCTTATGTTTCATAAGATCAGAAAGTGACCAGTTCATTTAAAAACCTCCTAATGCAACGAATGTAATTATACCTGTGCAAAAATTCTTTGTCAATGGAAATTCCTTGACAGTCAAGGCAAAATAACCGGTTTTTTCCCAATATTTTGCTCATTACCCATCAATAGCTGATAAATCTGATCGGCCATAAAGGTTGTTTGATAAGCCATTGGCACCGTTTGCGGCGTTACCCGACTCAAAAGGGGCACTTCATTTCGACTTAGTTCATGCAAATATTGCCTGCCCATCGATCGAAAACCGAGGATCCGAAAAATTGAAACCGGATCTCGCATTTGCGACTTAGTTAAGTTCAATACAACCGCCAGACACAACCTTTGTAGCCGGGTGTAAGTATACCTTTTGCTTTTAACCACGTGAAGAAAGTCATCAAAGCTATCAGCTTCTTCAACTTTAGCTTTTAACCGATTTTCAATGCCTTCCGAGGCCCCATAGATAGTAGCTAATTCGGCAGCCGAACTCGTTAAAATCCGGTATTTTAAATACGGCCAGAGATCCTGCCAACTGACAGCTTTTCCCGCAAGATCTTTTTGGGTTTGTTCGGGTACATACGGATGATAAGTGTTTTTTTGCTGCTGACGAGCTTGGCGAATTGCAGCAGCACTTGCAAAATGCATCCCTGCACACAAAGGATCTGAATGTCCTACTTCAAGTCGTTCGACGGGTATAAGTTTTAGCGGCTGCTTTAATTCTTGGTTTGCCAAAAAATAATTAAACGCTAAAATGTCATTTGCCGAATGTAGCATTACACCCGTATGCGTTTCTAAAGTTGTAAACAATTGGCTCGCATAACTCTGGTTATAGGCATCCGGTTTAAAACTTAGTTGTTTAGCGGCCTGCGCAAGCTGCGCAAATTTAAGCTCTGGATGTTCACTTCCAAAGACAACCGTTTCACTTTGCAACTGTCCGGCCATCTGAATGGCTCCCTGGGCAAATAATTTGGCCGCCTGTACTGAAACCTGAATTGGCAATTCAATGACGAGATCAGCTCCGCCTAACAAAGCTTCTCGTGTTCGATGCCACTTATCAATAATTGCCGGCTCGCCTCTTTGCAAAAAATTACCGCTCATAAGGACAATAACAACATCTGCTTGCGTTATTTTTCGCGCTTGCCTTAACAAATATTGATGCCCATTGTGAAAAGGGTCAAATTCCGCAATAACACTGCAAACCTTCATTTGCTCACCTACTTTGTACACTCAAAAAACCACCGGGTACTTTGATCGTTAATGGATTGCCGCCCAAAATCGCTAGAAGCTTGCACCGATGTGAACCCAACTGTTTTCAAAAGGCGACGATATATTGACAATTCATAAGTTCGTTCATGATGAATTTCATTGATTTTCTTATACCGATTCTTGGAACCTGCCTGCACAAAAAAGGTCAGATCATGTTCAACACTGTGTGCTTCTTCAGTTTGATAGCTCGACCAAACAAACGCTTGATGATCATCCACGTAGTTGTACATGTAGCCGGGATAAACCACATCCGTTTGATAAGGCGAAATCACATCAAATAAAAACTTTCCATTTGAATTTAGGTGAGCGTAAACTTCGGCAAAACACGTTTGTACCGCCTCTTCATCTGGTAAATAACAAATTGAATCGGCAAAACATGAAACCACGTCATACTGACCTAACTCGCTAAGATCAAGCATGTCTCCTTGAATGAGCGGCAGCTTAACTTGAGCTTTTTGGGCATGTGCATCAGCGAGTGACAGCATTTCTTCGGATAAATCAAATCCCGTAACCTGGTAACCCTTTTGCAGTAGCTTTACGGCTAGACGACCGCTTCCACATGCCAGTTCAAGCCAGTTGCCCATTTTATTTGGTTGGCGAGCAGAAACAAAATCCAGCCACTCGTCATACATGGCTGGATCCATGAGATCATCATATAACTTGGCAAAAGTTTGATAAATCATGCTTCGACCCATTGCTCGATTTCAACCACATCCGCTTCCGACCATAATTTTTCCAAATTGTAGAACTTGCGCTGATCTGTTTGAAACACATTAACAACCACGTCACCTAAATCAATTAAAACCCATTCGGCTGCCCGTTGTCCTTCTACATGATGAATTTCAACACCGTTTTTTTCATTCTGTTCGATGATTTCATCCGCGATCGCATCGACCTGCCGTTTGGAATCAGCGTTCATAATAACAAAATAGTCCGCTAACAGACTGACCTTTTCCATATCAAGCGCCACAATATTCTCTGCCCGCTTACCATCTGCTGCTTTGACTGTTGTTTCTAAAATTGCTTTACTATCCAATATTTTCCTCCTACTGGGCACTTTGCCATGCATTATACGTAACAATTGTCCCCGGATAAATAGGGCGCCCGTTTTCAATTAAGTACTTTAAAGTTTCACGCGTTTGATAAAAAACGCCTTTTTCCAAATTTTGATGCGTAATCTGGCGTGCTTTGTCAACACCGGGGAAATCCCGTCCAGGCTCAATATAATCAGCCATATAAACGATCTGGTCTAATTTAGTCATATACGCGGCCCCAACTGTATGTTTTCGAACAGCATTTAGAATTTCCTCGTCAAAGATATGGAGCTCATCTTTAATAAATTCTGCGCCCACAACCCCATGCCAGATAGCATTTCCGTAATCCAGCAATTCAGGATCCATTTGTTTTTCATTAATGACCTTAATAAAGTCATGATCAGAACGTTGCTTTGCATAATCATGCAGTAAACCAGCGATTCCTGCCTTTTCTGGATCAACTTCATTTTCCGTGGCAAGCTGGATCGCCTGTTTCTCCACCCGTAAACAATGCTCAAATCGCTTATCATCAAGCTTTTCTTTTACTTTTTCAACTAATTGAGCATGCGTATAAGGAATTAAATTCTCTTGATATTCATTTGTTGCCATATAATTTATGCTCCTTAATATAAGTCAGAACAGCATCGGGAACCAGGTAACGAATTGAATGGTTTTTGGCTAATTTATGACGAATAAGTGTTGAGCTCAGGTCAATTGCCGGCGTGTCGACCCACAAAATTGGGTACGCACTTTGAATCTTCACACCTGGTCGCTTCACACCAACAAACTGGACTAATTTAACCAAATCTTGGATTCGGTACCACTTGGGCAAATACGCAACCATATCCGCGCCAATAATAAAATAATACTGGTTTTCCGGATGAGTCCGCTTTAATTCCACAATTGTATCATAACTATAGCTTTTCCCTTTGCGATTGATCTCAGCCAGTTCAATCCCAAAATTAGGATTCCCGGCAATCGCCTCTTTAACCATGGCTACCCGGTGCTTAGCTTCAATCGCCTCTTTCGGATCAACATGCGGGGGAATATAATCGGGCATAAAATCTACGCGATCTAATCCGAGCTGCGTGCAAACCTGCTCAGCCATAATCAAATGGCCCAAATGCGGGGGATTAAACGTCCCGCCAAGCAAACCAATCCTCTTTTTGGGAATATCGCTAACTAGCTCACTTTCAACAGCGACTTTTGTTTGTTGAATTGTTTTTGTAGACGTCAAAATCTTTCACACTCCGTTGTTAAGCGATTAAATTGCTTTGACTTGCAACGAAATATTGCGTTTCGCTTCATTATCTGATTCTTTAAACAAGACTAACACATGACCAATAATTTGTACGACCTGAATTGAAGTATGTGCCTCAATATACGCTTTTACTTCTTCGGGGGTAACATCTGTATTTTGTTGCAGGTTAATCTTAATTAACTCATAGTTGTTCAGGGCTCCGTCCAATTGGGCGACCCAAGCGGGGGTTAGCCCATTTTTTCCCACCGAAAACTTCGTCCGAAAATGTTGTGCCTTACTTCGTAAAAAACGCTTTTGTTTACCTCTTAAATTCATGATAACCTCTTTTCTAAACCAATGGGCGGCGGACAACCGTCGAAATGCCTTGGGGTGCCCAGATTGCAATTGTAGCATGTGCCGGAACGGTTACCCAGCCAAGGCCCTCAATGACAACATCGCTTTTCTCATCCAATCGAAATTCATGACGCTGTAACTCTGGTAGCCGCTGCTTATCAGCTGCATCAGGCGGGGTTAATAACTCCCCTAGATGCTTCTCGTAAAAATGGTCCGCGTTACTTAATTTTGTTCGATGAATGAATAAGTTATTTTCAAAATAAGTGCTGACTGCACCATGACCACTTAAATAATCAAATCGACCAATACCACCGAAGAACAAAGTTTGCTGGCTATCTAATTGAAAAGTCTTGGGCTTAATTGTCTTTTGTGGTGAAACGTACTTTAAGTCCTTTCCCGTCAACACATGTGCCATTTGGTCTTCATGCACAATTCCTGGGGTATCAATCAGCATTTTGCCGTCTTCAAAGGGAATTTCGATTTTATCAAGAGTTGTTCCCGGAAAACGTGAGGTTGTAATCAAGTCTTGCACCCCATTATTAAGACGAATAATTTGATTAATCAGCGTCGACTTACCGACGTTAGTTACTCCTACAACATAGGCGTTTCGATGTTTTCGATGTTTCTCAATGGTGTTGAGCAGGGTTTCAATTTCATCGGTGTTTTTAGCACTTGTTAGTAACACGTCAATGGGACGGATTCCCTGTAAATTAGCTTGCTGTTTTAACCATTCCTTCATTTTGGAACGCTTCAGTGACCTTGGAAAGATATCCTCTTTGTTTCCCACCAACAAAACCGGGTTATCGCCGACAAATCTGTGCAGCCCCGGAATCATACTACCGTTGAAATCAAACATATCGACAACGTATACAATCAGGGCGTCATCTTCCCGAATTTGACCTAGCAAACGCAAAAAATCATCATCAGTCAATGAGACTGGCGCAATTTCGTTGTAGTGTCGCAATCGGAAACAGCGTTGACAGTACACCTCTCCTTTTTCCAGCCCTTTATCAAGCGCACTTTGGGGTGTGTAACCTAATTCATCTTTATTTTCAGTTTGAATTTTAGCACCACAACCAATGCAGTAAATTTCTTCTTCAGCTTGAGCCATTTACTTAATTTCCTCCTGCCAACCTGTGTTGGGATATTTTTTAAACAAGCGTTTTTTTATAAAATATTCGAAAAATCGATTTATTTTGGTATTCCAAGCATCTGAATTTAATAGTGGCTTGACCAAAATACTCCGGGTGCCTGCCATATTTGCAGCTAAAATATCGGTTATTAATTGATCCCCGACCATCACGACCTGACTGGCATCCAAGTTAAGTTGCCGCAATGCCCGCGCAATTCCAACTCCTAAAGGTTTTAAGGCTCTTGATACAAACGGTAATTGAATATTTTCAAGGGCCCGCTTCACTCGTGCGTGGCTATTGTTAGAAACAACAATCACGGGAATTCCGGCCTTGGCCATTTTGGCAATCCATGCGCGTAATTCAGGCGTCCCCTCCGGATTATCCCACGCAATTAAGGTATTATCCAAATCTGTTAAGACAGCTCGAATACCCGCTTTTTTGAGTTCATCTGGCGTTAAACTATATATTTTTTTAATCCGCCAGGTTGGCTTGAATTTCTCAATCATACTACTCTCCTTAAAACACACTATCCCATCATTATAGTAGATTTCGCCACTTTTTGCATTCAAAGTCTTCAGAAAAACCGAATTTCTCTAAAATAAGGGCAAATCAGTAAGCGTTTAGTCAATGTTGCGTTAAGATAAGAAAAGAACAAAATGACTTTTCGCGTGATAAATGGAGGTAGATAAAATGAAGGCATTTGGTTTTAATCAATTTGGTGACCCAGACGTTTTTGAAACACTTGACGTTCCCATTCCCGCACCTAAAAAAGGCCGGGTTCTTGTTCAAACGCGTGCCTTTGCCATGAATCCATTTGATAGCAAAATGCGTCAGGGAAGCGTCAGTTCTAAAAAGCCCCCCGTTTTCCCAACAATCCCAGGAAGCGATGTTGCTGGTACCGTTGTTTCAAAGGCGCCCGACGTTACTGATTTCGAAGTCGGCGATGCTGTTTTTGGCCGCGTGTTTAAAGGGGCCTACGCGGAATTCGTCTCAGTCCCCCATCTCAAACTAGTGAAAAAGCCCGCCAATTTGAGTTTTGGCGAGGCAGCTGGAATCCCGAATGCTGGAATCACCGCATTTGATATTTTAAAGAGTGCCGTCAGCCTTGAGAATGCCACTTCTATCCTCGTCCTAGGTGCTTCTGGTGCTGTAGGTGCCTTTACAACTCAAATTGCAAAAGCAATGGGGTTGTTTGTTGCCGCAACGGCCTCAGTCAAACATACCGACTTTGTCAATCGTTTGGGTGTGGATCTTTTTATCCCCGTCTCACAGCTTGCCCAAAGAAATTTTCTGGATCATGCGCCTGTTGATATTTTAATTGATGCCACACCTCATCCGTATGCCAATGCGCAAAATAGTCTGCGCTGGTTAAAGGCAGGCGGCCAACTCGTTGCTTTAAACGATTTCAGTCCTGATTTCACAACCCAAGATCATCACCTAATTGCATTTAATGACGCTGTCTACCACCAAAATAAGAAGGCTTTGATCTATCTATCCGAGCTCGTCACTCACAACCAGCTAAAGATTAATCTTGCTAAGCAGCTCCCCTTTACGGTTGAGGGTGTTATCGCGGGTCAAAAGCTCCTCGATAGCCATCATGCGCCTGGCAAAATAGTTGTCACAAAATAAAAAAAATCCTCGCTAAGCTTTAATTATTTTACCTAAAACAATTAAACCTTCGAGGATTTTTTATTAAGCCAACGCTTTTTTAGCAGTTTCAACTAATGTTGTGAATGCTGCTGCATCGTTAACAGCTAAATCTGCAAGCATCTTACGGTTGACATCCACATTAGCTACCTTTAAGCCATGCATTAATTGGCTGTAACTCATATCATTCAATCGTGCTGCTGCATTGATCCGTGCAATCCAGATCTTACGGAAATCGCCTTTACGGTTCCGACGGTCGCGGAATGCGTACAGACCAGACTTCATAACTTGGTCTTTAGCAACCTTAAAATTAGTATGTTTTGGTCCGCGATAACCCTTTGCAAGCTTTAAGACGCGTTTACGACGACGACGTGTAACTGTTCCACCCTTTACTCGTGGCATAATAATTCCTCCTAGAACTGGTTCCCCAGCGTTTTATTCGTTTATAGTAGCTTATTTAGTGATTGGTGATAACATCTTACGATAACGTTTAACGTTCGTATGATCCATCATGCTTAATCCACGTAATTGACGACGTTGTTTCTTCGTCTTTCCGTGGAAACGGTGACTTGTATAAGCATTTCCACTCTTAAAACCACCATTACCAGTTCGTTTGAAGCGCTTTGCAGCAGCGCGATTTGTCTTCATTTTTGGCATAATTTGTTCCTCCTACTTTTGCTTTTCTGAGATTGGTGCCAACATCAAAAACATGCTTCGACCATCCATCTTAGGATACTGTTCGATAGTTGCCACATCGGCAGCTTCTTTTGCCATGCGGTTTAAAACGTCCCGGCCAATATCCTTATGTGTAATTGCCCGTCCTTTAAATCGAATGGAGACACGTACTTTATCTCCTTTAGCCAAGAACTTCTTCGCGTTCTTAAGCTTGGTATTAAAGTCGTTTGTATCAATTGTTGGACTTAATCGAACTTCTTTAATGCTGACTGTCTTTTGTCGTTTGCGAGCTTCACGTTGCTTCTTTTGTTGCTCAAAACGATACTTTCCATAATCCATGATCTTGGCAACCGGCGGCTTAGCTTTCGGGGAAACTAATACCAAATCAAGTCCTGCTTGATCCGCTAATTCTAAAGCATCTCGCTTTGACTTTACACCTAATTGTGTACCATCATCACCAATTAATCGCACTTCACGAGCACGAATACCGTTATTGACCATCATATCACTAGCTATGGCAATTCACCTCCAAATTTTTTTAAGAAAAAGGCAGAAAAAAACGAGGTGCATTCCACACCCCGCTAACAAGACTTATCTCAGTCTTTTCATCGTTTTAGCCCAGCAATCCAAATCACTAAGGCGAGAAGCGGGTGCCTCTGCTTAATTTCTTAACTTAATAAGAATAGCAAATTTGCCCGCAGCTGTCAAGAAACCTTTACTTAATTAAATCATCGTTCTTGCCGTGGTCGCCTGTTCGACTGAAGTTTTGAATTTCTGCGGTCAAACTATCAATGAACATATTATTATTTTCACTTTCAGAATCTTTCTGCCCATACTTACGAACACTAACTGTCCCAGCTTCTAGTTCCTGATCACCTACAACCAGAACATAAGGAACCTTTTGAGTTTGTGCTTCCCGAATTTTATATCCCATTTTTTCGTTACGTGTGTCGACATTTACACGAATATGCTTTGCCGCCATTTTTGCGCGCAATTTTTCTGCATACTCGCCATGAAATTTCTGATTGACCGGAATGATTGTCACTTGTTTTGGTGCTAACCAAGTTGGGAAAGCCCCCTTGTAGATTTCAGTTAAGTAAGCGGTGAAGCGTTCCATTGTCGAAACAAGTCCACGGTGAATCATCACTGGGCGATGATCCTCACCATCAGCTCCGACATAGTGGAGATCAAATCGTTCTGGCAGCATAAAGTCCAACTGAATTGTTGACAATGTTTCTTCGTTTCCAAGCGCCGTCTTGGTTTGAACGTCTAATTTTGGTCCATAAAACGCTGCTTCGCCTTCAGCCTCAACATAATCTAAGCCCAGATCATCCATTGCTGCTTTAAGCATCGCCTGCGACTTGTTCCACATTTCGTCATCATCGAAATACTTCTTCGTATTTTTGGGATCCCGATAACTCAAACGGAAAGTATAATCTGTGATATCAAAATCATCGTACACTTCAACCATCAAGCTCAAAATCTTCTTGAATTCATCCTGAATTTGGTCCGGTGCCACGAAAGTATGACCATCATTTAAAGTCATTTCACGCACCCGTTGTAAACCAGATAAAGCACCCGATTTTTCATAACGGTGCATCATACCCAACTCTGCAATACGAATTGGCAATTCACGATAAGAACGAATGTGATGCTTATATACTTGAATGTGAGAAGGACAGTTCATTGGCCGTAATTCCAACATCTCGCCATCACCCATGTCCATTGGTGGAAACATATCTTCACGGTAATGTTCCCAATGACCAGATGTCTTGTAAGCGTCAAGGTTCATCAAAACCGGTGTATAAACATGTTGATAGCCGTTTGCGACTTCTTTATCAATGATGTAACGTTCAATTGTCCGCCGGATAGTTGCCCCATTTGGCATCCAGTATGGTAATCCTGCCCCCACCTTGGGATCAACAAAGAATAAATCAAGGTTATTACCGATCACACGGTGGTCACGATCATGAGCTTCCTGTTGACGGGCCAACTCCGCGTCCAAGTCTTTTTGTTTTAAGAAGGCCGTTCCGTAAATCCGTTGTAACATGGGATTGCTTGACTTACCTTCCCAGTATGCCCCGGCGACCGATAAGAGCTTGAAAACTTTGACGTCATGAGTACTTGGCAAAACAACACCGCTGCTCAAAACAACTTTCTCCTGGACGCGATAAATGGCCACTTTACCATCTTTAGCCAACTGATGAACTAATTTAGCCTGGTAGGGATCTCCATCAACAAGTTTTAAAGCTTCTGCTTCACTAACCCATTCCTGAGCTAACGGCAGATCTGCTTTAATTAGGGCAGCCATTTTATCTTCAATTGCTGGTAGTCCGTCAACGCTAATTTGTTCACTCCCATTATCTGTATCACAATAAAAACCGTGTTCAACATTGCCCTTTGTTCCAAAATGAATGTCTGGGTAAATGGCTTGAATGGCCACCTGCAAAACAACTGCCGCTGTATTCCAGACCACCTGGAGACCTTCGTCTGAATCCTTTGTGATAATTTCCAAGCTGGCATCTTGTGTAAGCTTTTCTTCCAAGCCGACCACCTGACCATCTACCTTACCAGCAACCGCTTTTTTTGCTAAACTTGTGCTAATCGCCTTAGCTACTTCTAAAACGCTTGAATTTTCAGCTACGGTGCGCTTTGCCCCATCTGCTAATGTAACTTCAACTTCTGCCATCCTACTTCGCTTCTTTCTATTTTTTTAATAAAAAAAGCCCCAAGTATACAAAAGTACACTCGGGACGTCATTAACGTGGTTCCACCCAATCTTACAGATAAAAATCTGTTTCTCATGGGTTCGATAACGGGAACAATCCGTCTTGGTATTTCCACCAAGCTCAAAGAAGTGGTAATCACTGTATCGTCATGGGGCAGCTTCCAGTTATTAACTGCCCTTCCCTTAATGATTGAACAATAATCTTGTCTTCTTTTTGATTTCAGAACTAATTAAACCACACTCTGAAAAAAAGTCAATATCCGCCAAATGATTTTATTAAACTTAATTGCCGTTTTGCCGGCGATTAATTCCGACCATCGTCATTTCTGTTGCCAAAAAACGAATGCGTTCCATCAGTCGTTTGGCCTTTAAAGGCTCAAGCTCACCACGTTGATTGACTTGAAGATGCTCTTTTTCCAATTGAGCCATTGAAAAATTCGAACTGAAAAAGGTCGCAAGCTCATTTTGCATACGAAACTCCAAGATGACGCCTAATATCTCGTCACGTACCCAGCTCGACATCGCATCCGCCCCAATATCATCAAGCATCAAAATTGGGGCTTGCTTGATACTATCTAGTTTTTCGGCCAATGTATTTTCCCCAATGGCTGTTTTCATTTCAATCGCAAAACTAGGAAAATGGACCAATGTGGATTCAAAGCCTGCTGCCGCCAATTCATTAGCAATGGCACCGAGTAAATAGGTTTTTCCGACACCAAAACTACCTGCCAGGTAGAGCCCTTTATGAAACTTACGTGGATCTTTTTCATAAGCCTGAACAAAATCAAGGGCTGCATTTAAAGCCTGCTTGCGTTGGGCATCAGGAAAAAAGTCCTCAAACCGCGCCTGGCGGATCATTTTAGGCATATTGACCGCTTTAACGCGCGTCTGTACCTCACGTTTCTTCTCAGTGGCTAGGAACTGGGCACTTGGTCGATAAGAGACCTCAATTAAATGATTATTCACAATTAGAATTGGCTCATAACCTGGCATCAGGGTTGGTTCCCCACGCCGGTATTTATGAAGTTCCTGGACATACTCATAGAGTTTGGAAGCAGAACGGGCCACGCTATCCGCTGACAGTTCCGTTTTATGTTGCTCACAAAATTTCAAAACATCAGGATCAGCATAGACTGCTGCCATTAGTTTTTGAAATTTCGTGTCCAATTTTCGTTTACTCATCAGCTCTTGTAAAACCTCACGGACATTTTCCACGCTTACTTCTCCTCCTTATGTTGGCGACGCAGTTCACTTAATCGACGCTGAAGGCGCTGTTGATCACCCTTTTCGACAGTTGGTGTTTGTTGGTTTTGTTTCGTTTCTTGCTCATTTTTAGCCCAATCTGGTAAGGTTTCCTTGGCAACTTGCCGCCGGGTTTGCGACTTGGTATTACGCTGCTTAGCCTGGGCAAACTGCTTAATTTGAATAATTGCCGCTTCTGGCGTTGTCACGTGAGCACGACTCCAACTATTTGCAACAGTATCCACCAATTTGTTGGGTAAGGTAGTCGCCTCCCGATCAAGAATAATATACGAAATTAGAATATTAATGACACTGACTGGAAACAGATTACGTTCGATCAAATTTTTTAAGGTTTGTTTTTCGCCATAGGTAACGTAGCCGCCATGAACAGCTTGTTTTAAATTTTCTAAGTAAGTCGCTGGTGCATACGCCTTAGCTGCTTTTACAAGGGCGAGATCCTCTGCAGTTAATTTTTGATCGTCAGTACTTTTTGGGTTGTCCTGCTTTTCACTGGTAACTGGGGCAGGTGTGACATAATTTGTGGTGTTAGAAAGGCGACCTGTAAAATGATTAGCAAACTGTCGTTGTAATTTTTGCGGATCCAATTTATTTGTCATCAGGTCCGTGGCCTGCGCGATCTGGCGAGCCATCTCAACTTCATCAACGCCGTAAAGTAAGTGCTCGGTTAAAATAAGTTTTTGGGCTGCGTTTACAGAGTCCCAAGTCGTAAATCCTTTTTTAATCAAGGATTGCAACAATTTAAAGTCAAACCCGGTGTGATCAGCTTTTAGATCAACTTCATTTTTAGCCTGGCTCGCCTGTTTAAATTCCGCTTGCGTTTCTCGAATCACCAAGCTTGGCTCTTGAAGTGCTTTTTCAGAAATATGAAAGGCGGACAAAAAATCAGTTGAGACATTTTTCAAATCATGGACATCGACTTGGACAAGTTTAAACTGCTTTGCCAATTCGGTAAAACGCTTTTCACCCACCGCTTCTAACAATAAGCTGCTTAACAAACCATCTTTGAAAAAGCTATCTGGAGCCACCGGTTGCACTAATTGATAGACAAAAAAGCGTCCTAAAGTATCACTACCACTGAACGTTTTGAGCAATCCTAAACCTTCAAGCTTTTGGCGAGCAGCAAAAAAATCGGGGAGATCACAATTAAGGATGTCCAGTAATTCCAAATGTGATTTTCTTTGGGAACGAATCACACCCGGCTGTAATTCCGTCCAGAGGGTTAAAAACAAACTGAACGCTTTTGCACCGATAATTGGCTGATATAAGTAAGTTAAAACTTTTTGATCAAAATCGCTTAAGTAAGCCTGTTGTGTGACCAAAAAGCCATCTTTAGGACTTAGATTTGCCCATCCTTCGTTCATTCTTTCTCGCCACCGTTATTTTTATCTTTGGGTGCTTTTTTAATCGTCTTTTCTTTGGCCATCATGTCTTTAAGCTCAGACATGAACACGTTCATGTCTTTAAATTGGCGATAGACACTTGCAAAACGAATATAGGCAATTTCGTCAACTTTGGCTAAGCGGTTCATCACGTACTCCCCAATTATTTGACTGGAAACCTCGTTTTCACCGAGTGCGCGCACCTTATTTTCAACTTCATCTACAATTTTTGACATTTCATCCATGCCAACCGGACGTTTTTCGGCCGACCGAATCAACCCTCGTAAAATCTTTTCACGATTAAACTCTTCGCGAGTTCCATTTTTCTTAATGACCAACAACGGCGACGCTTCAATGCGTTCGAACGTTGTAAACCGAAACCCGCATGCTTCACATTCCCGCCGGCGACGAATAACACGTCCATCATCTGTAGGACGACTATCCACCACCCGAGAACCATTATGATGACAGTGTGGACATCTCATGGGCTTTTTCCCTCCACTCTTTAACGTAACTTACTATTGTCAAGCCATTTTAACACTTGTGCGCGGGTTTCATCAATAGACCCACTATTCTCAACCACAATATCCGCCAACTGAATTTTTTTAGTTTGAGACCATTGGCTGGCAATACGTCTCTCGGCTGATTCTTTAGAATAGCCATCTCGTAGCATTAACCGTTTAAGTTGCCTTTCCGGGGTAGTTGTGACGACCATTACTTGATCAACTAGCGTTTGGTAACCCTGCTCCAGTAGTAACGGGGCATCCAAGATTATCAATGACCTGTTTTTGGCCTTTAAATTCGCGATTGCTTGGCAAATTGTCCGTCTGATAGCCGGTTGCATAATACGATTCAAAGTATCCAGTTGTTTCGGATCAGAAAACACAATTCTTCCTAGCGCTTTTCGGTCTAGCTCTTGCCCATGAAAAACAGCATTGCCAAAAGTTCGATAAAGCTGCTGCCAAACTTTGGTGCCTGGTTTGACTAAATCATGAGAGATACGGTCGGCATCGATGATAGGATACCCCAGCGCCGAAAAAAACTGGCTAACCGTTGATTTACCTGTTGCAATGCCACCTGTCAAGCCTAGTACCACTGTCATGTGTGTTCACCCATAATCAGTTTTTGACAGAAGGGACAAAAATGTGTTCCCCGCTGCGAAACTTTAATGCGCTCAATTGGTGTCCCACACCGCTCGCAAGGTAACCCTGTTCGTTGATACACATGCAGCTGATTTTGAAAACTGCCGGCGTGTCCACTTGCATCTAAATAACTAAATACAGTGGTTCCTTTTGCGCGAATTGCTAGTTCAAGTTCATCAAATATCATTTGACGTAAGGTTACAATTTTTCCCAACGGAATCGTATTTGTCGGCTGTAACGGATGTATCTTTGCTAACCACAGCACTTCATCACAATAAATATTTCCCAGTCCGGCAATCATATTTTGATCAAGTAAAAAGGACTTGATTGCTTTATGGTGTTTTTTCATTGTGACCGCTAAATAGTCAATACTGAGTGTTTCTGGTGTGGGTTCTGGCCCAATCGTTTTCAACCCAGCAACTGTATACTCCTCCCCAGCGGGAACCACAACCATCCGTCCAAATTTACGCGTATCGTTGTACCTTAATTCTTGCCCGTCCGTAAACTCAAAGACAACATGATCATGTTTGTTAAGGGGGACATCATGCGTGTGAACAGTATACTTACCTTCCATACGCAAATGCGATACCATCGCGACGTCCTGATCAAACTCAAACAAAAGATATTTCCCCCGCCGCTTGATAGACGTAATCGTTTTACCCGTTAAGGCTTTCACAAACTCTTGGGCGGTGGGTAAAACCATTTTTGGATAATAGATATCAATTTTTTTAATTGTTTTTCCGGCTACTAAGGCTTCCAGGCCGCGCCTGACTGTCTCAACCTCAGGTAATTCTGGCATAACGTTTCCTTCTTACTATTTCTATTTTGCATCGTACCAATTTTTGCCAAAAGCACTTTCTACTTTTAGAGGTACATCGAGCTTAATTGCCGAATCCATAACACTTGGAACCAACTTTTGAATCTGTGCCAACTCATCATCGGGGACTTCAAAAATGAGTTCATCATGCACTTGCAACAGCATCTTTGTTTGCAGGTGTAGTTCCTCTAACTTCTTTTGCATCTGAATCATCGCAATCTTGATGATATCAGCTGCACTTCCTTGAATCGGGGTATTCATAGCTGTTCGTTCCGCAAAGGCCCGTTGATTATGATTACTAGAGTTAACATCTGGTAAATAACGGCGTCGATGAGCAATTGTTTCAACATACCCTTGCTCGCGAGCCGTGGCCACAATCCGATCAATGTAGGATTTAACACCGGGGAACTCCTGAAAATAAGTGTCGATAAACGTTTTGGCCTGCTTACGTGAAATTCCAATG
Source organism: Pediococcus siamensis (assembly GCF_047220215.1). Classification (GTDB taxonomy): domain Bacteria; phylum Bacillota; class Bacilli; order Lactobacillales; family Lactobacillaceae; genus Pediococcus; species Pediococcus siamensis. The sequence goes on from NZ_CP178375.1 coordinate 1,211,973, forward strand.
TTTTGAGAAAGTCCATAATCACTAATGCCATAAACAATTCCGAAATTGACCGCTTTTGCTTGGCGGCGGATATTTGGTGTCACTTCTGAGGCATCCTTTAGGCCAAAGATCCGGACAGCCGTACTGGCGTGAATATCTTCATCATTTTTAAAAGCATCCTGCAAATTTTTATCGCCTGTAATGTGCGCTAATACCCGCAATTCAATCTGAGAATAATCTGACGAGAAGATTTGTGCATGCGCATGACTAGGCACAAAGGCCTGCCGAATTTTCCGGCCTTCTTCTAACCGAATCGGGATATTTTGAAGATTAGGATCGATTGAAGACAACCGTCCAGTTTGTGTCAGCGTCTGCAGATAGGTTGTATGGACCTTTTGATCCGTTGAGTGCACAACCTTTAATAACCCCTTCACATAAGTGGACTGAATCTTTGAAATTTGCCGATAACTTAAAATATTGTCGATAATTGGTGCCTGACCTCGTAAGCCTTCCAAGACACTCACAGCCGTAGAATATCCTGTTTTGGTCTTCTTCGAACTTGGCAAACCCAGTTTTTCAAATAAAACATGCCCTAATTGTTTAGTCGATTTAATATTGAAGGTCTCTCCGGCCTCATTATAAATCATTTGTTCAATTTCACTTAATCGTTCTGTGAACTCGCTTTCCATCTGTTCAAGCCGCTTCGTATCCACCCTAATGCCCGCAATCTCCATTTTAGCAAGGACTAAAGCTAGTGGTAATTCAATATTGGTATAGAGTTCAATCTGTTGGTTTTGCTTAAGCTCTGCCTGCAGCTGAGGAACCAAATTTTCAATGGCTCTCAATTTAGCTGCCAAGTGCTTAAAAAAGACAGCATCGTTCGCAGGAATCTGTCGTTTGACACCAGTTCCATAAACCTCTTCGTCCGTACTGATCTCTTGGTAACCGTGTCGGTGGGCGAGTGCACCCAAATCATTGGAATTATCATTGGTATCTAACAAATAGGATTGTAAAAGGACATCATTCCGGCCGTTTTCAAAAGAGATGCCCAAACGATTCAGGCCCACATACGTGCGCTTCAAATCGAAGACATTTATTTGGCGCTGACTATCACGGAAGATCTTTTTAAATATTGAATGGCGTAAAAGTTCAATATCTCGCGAAACATACCATTCTTCCTCATGGCCAATTCCAAAGCCGGCGAAATCGGAAGTATGATAGTTCTTTTCGGGAAGCTCCAGATAAAACGAAATTTCACCCGTTAACTTTTCAATCTCTGCAATATTTTTGTCAGTTAAGATGGTATAAGTGATGTCTTTTATCGTCTGCTTTTCGGCAAACCCCTCTGTCGCACGCATCTGATTCAAGAAGGATTGAAAATTCATCCGTTCATAAAAATCAACCAATTCTGTTTGTTGTTTACCCTCATACGTTAAATCGCTGAGACCGACCTTAATAGGAGCCGCTCGATTAATCGTTGCTAATTTTTTACTTAAAAATGCATTTGCCTGATCAGCAATTAAATGCTCTTTTAGTTTAGAAGCTTTCATGTCATCTAAGTGCTCATAGACGCCTTCGACCGTACCGTACTGTTGAAGAAGCTTGATCGCTGTTTTTTCCCCGACTTTAGTCACACCCGGATAATTATCAGATGTATCACCTGCAAGTCCTTTCATGTCAATAATTTGATTGGGTGCCAATCCTAACTTTTCTTTGACATGGGCTGGCGTGTAATGTTCTACTTCGCTGACACCCTTGACTGTCACCGCAACAGTTGTCTGCTCACTTGCGAGCTGTGTCAAATCACGATCCCCGGTTACCACCGTCACTTCATAGCCAGTCTGTTCGGCTTCTTTTGAAAGCGTCCCAATAATGTCATCCGCTTCATAGTTAGTTAATTCGTATGTTTTAATGCCATAGCCTGCTAATAATTGCCGTAAATACGGCATTTGTTCCGAAAGTTCTGGTGGCGTTTTTGAACGGCCGCCTTTATACCCATCAAACATTTCTGTGCGAAACGTCGTCTTTCCAGCATCAAAGGCGACGAGGGCATCAGTTGGCTTGGTGATTTCCAAAATATGGTCCAACATTTTATTGAAACCGTAAATCGCATTTGTATGAAGTCCATCTTGATTTGTGAATTTACTTAAAGCATTGTGCAACGCAAAAAAGGCACGAAACGCCACACTATTTCCATCAATTAAGAGCAATTTTTTATTGGCCATTTTATTCTCCTTCGTGTTTATACGTTCATTTTAACAAACTCACGTCTCTTATTGTACTCATGATCTCAGTAAATGAGCCAATTTTGAGGAACAAAAAAACTGACTTGAAATTTCAAGCCAGTTTTCATTTAATTTATAGTCTAATCGCGGTTGCCGCCGAAGCCCCCAAAAATCTGTAAGAGAAATTGGAACAGGTTCAAAAAGTCTAAATAGAGCTGTAATGCCCCTTGAATAGCCAATCCACTCATTGAAACTTGATCCCCATACTGCAGATAGAGAGCTTTCATTTTGTTCGTATCTGTCATAGATAAACCAGCGAAGATCACAACGCCCACAAACGAGAACAGATAACTAATAATGGCGCTGCGGAGAAAAAGGTTTACCACCATGACCACAAACAACGCAATCAGTGCTGCGAATAACTGATTGCCAACCTTCGTCATATCCTTACGCGTTGTCGCCCCGATTAAAGACATTGATATAAATGTCACCGCTGCTGAGACAAACGCAGAAGTAATGGTAGGAAGTTCAAAAGTGAGAAAGATAATTGAAAATTCTAACCCAAAGAAAAGTGAAAATAACGTCAAGATTAGAAAACTCGTCCGCGCATTCTGCAAGGCTTTTCCGCTTGCCGACGTACTAAAGACCATTAAACCGATTAAGACAAACAAGAATATGAAGGGATGGCCCACAAGAATTGGCATCATTTGATTCCGGAACACAACCCCGCTCAAATACGCGACCACTGCTGAGAGTGCAACAGCATATCCCATAAATCCATACATTTTTGTCATAAAACTACTGAGACCAACCTCAGTATTCACAAGATTACGTGGCTCTTGCATACTAAATTCCTTCTTTCTTTCATTCATTTGATATTCATTCTATCAGATTAAAAATTTGAATCAAGAAAAAAAGGTCAAAATTAGTCAAATTTTTAATTATTTTTAAGGCTCAGGTTGCTCAATAAATCCTCGTAGGCCTTTTCATAGCGCTGAACGTCTCCCGCACCCATAAAAACAACCACCGCATCGTGATAATCTAATAGCGGTGACATATTGTCTGCCTCCAGAATTTCGCCGCCTTTATTAATTTTAGCTGCTAAATCCGCTGAAGAAACTTTCCCATTTTTTTCCCGAACCGAACTGAAGATGTCCGTTAAGTAAACTTTGTCAGCTAAGTTGAGGCTCTTAGCAAAATCGTCTAACAAGGCAATTGTTCGACTAAATGTGTGTGGTTGGAACACAGCAATAATTTCTTTTTCTGGATACTTTTGCCGAGCTGCGTCCAAGGTAGCCTTAATTTCAGATGGGTGATGTGCATAGTCATCAATAATGGTCATATCAGCCAATTTCTTTTCTGAGAAACGACGCTTCACCCCTTTAAAATCTAAGAGTTCGTCTTTGATTTCGTTTAAATCAACCTTTTCGAAGTACGCTACAGCGATGACTGCCAAACTGTTGAGAACATTGTGTTCGCCATATAGGTGAATTTGGTAGTGACCGAGATATTCATCTTTATGATAGACGTCAAATTCAGAACCCTTAGTAGTCCGCTTAATATCACGTGCTTGAAAATCGTCGCGATTGCTGGTGCCATAATAGTAAACGGGCACATCTGCTTTGAGCCGCCGAAGATTAGGATCATCGCCCCAAGCAAAGATCCCTTTTTTCACTTTTTGTGAGACATCTTGGAAAGCCTGATAAACATCTTCTAAACCGGTATAGTAATCAGGATGATCAAAATCAATATTCGTCATAATCATATAGTCCGGATGATAGGCCATGAAATGACGGCGGTATTCATCGGCTTCAAAAACAAAGAACCGTGCGCCTGGTGTTCCTTTCCCAGTACCATCACCAATTAAATAACTGGTTGGGGCAACGCCGCTAAGAACATGCGCTAGTAAGCCTGTCGTACTGGTTTTACCGTGCGACCCGGCAACCCCAATACTCGTATAGCCAGACAGCATTTTGCCTAAAAATTCATGGTAACGTGTCACAGGTAGCCCCATCGCACGTGCCTTTTTAATTTCTGGATGATCATCAGTAAAGGCATTTCCTGCAATCACTGTTAATCCTTCCGTAATGTTTTTTTCGTCAAATGGCAGAACTTCGATGCCGGCCTGCTCTAATCCCCGCTGTGTGAATGTGTATTTCGTAATATCGGAGCCCTTAACGTGATAACCTTCATCATGTAAGATTAATGCTAATGAACTCATTCCCGAACCTTTAATCCCTATAAAGTAGTACGTCGTTGCATTATCCAATTTGTCTCTTCCTCTTTATCAGTTTTGTTAATAGTTTACCACAATCAAAATGCGTTTTTCTGAAATCAAATTTCTTTATCATGAATTTTTTTCAAATCGGTTTGAGTAAAATAAACCTCACGTGGTTTCGAGCCCCGCGCTTCAGAAATGTAGTTATGGTTTTCTAACTGGTCAATGAGCGTCGCCGCATGATTATAACCGATTGAGAAAACGCGTTGCAGCTTTGAAGTTGAAATAGTGTCCTCTTCGGCCAGGTAGGCTAAAACTTCCGGCATTAACTCGTCTTGTTCTTCAACCTGCTCCACTTTTTTCTTTAATGAGTCCGGATCAAAGGCATAGTGTGGCTGCGATTCAGCCCGGATAAAATCCGTAATCTCGTCAATTTCCCCATCAACATATGAACCTTGTAAACGAATAGGCGTGCTGGCGCCATTTCCCAAGAACAGCATGTCCCCACGCCCCAATAAGCGCTCTGCACCGCTGTGATCCAGAATCGTGCGGGAATCAATCTGACTTGAGACCATGAATGCTACCCGTGTAGGGATGTTGTTTTTAATCAGACCAGTAACCACATCAACACTTGGTCGCTGGGTCGCAATTATTAAGTGTATCCCGGCTGCCCGTGCCTTTTGCGTAATGCGGACAATATAATCTTGAACCTCTGACGCTGCAACCATCATCAAATCCGCTAATTCATCAATGATCACCACGATATATGGCAGACGATCCGCCGCATGATCTGTTGTTTCAGCTTTTTTATTGAATTGCTCAATATTACGGACACCTGCTGCCGCCAGTTTTTCATAGCGTTCGTCCATTTCATTAGTAACCCACTTCAGCGCTGCTGATGCTGCCTTAGGATCCGAAATAACGGGTGCCAATAAATGTGGTAAATCATTATAAGGAGCCAATTCCACAGTCTTAGGGTCAATTAATAGTAGTCGTACCTGTTGCGGAGTTGCTTTATAAAGGATTGAGACCAACAAACTATTAATAAAGACGCTTTTTCCAGAACCAGTCGCACCTGCAATCAACCCATGAGGCATTTTGCGTAAATCATAGACACGTGGCTGGCCGAAAAGATCAACGCCCAAAGCGATGGTTAAAGGCGACTCGCTATTTTTAAAAACTGGCGCATTTAAGACCTCCGAAAGCATGACTGGGCGGGATTTAAAATTCGGTACTTCAATACCAACCGTACTTTTTCCAGGAATGGGCGCTTCAATTCGAATATCTTTGGCAGCTAATTGCAGCTTCAAATCATCCGTTAAATTCGTAATCTTATTTACCTTGACGCCACGGCCAAGTTCAATTTGAAATTGGGTGACGGTAGGACCAACTGTCCAATCCACTACTTTGGCCGTGACCCCAAATGCAGCTAAGGCCTCATCTAAGCTTTTCACTTGTTCCGTCAGCCATTCAGACTGCGAATCAGGATCCAGCTTAACTGGCGGTTTCAGTAAACTAACCGCGGGAAACTGATACCCATTCTGAAGATGGTCACCCGTGCTTGCAGGTGCAGCTGTTTCCAGTCGATTTTGTTGTTTTTCAAACGTTAATTCGTGTGAATATGCCGGATCTGCCGTTTCCTCAATTGTAGCCGGGGCCACAGAAGCTGTGCTGGAGGATTCAACGGTTCTATCCACCGACTGTTGCGGCGCCTCCACGGATTTTTCATCCCTTGTCTGCCCCAGAGAAGCCGGTGCATCCGACGTAAATATCGCCTTTGATACAGGTTCGCTAGCCACACTTTTAGTGATTGCCGGTTGGCCACCCAACTTAGCGCGCTGTGTACGTCGTTTTAGGTGAGCTTCGGCTTCAGAAAAGGCAGCCTTTTCATCCGATGCGCTTTGATTATTTTGGTAAAACGGTACATTATCCGTTTCCCTCTTTGGAAGCAACGGTTGATGCATGTGATTTTGTTTTTTTGACTTTTTGGGGGTCTCTTGCTTTTGATCTTTACGGAAAAAAGCCGGCCCATCATAATGTTTCATGACGTTTTTCACCTAACTTTACTTGCTTTGAAATAGTTTGGCTCCCTGAGAAAAGTTAAACGGTGTTCCTACCTCAAACGTCTCATCATCAGGGAGAATTAACGCACCCTTTTTTTGCGGTGCATTGGGTAAACGCAACTCGCGACCGGAACAAATCATACCGTTGCTTTCGACACCGCGCAAACTGCCTGGCCAAATAATCAGACCGCTGGGCATCATTGCGCCAACCTTAGCCACAACCACTTTAATGCCAGCTTGCATATTAGGCGAGCCACTGACAATTTGGACCTTTTGATTTTGACCGACACGGGTCTGGGTAACCAATAAATGGTCAGAATCAGGGTGGGGATCTGCGGTCTCAACATAGCCCACCACAAATTTGCTTTCTGTATCTGGAACTAACTCCGCCAGAAAACCGGCGTTCTCTAACTGCTTATTTAAACTTGCCACTTGACTTGGCGTCAAAAAAACTTGACCACGATCGCCAAGGGTGCCCAAATATTGGGACACCTCGGCGAAGTTGTAGCCCAACGTCTCCTTGGTCTGGGTGTCAAAAATCCGGGTAACATTCCCCTTTGTTTCCTCTGCTTGGTCCGCCACGTCTGGGCGTAAAATACAAACTAAAATATCTCCTAATTCGGCTGGGTTATAACTGCTAATTAACATGTCTGGAGTTCCTTTCTGTGCTTTAACTCATTCTAATATATATTTTTAAGGGTTCTTGGTATACTATAACTATAAATAAGAACTTAAAGGAGTGATTGCCTATGTCTAAAAAAGAAACGTTCACAACGCAACTCGTTATCGGTTTTCTGGGGATTGCAACGGGCTCGCTAATTTCATGGTCTTTATTTCATCAGCGAAATATTTCCGCCAATACAATCCTTGAAAAAGTACGTAAAGCCTTTCTCAAAGAAGGTCCTATCGAAGGCTCATGGATTGAGATGAAACAAGTTCCGCTTCAAAAATTTGCCGTAAAAACAACCGTCTACTACGGCGGCATTACGCGCTATGAAGACGGCAATTTAATTCAATATGAGTTCTTAGCGGACGCTAAAACCGGAACGGTCATAGATATCTACCGGCTTTAGAAATGGCATTCAAGCTTGTAAATACGTTGACCCTTTTCGCTAAATTTATGTTCATATTCAGTTTCGACATTTTCACTTGCTGCGTCACTGTGATGTAAATCTAGATACACCGCATCGAAAACTAAGCCAAAATTGTTCATGCTCATCAGCGAATACTCGAAGAAGCCTTGATTATCTGTTTTTAACGCAATGTTGCCATGCTTTTTCAAAATTTCCTGATAGCCGGTTAAGAACGTTTTGTATGTTAAACGGCGTTTTTCATGGCGCGACTTCGGCCATGGATCAGAAAAGTTCAGATAAATCTGGTCAATTTCTCCCTTAGCAAAGTATTCATTTAAGTCGCCGCCATCAGCCAATACCAGCTGGAGGTTGGAAAGCTTATCTGTTAATACTTTTTTTAATGCAATCGCTGCTACCGACCTTTGGATCTCTACCCCAATAAAATTAATCTGCGGATATTTACGGGCCATGTTAAAAATAAACTGACCTTTTCCCATTCCAATTTCAATATGGATAGGTTGGTTTTGGTCAAACCGTTTCTGCCAGTTGCCCTTCATTTGGATCGGATCTGTTATGATCAGTTCGGGATGGGCCTTAATTAACGGCTCAGCCCAAGGTTTATTTCTTACTCTCATTTTTATTCCTCAAGTATTTTTCTTTCAATTTTCGTTCTCAATCAATTCTATAGATTGTCATGACACCAGTCAAGACGTCTTCTTGTTTAAAAATTGGCAGGCGCCCAAATAGCTATAGCCCCCAACTCGTTCACAGATCATTAGCTTTTGTAACACACAATCAATTTAATTTTTTCATTCTGCTGGGCAAATAAAACTTCAATAATACCCAGACTTCAAGCATTCCCACAACTAACCCCAAAATTGCTCGATACCAGGATCCACTGGCGATTCCCATCACACTGACGAAAAAGACGACCGTACCGCACAGTAAACGAGTCATCACCCAGTTAAAACCACTAATTTTTTGAGCAGCTTTTAGTGGATACAAGTGCGTAAAAACATTTTGGTCATAATTCGTCAACAGAGGTAACAACTGAAAACTAATCAGATAGATAAACAGTACCTGCATGATTAAGGATAGGTAGAGATTCGGGACAACCGCTAACAGAACAGCAGCTAAAATGGTTAATCGAAAATACATGCCGCTGTATTCGGTACTGCGCAATAAAGCCCGCATAAATAAATAACGATAAGCATTGTCTGTCCGGCGATCTGTCAAGTTTAAAAGCCCGTCAAGGTAGCGGCGCCTCCGAACGGTCCCTCGTACATTGGGCACATCGGTAAACAAATTAAAGAAACGGTAAATCCGTAACATCCGTTGTTCTTCTAGTTGGATAGCCAACCGCCAAGCTAAAGAATGCGTTCGCCACACGCTCCGCTCCGCCAAAATTGCACCCCCAGTTTGAACCGCTGCGGTGATCAGAGCCACCCAAACATTTAAATACAACGCTACTACAAACCAAATCAGGGGCAAAATCCAATTAAATATTAAGCGTTTATACCACACAAATTGTTGGTTTTGATAGAGCTGACTCTCTTTTTGATATAGCTCACCCAGTTTTAAAACGAGTAATGTGCCCCCTAAAACGAGAATCTGCCAGGTGGTTAGTTGTCCGGCAACCGACAAAAACGGCATTAAAATCGCGACACCGACAACTTCCAAGCAAGCACTAAATAAAAAGCTGTGGGCGACCGCTTGATTTAAATATTGATGCATATCATGTTCACGTGGTAACAAGAATACTGGATCAGCTGGCTTAACCAACGTTGCTAAACTTCCCAATTGAAGCAAAATTAACAACGCGATTACACTCACAGGTGCTGCCCACCAAGTCGGACCACCTAGCTGTTTTAGAAAATTAGAATAGCCATAGCCAAGACCACCAACCAGAAAAAGAAGGGCCAGAACAAAATGATCATTCAAAACGTATCTGAGATACTTTAGCATTTCTAAAAAATGGGCTCGGCGTCGTTTCTGCCATAAATCAGTCATCTTTTTCACCTGCTCTAGCTAAGCCGAGATAAATATCTGAAAGTGACGTTCCCAAGTCCGGATATTGGGTCTGCAGCGTCTCCAAGTTGCCTTGCGTTTGCACACGACCATCATGTAAAAGCACAAATCGGTCACAATATTTTTCAGCCGTATCCAAGACGTGAGTGGACATCAAAACAGCCGCTCCCCTTGCTGTCTGCGCCTTAATCAACTTTAGGAGATCATCCGTAGCCAATGGATCAAGCCCTAAAAACGGCTCGTCAATGATGTATAGCTGAGCGTCGGTTAAAAAGGCGCAAACAATCATGACCTTTTGTTTCATCCCTTTAGAAAAATTATCAGGAAACCATTCCAGTTTGTTTGCTAACCGAAATGTTTTTAATAATTGATTTGCCCGTTGCCAAGCTTGGTCAGGATCCAAGTGATAGGCCATAATAGTCAAATTAATGTGTTCTTTCAAAGTTAATTCTGGATACAAAACCGGCAACTCCGGAATGTAGGCAATCTGCTTTTTATAAGCTTCACTGTCTTGATAAACCGTTTTTCCATTAATAGTAATCTTACCCTTTTGCGGAGTTAAGAGACCAATAATGTGGTTGATCGTCGTTGATTTTCCAGCACCATTTAACCCAATCAGGCCAACCAATTCCCCTTCGTGCACTTCAAAATTTATATCTTTGAGGACGGGAATCTGTGAGTATCCCCCCACTAAATGTTCTATTTTTAAAACCATTTTCATTTTTCCTCTTTCAAAGTCGATTTGACTAGATTATATCATGAACGGACTGTTTTCACAGATTTAACAAAAAGGGATCTTGTTTTGGGCTTCTGGTTTAATATTGTTATAATAAAGATACTTTAAAAAAAGAGGTAACCATTATGTCAGAAAAACTTGATGCATCCTGTGTTTTTTGTAAGATTATAACTGGTGATATCCCTAGTTATACCATTTACGAAGATGAAAATATCAAAGCCTTTTTGGATCTTTCTCAAGCCACCCCTGGGCACACACTGGTAGTTCCTAAGACACATGTTCCAGACATTTTTGCTTATGACCCACAGCTAGCAGCGCAAACCTTTGCAAAAATTCCCTTGATCGCGCAAGCAATTAAGGCAAGCAACCCTAATATTATTGGGATGAATATTGTGAATAATAATGGTGCGATTGCTTACCAATCTGTATTTCACTCTCATTTTCATTTGATTCCCCGGTATTCTGATAAAGACGATTTCAAAATGATTTTTGGGGATAATACAAAGCAATACAACGAAGCAAAACTGCAAGCCATTCAGGCGAGCATTCAAACACAATTGGAGGACTAACCATGGCCAAGAAAAATAAGCACCATTTTTTGCGGTACACGCTCTTATCTTTTTTAGGTTATCACGGTGGTAAATATGTTTTGTCTCATCCGCACCCCTTAAGCGATCTTAAACAGACCATCACGGAAACAATGACCAGTATTCACGATTTTAGTCAGGCTGTAACCAACCTCAAGACTAGTACGACTAATCTTCAAAAAGCCATCGAAAAGAGTCAGCCAACGCTGCAAGCCATTCAGCGCGACGTGGATCGCTTTGAGTATAAACTTCAGCCACGTTTAAAAAAAATCGATGAACTGACACAAGATATCAACAAGCAGCTTGACGGCGTCAACGACCAGCATTCGCAAAATCATCATTCATGAATATAGTTTGAATTTTTATTAAAGATTCAGTCATGCTTATAAAACAGACCGTTTCTATGTTATGATGGGAATTGAAGTTTTTCAAACAATTAAGTTAGGATGTGTTTATGGATGAAGAAATGGTTAATTGCATTAGCCAGTGTTTTCATGGCAGTGACTTTAGCTGCCTGCGGTAACAAGACCGTTGCAACAACGAAGGGTGGCAAAATCACTGAGAGTGCTTACTATAGCAGCCTGAAGTCAACTTCAAGCGGTAAACAAGTACTTCAACAAATGATTTTGAACAAGGTTCTTGAAAAGGATTATGGCAGTAAGGTTTCTAAAAAAACCGTTACGAAACAGTATAATGCTTACAAGAGTCAATATGGGAGCCAATTTAAGAGCGTGCTTGAGCAAAATGGGATGACTGCTTCAAGTTTTAGACAAGAAATTCGGTCTAACTTACTCTTAAAGGAAGCTGTCAAAGATAAAGATAAGATTACAAACGCTGACTTGAAGAAACAATGGAAGACTTATCAACCAAAAGTCACTGTCGCACAAATCCTCGTTTCTAAGAAATCAACTGCTGAAACTGTCATTAAAAAACTCAAAAAAGGCGAAAGCTTTACGAAGTTGGCTAAACAGTACTCAACAGATAGTTCAACAAAGAACAAGGGTGGCAAGCTTTCACCATTTGATGATACGAACACAACTTTAGATTCTAGCTTTACCAAAGCCGCATTTGCGTTAGACGAAGGCAAGTACACCACTACGCCAGTTAAAACCCAATACGGTTATCAAGTTATTAAGATGCTCAACAAGCCTGCTAAGGGTAAGATGAGTGATCATACTAAGGCCTTAAAAGAACGAATTTGGACAGCAGATATGAGCAGCAGGTCTAAGCTGAAGAGTGTTGTTTCTAAGGTTCTTAAGGATGGCAATATTTCTATTAAGGATAATGACTTAAAAGATGTTCTTTCTGATTATCTTTCAAGTTCATCATCATCTAATTAATAACGATTGAACGTAAAAAAGCTTCAAGGTTTAAACCTTGAAGCTTTTTTGTATGCTTAATCAGCAAATGACTACCATTCAATTCACTTAAAAAGCGTTTAGCCCTGATGCCCCACGCGTTTGTAAAAATTGCGGCCATCCATTCCGAAAATTCGCTCCGAAAACGTACCTGCCTTGGTATGGTCAAGGGCCCCAGTCACCATTTGAATGGAAGCATCTAAATCGTCTAAATCGTGTAAAACGACAGCCTCTAACAATAAAGGCTCAATTGGGGACCCGTATTCCTTCAAGCCGTGATGAGAAACAATCATGTGTCTTAATAACAAGAGATCCTCACTATCATCACTGATCTTCAGTTCCTGACACGCCTTCACAATTTCGCCGTCCATAATCACGATGTGCCCTAGAAGATTGCCCTCCACCGTATATGTCGTGGAAACTGGCCCCGACAACTCGATGGTTTTCCCAAGGTCGTGGAGAATCGCCCCCGCATATAATAAGGAGCGATCAATTTGGCTATACTGCTCACTGACTTGATGAGCCAGACGGAGAATTGAAATTGTATGAAAGGCTAAGCCCCCTTGATAGGCATGATGATTCGTTTTGGCAGCCGGATAAGTATAAAATTGTGCGTCGTATTTTTGTAAAAGAAAACGAACGATTCGATTCCAATTAGGATTGGTAATATCAAATAGAACCTTACTAATTTCCTCTTTCATATCAGTTGCGTTCATCGGTGCTCTTTTGGTATATAATCCGGGATTATTCGGTTCGGTTTCAGTAGCTAAACGCATCCCTAAAATTTTAATCTGGGGCGTCCCCTTATAATTTTCACGTTTACCATTTAAAAAGATCACTTGTCCTGCTTTGAAGTTTTCGACATCTTTTGCACTCGCATCCCAAAATTTGCCACCAATATCACCAGACCGGTCTTCAAAAACTAACGAAAGAAAATCTTTGCCATTTTTGGCGACTCGCACTTCAGAACTTTTAATTAACACAAAAATATTCAGTGTTTCGTCAACCGCATAGTCGAAAAGCCTTTTATTATCCATCTCTTATACTCCTTAATTCGCTAACTCAATAACTTTCACTGCGTCTCCAAGCTTAAAATTGCCCTGTTCTGCAGTAAAATAAATAATTTGATAATTCTGCCCAATTTGTGCTAATAAGGTCATCACATTTTGCTTTCGCTGGGCATCAAAATTAACAAAACCATCATCAATAATAATTGGGAGGTCGGCCAAATCAGCCATTACCTTTACGAACGCCAATCGAATGGCAACATATAATTGCTCCGCGGTGCCTTGCGAAAGCTCCCCAACTTCATAACTTTGATGCTTATCATCAAACACAAGAATTGTCTGATCATCAAAACTGACTTTATTGTACCTTTTATCCGTTAATAAAGAAAAATATTGCTCAGCAATGGTCATTATCTTAGGCAGCCGTCCCTGGCTTGCCACTAACAAAGTCTCATCAATCCACTGGGCTGCCAGTTTTTGTGTTAACCACGATTTGGCAGAATTCAAAATCTCGGTTTCCAGGTTAGCTAAGTCTTGTTGTTGCTTCGCATAGGTCTGATCACTAGCCAATTGCTGCATTTTAGTCGTTAGAATAGTTTTTTGTTCAACCAACTGTTCTTGATTTTGTCGTAAATTTTCTAATTCGGCCACTGCTTGCGTCAATTGGGCCTTCAGTTCTGTGTGGTCCGAATAATGCTTCAAAGTCGCTAAAGTCTCCTGTCCGAGTAACTGCTGAAGTTGTGCTTGCTTAGCCCTTAAACTTACCTGCTGATTTTGCGCAGCTAATTTAGCTTCAAAAGCCGCCCAATCTTTCAGGCTCAACGCCGTCAACTGCTTTTCTTCAGCCACTTTGTCTTTCGATTGCCGCGCTGTTGCCGCCGCTAATTTCTCCTGGTAATAATCCAGATTCTGCTTGAGTTTACTTTCTTCCTGCTGATCTTGCTGAATTGAATCGAAATAATCCCGCAAATTTTGCAATTGTGCTTCTGGTTCACCTGTCAAATTCACCCAACTTGTTAAAATTGCCGTTTGCGCTGCAAAAGTTTGCCACCCCGCATCTAACTGTTGTAACTGCGTTTTGTTTTGTACCGCTTTTTGATCAAGTCCAGCCAAACGTTCTAAATTAGCTTGCAAAGTTACCCAGGTTTGCGGTTCAATCGAAAGTAATTCATGAGTTTCGCCAAATTCCACAATTGTTTGATTTACCGTTTCGCTGTTTTGCTGAATATCATTCAATTGCTGATTCAACCGACTCAACTCTTCCTGCTGATTTAAAACACCCGAATTTGTTTTATGAACAGGTTTAACTGCTAAAGCACGGCTCAACACGATACCTAAAATTCCAACAACCGTTAAACCAAGCTTGAGTCCCAGTTGCCAACTAAGTACCCACGGCAACAAGGCGACAATCAGGCTAATGATAAGCAAACTCATCTTGAAATGCGTTGATTTAGCAGTTGCCTGACTTGCTGGTGTTGCATTCAGTAATTGCTTCTGCAGCGTCACAATTTGAGCCTGAATATCTTGACGCTCCTTATCCAAACTCTGCTTTTTCGTTAGTGCCGCCTGCACGGGAGCTAGGTCTGCTTTAGAGAAGTCTTTTGGAATCTTACCATCAAACGTAACTTGGGGAAGTAACCGATTCTTCTCATCTTCCAGTTCTTGTTGACTCTCTTGAAGACGGTCCTTTTCGGCTAGTTTGGCTTGGACATCCCCTAATTTCTGACGAATAGCTGTCAAATCATTTTTGTGCTGGTTAAAGAATAAGATTCGCGGATTTTGAGGCTTTTGCTGCTTGAGGCTAGCTACTTTTTCGCGCAAATCTGCAACCGCCTGCTGGTCTTCTTCAAGTTGTTGATGACGATGGGAAATATCTTGAATGGTCTGTTCGGAGAGCTCAACAAACTTTGAATTGAGTTTTGGCTGAATGGTCTGGTATTCCTGAAAGGCGTCCCAACCACTTTCTGCATGTTTTAAACGATTAACTTTACCTCGTTCCCGCGTAATTTTTTCTTGAATCTCACTGAGCGATTTGTCACCGGCTTGTGCTTCAACGGTATATTGATGATACACCGTTATTTCTTGTGCAGCTTGGCGTGTTTGTGCTTCTAACGCATCATGTTGTTTCAATAATTTATTTAAGGGTTTCACACGACCGTTAGGCGCATATAATTTATCCGCAGATTTTTCAAAATTACTTTGTAAGTTGATCCATTGGTCACTGCCAACTGCCCCAATTTTCAGCACTCTTCTGCGAAACTCGTCGCGGTCCAGTTGCCGAACTTCTGCCAACTCACTTTCCCCAAAACTAAACATTTCTGTAAACAGTGTTTCATCTACTGCCCCAAGCAATTGACTTAAAACTGCATTATCCACAACTTCTTGGGTTTGCAAATCCGTGATTGTCAGGTTCCCCCCGTTTTTTCCTTTAACGCGGGTCAGCAAATACTGCCGCTGATTTTTTTCAACTAATAATTCTCCGCCATATTTCGAGCCATTTTTAGGAATATATTGAAGAAAACGATCTGCTCCCCGTTTTGTTCGAAAACCAAAGAGGATACTTAAAATAAATTGACGCAATGTGGATTTGCCAGCTTCGTTTGGGCCGCTAAAAATGGTGAGTCCGTCTGCAAGCTCAAACTGACAATCCTGCCACTTGCCAAATCCATAAACGTTAATTTTCAGAATTTTCATTGCTTGATCCCTCCTGTTCGCCATTTTCAAGCAACAACACTTCTGTAAGTTTTTGGATCTGGGCGATTTGCGCCTTGTCAGTTAACGTTGTCGCAATAAAATCGTAATTCAACAATTTGCCAGCAAGCTGATCAAGATTCGCCAAACTAAAAACATGTTGGCGACTTTGCTCCCAATAATCCTTATCAAGTGCTGCCAAGTGGGACAAGGCTTGGGTGGAAGCTAAGTTAAGTTCATAGATCCAAATCGCGGTTTGATTATCTTGCAACAAAGCTTGTTGCACCACTTCTAAAAGGCTACCATCTTCAACTCGCACTAAGACATTACTTGCCAATACCTGAACATTTTGCAACGTCACCGCCATAAATTGGGGGTGGTCATTAGAAGCTGCCTGCGTGCGTGTCAAAATTTGTTGTTTTAAATCCTCAAATGTTGCCTCGCCTTGAACTGCGATCGTTGCCGTTTGCCACTCAATTACCGACGCTCGTCTAAATTCCGGCACTAACTGATGATCGTGCTCCGTGACCAAATAAAAGCCCTTTTCACCGGCTTCATTTTTATGACGACCTTGCAAATTCCCTGGATAAATGATGTTAGGTGTTTCGTTTAAGATTTGTCGTTTATGAATATGACCTAATGCCCAATAATCATAGTGCAAAGCCAACAGTTCATTCTTCGAAAAAGGAGCATAATTGGCTTCTGGCGCATTCAAACTATCCATACTGCCATGAACCATCCCAATTTCAAAATCAACGGCTTCACGAACTGGAAACTGAGCCACAACATCTTCTTTAACAGCTTGCCGATCATAGCTAAATCCGACAATGGCAACTTCTGTACCATCGGCTAGTGTTAAGCGTTTTGTTTGTGGGATAACTTGATCAAAAACATGAACATTTTGCGGGTAGGCAATCAACTCGGTATCCTGATTTAAAAAGTCATGATTCCCATAACTAAGAAAAACGGGAATCTGGGCTTGATTCAGCCGTTCGAATTGCTGATTAGCAAAAAGATCCGCCTGAATGCTGTGATGGACTTGATCAAATAAATCGCCCACTAATAAGACGAAGTCCACCTGTTCGTCGATGGCAGTCGTTACTAAGTTCTCAAAAGCCTTGAAAGTTGATTGGTGAATAAGCTGCCAAATCTTATCAGGTGCTTTTTGTAATCCTTTAAAAGGACTGTCTAAATGAATATCTGCTGCATGAATGAATTTCATAACTAATCCCTCTTGATTCATAAAAAGGGCCAGAACAAAACACCGTTTGCACTAACCCTGTTTGTATTAAAATACGCGTTTACTTTAAAATCCTTTTAATCATGATAGAGTTCCTGAATCGGCTTTGTGATAATTTGATTAATATCGTTCAGGAGTTGATTCAGATTGCGTTCTTTATCCATCAGCGATTTGATCACTTCAACATTTCCTACTTGACCAGCGATATCGCGAGCATGAGCCATTTCATCATCACTTAATTCTTCACCGTTCATTTGTTTTTGCTGTAGGTTTACCTGAACTTCTTGGAAGTCTTTAAACAACTGATAAGCTTTCTCATCTTTTTTCATTTCTGCATAAGCAGCAACCAAGTTTGTATATTCAGTTGTGTGGCGGAGATCCTCTTCCATTGCGTTTGCAGTATCATAAATATTAACAGCCATCATTTTCCTCCTCAACGTCGTTTCTGATAGTATTATTGTATCATATCAAATTCCATTTGCGCTGGTCATTTCACAATCGCTTAATCCCCAAAGAAGCTTTTAGCTTTGTCAACCCACTCACTTGCTTTTTCTTTAAAGGATTCCGTGCCTTTAGAAAATTGCTTTTCTGCACTTGATGCCCCATTTTGAATGCTATCCCAAATTCCAGAACCTGAACTGCTATTTTCCGCAGCCGCTAAACTGGCGGCGTTGGTCGTTCCAAAACTCGTCCCAGCCGTATTGGGCAAGATCGACTCCATTTCAGACTTGAATAAGGTGCTTAAACCAACCCCGCTAAGATTTTCCAAATGATTTGTCTTAGTAGTGTCATCAAACCCTTCCCAGGTGGCAACCACCACATCACGAGTATAACCGATCATCCATTCATCACTTGTGGCATCAGAAGTTGAAGCACCGTCCACCTCAGTACTACCGGTTTTGCCAGCAATTGTGTAGCCATATGGTTTTGCATTCACACCGGTACCGTATGAATCGCTGTAAACGCCGATCATCATGCTGGTCATTTCCTTGGCGACTTTAGTTGAGATAATCCGTTTTTTCTGCGGTGTGTTGTTCACAATAGTTTTACCTGAAGAATCCACAATTTTCCGAATAAAGCCGGTTTGAGCAAGCTCCCCATTATTTGCAAAGGCCGTATAAGCACTTGCCATTTGATAAGGGGATACACCAGTAGATAAGCCACCTAGTGCTAACGCTAAGTTTTTATCACTCTTCCCCAAATTAAGACCAAATTTTTCCGCAGACGCATACCCCTTTGATACCCCAATCTTATTTAAAAGCCAAACTGCAGGAGCGTTGCGACTTTCTGCCAAAGCTTTATACATTGGGATTGTCCCATCATATTGATTATTATAATTTTTAGGACGATAGTTGTTTGTCCCATAGGATTGTAGCTTATCTTGTAATGTTGAATCGTAAGAATAGCCACTGGCTAAAGCCGGCGCATACACCGCAATTGGTTTCAAAGTGGAACCAGGTTGCCGTTTCATCTGTGTGGCCCGATTAAACCCTCTAAAGACGTGTTTGCCACGCCCACCGACAACCGCAACAACGCCACCAGTTTTCGGATTAATTGCAATTGAAGCTGCTTGGACCTTCGTACCATCGGAAGCATCCGCTGGGAAGTAGCTTGCAGTCTTAAACTCGTTTTGCATACTGGTTTGATCACTTTGATTCAAATACGTATAAATCTTATAGCCCCGGTTCATAATGTCAGACTCAGTTAAACCATAACGGCTGATCGCTTCATTAATAACGGCATCAAAATAATAGGGATACTTATAATCACTTGTGTCTGAGTACCCATTGCTTGTCACCAGCGCCGTCTTTTGGTAGGCCTTAGCCTGTGCAGTGGTGATCTTATTATTTTCCGCCATCAAACTCAAGACAACATTGCGCCTTTTTTTTGAGGCAGCCGGATGATCCTCTGGATTATAGGCACTTGGCGACGTTAGCATACCTGCCAAAACAGCTGATTGCGGGACAGTTAGCTGGCTTGCAGAAACGCCAAAGTACCGTTTTGCCGCATCCTGTACACCCCAGACGCCATTGCCAAAGTAAGCATTATTTAGATACATTTCTAAGATTTCGGATTTTGTATAAACATTTTCTACTTCAATTGAAAGAAATAGCTCTTTTGCTTTACGTGTAAAAGTCTGTTGCTGTGACAAAAAAGCATTTTTTACCAGCTGTTGTGTTAAAGTACTCCCACCGCCACTGATATAGTTACGGCCCATCACCTTGTTCATTACATAAAGCAGGGCTGCTCTGCCAATTCCTTTAATCGAAAAACCATACTCTTTATAAAATCCCCGATCTTCAGTTGAAATCACAGCATTTTGTACATTCACAGATATATTTTTCAGTTTGACCCAAGTTCCCTTCTGAGAATACAATGAGCCAGCCTTTTGATTTTTAGCATCATAAACAACAGTGGGTTTCTCCAAAGCACTTTTTAAATCACCCACATTCGCTGTCTTAGCTTGATATGTCAAATAAGCACTCATGACCAAGAAGAAACTCAAAAAGACGATGACTAACCACCGAGTTAACTGAAATCGCCGCCAATAACGCCTTAAAAAGGCGCTTACGCGATGCCAGTATGGTGACAAAAAATGTCCCAATTGCTTGAACCATCGTTTTAACGTTGCGAAAAAATTATTAGTATTCATGAAAGTCTCCGTTTAAATTGAATGTTAGCTGTATTGTATCACAAACCAAATGACATTTTATATTTTGATAGCAGCCTTAAAAGACCCTTAAACAAGCCAGGTTAAGCTTACCTTATATCTAGACAACAAAAAAGAGTAAATGACACTTTGAAGATCACAAACACTCTCAAAATGCATTACTCCTAATTACTTATTTTCATTGTTTAGATATTTGGTTAACTTGTGATTCAAATTCGTTGCTAACGTTTCATTAGGACTAAAAATAACAATGGTATCAAATCCGGCCAGTGTTCCCACAATCTCCGGTAGCGTTGTTTCATCTAGCACCGCTGCTAGGCGATTCCCCTCATTGGGGGTTGTTTTGATAATGTTAACAAATTGAATTTGATCAATTTGTTTAGCAATTTTGGCGAAGGTTTTAAACATTAACTCAGTAGGATCTTCCGGGCTAGCTTGAAAAATCATGTAACGTTGCTTGCCTTCACGATCAGCACCCTTGACAATATGGAGTTCACGCATATCTCGTGAAATTGTCGCTTGGGTAGCTACCACACCATGTTCCTTCAAAAGCTGCATTAAATCATCCTGTTTAGCAATTGGCTGATTCATGATGAGATCCGTTACAATTTTTTGGCGCTCACTTTTTTTCATTTTCACACTTCACTTCCATCATTAACTTCCCTAAGTATAGCAAAACTTTTTAAAAGCTAACAGGCTCTCTTTATTTAAGGCGCCTTTGGAAAAATAAAATGTTTTTTTTCATAGCCCAACTTTTTTTCCTGTACTAAATCCCGAATAATTTTCCCCGTCGTTTCCCGCGATGTGCCTACCAGTGCAGCGAACTCCTTAATGGGTAATGGAAAAGGTAAGCGGCTGCCTTTTTCATCAGCAATCGCGTAATTACACCGCAAAGCCTCCAGTTTTTTTGTAACCCGCCTAACCGCAGAACTAATGTTAACTGTCTGACCAAAAACCTCCGCATCATTGAGAACATTTGCCACTCTTTTACAAATAGCCATCATAAATGCCGCGTTATTCTGAGCAAGATTGACAAAAAGCGTAATTGGTAAATAAGCAACAACTGCTTCAGTCAACGCAATCACTGTGTAACCATAGTGATAATTACCAGATAGAATTTCTTTAACAGGAAAAACACGATCCGGACAGTAAAAAGTAACGTACGCGGTCTCTTCATCTTTATCAAAAACCGAGGCCTTGAAAAAGCCCTCCTTAACGAAAAAGACGTACCGACCTTCTTCATACTGTTCAATTAAACGCTGACCTTTGCCAACTTTTTTGAATTTCAAATAAGCCAACGCTTTTTTTCGCTCATCGGACGTTAAGACCTGTCCTTCTCTAGTCTGAGCGAGATAGTCGATATATTTTTGCTTCTCTTCGGGGTTAATCATCATGTCATTAGCCTCTTTCAAATAAAAATTATTACATCTTTATTATCGCAAACTCTTCAGAAAAAGCCAATAACTAATTTGATTCATAAGCAATATCTTTAGTCAAAAGTGCTTAAGAACTTGCCTAACCGTTGCAATCCGTTTTTTAAAGTCACGCTATCCGTGCAATACCCAATGCGGGCATGTCCAGGCATATCAAAACGTGACCCCGGAACCAGTAAGACACCCGTTGCTTTTAAAAGCTGCTGACAAAAAATTTCATCAGTCGTCTGAATATTTAGCTTTATACAGGCTGTTGAAACCTGCTCTGGCATGATAATTTCCACCTTTGCCTGTGTTGCTACCCACTTTGCCAAAATTTCATGGTTCCGTTGGACAAGCTGTTGATTCCGTTTTAAAATCTTTTGACGATTTTTTAAAACCAAACAAGCCAGGGTATCATTGATAACCCCGCCGGAGATCATCGTGTAATCTCGGTACTTCCGAAAAACATCGGCAAGTTCCGGCGACTGGGTAGCAACCCACCCAATCCGCAGACCAGGAACTGAATAGGTCTTAGAAAGACTGTTGACAGAAATGCCTCTTTCGTATAAGTCCGCAATATTAGGAAAGTCTTCGATCTGATCAACCGGCTGATACACTTCATCGGCTAAAACATAAGCACCAACTTCTCTCGCCAACAAAACAACTTGCTCCAATAACGGCTTGCTGAGGAGGCTACCGGTTGGATTTTGTGCATTATTCAAACAAATCATTTTGGTTTTATTAGTCACTAAATGTTTTAGCTGTTTGATATCCGGTTGCCAGTTGAGGGCTTCTTGAATATCCCAATTTTTAACTTTCACGCCTAAAGATTTAGGCAGATCATACAATTGCTGATAACTTGGATAGAGTGCAATAATCTCATCGCCGGGATTAAGGAGACTAAACAAGGCCAAAAAGTTGGCACCGGTTGCGCCGTTTGTTTGTAAGATATTTGCGACAGGCACATGGCGATACCCCTGGGCAACTAACTCTTTAAATTCTGGTGAACCTTCAATCCATCCATAATTTAATTTGGTCTCCAAATAATTTGCCAGCATTTTCTGGGGATCCTGGGATGCAAAGCTGAGTAGCTCCCCTAACGTTAGCGATTTAATGGTGCTCTGTGAAATGTCAAATTGGGCCGATTTTTCATACTTATTCAACCACGCTTCAACCCCAAACCCTTTAATTTCCATCCTTATTTTTCCTCCATGTTCTGGACCTAATCTTGACTTTCACGACCTTCATTTTACCAGGTCAGCCAACTTCTAGTTGTCGATATTTAACATTCTAAATGTGAATTTTTCACATTTCGCCAAAAACCGCCCGCCTAAATTTTTCAAACTAAGATGAGGTCGCATACTTATTCTTCCGTTACCTATTTATGCCAACAATAAAAGGCAGTCTCAATTATTTTGAAACCACCTTTTTAAATCCTTTTTTACATTTCTTTGGGTGCTTGAACCCCGAGGAGATTTAACGAAATTTCTAAAACAATGGAAACACTACGAACTAAGGCCAACCGTGCATTCAGCTGATCGTCTTCCACTAACACTTTTGAATTTGCGTAATACTGATTAAATGATTTGGCGAGGTGAAGTGCGTACTTAGCAATAATGGATGGTTCATACGCCTTAACTGCTCGTAAAATAGTCTCCGGAAAAGCCTGCAGATGCTTTACAGTTTCCCAAGCATTGGCATCATCTAATTTGACATCATCAGCTTGCACTGTCTGAGCAGCTTTTCTCAAAATACTTTCCGCACGTGCCCGTGTATATTGTACATACGGGCCAGTTTCGCCTTCAAACCGCACAACTTCATTTAAATCAAAATCAAATGAATTCATTCTTTCATTCTTCAGATCATGGAAAATAACGGCGCCCACACCAACTTCATGCGCAACCTCATCGGCATTGGCTAAATCAGGATTTTTAGCTTGAATCTGTTGTTTAGCCAAGTCAATGGCATCATCAAGAACCTTATCTAGTAAAACAACGCGCCCTGAACGAGTTGATAATTTTTTCCCATTTAGAGTAATGAGACCAAACGGAATGTGGTGCACATCATCTGACCAGTCAAACCCCATTTCTTTTAAAACGGCCTTTAATTGTTTAAAATGATTAATTTGTTCAGCACCCACAACGTATAAGGACTGCACAAAGTTATAGGTACGTTTTCGATAAATGGCAGCTGCCAAATCACGAGTAATGTACAGTGTTGCCCCATCCGTTTTTTTGATCAAAGCTGGATTTAAATTATACTTATCCAAGTCAACAATTTCAGCGCCTTGACTTTCCTTGAGTAAATGTTTGTCCTCAAGAATTTGCACAACCTCATCCATTTTATCATTATAAAAAGCTTCGCCCTTGTACGAATCAAAGGTAATTCCGAGTTTATCATAAATACGTTTAAAGGACTCCAAAGATACAGACCGGAACCACTGCCATAGCTGAGTGGCTTCCTCATCACCATCTTCTAATTTCTTGAACCATTTACGAGCCTCTTCGTCTAGCTCGGGGTGTTCTTGATCTTCTTTATGAAAACGAACGTAATATTCTAGTAATTTATTAATCGGATCTGCTTTAACTTCTTCTTCGCTTCCCCAAAGCTTGTAAGCTTCGATCAGCTTCCCAAATTGGGTCCCCCAGTCACCTAAATGGTTAATCTTTACAGGCTCATAACCTGTCTTAGCTAACAAGTTGGCCAAGGAATTTCCGATAACAGTTGAACGTAGATGTCCCATTGAAATGGGTTTGGCAATGTTAGGAGATGACATATCAATTGGCACCTTTCCCTGGTTTCCCACGGTGGCATCCCCATAATGCGATTGCGCTGTCAAAACAGAATTTAAGACTTCTTGGCTTACTTGCACCTTATCAAGAAAGAAATTCACATATGGTCCTGCTGCTTCAACTTTTTCATAACCAGCGCCGTCAATCTGATCAACTAATTCCGTCGCAATGATCTGAGGTGCCTTATGTAACGTTTTAGCTAGAATAAAAGTTGGGAAAGCAAAATCCCCTAATTTAGTTGATTTGGGCACTTCAATTTTTTCGTAAACTGTTTGTAAATCGAGCTGATTTGCCAGCGCCTTAACAATTGATTGTGCGACTTGATTCTTATAGTCCATTTTTATCCTCCTGTATATAAAAAAATCCCTTACAATTCAATATCATTGTAAGAGACGAGTTAACCCGCGGTACCACTCTAATTGATTTAAAAAATCCACTCATATATTAATACTAAACATAAAAGTACGTTCGTTAGTCGCTAATATTCGGCTCACACCACTCCGAACTCGCTTGCATTAGGGGAAACTAAGTACTACTCTCTTATGGAAAAGCGGGCAACGGGAATCGGACCCGCGACGCAAGCTTGGGAAGCTTGAATTTTACCACTAAACTATGCCCGCAAACACAAAAGTAAGTATAGCATATCAGCAGATGTTTGTCATGACTGTTTTGCCACAAAATACTTACTTAGTTGAAATTTACGCTTTCTTTCTTAACTCCGTTGCCAGTGCAATTGACTTATCAACCAGAATCGATTGCGAATCCGCAACCGGGATCGTCAATTCTGGAGCCAACTCCTGTGCATATGAGAGCTCGGTGCACCCTAAAATAACAACCTCAGCTCCTTGCTTCTCAACCATTTGTTTGATAATTGTGTGAAACAACTTGCCATCAACCTTATTTTGATTTTTGATGTCATCAAAAATTAGTTGCGTTGTCATGTCCTGAATTTCTGACGTTGGTTTTACCACTTCTAGATCTTGGCGTGCCAATTCACGGTCATAAATCCCATCGGTAGTTGTTCCCTTCGTTCCGATTACCCCAATTCGGTGTGCCTTGGGATAAGTAGCCTTAATATAATTCACAGTTTCACGCGGCATATGCACAATGGGAACTGTGGTTGCCGCTTGTAAGTCATCATAAAAATAATGCGCCGTGTTACATGCGATGACAAAGAAACTCGGCTTTAAGGCGCTCTGTGCTTTGATATCTGCCAGCAAATCGGGCAAGGGACTCGGTTGACTATGATCCATTAAATAAGTCGACCGGTCTGGAACCGTCGCATGGTTCACTAAGATATAATTAAAATAATCCTGGTCACAATGGGCGGGAGTGCGCTGATTCAACAGTCGTAAATAGCTTTCCGTCGCCGGTGTCCCCATGCCCCCAATAATTGTAAAGAAGTTTTTCAT
Source organism: Pediococcus siamensis (assembly GCF_047220215.1). Classification (GTDB taxonomy): domain Bacteria; phylum Bacillota; class Bacilli; order Lactobacillales; family Lactobacillaceae; genus Pediococcus; species Pediococcus siamensis. The sequence continues at coordinate 1,237,468 of NZ_CP178375.1, forward strand.
ACCGCTCATCCCTTATTTTCTTCAAAATAACGATCAAAGTTCTTAACATAGTTATGGTTCATCCAAGTCAATAACGCAAATCGCTTTAGATTCATATCTTTTTTATCAAAAGCTGTCATCCCGTATCGCTTCTGTTTGATCAGTTTTAAGGCGGTTAATTTGTCCCGGTTGTTCCGCGCATACTTCTTGAATACCTTAATGGGAACTCCTAACCAAAGTTGATGGGTATCTTCCGCACGATTAGCATAAACAGTCGGCTTATTTTTCAGTTCACCTGTGACGTAATCGTCGACAACCCATTTTGCTAGATTATAACCGTTAAGTGTTACAAAGAAGCTGCTTCTCCCCTGACGGAGATTCATTTCAAATAACTTGAACGTCTGATCACGAGAATCGTACTTCAAATCAAAATTAGCATAGCCGGTAAATTTAATTTTTTCCAAAAAGTCCTGAATTGTTTTATAAATTATGGAATTATACTCGGGCAAAATTGCCACATAATTACCAATTGCAGACGGGGCCACATCTTCAAGTAAGGGGTGCCCCAAACACATCATTTTTACGTGATGATATTGATCCACATAAGCATTCAAAACCCGCATATTGCTATCATCGCCCGGAACAAAATCTTGTAAGATTAGATCTGATGTATAGCCATTATCGTAAATCTTTCCCACAATTTCATCGAATTCGGCGCGTGACTTAATACGAAAAGCTTTCTTACGCCCTTCAAAGTGAATGTCCAACCATTCGACACTATTAGTAGGCTTCAGGGCTACTGGATATTCAAAGGGCTCCTCAATTTTCTTGGAACTTTCATAATCTGCCTTAGTAATAATCCGCGTTTGGGGATATGGCAAGTCAAACTCATCACAAATTTGATAAAAACGCTCTTTATTATTTAATTGACGCAACAACTCATAGTCCACATAGGGACAAACAAACACTTTTGATAAGTCATCTTTGTGCTTGGCAATCAACTCCGCATAACCGTCGCCCATTCCCAGAAGCAAAAGTTTTTCAGGACGGCCCTCATAACGTTTCATAATTTTACGCATGGTTTCAAAGAAAACAGGATCCTCGGCAAAACCAGGAATCAGCTCCAGATCCACAATTTTAGTGAACCTTGTTGGTGCTAATTCTTTTTCTGCAAAAGCTTTTACTTTTTTTCCGGTCATCTTATAGAAAGAACGCGCCATGCCATACGCATTAAAATCACTACCTAAGAGAATCGGAATAAAATCAGATTTGTTTTTTTCCATTATGCCAGTCCTTTCAAAACTTCTTTTGCGACCTTAGTATCGGTTGGCCATGGGGTGTCAACGCCTTTAACCTTTTGATAAGGGTCTTCCCCCTTAGCTGCCAAGACAACCACGTCTTCTGGATGGCTAATCGTGATAGCCTCTTTAATAGCCGCGTAGCGATCGACAATTTTTTCAACTTGCACTTTTTGATGATCGATATACTGATCAATTTCCGCAATAATATCGTTGGGATCTTCAAATCCAGGGTCATCAGCTGTCAAAATGGCAATGTCCGCATGGGCGCTAAGAGCTTCTCCAAACCCTTTACGCCGAGAAATCCCCTTATCGCCGGGGCTACCTACAACCACAATCATCCGACCGCTAGGATATTGACTACGCAAAAAACTAAGCAACGCATTCATACTAGCATAATTATGGGCATAGTCGACGTAAATGACGCCATGCTTTTTAGAAACAATGGACTCCATGCGCCCGGGTACTTTCACCTTAGCTAACAGGCTTTTGGTCTGCGGATAGCTCGCACCCGCTAATCCGGAAGCAATCAGCGCACTTGTGGCATTACTTTGATTATAACTGCCTGGCATACTTAAATCATAACGACCATCAATGTGCAGCGCTGCCCCCTTAGGACTTAAAGCTTTTACCTCAATTTCTGTAAGCTGTAAATCATCGCGGTCATTATAAAATACGAAGTCTACGGGCGCCGGATTCTCAATTTTGGCATTGGCCTGTTTAAACAGATAGATATTTTCAGGCTTAGTCGTAGCGCGGGCAGCCTGATAAACTTCTTCTAAATGGTCCGTTTGCGCGTTAATGATACAGGTTCGCGAATTGACTAGTAATTGTAATTTACAATGCAAATAGTTTTCAAAGGTCGGGTGTTCATTGCGGCCAATATGATCCGGCGTAATGTTCAAAAAGACACCCACATCAAAATGCAGCCCATAGACGCGGTTTCTTAAATAGGATTGTGAAGACACTTCCATAACCAGCGAGTGCATCCCGTTATTTACGGCTTCCCGCATATCGTGAAACAGATTGAGTGATTCCGGCGTCGTGAGATCCGACTTGAATTCTTGCTCTGCCTTAGGACCGATAATGCGATCAATGGTTGAAAATAGCGCCACCTGATCTTTAGAGATCGTATTCAAAATATGGCGCGTAAAGTAGGCCGAAGTCGTTTTTCCCTTTGTGCCGGTAAAGGCAATGATAAATAAGTCATTTTGCGGATAATCATAATAGGCAGCACCAATCAGGGCCATCGCTTTGGAAACATTAGTCACGATAATTCCGCACATTGCGGAAACCCGGTCAAATTGATGTTCCGCCACGTAAACGGTGGCTCCCTTTGCCTGAGCAGTTTCTAAATACTCAGGTTTAAAATTCCCCTTACAAAAGAAAAGATCATTGGCAGCAACATGACGAGAATCATACGTAACTCCCGTAATTTTTTGATGATCGCCTTCGACATTATTTACAATGTGTTTCAGTAAATGATGTTCCTTTAAAATAATTATAATTTCGGCAATCTCAAGTGCCATATTCTCCATCTCCAAAATATTAAACTTGTGTGCGATGAACTAACTTACTGGTCGTAGCGGTGGTATTCTCTGGGAAATAAACCTCATACCACAAAATAAAGGTATAAATTGTAAAGATTTTTTGCATGCTTGATTTGCCATTAATATGTTCATGCAAAATATGCATTAAAGCCTCTGGTTTGAAAAATTTCTTGGCCACATCAGAGTTAAAAGCGGTTTCGATACGCTTGCGATACTTGTCTTCTTTAATCCAACTTGCAATTGGAGATGGGAAGCCCATTTTCTCTTTTTTAGCCACCCGTTCTGGCAACTCACTCTCTGCTGCCGTCCGTAAAGAAATCTTGGTTTCATCTTTATGAATACGTGTCTTAATCGGCATGGTGGCAGCAAATTTAGCAACTTCCTTATCCACCAATGGCGTACGAACTTCTAGCGAATTACACATACTCATTCGATCCGCTTTATGCAAAATATCAAATGGTAACCAGGTATTGATGTCAAAATACTGCATCTGTGTCATTTCGTCTTTATCTTTGACCTCGTCAAAAATATGTTTCGTGTATGCACCAGAATCGACGTTCAAACTAGGATCCCGTAAAATTTCATCGCGTTCGTGTTTATCAAAAACGTAATTTACTCGGTAATACCGTTCACTTAGCGGTTCTGCTCCCCGCACTAAGAAACGTTTGCCGTGGAAACGAGGCATATTTTGTACAAGACGTGCTAAACCGGTTCGGATGAATTGTGGCACCATTTTTTGATAGCGCTCAAATGGAAAAGCTTCTAGATACGTATTGTATCCGCCAAAGAATTCATCCGCTCCCTCACCTGATAAAGCGACCTTGACATGTTCTCTAGTTCCCTTAGAGAGATAATATAACTGCATAGCCGATGGATTGGATAACGGCTCATCCATGTAATACATAATCGTTGGCAGAATATCAAAATAATCATCGCCATCCATAGTCAACGGTGTATTTTGTTGATGAATTTCTTTAGCAAACTCGGTTGAATAACTGAGTTCACTGTACTTGGAATCGTTAAACCCTAACGAAAAAGACTGAATTGGTTTTAACTTAGCCGCCTCTGCTAAGACGTAACTAGAATCAATGCCGCTCGACAAAAAGCTGCCAACTTCAACATCGGCGATCATATGTGCTTTAACCGAATCTTTAACAATGCCCCGAATCTTTTGCGCATCTTCTTCAACCGTTTGGGAATTATCAATATGATCATAGTTAAACTTAAAGTAACGATGCGTTTCTGTTTTACCATCTTTGTGCAAGAAATAGGTTCCTGGCAAAAGCTTATAAACATTTTTGAACATTGTTTCTTTTGAAGGAATAAACTCAAAACTCAAGTGAATGGGTAGCAAGCGTTCGTTAAATTCTTTATGAAAATTGGGATGTTCTAAAAAGGCTTTGATTTCTGATGCCCACAAGAAAGTTTGCCCATCATCGTAATAATAAAGTGGTTTAATTCCAAAATGGTCACGCGCCCCAAACACTTCTTTTTTTTGCATGTCGTAAATCACAAACGCGTACATGCCGCGCAATTTTTGCAGTAAATCTGGTCCCCAAGCATCATAGCCGTGAATCAGAACTTCTGAATCAACATCCGTTTTAAATTCGTATCCTAATTGCTTTAATTCTTCGCGAATTTCCTTGTAATTATAAATTTCACCATTAAAAGTTAAAACCTTTGTTTTCGTTGCATTTAGCATGGGCTGTTTGCCATGAGCTAAATCAATAATTGAAAGGCGTCTGAATCCTAACGAAGCATCTTCATCTTGAAAATAAGCCTCATCGTCGGGACCCCGATGTTTAATCCGATCCGCCATTGATTTGATGACGTCAGAATTGACATCGCTTTGGTTAAGATACCCCACAAATCCACACATTTTTATTAGACCCCTTTGTTTTTAGTTAAATTTCAAATTAAACGCGGTGTTAATGAGTTTTCAGTAATCAACCGCAACAGAAGTATTTTACCAAATTTAGGGCTAGAATACTACCGACATTACAAACTCTTAACAGCTTATAGCCACTTGATACCCGATATCTGGAAACCAATGCTGATTTCTTAAAAACCGTTGAAAATAATAGGTAGCTATGTAATAGTAAGATTAATAAATGATGAGAACTTTAGTACTGTTGGAGGTTAGCTGCGGTCATGAAAAATAAATCTGTTTTATTCACAAATATGCTGGTCAATATGGGGATCGGCCTAATTATGCCAATTACCACCCTTTACATTCACGGAACGCTCCATAAAAGTCTAGTCACAGCTGGTTACGTCTTATTCTGCTTTTCGGGTGCGATGATGGTTGGTAATTTAATTGGCGGCAAGCTCTTTGATAGTTGGCAGCAAAAGCCCCTGATGTTTTACAGTGGTAGCGGGGTTGTCTTGGCGCTCGTTTTTCTTGGGCTTTTTCCCCAATGGCCGATCTATCCTATTTTAATTACGCTTTACGGTCTTTGCCTGGGTGGGTTAAATTCCTCGATTAATGGCTACATTGCCTTTTTACAAGTTTCCGACCCCAATATTTTTAACAATGGTTACTGGTTCGCCAGCTTAGGGATGGGATTAGCCACTTTTCTATCAGGAATTTTATTTGGCATTAGTATCCGGGTGGTTTTTTTTAGTTCCGCCATTTTATTTTTACTCACCACACTGCTGATAAAATTTGCTTTTCATACCATTAAAAAAACGACCGTCGAAAAAAATCCCATCGCCACCAAAGGAGCTGTCCGTGCCTGGCCCAGTATTTTGTTAGTCTGCTTGGTAATGATCATTGTGTGGATTTGTTACGAGCAATGGAATAGTAATGTTTCGGTGCTCATGATTGCAAAACACATCTCTGTTCCCAAGTACAGTTTTCTATTTACAATCAGTACAATTGAAGTAATTCTGGTACAGCCATTTATGAACCGGCTCTTTAAGCCCAGCTTCCGATCAGAAAAAAGCCGCATCATTCTGGGCTTACTAGCCTTCGCGCTTTCCTATGTTTCTATTATTAATACTGGTGCCTACTGGCGTTACGTCTTAGGAATTACGCTGGTCACTTTGGGGGAGATGTTAGCCTTAATTGCAATCCCGGCTTTACTAAATCGCTATGCCACTGATCGTAATCGCGGAACTATTCAGTCTCTAGGGAGCTTTTCAGGTTCAATGGGACGGGCTTTAGGACCTCTATTTGGTGGCTTTTTAATTACGCATTTTAACTATGATTGGACCTTTTTGGCGATGTTTTTGATTCACCTTTTTCTCATTCTTCCGGTTCTCACCTTAAAAACAAAACAAGAAAAATAAGTTTCTTTGGAACTGGTATTTTAGAATCTAAATGTTTATAATGTAATTAGAATGATTCTAAATAAGAAAGAAGTTGCCCAGTTTTATGAAACACGCTATTAAATTTTTACTCGTTCTTCTCCTTGGTATCCTTGCTTTGTTGCTAGAGTTTATCTTCCATATGCCTTTGGCAGCGCAGATTGTCATTACAGTCATTGGTATTCTCATCTCAATTAGTATGCTTTTTGAGATGATTAAGACCCTCCGCTCTGGAAAGTATGGTGTCGACTTACTCGCAATTACAGCCATTATTGCTACCTTAGCTGTTGGAGAGTATTGGGCTAGTATCGTCGTGCTTATCATGCTTACCGGTGGCGATTCACTCGAAGACTACGCGGCCCATAAAGCTGGTCGGGAGCTCCAAAACTTATTAGACAATTCACCACGAACCGCCCACGTCGTCACAAATGATCATTTAGTAACGAAACCTGTGGATGATGTGACGCTTCATGACCAGCTGGTCGTCAAACCAGGCGAAGTTGTCCCTGTTGATGGAACTATTCTTTCAGGAACTTCCTTTTTTGACGAATCTTCGCTAACTGGCGAAGCAAACCCGGTCACCAAAACGCCGGGAGATGCGTTAATGTCTGGTTCCCTCAATGGTGATGGGGCAATTACCATGCAGGTCACGAAACTAGCGGCTGATAGTCAGTATCAAACGATTGTAAAATTAGTTAAGGCATCTGAGGCACAGCCTGCGCATTTTGTCCGACTTGCTGATCGCTATGCCATTCCCTTCACCCTAATTTCTTATATCATCGCTGGCTTAGCCTGGTTCATTTCAAAAGACCCCGTAAGATTCGCTGAAGTCCTCGTGGTAGCTTCTCCATGCCCACTGATTTTAGCAGCACCAATTGCGTTAGTTTCTGGGATGAGCAGCGCCAGTCGAAATGGTATTATCATAAAAAACGGGACGACCATTGAAAAATTTGCCGAAGCAAAAACAATTGCGTTCGACAAAACGGGCACCTTAACTAAGGGGGTTTTGAGCATTGATCAAATTAACAGCTTACCTCCCTATTCAAAAGCGCAGCTACTCCAACTTGCTGCCAGTGCCGAACAACAATCAAATCATATTCTGGCCCACTCCCTCCAAAAAGCCGTTGACCCACAAAAATTACTCCCCGTTTCCGATATCCAAGAAGTTACTGGGATGGGCATTACTGCAGACGTTGCTGGTGACCAAGTCAAGATCGGTCGAAAGGCTTTTGTCGTTACCGAGGCCGTTACGACCCCTAAACAGACCGCCATTTTCATTTCGAATAATCAGCATTACGCAGGATTTATTACCTTTTCGGATCAATTACGTCCGGAAGCCCAAACCACTGTTTCCCAATTGAACAACTTGGGAGTTCAAAACACGCTCATGATCAGTGGGGATCAAACGGCAACTGCAAACTTGGTGGGCAGACAAATCGGTATCACAAAAGTCTACGCAGAATGCTTACCTAAAGATAAAATTGCCGTTCTCAAAGAGCAGGAAAATCATTTACGCCCAGTCGCAATGGTTGGCGATGGGGTGAATGACGCACCATCTCTTGCGGTGGCCGACGTTGGGATTGCGATGGGTGCTCGGGGCTCAACCGCAGCCAGCGAGTCAGCCGATATTGTGATTTTAAAGGATGATCTTGGTCGTGTGGCCCGTGCTTTGAGTATTTCGCAATACACCATGAAAATTGCCAAACAGTCAGTCCTTATCGGCATTTTTATTTGTATCGGTTTGATGTTAATTGCCGCCACTGGTATCATTCCTGCATTGATTGGAGCTTTCTTCCAAGAAGTTGTGGATACGGTAACGATTCTCTGGGCGTTACTGGCTCATCGTGATAACCCAACGCTACAAAAACTAATTCAACAACAAGAACACCCAAACAAATAAAAAAAGGGTCTACACTTTCTGGTATTGGTGAATAACTGATACCAGTTTTTATTTTGAAAAAAAAAGGACATTTGCCCTCTTTGTGTTACGATTTAATCGCCTAATAAAATCGAAAAGAGGAAAAACAAATGTCCCTAACTAATTCTATCCTAAGCCTATTCGAAATAACAGACCCTAATTTAACTGTAACTGAGATTACTAAGGAACATTATCCCAATGGGCAACACGTTCATGTCGTTCACGCTATCCTTTCCTATCAACTTTTAAAATGTCCTCATTGTGGCCATAAATCTCTAATCAAAAATGGAACTCACATTGGCCATCTAAGATTGGGAACCTTATCAGGTGGACGTTATGAGATGCAGCTAAAACGACAAAGATATCAATGTAAACGGTGTTTAAAAACCTGTGGTGCTCAAACTAACCTCGTTAAACGTAATGAAACTTTTACGCATAATGTGAAACATCAAGTAATTGTTCTGGCTCGGGATATGCTGACCAGTAAAGAAATCGCTAAGATTTGTGGGATTTCACCAAGTAGTGTTCAACGCATTTTAAATGCGAATATTCACTTAGCTTATCGTGTTAAAACACTCCCCCAAAATCTTTGTTTTGATGAATTCCGTTCCTGTAATCATCTAATGTCCTTTAACTGTTGCGATGCCGTTAGTCATCGCCGCATTGTGATTCTTAAGGATCGCCTTAGTAAGGATATCATTGATTACTTTGAAGCTCGCTATTCAGTTCAAGAACGTATGAAAGTTCAAACAATCACCGTTGATATGAATGCTGAGTATGCTGGCTTTATTCATCGGTTATTTCCTAAGGCAATAACCATCATTGACCGTTTCCACATTATTCAACTTGCCGGTCGGGCACTGGATAACGAACGTACACGTGTGATCCATACTTTTCAAGATAAGCATTCCCGAGTTTATCGCATTCTAAAATCGCAATGGCGTTTGTTCCATTTGGCAGAAGAAAAGGTCAATGATACTAAACTTATCTATTTACACGGTATCAACGAATACATGACCCAACAGAACGCCATTGACCTAGCCTTAGATGAATTTCCAGAATTTAAAACTGTGTATCAAACCTATCAAGGAATTCTAACAGCCATTCAACAAAAAGATGCGGTTGGATTTAAAACCTTGATTGCCAACTACAAGGCGGCTGGCAACCAAATGGATATTACTATCTCAACTTTAATAAAGAATGGTCCTGCTGTTCTCAATAGTTGTCGTTATCCGTATTCCAACGGTCCTATTGAAGGACTAAATCGTAAAATTAAGGTGTTAAAGCGTAGCTGTTTTGGTTTTCAAAATATTCATAACTTTTTCATTCGTATCAGTTTAATTTATGCGTAAACAAAAAAAGCACATTCACCGAAGTGAACATGCTTTTCAAAAATCTCCACCAATACAATTTGACAGAGACCCTAAAAAAACTGATAATGACCGCTTTTTACAGCTGATCATTATCAGTTTTTTTGCCTACATGGCTTGTTCAACATTTTTAGGTTGCCGAATTTTTGCTAACGCGGCATCAATTTGGCCTAACACGGCTTCTACGTTTTCTGGTTTTTCCAGATCATATTTCTGCAGATCAATTTTTAACTTAGGACCGACATCGTATTCTTTATACCAGTCTTTATAAGCCGACCACATTTTGAAGTAATAGTCTTCCAATTCAGGATTATGATCAAATTGTTCGTAATCGCGTCCCCGTTTTTTAATGCGGTAAAGGATGGTTTCAAAATCTGTTTCTGCGTAAACCATCAGATCAGGTGCTTTTTTTGGAAGATCATTTAATTCATTCATCATGTTATCCAGAAGGTTTAGATAGACACCAAACTCGGTATCCGTGATGTTTCCTTCCTTGTTATTTTCACGAGTGAATAGTGCATCTTCATAAATAGAACGATCTAACACGTTGTTATCGTCCGAAAGCGCCTTTTTAATCATAGCAAATCGTTTATTTAAGAAGTAGATCTGTAACAAAAAACCATAGCTCTTTTGATCTGAATAATATAACGGTAAAACTGGATTATCACCAACTGGCTCATAGAAAGCTTTTGAACCATAATGTTCTGCAATTTTTCCAGTCAACGTTGTCTTTCCAACACCTATCATTCCTGCTGTAATTATCACCATACAAGGCCCCTCTTTATCTTTAATCAAGATTTAGTATACCATATTTTTTCAGCACACAACATCTTGTATTTTTGCATAAATTATGCCATATGCGCTTAAGTTTGCGTAATCCCTGGATTGACGCAAAATAATTTAAGATTTCATTTTTTTATCACGTCATACTGGCTCTTATTTTTTACGCTTTCTTGTTTAATCACGAGTCACACGCAAAAACTAGCATACCACATTTAAGCACAGATTTGTTTTAATAAAAGATGACAAATAAAATCACTGAACCTTGAGGGAGATTTTGACAGCTATGCACGTAATTATCAGGCTTGATAACTTCTCTTGCGATGGCGAATCAGGTAAATCAATGTGGCGAGAATTAACACCGCGGCTCCCACAATAACGGAAATGCGTGTATCCGGGTTAATAAACATAAAAATTACAATCACAGCCAGCATTACAATCGCAAAATAATTGGAATAAGGATAAAACGGCAATTTAAACGGATGTGTACTCATCAAGTTCGCATTACCCTCTCGAAAACGCAGTTCAGCTAAAAGGATCACAAACCAGGGCACCATTCCAGGCAAAACAGATGAGCTAAAAACGACCACAAACAAATTGGCAGTTGACTCACTGAAATATGAAGCCACCGTATCAACAATAAAGCCGATTAAAATCCCCCCAGAAATGCCAAGAATGGCAATATTAGGAACCACTCGTTTGGACAACCGTCCAAAAATTTTAGGTGCCTCTCCTTCGTGCGCTAACTTAAAAAGCATACGACTTGATGAATAAATACCAGAATTAGCTCCCGATAAAGCAGCTGTTAAAACCACAAAGTTGATAACTGCGGCTGCTGAAGTAATACCAACCTTTGCAAAAGTCGAAACAAAGGGCGAGCCAACTGCACTAAGGTGATTCCACGGATAGATTGTCACAATTACAAAAATTGCCCCCACATAGAAAATCAAAATACGCAAAAGTACTGATTTTACGGACTTGATAATGGCTTCTTGTGGATTAGCAACTTCGCCAGCCGAAATACCAAGCAATTCGATGCCTTGATAGGACCCGACAATAATCGACATGGAGAAAAAGAAGCCCTTGAAGCCACCAGTAAAGAAGCCGCCATGACGCCAAAGATTACTGAATCCGGTTGGGTGCCCACCATTACCAAAGCCAAAGAAAATAACCATAAAACCTAAAACAATCATCATGATAATCGTAATAACTTTGATCATGGCAAACCAAAACTCCAGTGACCCATACGCCTTCGCACTAGCTAAATTTGCGAGTACTAGAAATAAAATAATCAGAATCCCAGCAATGAAAGGATTAATCTTTGGCCACCAATACTTAAGGTACTCCGTTGCCGCAACCACTTCGGACATCCCCACCACCACATATTCAAAAACGTTGGCCCATTTTGCTAGGTACCCTGCAATTGGGTGAACATACTCCGTTGCATAATCTGCAAAAGAACCAGTGCCCGGATTAATATAGATCATTTCACCCAGCGCGCGCATGACAATGTACAAAATTAGGCCAACAAACATATACGCTAGCAAAACGGACGGTCCCGTCCATTTGATTGTGGAAGCTGAACCCATAAACAATCCAACTCCAATAGCGCCACCTAAAGAAATCATTTCCATCTGTCCGGCCGTCATTGAACGTTGTAGGCTTGGTGCCTGATTTGAATTTTGTTTCATGATTCCTCCTAAAGGCTGCTGCCCTTTCAATTTATGTAAGGCACTTTGCTAAATAGTTATGCCTAAAATCTCTTCACGACAAATAAAGTCAATATTAATATAGTAAAATACAATTCTGCTTTAATCAAATTTTAATTTTGAGATCCAAAATATAAACCTAGCTGAACTGCGTGGGCTAAAGAAAAACAGAACTATTACCTGCCCAAACTAGATTTAGTTCTGTCGCCAAACTGTAATGACTGAAAATGGCGGAAACCTATTGATAAAAGCCGACTGATTCAAAGGCGCGAATCAGTCGGCTTCCGGAGTAAGGTCCAATTTCCAAAATTAATTATCGATAATTCTCTTTCTTATATACGAAATAGTCATCTACGAATTGGAAAATCATTGTCAAAAAAATCCTGTAGCATGTCTTCATGCTGCTGATTTACTATTTTTATGCCTTTTAACTCGTCTTGATTAAACCAATTTAAGCGTAAAGTTTCACTATCTCCTAAAGTAGGAAGTTGTTTTTCATTCACTAGCGAAACTTTATATAAAATGGTAATTGTTTGCGCTTTATCTCCGTTCGGATAGGAATCGAAATATTTAGAATAAATATTAAGCAACTTTATTGTATTAATGTCAATACCAGCCTCCTCTTTAAACTCACGAACTAATGTTTCAGTTCCCGATTCACCTAACTCAATTGTCCCACCAATTAATCCCCATGTTCCTTTATCACTTCTCTTTTGTAAAAGTACTTTGCCAGCCGAATTGGTTAAAATACCAGCAGAAAAGTTTAAAATAACTCTTTCATGGACGACCTTACTTCGAATCCATTTAATGTAATTAGCCATTTTTTATTCTTCTTTCAAATATCAGAAATCGTAATCTGTATTAAACATTTTTTACGATACGCAGATTACAAGTTTAATTCGAACACTTACTAAATAGTTCCCTGAATGTTTCAATGGCAGTTTTCCAGTTTAGAATTTTTAATGGTCGGTTGTTAATCAACTCCGTTGCTTCAATAATTGATTCTTCTGTGACTTTCGCGAAGTTTGTCTTTTTAGGAAAGAACCAACGAATTTTGCGATTGAAATATTCATTAGTTCCACGCTCCCACGGTGAATAAGGGTGACAAAAATATACCTCACGTTGATAGGTGTCTTCAATGAGTTGATAACCTGAGAATTCTTTACCATGATCAGCTGTAAATGATTTTACAGCTGGACCAAAGGTTCTGATGAAGGTTTCAATGGCGTTATTCATTGCATTCTGACTACGGTTTGGAATTTTAATCATCCAAACTAGACGACTCTTTCTTTCTACAAATGTTGCCAAACATGTCTTTGAACCACCTCGTGACGAAAGAACGGTATCCATTTCCCAGTGTCCAAATTCGGAGCGATCATTTATAGCTTGAGGACGATTTTCAATAGTTTTACCAACCTGAAAGCTTCCCCGACGCTCATCTTGATGTTTGTGACGTTGTCCTTTGTCGGGCAATTGTTCAGCCTTAAAGTTGATTTGGCCACTGTAAATCCAGTTATAGATTGAGCTAGTGCAAAGTCTAAGCTCATGTGCGACCTCATCAGGTGAATGTGTCAAACGTAAATGGTTCTCAATTAAGCGTTTCAGCATTGGAGTTAAAATTGATTTTCTTCCTGAATGATGTCGTTGTTGTTCGGCATCCGCCTGTGCCAATATAGGGTTATATGGCTGAACTCTCTTGAGTTCATAACTGATGGTGGATTTGGACACATTGAGTGCGGAAGCAATTTTGTTTTGAGAATAACCGATATTTAGCAAATGGTAGATGGCACCGCGATCGAATTGTGTTAAAGTAGAGAAGCTCATAGTAATGTATCTTCTTTCATGGTTTGGTTGTGGTGACTACCATTGTAGGACATTACTATGGGTCTTTGTTTACATTTTTTTAGGTGTTCGAATTAATTATATAATCTGCGGATAACTAAAAAATTCTTTGGGAATTCCTAAGGTACTCAAGCTTTCTTCCTTGCTTAGTTTCAACTTGTTTATAGTCGAAATTGCCTTATTTTGTTGCTTATCAACTGCACAAATGTCAGTGCAAAGTTTATTGAATATCCATAGTTACTTAAAAAATTCGGATATATGTCCATAACATCCAACAAATTTAATGGTGAATAATAGTTAATAAAAATGTATGGTTTTTCCTTGAAGTAATGACTTTCGGAACTTTATCAATGTTCATTGATTTTTACTTAGTTAGAAGTAATACTAAACGAATCAAAACAATTTATAATTACTTAAATTTAGCAAAAATTTACGAAATGCTTTTGCTCATAGTAATCCTCTACTAATAAATCCATTTTCACACAAAGAATTTTTGCGTAAGCTCTCTGCTCCAGTTCAGTTAGCAGCAAATAATATAAAAATCTCAAACAATTATTGACCCATTTTCACTATTTTACCTGCACAGACAAATGCAAAACATAAAAATGAGTCAGCATCGCTCTCGCCAAGGGAAAAGATTAATAAATAGATTTCATCGACATGAAAGTTGGTACGCAGATAATACCCAATTAAATACATTCTTTAAAATTTTGAACAGTCTGATTGATTATCTCAATATGGATGAGTAAACTACAAATTAAGGAAAAAGCGGTATGAACGTTTGTTGGCCCAAGCATCGCCGGAAGTTAGTTATACATAATGAGTTAAGGGATATAATCAGATTGATCACTGATTATATCCCTTTTTAATTAAAAAGTACATTCTCTTTCGCCATTCACTTTAGCACTGGAGGACTAAGTTTTAAGCACGCGTTGACCAAAAAAATCGAAAAAGAATTAAATAAATCAACTGTTAAAAAGGCATCAGATAAGGCTTCAAAGATTTCCTAGCTGTGCAAAATTTGTGCAAAATGTATTTACTTTCTAGTGTTTTCTAGTACTTTCTTATGATAATAAAAAATCAGAAACGCCTTTGTACCAGCGTTTCTGATTTTTAAAAAGTTCTTATATTGTTCTAAAATGCCCCAGGCAGGATTCGAACCTGTACATGGTTGCCCATACAGCGACCTGAACGCTGCGCGTCTGCCAGTTCCGCCACTGGGGCAAACAACACTCATTATTTTACACTATATTCTCAAAAATGAAAAGCCTATTTATAGGGAAGACTTTCAACAAACTGTGAGTCTAGCAGCATAGATACTACGTTAGCCTGCCACGTGCCGTGATTTCTGTAGTTGCATAATCGACAATCAAGTTTAATAAACGTCGCGGTACTTTAGCATACACCGTAAAATTAAAAGCTTTTTCCCGGCTGATCATCGCAACCGTCTGGGAGCCCCTTTTAAGCGTTAATGACTGATCACTTCGAACCACGCGAGTCGTATTTAACATTTCTATTTTTTTGATAAATTCTGTTGTTTTCATCTTGATATTCCAACTCACATAAAAAAGCCGCCCACTACCAGACGAGGCCGACTTCACTTATTTATCTAACTTAACAACCGTTCCGTAACCCACTACAATCAAAAACTTGGGTGCCACATTCACATTGACAATCTCGGTATTAAAACGCACACCAACCAAGCCGTCACCGCCTTTTAACTCAGCACGTTTAGTTAGTTTTTGCTTTGCCTCTTCAATTAATTGGTCAAACATCTGGTATTGGTCGATTTCATCGGCTGCCAGCATGATCCGACTAGTAGCGGATACTAAACCAACAATGGTGTGCCCAACGTTTATTTCTTCCGTAGACAAAAACATAACTATCCCTCTTTACTTTACTTCATCATTTTTATTTGTTTCTTCTTGTTGACGCATCTCATTAAGCTTCACCTTTACCTCAAGGATCGTCACAAAAATCATGGCTACCAAAAAGCCAACGATCCACAACCCAATCAATAACCAGGTGGCTATTTTCATCGTCAGGGTCACAACTACTAATGCAAGTGCAATGACGCCTGGGACGCCAAAAAGCGCTACTTTATACATCTCAAGCCTCCACACACCTAATCTAACACAAACTTATGAATGGCCTCAGCAACCCCCGCACGGTAATTATCCTGCGTGATGTATTTTGCCAAGGATTTGGCCTCATCCGTGCCATTTGACACCACTACAGGCATGCCGACTTTTCTAAGCATCGGTAAATCATTGCTGTTATCTCCTAACGCAATAATTTCATCTTTTTGGATACCCAGACTAGCCGCTAATTCTAGCGTCGCCGTGCCCTTATCGGTGCCTAAATGGTTGAACTCTGCATACATACCAGATGAATAGCTGGCGTTTAACTGATCATCAAATGCAGCCATGACCTCATCGTGAACCTGATGCAAAACATGCTTATCAGGATTCATGGTAATCACTTTCATGATTTTATCTTCTTTAAAAATAGAAAAATCATCATTTTTCATAATCTGATAATCCACATGCCGCGGTTCAAGATAGGCAAGGTCTTCCTTGCGCGGATTATAAATGTACAGTTTGTGCAACGTATAAACATGGGTATCATTATGAGGGTACTTTGAAGTAATTTCAAAAACGCCTTTCGCCTCTTCATACGTCATTTCATTAGTTTGCAATACTTGGTTATTCTGATTTTCAATGATGGCCCCACCATTATATGAAATCACAAACTCATTGGCCATTTGAAAAAGGCCTAATTTTTTCAGTAACACTTGTACTGACGTAAAGCTGCGTCCCGTATTGGGAACAAACTTAACGCCCACTTTTGAAGCAGCTTTGATAGCATCAATGTTAGCCTGCGAAATTGAGCCATCGCTACCGAGGAGAGTTTCATCTAAATCACTTACGATTAATTTATACACGTCTAACCATCGACTTTCTTTTTTACTAGTCTTACCATATCAAAAATTGAAGTCGTTTTCAACATCAATCGTTAGATTTTCAAATTCTTTTTGAAAATTCACAAAATTTCACGCCATTGCGACACAATCGTTTCGATTCTAAAGGACTGAATGCGGTCTAAAGATTTTTGTGCATAGGTTTGTCGCAATGGTTCACTAATAATCAGGCGGTTTAAAGCTGCAACAAAATCTGGGACATCTTGCTTTTTGGTTAAGAGACCATACTTATTATGGCCTAAAAATTCAGCCGAACCCGTATTTTCCATGGCCACAATTGGCAAACCAAAGCCCATAGCTTCCCCAATCACTAGTGGCATCCCCTCCCAGCGTGAAGTGGAAACAAAAATCGAAGCCGTTTCGTAGTGGTCCTGTAAATCCTGATCTTTTAAGGCACCCCGATAGAGAATTTTATCGGCCACATCGTATTTTTCAATCAGCTGGTTAAAAAGCGCCATCTGGTCATCCGGTCCCTTACCCGCAATTGCAAACTTCCAATCTTTGGGGAGATATTGCGCAGCCTCTAACAACAGATCAATGCCCTTATGTTGGATCGCAATACGCGCTGTAAATGCAATCGTGTGCGAACTAAGATCAGCACGTTTGTCAGGAATCAAAGTTAGCGGATTATAAATTTTTACTGTGTGTTCATTGAACTGGCGATAGTTCTCCAAGTCAGACTTTGTGAGCGCAACAACCGTGTCAGCTGTCTGTAACCCAGCCACAAATTCTTTCTGCATGAATTGATAATATTGGGTCATGTACGTTTCAAAATTATTATGCATCCACGCAATAATCTTTATTTCTGGTACCGCCCTTCTAATGAAAGGTGCAAAACTGGTGGTTAATCCTGCCGCCAAAATAACCGTTTGGAATTTTTCTTGCTTAATAAAAGTACATAAATCTGCAATCTGCTCCTGATACTTTTCGTAAGGGTTAGCGCCAAAATAATTCAAAACGTGCCCAGAAGCCGGTCGTTTGGCAACGACTAACTTAGCTTTTAATTCATAATAAGGGGACACGTTTTCGAGTGAGTAGTAAGTCACATCCGCGTCATTAGTTAGGGCGTTCCCCAAAACTGTGGCTGCCCGTTTAACCCCGTCCATCACAACGTTTTCTAATACAATTAAGACTTTCATAACTAGTTGATTAAGTCAGTCTCACAACGGCTGTCTTAATCTTCCCCCTCTCTCATTCAATTATTGGTTTTATTTCCTAATTTTAGGTAAAAGAATAGCGGAACAGTTCATAAAATGACCAATCGCTAATTCCGCTATTTCTATACCGAAAAATTAAGCCTCAGCGCACAACCATTACGTCAGCTAACGAGTGCTCTAAAATGTAGATCGTGGTTGAACCTAAAAACATTTGAGCTACCCGGTTAGCACCCGTTGCACCAATGTAAATCAAATCAATTTGTTCTTCTTGTTGAATCGTTTTTGCTAATTCTTCTCGCGGATTGCCAATTTTAACAATCCGTTTAACTTGGTCCAGGCCCTTGTCCTTAATTTGAGCAACCACATCATCCAAAAGCGACTCTTGTTCTTTTAAACGATCTGCATCATCCACATCCGTTTCAACAACTCCAAAACCAATTGACGTTCTACCGACTGTCGATAACTGCGGTTTTAAGATTTGGGCAATCGTCAGCTTAGCTGCATTTCTTTTCGCAGCTTCGACTGCCTTATCCAACGCCTTCATTGAAGTTTCCGAACCATCTATTCCGACGAGAATATTTTGATACTGTTGATCTGCCATGGCACTCATCTCACTTTCTGGTTTATCTAATATTATTGTAGCAAACCACCAGAAATTGTTATAGCAAAAGGCCCTTCTCATTTTATTCTGCTTTTCGTTTTCGTTATACTATGGGTATGGAGGAAAAAACAATGCAGATCATTACAGAAAAATTAGTTTCAAAAACAATCAAAAAACGAGCTTCTAACACCCACAAAGGTTCCTTTGGCCGTGTCTTGACAGTTGGTGGCAACGCCCAATTTGGTGGTGCCATCATTTTATCAAGTAGTGCTGCAGTTTATTCGGGGTGTGGTTTGGTCACAACAGCAACTGATCCAACGAATTTTGCGAGTTTGCATGCCCGGCTGCCAGAAGCCATGGTCATCGATTTTAACGCAGGCCAGGAGCTTACCGAAATGCTCGCCAAAGTTGACGCGGTGGTGATTGGTCCGGGTTTAGGCGAAGACGCCAAGGCTTTGCAGACCTTAACGCTTGTCTTTAAAACCATCCGTGCTGAACAAATCCTGATTATTGATGGGTCCGCAATTGACTTGATTGCCTCTCATCACTTAGCTTTACCTAATGCTAAATTAATTTTCACACCCCATGAAATGGAATGGCAACGACTATCCGGAATTCCGATTGGTCAGCAGTCCGAAGCCAAAAATAAGGTGGTGCAGCAAGAACTAAACGGAATTGTGGTCCTAAAAAAACACCATACCGAAATCTACACGGATGAGAAAACTTTTCAATTACACCTAGGCGGTCCAGAAATGGCTACTGGTGGTATGGGCGACACCTTGACCGGCATGATTGCTGCCTTTAGCACCCAATTTTCTTCAGAGTTAGTGGCTGCTGTGGTTAGTGCCACGTACGTTCACAGCTTCATTGCCGACCAGTTAGGTAAAACTCAATATGTGACGCTCCCTCACCAGATTATTGAACACATTCCCCAAGCGATGGCACATTTTGCCGCTTCAAAGACGAACGCCTAACTTTTTTTAGCACCATTTCTTGGAAGAATTCAGAATTGAAGCGGCCCATTTGAATTTGAAGTAAAACATTGTCACCTTTAAAAATCCTGGACCATCCAAATGAAAAAGTGATCGTTTGACAACCACAATTTTGTGGCTATCAACGATCACTTTTTTGATTTATTCTGTTAAGGCGAGGAGGTCATCAACCTCGTTTTGGCTTAGCTCCCGATAATTACCAGGAAGCAGCCCCATATCAATAGCTAAAGTTCCCATTTTGATTCGTTGCAAATGCACCACTTTTTGCCCAACTGCGCCAAACATGCGCCGTACCTGGTGATATTTACCCTCTTGTATTTCAACTTCAACCCGAGTAACGTCTTCGAGCTTGTTGTATTCTAAAATACGGAGCTCAGCTGGTTTTAGCTGTGTGCCATCTTTTAGCTGTAACCCGGTCGCAAACTGTTGAATAACCCGCGTATCCAGCTTACCAGTCACCGTCGCTTCATACGTTTTCTTGATATGATGCGCCGGAGATAACAGTTTATGGGCTAAGTCGCCATCATTCGTGATAAGCAAGAGTCCTTCCGTGTACTTATCCAAACGGCCAACTGGAAACAGATCTGAGCGATAATCACTTTTGTTAAACAAATCCATCACTGTTTTCTGGTGCTTATCCGTCGATGCTGAAATCACGCCCACCGGTTTGTTCAATAAATAGTAGTAATGAATCTGATACTGGATTTCTCGCTCACCAAGTTTGACGAGATCTTGCCCCGGTGTTAACTGGGTTTTCCCAGTCAAAACCTGACGCGCATTTAAGGTTACCTTTCCCTTTTTAATAAGTTGATTAATCTGACTGCGCGTTCCAATATTCATTTGGTGTAGAAATTTATCGACTCTCATATTTTACTCCTTAATGAATTCTCAACAGGCGCCGGATACGTTCAACCCGATCACCCAGCATCATATCTGCCAAACGTGTTTTTAGCGTTGCATAGAGATAAACAAAGCCTCCCACAAGAGCAGCCAAGACACATACAAAGAAGGCCATCGTTTTACTATATGGATTCAAGAAGAGATAACTTAATCTGACGACCGCTGTTGCAACGGCAAACGTAATCAAACTAAAGATTAGGATTCCTGCAAACGGTTTGCTGATTCGGCGGAAACTAATGCCATACTCACGATTTAAGTGGCGTAAAATTAACCAACTCACAATAGCAAAGCCAATCCCCGTTGAAAGCAATGGTCCCATTGCACCCAAGTAAGCCACCAATGGAAACTGTAAAACGAATTTAACGACCGTCCCAATGGCAAAGTACCCCACCGCGCGCACATTTTCGGAAATTCCTTGCATGATTGCTGAAATTACGGTAAATAGCCCCAATATAATAGAAACGTAAGAAGAAAACTCTAATACTAATGTTCCAACAACGTCATAATAATAGAAAATTGTGTTTAGGGGTTGCGCCACAGCTGCCATACCTAAAGCTGCAGGGATCATAAAGAACGCAAAGAGTAATAACGCATCAGTAACTTGGTTATTGATCTCTCGTTTATTCCCGCGGGTTTTAGCCTCTGAAAGCATCGGCACTGCCGTGATTGCCATTGACGAGCCTAAGGAAACGACAATCATAATCAACTTGTTTGAATTAAAAGCAAAGTATGAATACAGTTTATTTACCAGCGCTGTTGAGTAATTAAAAAAATGGGCCATAATATTAAAAAAGGTATACTGATCAATCAATTGAAAGATGGTAATGGCTGACCCAATTATAATAAATGGTGTGGCCTGCGCGATAATCTCTTTATAAAGTTGTTTGGTTGGAATTGCTAATTCTTGTTTGCTGTTGGCAGCCAATTCACGTAACCGTGCGCGATGCCGCAAGTAATAGAAAAAGAGAACCAACATCCCACCAATCGCACCAATAAAGGCTGCAAACGTGGATTGCGAAACCGCCGTCACCCAATTTCCATGATGAACACCCATAATCAAATATGCGGTAATTAACATGTATGCAACCCGCGCTAACTGCTCCACAAATTGTGAAATCGCTGACGGTGCCATTTCTTGGTATCCTTGGAAAAATCCGCGCGTTAAACTCATGGTTGGAATCACTAGGACAGCCCAAGACAAGGAATGTAAAATGGGTATCACATGAGGATCGTTGTTAGAAAAAATGGGAGCGCCAAAATAGAGAACTAGGGCACAAAGAATCCCTGTTGCACCTGATAACAAGAGCCCTCGTTTGTATAGCCGTTGGCCGACCGCAAATTCATTCATTGTGTTATAGTGCGCTACCTGTTTGGCTACTGCCGAAGGAATTCCAGCAATTGCGGCAATCAAGAAGAAACTATAAATATTATATCCCTTAGCAAACAGTGCATTAGCATCATCACTTAGGTTTCCGAACCAAATGACCCACGGAATAATATAAATGGCCCCCAAAAGACGTGAAAAAATACTCCCGGCAGTCATCCAGGCAGAGCCTTCGATCATTTTATCTTTTGAGGTTGATTCTTTATTTGTCGTTCGGAGCGGTTGAAATCCTGCCCCGGAGGTTTGTTTGTGTTCTTGAGGCGTTTCAGCCATAATTCATCGCCCTACTTTCGCTTAACTCAATCCTAACTATTTTATCATTACTGACGCGCTTTTCAAATTCAAATTTAGATTCATAAGAAAATATAAAGAAAACAGCTTCCTCCATAAAAGAAAGGGTCTACACTTTCTGGTATTGGTGAATAACTGATACCAGTTTTTATTTTGAAAAAAAAAAGGACATTTGCCCTCTTTGTGTTACGATTTAATCGCCTAATAAAATCGAAAAGAGGAAAAACAAATGTCCCTAACTAATTCTATCCTAAGCCTATTCGAAATAACAGACCCTAATTTAACTGTAACTGAGATTACTAAGGAACATTATCCCAATGGGCAACACGTTCATGTCGTTCACGCTATCCTTTCCTATCAACTTTTAAAATGTCCTCATTGTGGCCATAAATCTCTAATCAAAAATGGAACTCACATTGGCCATCTAAGATTGGGAACCTTATCAGGTGGACGTTATGAGATGCAGCTAAAACGACAAAGATATCAATGTAAACGGTGTTTAAAAACCTGTGGTGCTCAAACTAACCTCGTTAAACGTAATGAAACTTTTACGCATAATGTGAAACATCAAGTAATTGTTCTGGCTCGGGATATGCTGACCAGTAAAGAAATCGCTAAGATTTGTGGGATTTCACCAAGTAGTGTTCAACGCATTTTAAATGCGAATATTCACTTAGCTTATCGTGTTAAAACACTCCCCCAAAATCTTTGTTTTGATGAATTCCGTTCCTGTAATCATCTAATGTCCTTTAACTGTTGCGATGCCGTTAGTCATCGCCGCATTGTGATTCTTAAGGATCGCCTTAGTAAGGATATCATTGATTACTTTGAAGCTCGCTATTCAGTTCAAGAACGTATGAAAGTTCAAACAATCACCGTTGATATGAATGCTGAGTATGCTGGCTTTATTCATCGGTTATTTCCTAAGGCAATAACCATCATTGACCGTTTCCACATTATTCAACTTGCCGGTCGGGCACTGGATAACGAACGTACACGTGTGATCCATACTTTTCAAGATAAGCATTCCCGAGTTTATCGCATTCTAAAATCTCAATGGCGTTTGTTCCATTTGGCAGAAGAAAAGGTCAATGATACTAAACTTATCTATTTACACGGTATCAACGAATACATGACCCAACAGAACGCCATTGACCTAGCCTTAGATGAATTTCCAGAATTTAAAACTGTGTATCAAACCTATCAAGGAATTCTAACAGCCATTCAACAAAAAGATGCGGTTGGATTTAAAACCTTGATTGCCAACTACAAGGCGGCTGGCAACCAAATGGATATTACTATCTCAACTTTAATAAAGAATGGTCCTGCTGTTCTCAATAGTTGTCGTTATCCGTATTCCAACGGTCCTATTGAAGGACTAAATCGTAAAATTAAGGTGTTAAAGCGTAGCTGTTTTGGTTTTCAAAATATTCATAACTTTTTCATTCGTATCAGTTTAATTTATGCGTAAACAAAAAAAGCACATTCACCGAAGTGAACATGCTTTTCAAAAATCTCCACCAATACAATTTGACAGAGACCCAAAAGAAAAGACAGCTGATCAGCACAACTAATCAACTGTCTCTTTATTTACCTTTCTAGTTGGCAACAACGTTCACAATCTTATTAGGGATTGCAATTACCTTACGCACAGTTTTTCCAGCTAACCACTCTTGCAGTGTTTCATCAGCTAAAGCCAGTTCTTCTAGTTTAGCTTGGGCTGTATCTTTGGCAACCGTCATATGCGAACGCACTTTACCATTAACTTGAAGCACAACCTGAACTGTTGCTTCTTCCAACTTACTTTCATCAAAGGTTGGCCAAGCTTCATAGGTAATGGTGTCGTCATGGCCCAATAACTGCCATAATTCTTCAGCAACGTGTGGAACTACTGGAGAAAGCATTTTGACAAAGCCTTCCATATACGTCAAAGGCAAGGCATCTGCTTTGTAGCATTCGTTGACAAACACCATCATTTGCGAAATTGCGGTGTTAAAATGCAATTGCTCGAAGTCTTCGGTTACTTTTTTAACCGTTTGGTTGTAAACTTTATCCAATTTACCGTCATTAATGGTTGTGACCCGGTCACGTAAATGGTTGTTTTCGTCAATCATCAAACGCCAAACACGTTCGATCCATTTTTCACTACCATGAATACCATCTTCGCTCCAAGCTACCGATTCTGTTAAAGGACCCATGAACATTTCATAGAGGCGCAACGTATCTGCACCATACTGCTCCACAATATCATCTGGATTGATCACGTTTCCTTTAGACTTGGACATTTTTTCATGATTGTTACCCAAAATCATCCCTTGGTTAACTAACTTTTGGAATGGCTCTTTGGTTGGCACAACACCCAAATCATACAAAACTTTATGCCAGAACCGCGCATACAAGAGATGCAAGACAGCGTGTTCCGCGCCGCCAATATATAAGTCGACAGGCAACCATTCTTTTAAGAGATCCTTGTCGGCCAACGTTTTGGTATTATGCGGATCAATATAGCGCAGGTAATACCAGGAACTACCAGCCCATTGCGGCATGGTATTCGTTTCGCGCCGTCCTTTCCGCCCGTTTTCATCCACTACATTTACCCAGTCTGTGAGGTTAGCCAGCGGACTTTCGCGGGTTCCAGAAGTCTGTAAATCTTTGGCCGCCGGTAGCTTTAATGGCAATTCATCTTCAGGAACCAGCGTTGTTTCGCCGTCCTCCCAATGAATAACCGGAATGGGTTCACCCCAATAACGTTGCCGAGAAAAAATCCAGTCACGCAGACGATAATTCACTTTCTTCTTCCCGACACCTTTTTCTGTCAACCAAGTCAGCATTTTATCAATCGCCGTTTGTTTATCCAGTCCATCTAAGAAATCTGAGTTGATATGCGCCCCATCTTCGGTATATGCTGCTTCAGTCACATCGCCACCTTCGATCACCGGTTTAATCGGCAAATCAAATTTCTTGGCAAAATCCCAATCCCGTTGATCATGTGCAGGAACCGCCATAATCGCACCAGTTCCGTAAGAAGCTAATACATAGTCTGCAATCCAAATTGGGAGTTTCTCCCCATTAACTGGGTTAATCCCGTACGCACCGGTGAAAACACCCGTCTTATCCTTATTCAAATCGGTACGTTCCAAATCGGATTTCGTTTCAATTTTCTTTTCGTATGCTTCAACCGCCGATTTTTGTGCTGCCGTCGTAATTTTTTTAACGAGTTTATGTTCTGGCGCAATGACCATGTAACTTGCACCAAACAGGGTATCTGGACGGGTCGTATAAACCTCAATTTGTTCATCTGTTCCGGCAACTTTAAATTGGATACTTGCACCTGTGGAACGGCCAATCCAATTCCGCTGCATTTCTTTGATGCTTTCCGGCCAGTCAATCAAATCAAGATCGTCTAATAATCGATCCGCATAGGCCGTAATCTTAAGCATCCATTGTTTCATCGGGACGCGATAAACCGGATATCCGCCACGTTCTGTTTTGCCATCAATCACTTCTTCATTGGCAACCACGGTGCCTCCCATCATGTCAGGGGCCCAGTTAACCAAAGTTTCTTTTTCATAAGCCAAACCTTTTTTGTACATTTGTTCAAAAATCCACTGTGTCCACTTGTAAAAGTTCGGATCAGTTGTATTCACTTCACGATCCCAATCATACGAAAATCCTAGTGAACGAATTTGGCGCTTAAAATTTTTGATATTTTGCGCCGTAAATTCACGTGGGTTGTGACCAGTTTTTAAGGCATACTGTTCAGCTGGTAAACCAAAAGCATCCCATCCCATTGGATGAAGCACTTTATAGCCCTCCATGCGTTTAAAGCGTGCCATAATATCAGTTGCCGTGTAACCTTCCGGATGGCCCACATGTAAGCCTTGACCAGAAGGATAAGGAAACATATCCAAAACATAATATTTTGGTTTATCTTTTGACAAGTTTGTTTTAAAAGTTTTGTGTGTTTTCCAGTAATGCTGCCATTTACGCTCAATAACCTCGTGATTATACGCCAATTTTTTTCATCCTTTCCAAATAAAAAAGCCTATAAGATATCTGTTCATATCTTATAGGACGAATTTTTCCGCGGTACCACCTATATTTACGATTGACTTTGCAACCGCACTCTTTATTTCTTAACGCGAAATTACGTTACCGACTACTAGCTTCACCGATAAAGAAACAAAAAGACGAGTTCAGTGCCGGTTCAATCTATACTCCCATTAACCGTATAGTTTCTGAAAAAGTTCAGACACTTACTATTCCTTTTCACTCATTATTAATGGACTAATCCTATCAAATTCCCGCTAAAAAAGCAAGAACCGTTTAAAATTTGCTATACTAAGGATGTTAAATTAAATTGAAGAGGAGTCATTTATGCCTTCAAAACGTGTTCACCAAATTTGGTTATGGGGGAGTTTAATTTCTCTCATCGGCTTTATCGTTATTGCGCTGCTAGTGGTTAACCATACCAAGATTAACCAAACCTTTGACCAAGTTGTGGCCACTAGCATTCAAGCCAACCGCACCAAAACGCTCACCCATTTATTGACCTTGATTACCAGCTTAGGCAATCCCCTGCCTCATATGGTGCTTGTCCTCATCTTAATTACCAGTTTAGCTTATACCAAACGCTATCACTTGCTAAGCTTTGCGTTAACAGGTATCCTGGTCGGGACACTTTTGAATCAGGCCATAAAAATGCTAGTTCATCGGGATCGTCCTGCTCACAAGCTCATTCAAATTGGCGGTTACAGTTTTCCCAGTGGGCACTCCACTTCGTCTATGATCTTTTTTCTGACAATCATCATTATTGCGGGCTACCTGGTCAAAAAGAATTGGCAGTTGTGGCTGATTGATATCAGTGCGTGCTGCTTGACCTTACTCATTGGAATTTCACGAATTTATCTAAACGTCCATTATCCTTCCGATGTCTTGGGAGGTTTTCTCTTGGGCATTACCATTACCCTATTATCGGCCTATTTCATTTTATTACCTAAAAAGGAGATCTCACAACCATGAATTTAGAATCCGCGCTCCGCTTTAGTCATACGTTGTTAGCACAGGCTGTCCAACCAGGCGATACCGTTATTGACGCCACAGTTGGCAATGGCAACGATACCATTTATCTTGCTAGTGCCGTGGGAAAAACCGGTCGCGTCTTCGGCTTTGATGTCCAAGAATCCGCGCTAAAAGAAACCCAAACGCAATTAACTTTAACCGGCTTAACCGCCCAAACCACATTAATTCATGATGGACATGAACACATTGAACACCATGTTCCTGAAGATACACAACTAGCAGCGGCCATTTTTAATTTGGGCTACCTGCCGGGAAGTGATAAGTCTGTGATCACACATGGTAAAACCACCATTGCTGCCATCTCCCAGTGTTTGTCATTGCTTGTCCGGGGCGGCTTGGTCATTGTGGTCAGTTATTATGGGCATCCGGGTGGACAAGATGAACTAGCCCAACTCCAGCGCTATTTGAAAGGACTTCCACAAAAGCAATTTCAAGTTTTAACTTATCAGTTTATAAATCAACAAAATGAACCGCCTATTCTTTTTGCGATTCAAAAACGCTAAAAAGTCGGGTCCCAGCCGTCTCTTCGCATGCTGGAACCCGATTTTTACTTTTTTAACCCGTTCATAGATTTAAGGTTGTGCGATTAGGTTACAAAATGCTGTCAGTGTGTTTGGGGCTTCTAGATTTTCTATAATCACCAAGATTGATTATAATTGCCAGAATGATCAGACACACCCCCGCCAAATAGATGTTATGCAGGGCTTGGTACAAAATGGTTCGTAAAGCCGGGAGCCATTTAGCCGGGAGCGAGGATGCCGTTTGGGGATTAATGAGTTTATTCATCATTCCCAAATTTAAGTGTGCATGCTGCGCTAACCCCGCGTTCATCGTCCCATTCATAATAATACCAAATACCGACATCATAATGGTTTGCCCTAAAGTTCGCGCTAAGGTATTAAAGGAAGTGGCCACTCCCATATCTTTGTTGGCTACCAAGCGCTGTGACGTCACTGTGGTTGAAGTAATGGTAATGCCAAACCCCACTCCCAAGATTGTGGAGATAACGAAGAATAACCAGAATGGGGTTGTTTGGGGCAAGAGACTTAGCCAAAGACTGCCTACCAACAAAATCGACAAGCTAATCATCAATGTTTGTTTGGGCGTTAATTTCAAGATAAATTTACCAGCTAAGAAGGAACCGACGATCCACATGACCGAGCTTGGTGTCACCGCGAATCCCGCAAGTGACGCGGGTAATCCCAACAGGCCCTGTGTCCAAGTTGGAATGTAAACTTCAAAACCAATCAGAAATCCAGAAACAAGCATCGTCGCCAGATTTTGGGTAATGAACGTACGATTCTTGAAGAGTTTTAATGAAATAATGGGATCCGCAGCTTTGCGTTCTCGCCTGACAAACAAGAAAATAGCCACGACGGTAACAGCAAAACAAGTTTCTACCGTTTCCCAGGTGAAGTGTGTTTCTCCTAAAACCTGAAAGCCATACATTAAACTCAATAAGGCCAGTGTCAGCCACAACGTACCTAAATAATCAATCTGTGTTGCAACGGTATGGGGTTGTTCATGAAGATACAGCGCAATCATAACCACCGTCAACAAGCCAATGGGAATATTGATAAAAAATACCCAGTGCCAAGTTAATTGGTCGACAATAAAGCCTCCCAATAATGGGGCCACAATTGCCGCAATCCCCCAAGCAGCCCCATTGAATCCCATCACTCGGGCCCGTTTTTCAAAGGGATAGATATCCGCAATAATCGTGTTAGCAACGGGCATAATACAGCCGGCCCCCACACCTTGCAAGGCGCGCCACCCAATCAGTGTCGGCATTGAGTTAGCGGTACCACTCAAGGTTGAGCCTAATATGAAAATTAAAATGCCAATGATAAAAATTCGTTTACGGCCAAAAATATCAGCCAGTTTGCCATAGATCGGTGTTGCAACAGCGTTCGTTAATAAATAAATGGAAACAATCCAGTTCATTAAATTAACACCGTGCAAATCTCCAACAATGGTCGGCATTGCGGTTGAAACAATTGTCCCTTCGACGGCCGTCAAAAAGGTTGCAACAAAAATTGCGATTGTAACTAATGTCACGTTTGTTTGCTTTGCTGTCTTCATTTTCTCCACTCCATTTAAAAAATCTCTTCTACTTTAAACTGGCAGAAGAGATTTTAGGGTCTACACTTTCTGGTATTGGTGAATAACTGATACCAGTTTTTATTTTGAAAAAAAAAAGGACATTTGCCCTCTTTGTGTTACGATTTAATCGCCTAATAAAATCGAAAAGAGGAAAAACAAATGTCCCTAACTAATTCTATCCTAAGCCTATTCGAAATAACAGACCCTAATTTAACTGTAACTGAGATTACTAAGGAACATTATCCCAATGGGCAACACGTTCATGTCGTTCACGCTATCCTTTCCTATCAACTTTTAAAATGTCCTCATTGTGGCCATAAATCTCTAATCAAAAATGGAACTCACATTGGCCATCTAAGATTGGGAACCTTATCAGGTGGACGTTATGAGATGCAGCTAAAACGACAAAGATATCAATGTAAACGGTGTTTAAAAACCTGTGGTGCTCAAACTAACCTCGTTAAACGTAATGAAACTTTTACGCATAATGTGAAACATCAAGTAATTGTTCTGGCTCGGGATATGCTGACCAGTAAAGAAATCGCTAAGATTTGTGGGATTTCACCAAGTAGTGTTCAACGCATTTTAAATGCGAATATTCACTTAGCTTATCGTGTTAAAACACTCCCCCAAAATCTTTGTTTTGATGAATTCCGTTCCTGTAATCATCTAATGTCCTTTAACTGTTGCGATGCCGTTAGTCATCGCCGCATTGTGATTCTTAAGGATCGCCTTAGTAAGGATATCATTGATTACTTTGAAGCTCGCTATTCAGTTCAAGAACGTATGAAAGTTCAAACAATCACCGTTGATATGAATGCTGAGTATGCTGGCTTTATTCATCGGTTATTTCCTAAGGCAATAACCATCATTGACCGTTTCCACATTATTCAACTTGCCGGTCGGGCACTGGATAACGAACGTACACGTGTGATCCATACTTTTCAAGATAAGCATTCCCGAGTTTATCGCATTCTAAAATCTCAATGGCGTTTGTTCCATTTGGCAGAAGAAAAGGTCAATGATACTAAACTTATCTATTTACACGGTATCAACGAATACATGACCCAACAGAACGCCATTGACCTAGCCTTAGATGAATTTCCAGAATTTAAAACTGTGTATCAAACCTATCAAGGAATTCTAACAGCCATTCAACAAAAAGATGCGGTTGGATTTAAAACCTTGATTGCCAACTACAAGGCGGCTGGCAACCAAATGGATATTACTATCTCAACTTTAATAAAGAATGGTCCTGCTGTTCTCAATAGTTGTCGTTATCCGTATTCCAACGGTCCTATTGAAGGACTAAATCGTAAAATTAAGGTGTTAAAGCGTAGCTGTTTTGGTTTTCAAAATATTCATAACTTTTTCATTCGTATCAGTTTAATTTATGCGTAAACAAAAAAAGCACATTCACCGAAGTGAACATGCTTTTCAAAAATCTCCACCAATACAATTTGACAGAGACCCAGATTTTACTGATAATTACTTCAAGAGTTCTTTTAAAGCGTCAACTTTATCCGTGTGTTCCCACGGTAAATCAATATCGGTACGGCCAAAATGACCGTAAGCCGCGGTCTTCTTATAGATCGGCCGTTGTAAATCTAACATCTTAATAATCCCGGCCGGGCGTAAATCAAAGACTTTCCGAATAGCAGCAGCTAGATCCTCTTCCGATACGGATCCTGTTCCAAACGTATCGACCGAAATTGAAACCGGTTGGGCCACCCCAATGGCATACGCTAATTGCACTTCCACTTTGTGTGCCAAACCGGCAGCCACAATGTTTTTTGCAATATAACGAGCGGCATAACTAGCCGAACGGTCAACTTTCGTGGCATCTTTTCCAGAAAATGCACCGCCGCCATGACGCGCAAAACCACCATAAGTATCCACAATAATCTTCCGACCTGTTAATCCGGCATCACCTTGCGGACCACCGATAACAAATCGGCCAGTCGGATTAATGAAATATTTTGTTTTATCATCAAGTAGATTAGCTGGAATGACTGGTTTAATTACGTGTTCAATCACGTCTTGACGAATGGTTTCCAACAAGACATTTGGATCATGTTGCGTACTTAAAACAACCGTGTCTACGCGCACTGGTTTTTCATTGTCATCATATTCCACAGTCACTTCTGCCTTGGCATCTGGCCGCAGATATTGTAACTCGCCCGACTTACGGACAGCCGCAATTTTTTGCATCAAATGGTGACTTAACATAATTGGTAATGGCATCAATTCTGGCGTTTCGTCAATTGCAAAACCAAACATCAGACCTTGATCGCCAGCGCCAATTTTATCTAACGGATCAACATCACCCTCGCGTTCTTCTAGGGACTCATCAACCCCCTGAGCGATATCTGGTGACTGTTCGTCAATGGCAACCATGACCGCACAATTATCACCATCAAACCCATATTCACCGTCTTTGTAGCCAATCTCTTTGATTGTTTGCCGGACTGTTTTTTGAATATCAACATATGCCGTTGTGCTAATTTCACCAACAACAACTACCAGACCGGTTGTCACGGTGGTCTCGCAAGCTACTCGTGCCTCTGGATCTTGTGCCAACATCGCATCTAAAATTGCATCACTGATTTGATCAGCAATTTTATCTGGATGTCCCTCTGAAACTGATTCAGAAGTAAATAAGTGTCTTTCTTGCATTTGAAAATTTCCCCCTTAATTAAATACGGTTACAAGGCATCTTTGCAATGAAGCAAATCCTTTCGGGAACAAAAATTACGTTTGTTCAATGTTATAACCCGTGCTATCTAGCTCTCCATTGTCGACGTGCCAAATCAGCATTCAATTTTAGAAAGCCATCTTAACAAGTTTATCACAAATAAAAAACCTTTAAAAGCCAGGATTTCGGTTGACGACCAACCAAACTTTGTTTACGATTGAGTTATTTGAAACAGGAGTTTATCAATTATGCAAAAAATGCGTTTATCTCGTTCCAATAAAAAGACAATCTTACCTATCATCATGACGGCTCTGCAAACTGTTACCATCTGGTTAGTCCCAATGTTGTTTGGCCATCAGTTACAAACTACCATCCACCATACAGTTGATAATCAAATTTTATTAATTTTATTTGTTTTCATGTTTAATTTTTTAGTTTTTGACCGTCTGACTAATAAAATCTCGTCTCCGATTTTTTTGAGCATGGTCGGCATCACTATTGTAATTGCGGCTTTAAGCTTTTCGCGAATTGCGCCAACTATTGGCCTTCTTTTGTTTACCAGTTTAGCGACCTTGATTCCGTTCATTTTGCCCTCCAAACATAACTGGACGGGGTGGCTTTCATTTGTGATTAGCGTCACTTTTATCCTCCCCACAGCCTTATTTTATGTGCAGTGCGGATTTTTATCGGCTAGTTTTTTAAAAATTTTAGCAGTTCCGCTATTAGCTAACCTGTTTTTATTCTTTCCATTTTTCAATTTAAACTTTGCCTATCACACTATTTTTCAACTAATACTTGGCATTATCAGTGCTTTGGGTATCGTCAGTTTACATTTAGGCACTTATGGTATTTTAGGCATCGGGATCCTGATGATTGCGTTTCTTACTGAATTTTTCATCTCTCAGAATCAAATTCGACTTTGTTTGGCCACCGGATTAAGTTTACTTTTTAATCTTTTGTTCTTTTTATAGTTTTTTGCCGATAATTAACCAATATTTCTCTTTTCAGGGTGTCAGATAGTAATCTGTCATCCTTTTTTGTTTCCATTTTGATAGAACGGTTAAACGCGCCTGGTAGCTTTTGTTTTAGTCAAATTCAGTTGACGCCGATACTATGAAACAATCTTATAGGTCAGTGCACCCCACCCATTTAAAAACCTGCGTAAACTATTTACGCTTAGATGATGAAGTCCTCACCAACAGCAGTTGAGGAAGGCTCCTTATGCGATTTTAGCGACTAAAAGTCATTTCAGAAACAAAAAAGGGTCTACACTTTCTGGTATTGGTGAATAACTGATACCAGTTTTTATTTTGAAAAAAAAAAGGACATTTGCCCTCTTTGTGTTACGATTTAATCGCCTAATAAAATCGAAAAGAGGAAAAACAAATGTCCCTAACTAATTCTATCCTAAGCCTATTCGAAATAACAGACCCTAATTTAACTGTAACTGAGATTACTAAGGAACATTATCCCAATGGGCAACACGTTCATGTCGTTCACGCTATCCTTTCCTATCAACTTTTAAAATGTCCTCATTGTGGCCATAAATCTCTAATCAAAAATGGAACTCACATTGGCCATCTAAGATTGGGAACCTTATCAGGTGGACGTTATGAGATGCAGCTAAAACGACAAAGATATCAATGTAAACGGTGTTTAAAAACCTGTGGTGCTCAAACTAACCTCGTTAAACGTAATGAAACTTTTACGCATAATGTGAAACATCAAGTAATTGTTCTGGCTCGGGATATGCTGACCAGTAAAGAAATCGCTAAGATTTGTGGGATTTCACCAAGTAGTGTTCAACGCATTTTAAATGCGAATATTCACTTAGCTTATCGTGTTAAAACACTCCCCCAAAATCTTTGTTTTGATGAATTCCGTTCCTGTAATCATCTAATGTCCTTTAACTGTTGCGATGCCGTTAGTCATCGCCGCATTGTGATTCTTAAGGATCGCCTTAGTAAGGATATCATTGATTACTTTGAAGCTCGCTATTCAGTTCAAGAACGTATGAAAGTTCAAACAATCACCGTTGATATGAATGCTGAGTATGCTGGCTTTATTCATCGGTTATTTCCTAAGGCAATAACCATCATTGACCGTTTCCACATTATTCAACTTGCCGGTCGGGCACTGGATAACGAACGTACACGTGTGATCCATACTTTTCAAGATAAGCATTCCCGAGTTTATCGCATTCTAAAATCTCAATGGCGTTTGTTCCATTTGGCAGAAGAAAAGGTCAATGATACTAAACTTATCTATTTACACGGTATCAACGAATACATGACCCAACAGAACGCCATTGACCTAGCCTTAGATGAATTTCCAGAATTTAAAACTGTGTATCAAACCTATCAAGGAATTCTAACAGCCATTCAACAAAAAGATGCGGTTGGATTTAAAACCTTGATTGCCAACTACAAGGCGGCTGGCAACCAAATGGATATTACTATCTCAACTTTAATAAAGAATGGTCCTGCTGTTCTCAATAGTTGTCGTTATCCGTATTCCAACGGTCCTATTGAAGGACTAAATCGTAAAATTAAGGTGTTAAAGCGTAGCTGTTTTGGTTTTCAAAATATTCATAACTTTTTCATTCGTATCAGTTTAATTTATGCGTAAACAAAAAAAGCACATTCACCGAAGTGAACATGCTTTTCAAAAATCTCCACCAATACAATTTGACAGAGACCCACAAAAAAAGTCAATATCACTTGATATTGACTGTACTTTCATTTGCTTGATACCGATTATTCAGCTGACGGTTCCAACGAGACTCGAACTCGTGATCTCCTGCGTGACAGGCAGGCGTCCTAAACCAACTAGACCATGGAACCATAATTGCGGGAGCAGGGTTTGAACCTGCGACCTTCGGGTTATGAGCCCGACGAGCTACCAGACTGCTCCATCCCGCGATAATATATAAAAATGACCCGTACGGGATTCGAACCCATGTTACTGCCGTGAAAGGGCAGTGTCTTAAACCACTTGACCAACGGGTCATAAAAAACGGAGAAGGAGGGATTTGAACCCTCGCGCCGCTTACGCGACCTACACCCTTAGCAGGGGCGCCTCTTCAGCCACTTGAGTACTTCTCCAATGGGCCTAAATGGACTTGAACCATCGACCTCACGCTTATCAGGCGTGCGCTCTAAACCAGCTGAGCTATAGGCCCCTTATAGAAAAAAGCGGGTGACGAGAATCGGACTCGCGACAACAGCTTGGAAGGCTGTGATTTTACCACTAAACTACACCCGCATAAAAGGTTATTAGATGGCGCGGGACAGAATCGAACTGCCGACACATGGAGCTTCAATCCATTGCTCTACCGACTGAGCTACCGAGCCATTAACGGTTCCAACGAGACTCGAACTCGTGATCTCCTGCGTGACAGGCAGGCGTCCTAAACCAACTAGACCATGGAACCATAATTGCGGGAGCAGGGTTTGAACCTGCGACCTTCGGGTTATGAGCCCGACGAGCTACCAGACTGCTCCATCCCGCGATAATTAAAAAGGAGGATGAGAGATTCGAACTCTCGCGTGGTTTGACCCACCTGACGGTTTTCAAGACCGTTCCCTTCAGCCAGACTTGGGTAATCCTCCATAAAAATACGGTTTACATGTCCCAATATATCCATAAGAATAAGATGGACCTTGTAGGACTCGAACCTACGACCGAACGGTTATGAGCCGTCTGCTCTAACCAACTGAGCTAAAGGTCCAAGTTCGTACACAAAACCTATCGCGGCGGGGGGGATCGAACCCTCGACCTCCCGGGTATGAACCGGACGCTCTAGCCAGCTGAGCTACACCGCGATCTAAACTTAAATGTAAATAAAAAACATTTAATCGGGAAAACAGGATTCGAACCTGCGACCCCCTGGTCCCAAACCAGGTGCTCTACCAAGCTGAGCTATTTCCCGAAAATGCACCCAGTAGGAGTCGAACCTACAACCTTCTGATTCGTAGTCAGACACTCTATCCAATTGCGCTATGGGTGCTTATTAAAATGCCGAGGACCGGGATCGAACCGGTACGGTCATCACTGACCGCAGGATTTTAAGTCCTGTGCGTCTGCCAATTCCGCCACCCCGGCAACGTTGCAGTTAAAAAACTACAAAGCGGAAGACGGGATTCGAACCCGCGACCCCCACCATGGCAAGGTGATGTTCTACCACTGAACTACTTCCGCATAATTATAAAATGCCGACTAGAGGATTCGAACCTCCGACCCCCTGTTTACAAGACAGATGCTCTGCCAACTGAGCTAAGTCGGCATCATTTTATAACCAATATTCAATTCATATGGCACTTTGTGCCAATGAGCCGTGGCAGCCTCGAACTGCCGACCCTCTGATTAAAAGTCAGATGCTCTACCAACTGAGCTAACGGCTCAAATGGAGGATACAGGGCTCGAACCTGTGACCCTCTGCTTGTAAGGCAGACGCTCTCCCAACTGAGCTAATCCTCCATTATTCGCATGGCAACGTCCTACCCTCGCAGGGAGCGATCCCCCAACTACTCTCGGCGCTAAGAAGCTTAACTTCTGTGTTCGACATGGGAACAGGTGTATCCTTCTCGCTATCGCCACCACACTTCTCCGATCCACCTTCGTGGCTCGTGTGAAAGAATTTTGTTCTCTCAAAACTAAATAATATCTACTCTCTTTTCCTCCGAGTTTCACCACTTCGTGGTTAAGTCCTCGACCGATTAGTATTGGTCCGCTCCATGTATCACTACACTTCCACTCCCAACCTATCTACCTGATCATCTCTCAGGGGTCTTACTTCCATAAATGGAATGGGAAATCTCATCTTGAGGCGAGTTTCACACTTAGATGCTTTCAGCGTTTATCTCATCCATACATAGCTACCCAGCGATGCTCCTGGCGGAACAACTGGTACACCAGCGGTATGTCCATCCCGGTCCTCTCGTACTAAGGACAGATCCTCGCAAATTTCCTACGCCCGCGACGGATAGGGACCGAACTGTCTCACGACGTTCTGAACCCAGCTCGCGTACCGCTTTAATGGGCGAACAGCCCAACCCTTGGGACCGACTACAGCCCCAGGATGCGATGAGCCGACATCGAGGTGCCAAACCTCCCCGTCGATGTGAACTCTTGGGGGAGATAAGCCTGTTATCCCCAGGGTAGCTTTTATCCGTTGAGCGATGGCCCTTCCATACGGTACCACCGGATCACTAAGCCCGACTTTCGTCCCTGCTCGACCTGTCTGTCTCGCAGTCAAGCTCCCTTCTGCCTTTACACTCTTTGAATGATTTCCAACCATTCTGAGGGAACCTTTGGGCGCCTCCGTTACTCTTTAGGAGGCGACCGCCCCAGTCAAACTGCCCACCTGACACTGTCTCCCGCCACGCTTAGTGGCGCGGGTTAGAGGGTTCATACAGCGAGGGTAGTATCCCACCAACGCCTCCACCGAAACTAGCGTTCCGGTTTCTACGGCTCCTACCTATCCTGTACAAGCTGTACAAACACTCAATATCAAGCTACAGTAAAGCTCCATGGGGTCTTTCCGTCCTGTCGCGGGTAACCCGCATCTTCACGGGTATTATAATTTCACCGAGTCTCTCGTTGAGACAGTGCCCAGATCGTTACGCCTTTCGTGCGGGTCGGAACTTACCCGACAAGGAATTTCGCTACCTTAGGACCGTTATAGTTACGGCCGCCGTTTACTGGGGCTTCATTTCAAAGCTTCGCCGAAGCTAACTCATTCACTTAACCTTCCAGCACCGGGCAGGCGTCAGCCCCTATACGTCATCTTACGATTTTGCAGAAACCTGTGTTTTTGATAAACAGTCGCCTGGGCCTATTCACTGCGGCTGATCTTGCGATCAGCACCCCTTCTCCCGAAGTTACGGGGTCATTTTGCCGAGTTCCTTAACGAGAGTTCTCTCGCTCACCTGAGGATACTCTCCTCGACTACCTGTGTCGGTTTGCGGTACGGGTAGTTAAACTCTAACTAGAAGCTTTTCTCGGCAGTGTGACATCAGGAACTTCGTTACTTTAAATTTCACTCCCCATCACAGCTTGTCCTTGAGGCAAAAAGCATTTAACTCTTCACCAGACTCGCTGCTTGGACGCACATTTCCAACCGTGCGCTTTCCTTAGCCTCCTGCGTCCCTCCATTGTTCAAACAAGTTTAACTAGTACAGGAATCTCAACCTGTTGGCCATCGTCTACGCCTCTCGGCCTCGACTTAGGTCCCGACTAACCCTGGGTGGACGAGCCTTCCCCAGGAAACCTTAGTCATACGGTGGACAGGATTCTCACCTGTCTTTCGCTACTCATACCGGCATTCTCACTTCTAAGCGCTCCAACAGTCCTCACGGTCTGCCTTCATTGCCCTTAGAACGCTCTCCTATCACGCCACCTTACGGTGGCATCCACAGTCTCGGTAATATGTTTCAGCCCCGGTACATTTTCGGCGCAGAATCACTCGACTAGTGAGCTATTACGCACTCTTTAAATGATGGCTGCTTCTGAGCCAACATCCTAGTTGTCTATGCAACTCCACATCCTTTTCCACTTAACATATATTTAGGGACCTTAACTGGTGGTCTGGGCTGTTCCCCTTTCGACGATGGATCTTATCACTCACCGTCTGACTCCCGGACATAAATCAATGGCATTCGGAGTTTATCTGAATTCAGTAACCCAAGACGGGCCCCTAGTCCAAACAGTGGCTCTACCTCCATGATCCTAATTCCGAGGCTAGCCCTAAAGCTATTTCGGAGAGAACCAGCTATCTCCAAGTTCGTTTGGAATTTCACCGCTACCCACACCTCATCTCAGCACTTTTCAACGTACACGAGTTCGGTCCTCCAGTGCGTTTTACCGCACCTTCAACCTGGACATGGGTAGGTCACTTGGTTTCGGGTCTACATCTACATACTCAGTCGCCCTCTTCAGACTCGCTTTCGCTGCGGCTCCGTTTCTTCAACTTAACCTGGCATGTAAACGTAACTCGCCGGTTCATTCTACAAAAGGCACGCCATCACCCCTTAACGGGCTCTGACTTCTTGTAGGCACATGGTTTCAAGAACTATTTCACTCCCCTTCCGGGGTGCTTTTCACCTTTCCCTCACGGTACTGGTTCACTATCGGTCACTAGGGAGTATTTAGCCTTGGGAGATGGTCCTCCCGGATTCCGACGGAGTTACACGTGTTCCGCCGTACTCAGGATCCTGAACTGAGGGATCTTCATTTTGCCTACGGGGCTATCACCCGCTCTGGCCAGTCTTCCCAGACTGTTCGGCTATGAAAATCTTTGGTAACTCAAATGTTCAGTCCTACAACCCCAGGAAGCAAGCTTCCTGGTTTGGGCTGTTCCCCGTTCGCTCGCCGCTACTTAGGGAATCGATATTTCTTTCTCTTCCTGCGGGTACTGAGATGTTTCAGTTCCCCGCGTCTACCTCCAACCACACTATGTATTCATGTGGTGGTAACAACGGATTAGTGTTGTTGGGTTTCCCCATTCGGAAATCTCCGGATCAAAGCTTACTTACAGCTCCCCGAAGCATATCGGTGTTAGTCCCGTCCTTCATCGGCTCCTAGTACCAAGGCATTCACCATGCGCCCTTTATAACTTAACCTAACTTTACCTGCGGTAAAGTGGTTTTGAGTTTAGCGATTATGTTTCGAACTAATCTTGTTTTAAAACTCTATAAAACGCGGTGTTCTCGGTTTAATTATTGACAATAATTAAAATTAGAAAATTTTTCGATATTATTTAGTTTTCAAAGAACAAAGTTTGAGAGTAAACCTCTCAAAACTAAACAAAGTTTCAACAATGTGCAGGTTTCCGTTTCTATTTTCCTTAGAAAGGAGGTGATCCAGCCGCAGGTTCTCCTACGGCTACCTTGTTACGACTTCACCCCAATCATCTGTCCCACCTTAGACGGCTAGCTCCCGAAGGTTACTCCACCGGCTTTGGGTGTTACAAACTCTCATGGTGTGACGGGCGGTGTGTACAAGGCCCGGGAACGTATTCACCGCGGCATGCTGATCCGCGATTACTAGCGATTCCAACTTCGTGCAGGCGAGTTGCAGCCTGCAGTCCGAACTGAGAACAGTTTTAAGAGATTAGCTAAACCTCGCGGTCTCGCAACTCGTTGTACTGTCCATTGTAGCACGTGTGTAGCCCAGGTCATAAGGGGCATGATGATTTGACGTCGTCCCCACCTTCCTCCGGTTTGTCACCGGCAGTCTCACTAGAGTGCCCACCTTAATGCTGGCAACTAATAATAAGGGTTGCGCTCGTTGCGGGACTTAACCCAACATCTCACGACACGAGCTGACGACAACCATGCACCACCTGTCATTCCGTCCCCGAAGGGAACGCCTAATCTCTTAGGTTAGCAGAAGATGTCAAGACCTGGTAAGGTTCTTCGCGTAGCTTCGAATTAAACCACATGCTCCACCGCTTGTGCGGGCCCCCGTCAATTCTTTTGAGTTTCAACCTTGCGGTCGTACTCCCCAGGCGGAATGCTTAATGCGTTAGCTGCAGCACTGAAGGGCGGAAACCCTCCAACACTTAGCATTCATCGTTTACGGCATGGACTACCAGGGTATCTAATCCTGTTCGCTACCCATGCTTTCGAGCCTCAGCGTCAGTTGCAGACCAGAGAGCCGCCTTCGCCACTGGTGTTCTTCCATATATCTACGCATTTCACCGCTACACATGGAGTTCCACTCTCCTCTTCTGCACTCAAGTCTCCCAGTTTCCAATGCACTTCTTCGGTTAAGCCGAAGGCTTTCACATTAGACTTAAAAAACCGCCTGCGCTCGCTTTACGCCCAATAAATCCGGATAACGCTTGCCACCTACGTATTACCGCGGCTGCTGGCACGTAGTTAGCCGTGGCTTTCTGGTTGGATACCGTCACTGCATGAGCAGTTACTCTCACACACGTTCTTCTCCAACAACAGAGTTTTACGACCCGAAAGCCTTCATCACTCACGCGGCGTTGCTCCATCAGACTTGCGTCCATTGTGGAAGATTCCCTACTGCTGCCTCCCGTAGGAGTCTGGGCCGTGTCTCAGTCCCAATGTGGCCGATTACCCTCTCAGGTCGGCTACGTATCACTGCCTTGGTGAGCCATTATCTCACCAACTAGCTAATACGCCGCGGGTCCATCCAGAAGTGATAGCCGAAGCCATCTTTTAAAAGTTAACCATGCGGTTGACTTTATTATGCGGTATTAGCATCTGTTTCCAGGTGTTATCCCCCGCTTCTGGGCAGGTTACCCACGTGTTACTCACCCGTTCGCCACTCACTTTATGGTTACGATCATCTTCGATGCAAGCATCTCTAATTCACGTAACGAAAGTGCGTCCGACTTGCATGTATTAGGCACGCCGCCAGCGTTCATCCTGAGCCAAGATCAAACTCTCATATTATAATTGAGTTTTTAAAAAGCTCATTTGTTGTTTCATTGTTTTAAGCGAATTGACTTCGCAAATTGTTTGCTTCAAATTCTCATTTGAAGACCCTACACATTTGTTTCGTCGAAACTTTGTTCAGTTTTCAAAGGTCTACTATGTCGCGATTGGAAGCGCTAAACGCCTCAACGCAATTACTTAACTTTATCATCTGTTTTTGAAAAAGTCAACAACCAAATTTAACTTTATTAAAAACATTTGATTTGGTGGTTAGAGAAGCGAACCTCTCAAAAACGACCTTGAATATCATATCAAGAATTCACTTTACGGTCAAGACCTAAATTATAGAAAAATAACG
Organism: Pediococcus siamensis; assembly: GCF_047220215.1. Lineage (GTDB taxonomy): Bacteria > Bacillota > Bacilli > Lactobacillales > Lactobacillaceae > Pediococcus > Pediococcus siamensis. The sequence goes on from NZ_CP178375.1 coordinate 1,279,176, forward strand.
TCTCTTTCTTTAAAGCACCGTCATGCCTACATTTGTATCCCAATATTTTTTTGAAATAAAAAGCATCACCCGTAAACGAGCAACACTTTTCTTATCATTTCACTTTCTTAACTATCGTCCGATTTAACTTGTCTGGTTTCGTGACTAAGGCAAACATGCCACCGAACATACCAAAGTAATAAGTTAACAAACGCCAAATCAGCATGGCTAAAACCAGTTTACTATTACTGTGGATAAAACTCGAAAAAAGCACATCAAAACTGTACTCTGCACAACCTGAACCGCCAGGAATAGGAAAAATTGAAATTACCATAACAATTAAAACATGCAGTGAAGTGACCATGACCACATTAATTCCTGTATAACCCAAAGCTAGCATAATGTAGTAAGGCACCAAATAGTAAAAGAGCAGCTGAAAAAATGTCATCACAAACACTTTGATCAACAATTTCCATTGTGATTTGATCCGCACGCTTTCTAAATAAAAAGTATCGACTTTTTCGTCCAATGATTGTCGCCAATTATCATAGCGTTCTCGTTTAACAAACCACTTTGCCGGAATTAACACCCAATAAATAAGTTTTTTAGTAAAGCTGTGCCAGTACATAATCAGTAGAAGACCCACAATCACTGCAAAATGAATTGCGAAACCAAAAACTACAAATAGTGACAAATACTGCATTTTTTCAGCAATATAATTAAACCCTACCAGTAAGCTAAACATAAAATTAATGACAATCATGGCCTGGAAGACAACAAATTTCATCAATAAGACCGAACTTGCACGGCCACCTTCAACACCACTTTGCATTAAAGCTACTAACTGTGCAGGTTGTCCACCTGATGAAAATGGCGTAATACCATTAAACAGCTGTTCAATTAAGGGAATTCTAATTGCATCTTTAAAGGAAAAACGGTCACCATTACTGATCACAAACAATCGCGTAATCAACCCTTCAATTCCAAAATAAAGGAGCATACATAGAATTGCAACCAGCAACCACTGCCAGTGAATATGAACCATATCATGCATCAGCTGATTTAGATTCACATTTCTAAGCGAAAAGGCAAAAATAGCGATACCCAGGATCAACATAATGGCAAGCACAATTTTATTCTTTTTTGACATTAGTCTAGCCCTCTCTTGCCTGACGCATATAGAATCCGTGCCAGATATTTGCCAAATGGGCTTCAGAATACTTTTCAGAAGCTTCAATCGACTTGCGGTGCAACTGTTTAAGTGCACTGGGGTCGTTAAGGAGCCGTTCAATTTGTTGTTGCATTTCGGAAACGTCAGCAGCCGGTGCATAATCTCCGGCAATAATTGCATGGTAGAGATCTAGATCCCGTAATAAGACGGGCGTACCGCAACTAAAGGCTTCCAATACCGACATTGGAAAGAGCTCATTATACGACGGTAACAAAAATAAGTCGGCCGCATTATAGTAATTAACAAGCTCACTACGATCAACAATGCCAGTGAACCTCAAATTAGCAGGCGGATTATCTACTACTTTTTTGAGTTCTGTATAGCCATCTGTCATTCTGCCAAACGAAAACCCCCCCGCCCAGACAAACTGAACATTAGGGTTATGCTGAGCTAACTTGATAAAATCTTTCACACCTTTGCGTTCCTGTACCTGGCCGATCCCTAAAATCATAAATTTTTGTGAGGGAATGCCCAATTGTTGACGAACCTGCTGTTTTTTTTCGTCCGTCATCTCATAAAATTCACTTTTATGGACAAAATTGGGAATGTAACTAACCTTGTCCTCTGGAATGCCGTAAGCCGCCAATTTGGGTATAAACGTTGGATTAACAACAACAATGTGATCCATTCGTTTATAAAACGCAATAATATATTTATAAAAAATACTCCGGAAAGGTTGGGGAATCTTTAAACTTCCCTCAATCGTCTCAGGCAAAAAGTGCACGTAGCCAATTTTCCTTCCTCTTCCCGGCATAAACGTTGACAAGTAAAATTGAGGATCAATCGTGTGATAATGACTAATCTCTGCGCGACTATATTGATTAATCCGCACTTCAAATTCATCTGGAAAATGTGTTTTTAGAAGTGAAATTAGTTCTTCGTACGCGCTCTCAACACCTTGGCCTTTCACCTTTGATGCCGAAGAAAACATATTAATTCGCAAATCTTTCCCCCCTAATCTGAAAAGCTCGAAGACTCTTCATGATCCGCATATAAAACGAGTGAGTCCTTATAAAATTCCACGATCTGTTTACCAAAATGATCCGCAGAAATATCGTACAGCTTTCTTTCACGCGGTTCAGGATCTTCAAAGCTCGCCGGATGATTCAAATAATTTTCAACGAAATGAATAAACTCACTCTCCGTCTCAAAAGTAACCCCTAACGATGGATCATCCAATAATTCATTAGTATACGGACTTGATTTAACCACAACTTTCAGTCCCGCTGCTAAAGCTTCGATATAAGTCAAGCCCTGAGACTCAGAATCAGAGGCTGATACGAACAAATCTGCCATCTGATAAAATCGGTAAACAATGTCATTATCAATCTCTCCGGTAAAACGAACTGCATCAGAAATTCCCAAATCCTGAGCTTGCTGTTCTAAGCTTTCCCGGGCCGGCCCATCGCCAACAATCAAAAGCAAACTATCCGGCACTGATGCCAGGATGTTGGGAAAAGTCCGAATCACTTCTTGAATATTTTTTTCGTAAGCTAAACGACTTAAAGACAACAGAATTTTTTTATTTTTAGGTAAATGATACTTAGCTCGCCAATCCACATCTTCATGCTGAGCATAATGGTTAACATTAACTCCAGTTGGAATCACGCGAATAGGAGCCTTAACCCCATAAGTATTGAGCGTTTTAATTACCCGCTCACTGGGCGCTACTACGCCTGTCAAGTGATAACAAAATGCCCGTGTGCCCTGTTTAACATGATAAGGGCGTAGCAAATGGCCATTAGCAACGTAATGCAGATAATCCTCATACATTGTGTGGTAGGTGTGCACGCACGGGATCCGCAGATTTTTGGCAACAAACTTTCCAATCCATCCCAAAGAAAACTCAGTTTGTGTGTGGACAATATCTAGATTCAGTTCTTTGGCTACTTGATAAGCTTTAAACAGCCCACTCACAGCAATCCGTCGATCTGTAAACGAAACAAAGGGAATACTTGTGAAACGGAAAATGTTTCTCTCATAAACATTTTTATCGACTTTGGGATCCGTAGTCGTAAAAATGTACACTTGATGCCCCTGTTTTTCAAGTTGTGCCCGTAAGGTTTTGATCGAAGTTGCCACTCCACTTACCTGCGGGTAATACGTGTCCGTAAAAATTCCGATATTCACAAGTATCCTCCTCAAAAAAACTATCCACTTACTCAAGTTTAATTATATTGGTTTCATAAGCGTTATGCAAATGAGGCTAAGTTTTTATCCCCATTCTCCAAAAACGCTAACAATAACTGATTAAATTGGCAACTTTGTTCAGCCATGACAATATGACCGCTCTGCGAGACGAGCGCGACTTCTACAAATCGCGACATCTTCTTTACCCGGTCCCCAAAATGATAATCAAAATACGGGCTCTGTTGACCAAGGACTAACAACATTGGGATGGTTAGTTTTCCAATAACATCGCGCCAATCCTGCACAGCGTGATTCAACAGCAAGGGATAATTAAGGGCTTCATCAAAGGGGTAACTCTGATGAACCTTAGTGACTAACTGGAAAGTATCATCATCAATATGTTTGAACGTGGCATGTCCCAGCGGAGATTTTAGTCGTGTGGCCACATTTTCCCAATTCAAATCTTTAAATCCATACGGCCAGTCTGGCTCATTCAACATTTTAGGCGACTGATCCACCACTAAAATTTGGGCAACATCTTGGGATCCAAATAAAGAAAGATAACTCCAAATTACAGAACCGCCCATTGAGTTACCCACTAACACAAGCTGTTTAAGCTTCAAAAAATCACACAATTCATGCACATCGGCTGCTAAGCGGGAAATACGCAGTCCCCAACTGACATGCTGCGAATGTCCTTGATTACGCAAATCCAGTAAAATCACCCGATAATGGTGATCAAGGAGAAAACGTCGTTGATGTTGCCATATTTCTTTAGCCCCACCAAAGCCCGTTAAAAATAAAACGGGTTGTCCAGAACCCTCACTCGTATAATCTAGTTGGACCCGATCTGTGGTCACAAACTTCATCCCTACCGCCTCGATTGTTATATTGTTCTTAGTATACCAAAAAATCCCTAGGAACCTTTTCAAGTCCCTAGAGATTTTAATGAAATTGAAACTTTTTAATTATTCAATGCTTCCTGAACAAGTTTGATGACATCTTCATTTGTTTCTGCATCTGTCACCGCTTTTTCAGCCAGCTTCTTCATTTCGTTTGTATCTAAACGTTTCATCAATGAACGTGTCTTCAAAACAGAAGTTGCACTCATTGAGAATTCGTCTAACCCCAGTCCCATTAAAATTGGCACTGCAGTTTGATCGCCGGCCATTTCACCGCACATCCCAGTCCACTTACCTTCTGCATGAGAAGCGTCGATTGTTTTCTTAATCAAACGCAACAAGGAAGGGTTGTATGGCTGATAGAGGTAGGAAACTTTTTCATTTCCACGATCAGCAGCAAAGGAATATTGAATTAAATCGTTTGTGCCAATACTGAAGAAGTCGACGTACTTAGCCAATTTGTCAGCAATCATCGCAGCAGCAGGGATTTCCATCATCATACCGACTTGGATATTGTCCCCGATCTTCTTACCTGCTTGCACCATTTTTTGCTTTTCATCTTCAAAAATGGCCTTGGCCTTCTTGAATTCAGCAACGGTAGCAATCATTGGGAACATGATGGCCAATTTTCCGTATGCAGAAGCCCGTAATAACGCACGCAACTGTGTCCGGAATAAATCTGTCCGATCCAAACTAATCCGAATTGCCCGGTAACCCAAGAATGGGTTCATTTCGTCTGGAAGTGGCAGGTAAGGTAACTGTTTGTCACCACCAATATCCATTGTTCGTACAACAACTTGCTTGCCGTTCATGCCTTCGACAACTTTTTTGTAAGCTTCGAACTGATCATCTTCACTTGGTAATTCGCTAGAATCCATGTATAAGAACTCAGAACGGAAAAGACCAACTGCTTCAGCACCATTATCAAGGACCCCTTTGATATCATCAGGAGTACCGATATTAGCTGCTAAATCGAAATGAACGCCGTCTTTAGAAAAGGTCTTTTCATCACGTAGTTTTTCCCATTCGGCTTTTTGTTCTAAAAAGTCACTTTGCATTTTTTGGTATTCTGCAACTTGACTATCATCAGGATCCACAATTGCCAATCCATGAATACCATCGATAATGACAGTTTCTCCAGATTGAATGGCCGTTGTTGCTTTTTCACTACCAACAACTGCTGGAATTTCCAAAGTTCGCGACATAATAGCTGAATGTGAAGTCCGACCACCAATATCCGTGATAAAGCCTTTCACAAACTTGCGATCTAACTGAGCCGTATCACTAGGTGTTAAATCATGTGCCACAATCACAACCTCAGAATTAATCAAAGCTGGATTAGGGAGTTCAACACCAAGCAAGTGACTCATTACCCGCTTTGTCACGTCGCGAATATCACCAGCACGTTCTTGCATGTACTGATTATCCGTCATGGCTTCAAATGTTTCGATGAAACCATCTGTAACATCTTTTAATGCTTGCTCCGCATTAACGGTATCGTTCTTGATCTTGTCTTCAATATTACCAATTAGTTCTGGATCTGAGAGAATCGTAATGTGGGCTTCAAAAACTTCAGCTTCTTCTTCCCCAAGGTTTTCGGAAGCCTTGTTCTTAATTAACTCTAATTCTGATTTAGATGCGTCTAAAGCATCATGAAGACGTTTCACTTCAGCATCCGGATCATCAATGGTTTTCTTATCAAATGACAGATCAGGGTCGACAAGCATGTATGCTTTCGCAATTGCAACGCCATCACTGGCAGCAATTCCCTTCAATTCTTTTGCCATTAGTCAGAAAGTCCTTCCTTTTTCATTGTATCAGCTAAAGCTTCAATAGCTTCTTTTTCGTCGTCACCATCAGCAGAAATTGTCACGTCAGCGTTTTGACCAACACCTAATGACATTACGCCCATGATAGATTTCAAGTTAACTGATTTGTCCTTATAAGTTAATTTAACATCAGCGTTAAATTTGCTTGCTGCCTGTACTAATAAAGTAGCTGGGCGAGCATGAATACCTGTTTCTGCAATAACATGAAAGTCACGTGTTTCCATTATAAATCGATCTCCTTTAAAATAAGATAAGTTTAGTAAGGGCTTTCTTTTTGGATCATAAAACAAATGTCACTTCATTTTACTAACAATTAATCAGCCTTTCCCATTGATGATAGCAATTTCTCGAAATTATTACAAGCCCTTTCACAAATTAATCAAAATTTATTGCTTGTCGTTTTCATTGCTTTCAAAACGGTAAATCACGGTACCGTTGCGTTGCGCTTCACCAATCACGCGTTTGCGCTGATCATATTTCATATATATAGGTTGAAAATCAGCGAACTCGTCGGCTTCAACTTTTAGTTCTTTCAGGCTACCTTGACGAAGCTGTTCTAATAAATTAGAAAAATCTCTTGCCATATAATCACCTACCCTTTCCAAATGTAAATTTAGTTTAGCTGAAAAAGGCTGAAAGTTCAAATGTTGGCACTCATCGTTTTAAAGTGCTAAAATCGTTTTTGAGGTGGGAAAACGCCTAGCAAGTATATTTCAGCGCAATTTTAAATTTGAACAAATTACTTGCACATTTTATTTTGCGCGTTATAATGTGGTCATGGTCAAAGTTGGTCAAACTTTTTTGACCGTGATTCTTGAAAGGAGACAGCAAGTGATGCTATGTCAGAATTGTCACAAAAATGAAGCAACAATTCATCTGTACACCAATGTCAATGGACAGCGGCAGCAGATTGATCTTTGTCAAAATTGCTATCAACTTCTCAAACAACAAGAAGGAAATAATGGAAATGGAGGTGCTATGAATATGGCACAAGACCCATTTGGATTTGGAAATCTAGATGACATTTTCCGAGCAATGCAAAACGGAAATGTTGAGAGTCCTCAAGGATTTAATCAACAGGTTCCCCCGACACAACCAAGTGGACCAACTGGCAATAACGGCGGCAATCGTCGTAATGGTCAAGCCGGTCTGCTGGCTCAGTACGGGTTAAATCTTACTGAATTGGCCAAACAAGGTAAAATCGATCCTGTGATCGGCCGTGATTCAGAGATTTCACGTGTGATTGAAATTCTTAACCGACGGACAAAAAATAATCCGGTTTTAATCGGTGAAGCTGGGGTCGGAAAAACAGCGGTTGTTGAAGGTTTAGCCGAAAGAATCGTTGCCGGTGATGTCCCACAAAAATTAATCAACAAACAAATTATCCGTTTGGACGTCGTTTCGCTGGTTCAAGGAACTGGCATTCGAGGGCAGTTTGAACAACGGATGCAACAATTGATGAAAGAAGTTGAAAATAATAAGGACTTAATCGTCTTTATTGATGAAATTCATGAAATTGTTGGTGCTGGTAATGCTGAAGGCGGTATGGATGCTGGCAACGTTTTGAAGCCTGCCCTTGCCCGTGGCGATTTCCAGTTAGTTGGGGCCACAACTTTAAACGAGTATCGTGATATTGAAAAGGATGCGGCCTTAGCGCGGCGTTTACAACCTGTTCAAGTTGATGAACCTAGTGTGGAAGAGTCCATCCGTATTTTAAAAGGGATTCAAAAGAAATACGAAGACTACCATCACGTTCATTATACGGATGAAGCTATCGAAGCAGCTGCAAAACTCTCTAAGCGCTACATTCAAGACCGATTCTTACCTGATAAGGCAATTGATCTCTTAGATGAAGCTGGTTCGAAAAAGAATTTAACTATTAATACCGTGGATCCAAATACGATTCAGCAAAAAATTGATAATGCTGAAAAGTACAAACAAGATGCTTTAAAAGCAGAAGATTACGAAAAGGCTGCCTATTATCGTGATCAAGTGAATAAGCTAGAGAAGACAAAATCTGGCGCAGCTAACTCTGGCGACGTTCCTACTGTCACTGATAAAGATATGGAAAAAATCATTGAAGAAAAAACTGACATCCCCGTTGGCGAATTACAAAAACGAGAACAAGAACAACTACAAAATCTCAGTTCAGATTTACGTTCGCGGGTTATTGGCCAGGATCAGGCAGTTGATAAAATTGCTCGAGCTATCCGTCGTAACCGGATTGGTTTAAACGGCACGGGCCGACCAATCGGCTCCTTCCTTTTTGTCGGTCCTACCGGCGTTGGGAAAACTGAGTTGGCTAAGCAGTTAGCAAATGAACTCTTTGGTTCTGAGGATGCCATGATTCGGTTTGATATGAGTGAGTACATGGAACCCCATTCAATCTCGAAGTTGATCGGTTCCCCTCCTGGCTATGTAGGTTACGAAGAAGCTGGTCAATTGACTGAACAGGTTCGTCGTCATCCCTACAGTCTGGTTTTACTTGATGAAATTGAAAAGGCCCATCCTGATGTCATGCATATGTTCTTGCAGATTCTTGACGATGGCCGCCTAACAGACTCACAAGGTCGGACCGTCAGCTTCAAAGATACGATCATCATTATGACCTCCAATGCAGGAACTGGTGATGTCGAAGCTGATGTTGGTTTCGGAGCTGCTTCACAAGGCAAGACACATTCTGTCTTAGATAAATTGGGAAATTACTTCAAACCAGAATTTTTGAACCGTTTTGATGATATTGTCGAATTTAATTCACTCACTAAGGAAAACTTAATGAAGATTGTTGACTTGATGATTGGCAATGTGAATAAGATGTTAGCCGTTCAAGGCTTGCATGTTCATGTCACAGAACCAGTTGAAGAGAAATTAGTCTCCTTAGGTTACAATCCAAAAATGGGTGCGCGACCATTACGGCGTGTCATTCAAGAGCAGATTGAAGATCGAATTGCAGATTACTATCTTGATCATCCGGATGCTAAAAACTTGGTTGCTAAAATCGCAGATGGAAATATCACTCTTGCGGTAGAAAGCAACGCCGATGTGGCCTCAAGTACTACAGCTAAAAAGTAAATAAGATCTAAATCAAAAAACAAGCCATAAAGAAAACCCCCGATGTTGGAATTAGTCCAATATCGGGGGTTTTCTGCACAAGCGAAAATTTCAGCTTGCTTGCTTTTTGTTATTTAGAACTTGAACTTGAGCTTGATGAGGAACTTGATTCGGAAGAAGATGAGGAACTACCTGAACTGCTAGAGCTCGAACTTGAGCTGCTCGAACTTTCATCTTTTAATTCAGGTGCATCCGTCTTATAGAGATCCAAAGTTGACTTCCCCTTGTTTTTCTTCAGTAAACTGGTTGGTTCTTTTTCTTGAGCCTCACTTAACTGCTTCAGACCGGCCGACTTTTTATAGTTATACTTCGATTTGTCTACCGTTTTAAACCAACTGTGTTTGGAGAAACGCAGTAAATCACCATTGATGACTGAATCTGATAACGACAATTCTTTATTAACATACGTTTGTATCTTCTTAACTTCTTGCTTCTCAGTTGCGGATTCATCAGTGATCTGCTGTCCTGTCTTGGTATAATACAAATCATTGCCATACTTGGTATACTTCGGAGATACAAAATTACCATCACGGAAAGCAACAATTTGATTGCGATCTTTAGACAACAAATCTTGTCCGAACTGAATAGCACCCGAATCATTAATTCCGAGTAAATTCATGAGTGTCGGCATCACATCGATCTCACCACCATATGTGTGGTTAACCCCACCCTTAAGTCCGGTCATATGAATCATAAACGGTACCTTTTGGAACATGGCCAGATTGTAATTGTCAATCTGTTTAAGTCCCAAAATCTTGGCAATCGCTGCCTTATGATTATTCGAAATGCCGTAATGATCCCCATACAACACAAGCATACTGTTCTTCATCAATCCAGACTTTTTCAGATAACTCAACAGTTCCCCAATGGATTGGTCAAGATAATGCGCTGTCTGCACGTACGGATCAACGGTTGGATCGCCAGTATCCCACGGTTTAATGGAAGCATCCTTTTTAGAAATTAAATACGGATAGTGATTGGAAACCGTAATTAATTTTGCATAGAAAGGTTGTGGCAGTTGCTCCACATACTTCATCGCGTCTTTTAAGAAGATTTTATCCTTCATTCCGTAGCCGCTGACATATCCCGGTTTAATCTTGTAGTACTCTTTACTGAAGAAATATTCGTAACCAAATGACTTATACGCGTTATCCCGGTTCCAGAAACTAGGCACATCCCCATGGAAAGAAGCGGTGGTATACCCATTTTGATCTAAAATAGCCGGCACACTTTGGAAAGTATTACTTGTCCCATCCATAACCATGGCTGAGCCCTCTGCCAATCCGAAGAGAGAATTCTCCAGCATCATTTCAGCATCGGCAGTCTTTCCTTGTCCCACTTGATTAAAGAAGTTGTCAAAACTCAACGTATCCTTTTCATGGTACAGCTTATTCAGGTTAGGCGTAATTTCCTGTCCATCCCATTTTTTGTCGATCACAAATTGCTGCAAACTTTCCAAATGGATAATAAAGACATTTTTTCCTTTGGCCACGCCTTTATACTGAATATTTGAAGAAACATGATGTTCCTTTAAAAACTTCTCAACTGGTTTCAATTGATCATCAGAAGCCTTTGATTTTTGTTCACTATTTTGATACGTCTTAATCGCATCATAAGCTGTAAATGTCTGCAACCCTAAATATTTCACGATATAGTTGTTATCAAAGGTTCGCGTTAACAACCCTGAACGATTGCTATAGGCCATCCCAAGATTCACACCAAACACGCCCACCGCTAGCACCGTAGTAGCCGCGGCATAGCGGAATTTGAACGGTGTCATATCAATCTTAATAAACCGGATCAAAAGCAGTAAAATAATAACCGCAACGTCCACAAACACTAGGAAATCAGTACCGCGGATAATTCCCATCAAACTTTTACCAAGATTATCAGAAGTTGAACCCGAACCTTTAATCAAGTTAAACGTAATGAAATCTGAGAATTCACGGTAATAAAGAATGTTTGCAAACAACCACGTTGACAAGATGGCATCCATCAGGATCATCCACCAATATGCCCACTTCCCCCGAAAATAAAGTCCGATTCCAAATAGGAATAGGGCTGTAGCGATCGGCGAGATGGCCAAAATTAATTCTTGCATGTTTCCCTGAACACCTAAACTGAATTTCATTTGGTAAGCCATATAGGACTTCACACAAAATAGAATAACGGCGAACAGGAAAAATCCAAACCGTGTATTTAATCCCCGGCGGATCTTATGCCACGCTTGACTCATAGTTGAACCTCCATTACATTACAACAGTTAAATTTGAACCTAAATGACGTTCATAAACTAAATAAGTATAACTGAAAATTAGTATTTTTAATAGACCTTTCCCATGGATTTACACAGATTTTAAATAACTTTAATCTCCATTTGAGAAAATGCTCATAAAAAGAGGCCAACCCCCAAAACACGGACCTGCCCTCCTTCTAGCTGCGTCTTATAGTTTTGCTGTCAGTTCGATATCCGGATACTTTCCTTTGAACCAGCGCTCAGCAAACTCATTTTCAAATAGGAATAATGGCTGGCCCGCACGATCCTTGACCAACAGATTCCGGGATGATGACATCCGCTCATCAAGCTGTTCTGGATCAATCCAGCGCGCAATCTTTTTACCGATCGGTTCCATGACAACTTCCGAATGGTACTCATTTAACATTCGAAATTGGAAAACTTCAAACTGCAATTGACCAACTGCACCCAAAATATAATCTCCCGTATTATAGTTGGTGTACAGCTGGACAGCCCCTTCTTGGACCAATTGCTGAATACCCTTATGGAATGATTTTTGTTTCATGACGTTTTTCGCGCGAACATGTACAAAAAGCTCTGGTGTAAATTGCGGTAACTTTTCAAATTGGATAGCTTGTTTACCTGCATAGATCGTATCCCCAATCTGAAAATTACCGGTATCGTATAGGCCGACAATATCTCCCGCTACCGCCTTTTCAACAGTATGCCGGGCATCGGCCATAAATTGGGTGGAATTGGACAGACGAATTACCTTGCCCGTGCGATTCAAAGTGACATCCATACCGCGGTCAAATTCCCCGGAGCAAATTCTGACAAACGCGATCCGATCCCGATGATTGGGATTCATATTCGCTTGAATTTTGAAAATGAAGCCGGAAAATTCAGCGTCATCTGGGGCGATCTCTTCGCCAGCCTGGTCCACATGGACTGCAGGTGCTGGTGCATACTGCAAATAAGTATCCAAAAAGGTCTTTACACCAAAGTTGGCTAACGCTGACCCAAAGAACACCGGTGTCAATTCACCAGACGCAATTTTTTCTTTATCAAACTGATTACCTGCTTCGCTAAGCAATTCCATATCTGCATAAGCATCTTGATAGGCGCTATCTTCTGTTAATGGGTGATCACTAGCTAATGTGCCATCTTCTTCCAACGGTAAATATTGATTACCCTGGGCATCCTTATGGTATAAAACGACCCGCTGATTATAGCGATCGTACAGACCCTGCAGCCCCTTACCCATTCCAATTGGCCAGTTCATTGGGTAAGCATCAATCCCCAAGACTTCTTCAAGTTCGTTGACTAAGTCTAAAGGTTCGCGACCATCACGATCTAATTTATTCATAAAAGTAAAAATGGGAATGCCCCGCATTTTACAAATCTGAAATAACTTTTTGGTTTGGGGTTCAATCCCTTTCGCCGAATCAATAACCATGACAGCTGAATCGACAGCCATCAAGGTTCGATACGTGTCTTCGGAGAAATCCTCATGTCCCGGTGTATCCAAAATATTAATTCGTTTGCCTTGATAGTCAAATTGCATTACGGAACTAGTCACAGAAATCCCACGTTTCTTTTCAATTTCCATCCAGTCTGATTTTGCATAATTTCCCGATTTACGGGCTTTGACTGTCCCAGCTTCACGCACAACGCCACCAAAGAGCAACAGTTGCTCCGTAATGGTGGTTTTCCCGGCATCGGGATGTGAAATAATGGCAAACGTTCGCCGTTTGGCAACCGCCTGGTCTAATGTTGTCTCGTTCATAAACTACCTTCCTACCTCTTCATTACACTTTTCATTAACTTCATTTTGACAGGCCCGTTTGTAAGGCCCACGAGCTTCATTTTATTTTTACATACGTAACCTACCTAAATAGTAATAAAGAACCAAAGGAAAATTCCCCCAGTTCTTGTTTGAGTGTTACTTTTCATCGTCGCCTTCAAGTCCAAGATCGTGTTTGATTTTTGTTGTTGAAATGCCTTCAGTTCTCGGGAGATAAACGACTTCACAATAGTCTTTAAGAAAGTCAAACTTGCCTTTCCAGTCATCCCCCATAACGAACGTGTCAATGTGGCGTTCCTGAACGTCCTTAATCTTTTGATCCCAGCCCTTTTCTGGAATCACTTCATCCACATAGCGAATAGCTTCCAGAATATACTTGCGATCTTCATAACTTGTGTAAGCTTTCTTACCCTTGAGCGCATTGAATTCATCCGTTGACACACAAACCGTCAAGTGATCCCCCAATGCTCTGGCACGTTTAAGCAAGCGAATATGCCCCTTATGCAATAAGTCAAAGGTGCCATAAGTAATTACTTTCTTCAATGTTCATTCTCCTAAAACTGTTAAAATTAAAATACTCCCCAATATTACCACATAATCGCGTTTGCGCGCCACTTTAATCCCAACCTGAGATTAAGCCGTCAAAACCGCGCATCTGTGCGTTAGTCCTCATTATTTAAAATCCAAATATGATAGACAAATTCAACCACCACTTTAACAACCGCATAGGCTGGAATGGCTAAGATCATGCCGGGGATCCCTGCAATTTTTCCCGCCGCTAGCAGTAAAATAATGATTGTCAAAGGATGTACCTGTAAGCTACGCCCAATGATGTTGGGATAAATTAAATTACCATCCACCTGTTGAACGATTAACACCACCACAATCACCCACACCGCTTGCATCGGAGAAACGGTGATTGCCACTAACAACGCTGGAAAAATACCAATGTAGGGGCCCACGTACGGGACAATATTCGAAATGCCGGCCACCACCCCTAACAAGAGTCCATAAGGCTGGCTGATAATCATATAGCCGATCGCCGTGAATGTCCCCACAAACAGGCATTCCAATACCTGCCCATCAATGTAGGAAGATAATGTCGCACTCATTTTATTGAAGAGCTCGACAATTGTATCCGCGTTTTTCTCGGGTAACAACCGTTTGACACTAGGAACCAACTTATGCCCATCTTTTAACATGTAAAATAACATTACTGGCACTGTGATAATAACCACCGTCACGCTCGTAATCGTAGATATGAGTGTGCCAATACTGCTGGTCATCGTACTCAAGGCCGATTCAGCGTATGTCCCGATGGAACTATTCATTTTCTGGATGTACGGATCCAAATCCACATTCTTAAGCCAGTCGGCGTGCGTCAAAAAATGTTTGGAAGCCGTTTGTAAATTTGTGGCGATAGTAGGTAAGCTTTCAATTAATTGCGCAATCTGTTTAACTAACCTTGGAATCATCCATCCCAAAGCATAACCAATAATACCAAACAGCAATAAGAAGACGATCACGACGGCCCACGTATGGCTAATACGGAATTTTTTAAAATGGACTTTCTCTAATAATTTAACGAGTAGATTCAGTAAATAAAACAAGAATCCCGACAAAATGATAGGAACGAACACTGTCGAAATAAACGTCCCAATGGGGGCAAACAAAAAATTGATTTTAGTGCAGACATAAATTAAAGCGGCCACGATTAAAAGCTCAAGTGACCAAAACATTAACGGTGATCTTCTAATTTTATCAAACATAACAGGGCTCCCTTTTTACTCTGTATCTCAATCACTGTACCGAGCAAAACTTTTGTTTCATTACAATCCATTATAACGTACTTAGTGCCGGTTAACTTAGCTGATAAACACAAACTGGCAATATTCGAAAAATTCAAATATTGCCAGTTAGATTTATATCCAGAACTGAAGACTCCTTGAGTTTTCATTTCATTTAATCACAATCAAAAATTAGCGCTGGTTATTTCGCTGAACAAGTTCCAGATAACGGTGGTACCAGATATTAATAAATTCGTCAGAAAACGGCCCAGTACCTTGATCAATCCACTCTGTCAACGTTAAAACGCTGGCCCGAATAATTTGATCGGTATCTTTAGGGTAGTGCCATTGGTGACTAAAGCGCTCATATTCATCAACATCTAATAATTTTCGATCCCCATTAGGGTAAACTTTTACGTCTAAGTCGTAATCAATATATTTTAAAGCTTCGTCATCCAAAACGTACGGTGAAGCTAAATTACAGTAATTAGATACGCCACCCCTGCGAATCATGGTGACCACGTTAAACCAATAATCTTTATGAAAATAAACTATGGCCGGCTCGCGAGTTACCCATCGTCTCCCATCATCTTCAATGACAAGTGTATGATCATTACACCCAATAAACTCGTCATCACTATTCTTTAAAACCATTGTATCGCGCCATGTTCGATGCAAACTGCCATCGTGCTTGTAGCTTTTGATCGCAATATAGTCCCCAGCTCTGGGTTTCTTTGACTTGCGATTCATTAATGACACATCTTTCCAATTCTCAAAGTTTTAAAACTTAGAATTCCATTTGTCATTATATCAAAAAAGACCGGACGACGAAAGAACGACTCCGATCAAAACTTAACTAATAGTTTCCTTGCATTAAATTGGCGTAAATAGTTTGACACTGAGCCACAAGCTGAGACTTTTTCAGATGATAATTCGACAACATCACAACCGCATTTCTACCGTCCTTACTAATCATCATCCCGCTCTCTTCTCCGTAACCAACTCCGTGACTCCAATAACTGGTGCCATATTTTTGGTAAAGCCCACCAGCATACCCGCGGGGACTTTCCTGCGCATCGTGAAGCATTGCCGTATTTTGGGCGGTTAGGAACTGATTTTGCAAAATTTTCTGACTTACATGATAAAAATCTAACGCGTCCATGTAAACATTGCCCGTTGCCAATTCATTATGCTGATTGGCGATTTTTTCGCGATAAACATGCTTATAATTGATTGTATTATCCGTAAATGGACGATTATGATAAGGCGTCGACAACCACTTAGCCTGCTGTGCTTGCATGACGAAGCCGGTATGCTTTAAGTGAAGCTGTTTAATGAACACCTTTTTGAATAGGGCGTAATAGGTCCGATGGGTTACCTTTTGTAAAACCCCAGCCAGTAACGTAAAGTTAACAGGCTGATACGACCACCGCTTATTAGCTGCCGCTTTAAAACGGACATGTTTAACGGTGTACTTCACCACATCTTGTCCCGAAAGTGCTTTGGTTGAAAATTTATGTATCCGCAAACCGGTCATCATATTAAGCATCATCCGAATCGTGATTTGATTGGCACCGGGTACCTGCGGATAGAACTTGGCCAGGTGATCAGTCAAGGCAAGTTTACCTGCTTGCACCTGCTGCATAATTAACGTGGCCGTCAGTGATTTCTGCATGGATAAAATTTGATATTCAGATTGGGCTTGGTTCACAGCCGCCTTCTCAAAGTTTGCGTACCCGTACCCCCGGCTATAAATGGGGTAATTATTCTTTACAATCAACACCGTTCCCACAAACTGATTATTACCGAGAATCGCATTCAGCTGTCTTTGGATCTGGCGTTTTTTCCCTTTCAATTGCGGCTGCTGCATCAAAATCCGTTTAGGCGTAAACGTCTTTGGCACCAACTTACGTTTCGGTACATTTTGGGTTGCACCACTAAAAAAAGTTGGATCAGCACGATGGTCAGCCTGATAATTCAGATACGCGACCCGAATGCCACCTGCCACGACCACGATAAATAACCCGAAAATAATCAGGCGTCCTAAATATCTTTTCATTTTATTTTCCCCCATAAAGTCTATCTAATCGCTATTTTCTTGCTGCTCAATCAATCGGTTAATGGCATCGATCGAAAAGCCTTTGGTAAACAAAGTTCGTTTGGTGCGCAGTTTGCGCTGGGCAAACGGATAACGCCGATTGCGCCGCCAAACTTTTTCAAATTCTGTTGCTAATTTTTGCGCTTCTAACTCCGGATCAGGCTCGAACTGCATTTTTGCTAAGATTTGGTCAACAATCTCTCCAGAAAAGCCCTTGGTCATAAGTCCCTGTCGAACTTTTTGTTTCATTTTGGTCACCGGTTCGCGGCGGTAGCGCTGGCTTAATTTCTGGGCGATGTCTCCGCCATTTTCAACCTGCGCAGCCGACGGATATTCAGTTAGGGCTGTCTCAATGTCATTTTCCAGTACCCCTTTTGCCCGTAAGTTACGGCGAATCACAATCGGCCCTTTATCCGACGTCCGCGCAATAGTCCGCACATAGCTCTGGGCATATTGCAAATCATCCACTAAATGCAAGGCACGCAGTTTTTTTAACGTGGTCTTAATTGTGGCTTCTGGAATTTCATTTTCACGTAATTTTTGCTCAATTTCTTGCTCCGTACGCAAATGCCCTGACAAATAGTTCAATGCGCGGTTATAAGCTTTTGATACGTCATCGGCCGCCAGAATTTCAGCTTGAAGCTGTGCATCAACTTCCATACCTTTGAAAATTCGAAACTTGATCATAACGTCTTCGCTAATTGGAAAGGCATAGTGCCCATCCAAAAAGACGTTGTAACGCCCTTGCCGCTTTTGAGTTGTAATTTTGGTTACTTTGGGTATTGCTTTTTCTTCTGCCATATTCTGCCTCCCCCGACGATTCAATTCACTAAATGGCATTTGTCTGCTATAATTCTTTAGGACTTACTAGGAAAAGAGGAATTACCATGCCAACTGCAAAAGTTGTTTTTGCGACCATTACGGGTAACAACGAAGACTGCGCTGATATCATTACTGAAGCCTTAGAAGATTTGGGCGTTGAAGTTGATGAATCAGAGATTTCACAAACTGATGCTGCCGAATTTGAAGACTACAATATTTGTGTTGTGGTACCCTACACCTATGATGAAGGTGCCCTTCCAGAAGAAGGAATGGATTTTTACGAGGAGCTTGCCGATCTTGATCTGACGGATAAAATTTTTGGTGTTGCTGGATCTGGTGATGTCTTCTATGAAGAATTCTATTGTGTGGCCGTTGATGCCTTCGCGAAAGCTTTTGAACAAGCCAAAGCCAAACAAGGTGCCACGCCGGTCAAAATTAACTTAGCTCCAGAATCAGAAGAAGATCTCGACCAGTTAGATAACTTCGCCAAACAATTGGTCGACAGCTACCAAGCTGCCCATTAATCACAGAAGTACAAAAAGGGTTTCTTCTCCGCCTTTGACGATTAAAGTTTGGCGCTAGAAAAAATGGAATTTTTTGAACTTTCTTTTTGGATCACGATTCTAAATGACCGTCGTGAACAACTTCAATTTTTAACCCATTTTTCTTCATTTAGCATCGTGTTTAGGTGCTATTTTTTTATGCCGAAAAATAATCAGCTTGCTAAAAATATAGTTTACAATGACCACCACAACGTTATCAATGAGCTTGACTAAAATGGCATTTTGGTTGAGTAACGATACCCCCACCCACATAATGATAACTTCCATAAAGTAACTTAATAAACGAAAAAAGAAAAACGAACCTAGTTCGCGCCAAAAAGCTGCCCAAGTCGTATAATGCGAGCTAAATACCCAAACTTTATTTGTAAAAAATGCCACGAGGACCGAAATCGCCCACGCAATGGCAGTTCCAATTTGGTAATTCCAATTCGTAAACAAGTCAAAAAAGGTAAAGGTCAAAAGGTTAACCGCGGTGGTCAGTGCCCCAAAAACTAAATAAAGTATTACGGCTTTGTTTTTTTGGATTAAATCCTTCACGTTTCTTAACCCCGCTGCTCCTCAAATTTTTGTTGCAAAAAATCTAAAATATAACTGGCGGCATGCCCATCACCATATGGATTTTTAGCCTCCGCCATTTGCTGGTAAGCTTTCTGATCCGTTAACAGAACTTCCATGGCTTGCCGCACATTATCCGGATCGGTTCCCACTAATTTCAAGGTTCCCGCTTTGACACCTTCTGGCCGTTCCGTTTCATCTCGTAATACCAAAACCGGTTTTCCTAATGAAGGAGCTTCTTCTTGTACCCCGCCTGAATCTGTCATAATAAAATAACTGCGTGCAGACAAATTGTGGAAATCAACGACATCAAGCGGATTAATTAAATGAATTCGCGCATCATTTCCCAACACTTCATGTGCTGCCTGTTGGACTGTCGGACTCAAATGCACCGGGTAAATCACTTCAACGTCTGCGTGGGCATCCACGACTTGTTTGATTGCCTGAAAAACACGGCGCATCGGTGTTCCCTGATTCTCACGACGATGCATTGTTAGTAAAATCAAGCGATGCTCTGGTTTCACCAAATCTAAAACGGCGTGATGATAATTTTCATGCACGGTTTCTTTTAAGGCATCAATCGCGGTATTACCCGTCACCACAATGTTTTCTTCCGGGTGATTTTCTTTCAACAGATTCTGCTTACTCAAAGACGTCGGCGCAAAGTAATAGTCACTTAAAACATCCGTTAGCTGCCGATTCATTTCTTCAGGATACGGCGAATACTTATCCCAAGTTCGCAATCCGGCTTCCACATGTCCTAGCGGGATTTGATGATAAAACGCGCTAATGCTGGCTGCAAACGTCGTGGTGGTGTCGCCATGCACTAAGATAACATCGGGATGAGCTTCTTGAATCACTTGATCCAGTTTGCTTAAGACACGGGCTGTAATTTCACTTAGGGTTTGCTGCGGTTTCATAATATTAAGATCATAATCTGGGGTAATTTTAAAAATTTCTAAGACCTGGTCAAGCATTTCTCGATGCTGAGCAGTTACCACGGTAATGGGTTCAAACTCACTTTGGCGTTGCTGCATGGCCAGAATAATAGGTGCCATTTTAATGGCTTCCGGTCGGGTTCCAAAAACAGTCATAACACGTAATCTTTGCAAAATTTTCTCCCCAATCTCTTCCAAATCAGTTATTTGCTTCTAAATCAGTATAACGCGCCGCCCTTTAATATTTAAGTCCTAAAACTCGATTTAATGTTTCCTAAAACAACTTATGCTACGATAGAACCACTTTTAACAGGAGGTTTTCTTCATGGCACAAACAACTTTTGAACACAATTTGCAAAAATATGCTGATCTCATTACCCAGGTTGGCGTAAACGTCCAACCGGGGCAAACCATTCTCCTCTATGCTGCGGTGCAACAAGCCCCCCTTGCGCGCTTAATTACCAAAGCGGCTTACAAGCTGGGAGCAAGTGAAGTTATTTTGAATTGGCAGGATACGGAAATTGAACGCCAATTTTTGCAACATGCCCCCCAGTCCCGTTTACAACAAGAACCAGACTATGCTGCGCAACGTGCCCAGCAACTAGCAGACAAGCGTGCAAGCCGCGTTTCGCTCATTTCGGCAGCTCCCGATGCCTATGCAGGGATTGCCAGTGACCGGATTGCAATGCACAGCAAAGCCGCCGGACAAGCTAATGCACCCCTTATGAAAGTGACCACCAATAATGATATTAGCTGGTTAGTCGTGGCTGCTGCCGATGTGCCGTGGGCCGAAAAAGTTTTCCCAGACTTACACGGCCAAGCAGCGGTAACTAAATTATGGGCAGAAATTTTTAAAACAACCTTGGTCGATCAACCAGATCCGGTGGCGGCATGGCAAACTAAAATTGCCGCTTTAAATGAACGCGCCAACTGGTTAAACGCGCAACAATTTGAAGCATTGCACTATAGCGCACCACAAACCGATCTTACAGTTGGTCTCCCCCACAACCATGTTTGGGAAGCAGCCGGCAGTCATGACACGCAAGGTAATTTCTTTGTACCTAACATGCCCACCGAAGAAGTTTTTACCGCTCCAGATAACCGCCACATTGACGGGACGATTGTTTCCACAAAACCGCTGAGCTATAACGGTGCCATCTTAAAGGATCTCCAGATCACATTTAAAAATGGTCGGGTAGTAGCAGCTCATGCAAGTCAAGGTGATACCGTCCTCCAGCAATTGCTAGCTACTGATGACGGCGCAAAATCACTCGGTGAAGTTTCGTTAGTTCCGGACCAATCACCAATTTCACAATCGGGAATTATTTTTTACAATACCCTTTTTGATGAAAATGCTTCTGACCATATAGCTTTTGGGCAAGCTTATCCGTTTAATCTTAAAGGAGGAACCAAACTCTCCGCCGCTGAACTTGCGGCTCATGGAATTAATAGCAGTCAAACCCACGTTGACTTTATGGTTGGTTCCAGCCACATGAACATCGATGGCCTGAAAGCTGATGGCACAAGTATCCCTGTTTTTCGGGACGGTAATTGGGCCGAATAACACCAGCTCCTAATAAAAAATGGGTCTACACTTTCTGGTATTGGTGAATAACTGATACCAGTTTTTATTTTGAAAAAAAAAAGGACATTTGCCCTCTTTGTGTTACGATTTAATCGCCTAATAAAATCGAAAAGAGGAAAAACAAATGTCCCTAACTAATTCTATCCTAAGCCTATTCGAAATAACAGACCCTAATTTAACTGTAACTGAGATTACTAAGGAACATTATCCCAATGGGCAACACGTTCATGTCGTTCACGCTATCCTTTCCTATCAACTTTTAAAATGTCCTCATTGTGGCCATAAATCTCTAATCAAAAATGGAACTCACATTGGCCATCTAAGATTGGGAACCTTATCAGGTGGACGTTATGAGATGCAGCTAAAACGACAAAGATATCAATGTAAACGGTGTTTAAAAACCTGTGGTGCTCAAACTAACCTCGTTAAACGTAATGAAACTTTTACGCATAATGTGAAACATCAAGTAATTGTTCTGGCTCGGGATATGCTGACCAGTAAAGAAATCGCTAAGATTTGTGGGATTTCACCAAGTAGTGTTCAACGCATTTTAAATGCGAATATTCACTTAGCTTATCGTGTTAAAACACTCCCCCAAAATCTTTGTTTTGATGAATTCCGTTCCTGTAATCATCTAATGTCCTTTAACTGTTGCGATGCCGTTAGTCATCGCCGCATTGTGATTCTTAAGGATCGCCTTAGTAAGGATATCATTGATTACTTTGAAGCTCGCTATTCAGTTCAAGAACGTATGAAAGTTCAAACAATCACCGTTGATATGAATGCTGAGTATGCTGGCTTTATTCATCGGTTATTTCCTAAGGCAATAACCATCATTGACCGTTTCCACATTATTCAACTTGCCGGTCGGGCACTGGATAACGAACGTACACGTGTGATCCATACTTTTCAAGATAAGCATTCCCGAGTTTATCGCATTCTAAAATCTCAATGGCGTTTGTTCCATTTGGCAGAAGAAAAGGTCAATGATACTAAACTTATCTATTTACACGGTATCAACGAATACATGACCCAACAGAACGCCATTGACCTAGCCTTAGATGAATTTCCAGAATTTAAAACTGTGTATCAAACCTATCAAGGAATTCTAACAGCCATTCAACAAAAAGATGCGGTTGGATTTAAAACCTTGATTGCCAACTACAAGGCGGCTGGCAACCAAATGGATATTACTATCTCAACTTTAATAAAGAATGGTCCTGCTGTTCTCAATAGTTGTCGTTATCCGTATTCCAACGGTCCTATTGAAGGACTAAATCGTAAAATTAAGGTGTTAAAGCGTAGCTGTTTTGGTTTTCAAAATATTCATAACTTTTTCATTCGTATCAGTTTAATTTATGCGTAAACAAAAAAAGCACATTCACCGAAGTGAACATGCTTTTCAAAAATCTCCACCAATACAATTTGACAGAGACCCTAAAAAATTCGCGAATGACGCGGTTCTTTACGCAAGAACTTAATCATTCACGAATTTTTTTAATTGACGTTACTTTGACGTTCAAATTTGAAAACTAAATTCAAAACCACGGCAACAATGCTAGTCACGACAACACCGTTACCTAAAATGAGATAGAGTTCAGACGGCAACGCTTGAAAAATAGTCGGAACACTAGAAACGCCCAAGCCTGCACCGATTGAAACGGCGGCCACAATTAAATTGCGACTATCATCAAAGTCGACCGTTTTTAGAATTCGAACCCCTTGGAGACCCACCGTACCAAACATCACCAGCATTGCGCCACCAAGAACCGGTGTCGGCACAACTGTTGCTAAAGCCCCCACTTTGGGCAGCAAGCCTAAAATAAGTAAAAATAGACCCGCAAAATAGATCGGTTTACGCGTTTTAACACCAGAAAATTGCACAACACCAACGTTTTCAGAGAACGTTGAATATGGGAACGTGTTAAAAATTCCGCCTAAGATCTGTGCAATACCTTCCGCACGGTAACCACGTTTTAAATCATCCCCGGTAAGATTACGATTCGTCATATCCCCCAAAGCAAAGAAAACGCCAGTAGATTCAATCATGGTGGTCAGTGCAATCAAAATCATGGTTACGGATGACGACCACTCAAAATGGGGAACGCCAAACATAAAAGGTTGTGGAAAACGGAACCAGCCACTTTGTGAGACTGTACTCAATTTAATCATTCCCATTGCACCTGCCAGAGCGGTTCCGGCCACTAAACCAATTAAAATTGCGATTGACTTGATGAAACCACGGCCCCAAACATTAATTCCAATAATAACGGCTAACGTAAACCCACCTACCAGCAGATTATTTAGGGAGCCAAAGTCGTGAGCACTTACTGTCCCACCACCTAAATCTGTGATCGCAACTGGCATTAAGGTAAACCCAATGACAATAATCAGCGATCCGGTTACCACGGGCGGAAAAAGATTTCTTAACTTAGAGAACACGCCACTTACCAAGAGGACAAACAATCCTGAAACAATAATAGCACCATACATAGTCGTAATTCCCAAAGTTTTACCAATCGTTCCTAGTGGGGTGATTACCTGCACTGCACACCCCAAAACCACGGGCAACCCAATTCCCACCAAGCGGGTACGGTGGACTTGAAGTAACGTCGCAATTCCGCACATAAACAAATCCATGGAAATCAGCAGGGCCATTTGTGTGGCGGTAAAGTGCACGATCGCCCCAATCAGTAAGGGCACCATCACATCCCCAGAATACATGGTTAATAAGTGCTGTAAGCCTAAAACAGCGGCCTGCCCATTTGAAGTGGAACTTTCCAGCGGTACCCCCTCGCCTGCGTCGAAATCAATCTGCTCTTGTGCCCATTTTTCCTTTGAAACCAACTCACTGCCTCCTAGGCATATATCCATATCACAGTAAAACAAAAACGATGTCCGCAAATAGACATCGTTCGATGAGTTTATTGCGTATAGTCCAGAATTTACGGTTCTGGGTAGAAACTCGCCAACCATATTAAGGCGTTTATATATGCATTCGTTTTTTTGTTACTAAAATACTATACCACGCAATTTTGTTGTTTTCAATTTTACTTTCATCCCAACCAGGTCTGCGGGGTGCCTTCAAACACTAGATACCTAGCTGTTTTGCACTTCTGGCCTAGCCTATTCGGCGAGTTGTTTGACCTTGACACTTTGAACCTCGTAGCCCAATTTCTTGACAACTTCAGCCAGCGCCTCTGCCGAATTTTCCGCTGCTTCAAATTCAATTTTGACCTTGCTGGCATTGAACAAAACTTTCACTTTTTGAACCCCGGGCTGTTTCGCCAACGCCCCCTGAATTTTTTGCATACATGATGGACATGTCAACGCACCTAATTGTAAAATTGCTTTTGTCATTTTAAAAACCTCCTCAGGTCGTTTCTTAACTTCGATAAATCTAGTATAACGACGTTTATGATTTCAAAACTTGACCACCATCAAGTTTTCTCATTTTTTGACGATTTTTTCACGTGGTGCCTGATAGCGGATTAAGCGCATCGCATTGAAAATCACCACCAGGATACTTGCTTCGTGCACAAACATCCCGCTTGCCATGTAAATGTAGCCAAAGATCAAGCCAATCAGCAGGAAAATCACCGTCGCGATTGCAATCGTAATATTTTGATGGGTATTTGCCACCGTCTTTTTAGCCAATCCAAAAGCATGAACCAATTCCGCAAAACTAGACTGCATCAAGACAATATCGGACGTTTCAATCGCGACATCGGTGCCGCCACCCATGGCGATTCCAATATCAGCAGTCGCAATTGACGGACTATCATTAATGCCATCGCCCACAAAGGCAACCTTATGTCCCGCTTTTTTCAACTGTTTCACAAAGGTAACCTTATTTTCCGGAAGCAGGTTGGCATGCACTTCATCGATCCCCAACTGAGCAGCCACATAGTTTGCCGTCACTTCATTATCGCCAGTGAGCATCACCAGTTTCTTAATTCCTAACTGTTTCAAGGCCATCAAACTGTCCTTCACATGATCCCGAACCATATCGGCGATGCCAATGATTAAGCGTACTTCTTGATCAACCGCCACAATGATCGTTGATCTGCCCTTTGCTTGCGCATTCTGCAGATCGCGTGTCTGTTCGGAATTTAAACCGACATGATTTGCAACCAATAATCTCGCATTTCCAATCAGAACTTGATGATTTTCAATTGTCGCTGCAATTCCCTGTCCTTTTATCGTATTCGTTGTCTGCACGGTGAGTTTTTGAAAAGCAATGTCGTGTTGGGTGGCATATGTTGTGATCGCTTTTCCTAAGGGATGATCGGATTGACTCTCTAACTTGGCTGTTAACGCTAGGGTAACTGCCGCATCTTGACCATAAGTTTTGATTTCAGCCACCTCGGTATCGCCCTTAGTCAAGGTCCCCGTTTTATCAAAAACAAGCGTGTCTACTTTGGCAAACGTATCAACTACTTCGCCACCCTTAATTAAAACACCATTTTTAGCGCCATTCCCAATTCCAGCAACGTTCGAAACGGGGGCCCCGATGACCAAAGCACCCGGGCAGCCCAGCACGAGGACTGTAATAGCCAGCCGAAAATCACGGGTTATCACGCCCACCAAAAAGGCAAGAACTAAAACGGCGGGTGTGTAGTACTTAGCAAACTGATCGATAAATTTTTCTGCGTGTGACTTGGTATCTTGGGCATCTTCGACCAATTCCACAATTTTGGCAAAGGTCGTATCGTCACCGACTTTTGTGGCTTGAATCTTTAAAGTTCCGTTATCTAAAATGGTTCCCGAGTAGACGTCATCGCCAACGTGTTTGGTTACTAGCTTAGATTCCCCGGTGACACTGGCTTCGTTTAAGTAGCCGATACCTTCTGTAATCTTGCCATCAATTGGGATTTGACCACCTGTCTTCACTAAGACCAAGTCGCCTTTTTCAACGTCATCAATATCGGTTTCTTCAACCTGGCCCTCGCTGGTCACCACTTCGGCGGTGGTAGGCGCCATTTCCGTCAAAGTTTTAATGGATTCCCGTGTTTTCGCTAGTGTTTTGGCTTCAAGAAAACTACCGAATAAAAACAAGAAAGTGACAATTGCCGATTCGTTGAACTCTTGAATAACAAAAGCCCCCACAACGGCGATGCTGACTAACAACTCAATGCCAATCACGCGGACTTTTAAAGCTTCGATTGCCCGAATAATGATTGGTGTCCCCGCCATCACCGAAGCGATGATAAAGGCGGTGGTGTACACCAAATCAGCACCTATGGCCCTGGCTAAAAATCCCAGAACAATTAATCCGCCCGCTACCCACGTAATGGTCGTCACATTTTTTTGAACCATTTGCTCGAACTTCATCATGATTTTGTACCTCTCATCTCTATTTGATAAGTTCACTATAAGCGCAAACGGTCAAGTTAGAATTGATCCTCATCAAGTTTTTAAAAACAAATTCACTTTTTTCTTAACGCGAAGTCTCTGGGCGTTGCTTGATTATCCCGCTATTTTATGGCAAAATACGAAAGGTACGTTGTCCTCGTGGCTCAACTGGATAGAGCAATCGCCTCCTAAGCGATAGGTTGTGAGTTCAAGTCTCACCGGGGACATATACATAAACTAGTAAAAATAACGGTCACCCCCTTTAATGATAAGGAGTTGACCGTTATTTTTATCTTTGTAAAAAGCCGCCACAAAAAATTTGCGGCGGCTGTGATAATAATGTTAGTTAGTCTTCATCAAGCGGTCCTTTGTCCAGAAAGGCACTGACCATCCAAATAAGCTTGTCCATTTCAGCTTTAAACCCGTTTAAAATATCTTGGGTTGGTAAATCCTGTTCCTCATCCGTGATCTCAATTCCTCGCTGGTACTGATCGCGCAGATAACGAAAATCATGGTCCAAATGTTTCATGAGTTCTGGAAGCGGAAATTCACCCCAGGAAATCTCCTCATCTGGCAAATTGGTATGGGCTATAAATTCATGCGTAGTGGCATACGGTTTCCCGCCTAAGGCAATTAACCGTTCTGCCACTTCATCCAACTGCGCCGCAAAAATTTCGTTAAACTCGTCCATTTTAGGATGTAGTTTAAAAAATTCAGGCCCCCGCATATACCAGTGGACTTGCTGAACATTAACCTGCATCTGACTTAAATCCGCAATTAATTGATTTAACTGCGCTTGGGTCTTTACAAATTGATCTGAACGCATAAAGAAACTCCTTTCAACTTTTCAAGCTTCCGACCATACTTTCAGTCTAAAGCGTTCCTTATATAGCCTCAATCAATTTGCCCATCATTTTGGCTCTCAACAGCTACTCAAAAAAATAAATAATAAAGGCCACTCAATCCAATAAAACGGTAAATCCATTTTCTAAACGTGACTCCATCTAACTTGGAAGCAATCCTGGCTGCGATTACCGTGCCAATTCCCGCTGCAAGCATACCCACCAGAATGTAGGGAATATCATGCGCATCTAGAATACCGTTTTCCACCCGCACACTATTAATGTAAAAGGCATCAATCAAAAAAAGCCTTGAATGTTAGCCGTATATTCCGGAATTGATTTGGCTAATGAAAGAAAATACAGCGCCATCAACGGTCCGCCAATCCCTAACAGACCATTAAAGAAGCCAGAAATCACCATAAAGCCAAGTGCAATAAACAACGGATATTGTCGGCCATCCGCATTTTTCACAAACGTAAAGTACAAATATAATGCCACTAATAACCCACCCAATAGCATTCGCATCACGTGGGGTTCAAGGACATTGCTCAGATGAACCGACCAAGTGGCTACGGCCGCATACACTAGAAATGGCGGCACAATCCGTTTTAACCGCACTTCATGGCGATAGCGATAAGTCAAGCCAACCATACTTGCTAACATACATAAGCCCGCAATCCCAGCTGCTGGCGCAATCGGTAGAATAAATGGGAAGAAGGTCATCATCACAATGACAGCACCAAAGCCAGTCAAGCCTTGAACTAACCCTGCTAAGAGTGCTGGAAAAAATATCAATAGCCAAGTCATCATTTGTAAGCTCCTCTGTCCGAATCGTAACTTAAGTATGGTAGAAACTAGGCACGTGGTCAATGGTCATTTTTGGGTGGCCTCCCAGATTAATCAGGCCACAAAAATAAAGAACCAGGGCAATCACCAAAATTGTCCCAGTTCTTTATGTTTATATACACTTGCAAATTACTGTTATGGGTCAAAAGCCCAGTTTGAGCAGCCAGCCACGTGGCCAAAAGCCTAATTCTAGCCCGCCACAACCAAAACTAGCTTTTACCCCTGCTAACTTCGTTTTAGTTATCTTTCTTAACCGCTGCTAACTGACTTTTCTTTACGCCGGTTACAGCTTCCATCCCTTCACGCGTCACGATCAGCTGCTTGCCAAACTTACGAATCGTGCCTTTGGGAAAGCGCTTCGGATACTTGTTATAAATCGTTCGTACGTAATCCTTTTGCTTACCCCACATCGTACTTGCTTCGTGACTGCCCATGTAATCTTGGTCATTCAAATCAATTTTCAACTTTTTCATAACCTCAATCCCTCACTTTGTCATAAATTAACTAACTTCTTTTACCCATAAAATCGCAACTGCACCAGATCCTAAATGAGCGCCAAGGACCGGGCCAATTTGGCCAGTCTCAATGACAGCGACATTCGTTAACTTCGCCTGAATACTTTGTTGCCATTTTTCGATTGCTGGTTCGTTGTCCGTACCGCATAAAAATACGCGAACTGGATAGGGTAGGTTTTTAGTTTTCTCAGTGAAACGCGCCACAATTTCCGCCTTAGCACGCTTTAGCGAACGCACCTTATCGACGGCCTCGATATTATGATGAACCGGATTCAACGCTAGAATAGGTTTGACTTTTAAAAGCGATCCCACGAAGGCCGAGCCACTGTTGAGCCGCCCGCCATGCACAAGATTTTTTAAATCATCAACCACAAAATACTCACCAAAACTTTGTTTCAGATCGTCAACTGTCGTCAAAATTTCTTCGACTGATTTTCCTGCCAGTGCCATTTTAGCTGCTTGTAAGACCAAATACCCCATTGGCTGCAGGGACAGCTGGGAATCAACCACATGCACGGACAAAGCCGACACCGTTTCGACAAATTGACTCAGATTATGCACAAAACCACTAATTCCGGCTGCCAAATGAATACTGATCACATCTGTGTAGCCCTGCTTGGCTAGCTCTTCATAGATGTCAGCCATGGTCCCCATTGAAGGCGGTGCCGTCGTTGGAAAGGTCTTTTCCGTTTTCAATTGTTGATAAAACTCTGCATCGCTGATATCTAACCGTTCACGATATTGCTTGTTGCCAAACCCTACCGAAATCGGCGCCACTGTAATATGATATTTCTCACAAACATTTTGGGCTAAATAAGCTGTACTATCAGTCACAATCGCTATTTTCGTCAAATATTTTCACTCCTAGCTTAGTAAGTGTCCAAATTATACCCCTACTGGTTGAAGTAAAAACGGCATCATCACTGGTATTTTACCGAAAAGCCTTATCTAACAGGATTTTGCGTCTTAGCTAAACCGTGACAAGCAAAAATGACCTGTCACACTTGGCGTTTTTCCCGTCAAATTATATTTACATCATTAACTACCCTTTACTGAGGTTACCAAGCTGTCGAATGAAAGTCAAAAATTATGAATATTATTAATAAAAAGCACAAAAAGAGGCTGAAAAAACTTTCAACCCCTTCAAATCTCTGAACATTAATAGTCGCAATCCTGGAAAAGGATAACTTCTCCGCTTAACGACGAAAGCCGAATGATTCAAAGAACGAATCATTCGACTTCCGAGTTGAGGCTTGAATTAAAATATCTTCTTCCACTCTCGCCTGGTTCTATTTATTTTTCAACATAAACGCCCTTCCAGTTCCAAGGAACACCGGCTGTATTGTAGACGTAGCCTTTGACTTTTGTGTTGATCAACTGTGAAGCCACACCATTGTAAAGCGGGGCGTTACCTTGTTCGTTCATCAACAGCTTTTCAGCCTTAACCATGTCTTCCCAACGTTTCTGTGTATTATTGGCATCTGCGTTGTTGGCTTTGTCAATCAGCTTGTCATATTCCTTATTGCTCCAGTGTCCGTTATTGAAGCTGTTATCGGATGTGAACAACCCTAAGTCAGAAATTGGATCAGAGAAGTCAGCACCCCAAAGTGTGATAACCAACTGGAATTGCCCCTTTGCTGAACGTGCTAAACGTGTCTTATAAGGGATCGTCTGCACATTGATCTTCAAACCAGGAAGTTTTTGTAACTGCGTTTGTAAGAATTCAGCTGTCTTCTTCCCAGCATCCGTATCATCAGCCATCAACGTGTAAGTCACGCTCTTCTTGCCTTCTTGTTTCAAGCCCTTTGCCCAAAGTTTCTTTGCTTGAGCCAAGTTATAGTTAACGCCGGTGCCTGTATAGCCTTCTTTAGCAAAATCTTCGCCGGTCTTCGGATTACTTGCCAAGCCATCGGTTACAAAGCCTTTTGGTGTGGTCGACCCATCTGCCAGCACATCGTTCACTAATTGTTTCCGGTTGATTGCCAAAGACATTGCCTTACGAATATTCACGTTTTGGAAAGCCTTGATTTTCTTGTAATTGTATTCCAGATAAGCATTACGTGCTTCCCGTCCTAAGAAGAACGATTTACTACTCTTCAGATTAGCAACTTGGGTTCCTGAAATATACGTCTGGTCCACCTGCTTACCTTGGAACAAGTTCAAGCCAGTTTGCGTGTCTTTAACCACTTGATCAGAAATCTTACTTAAGTAGACGTGTTTCTTGTCCCAGTAGTGCTTATTTTTAACCAGTGACCACTTGTTGTTCGTGCCGGTCCAGCCAGTCATTGTGAATGGTCCGTTATAAACCTGGTACTGACTTTGCGTAGCATATTTAGAACCATACTTTTCAACCACTTTTTGATCTTGTGGGAAGAAACTTGGGAAGCCCATTAACAACTTAAAGTACGGAATCGCCTTTTCCAAAGTTACGGTTAACTTATAGTCCCCGTCTGCTTTGATCCCTAAAGTATTGACAGCTTTCTTGCCAGCTTGAATCTTGTCAGCATTCTTAATACCGCTAAATAGGTAGGCGTACTGCGACCCTGTCTTGGGATTATTTGTCCGCCGCCATGAGTAAACAAAATCTTGGGCTGTGACCTTATCGCCGTTACTCCATTTGGCATTTTTGCGTAATGTAAATGTGTAGGTCTTACCATCTTTAGAAACTTTAGTCTTCGTTGCCATACCAGGGAGAATTTTATTATTCTTACCCAAGCGATAAAGGCCTTCATCAACGTTGTTCAGCATATTAAAACTGATTTCATCTGTAGCGATGGATGGATCTAGTGATGGCAACTCCGATTTCTCTGTCCATTTCACAACTTGCTTAGCGGCCAAATTGCTCTTGTTAACGCCATTGCTCCCCGTTGAGGCGGACTTGCCATTCCCGCACGCAGCCAGTAATAGTAGCGGTAACGCAACTAAAAGTGTGACCGACCCTTTCTTAATTTTCATAATCCAAACAACCCCTCTTCTGTTTTTAATCTGATTATGAGAAAATATCTAATCAGAATTTAATACTAAATATAAGCGATCGTGCGGTGGTTGTCAACTGGAAAATTAAATAAAAATTAAAATAAATAGAAATTTCTTATTTTTGCTCAAAAAAGGCAATAAAAAACCGCATCGGCAAGTACCGATACGGTGAAAGCATAACTAGGCTTTAATTTTTTTGGCTTCCGCAAACCGAACAATTACGCGACCATGTAAATCATGTAATTCTTCGCTTCGTGCTTTCGCCACGGTGCTCGGATCAATGTCGATTAGGATCGAATTCTCATAAACTTTCCCGACTTGGCCATCAAATCCGGTTGGTAAAAGAGCGGTTTTTTTAACGTGAACCTTATCACCAATGCTGAATGGTTTCTTTTCTGGTTCAACTTCATTTTTTTCCATGCGTAACTTCCTTTCGTCGCTGGCGGATTTTTTTAATCAGACTTGCAAATCGGCTTTAGAAGCTTGTTACTTTTCTAAAACACGCGCTTTTTGCAGTGCCCTAACATTATATAGCCTTTCGCACGATTGGTAAAGTCAGAAGCTAGAAATTCTTTTGTCCATTCATTAATTTAATTGTTTTTCGCCACGACAAACTGTGTCGTTCATAGCGATTGAGCTTTTTGTAGTAAAGTTGTGCTTCCGGTCCTTGTCCCCACATTGCAAGCGCCTTGTACCGGCGGCCGTTTTTGCCTTTGACAGTCACTAATTTGAAGAAGAAACCAAACCCCCAACGTTTATCAGATAAGGAATAGCTCCCTTTATAGTATTTTTTAAAAACCATGTATTTCCCATAGGTTTTTTCCATAACAGTATGATGGAGGCCCACCATGGAAGTTTTTTTGATGTTTAGTCCGGTTTTCTTATTTAAATACCACTTACCCCGCATGGCGACTGGGACACTCGTTCTGGAGGCAGCCTGGGTTTGCGTATTATTAGCAAACAAAAAGACTCCCATTGCCACACTCATTACGACTATAAAACGCATAAACTTTTTCATCACAACCGCCTCCTAATGTTACGTAAACATTACAATATCTTTACAAACACATCATATAGCATTTACGAATAGATTGCAATCAGTTTTTGGTAGAGTTTAAAGAAAGTCTAAACCTGTTTAGAAAAAGTTAACGAAAAGCCTGTGCCTATTAGGTTTACTCTCAAATGAAGTATGCTACAATAAAAACATTCATCAAATTTGGAGGTGGTTCAATGTCTTTAATTTCATATTTACCTTTTGTGATTCTTTCGAGTCTCGTCGCTCTTTATAATCTGCAAAAATTACGCGTGAACCATTCTCCCTTTGCGATTTTAGTCCGTGTTTCGTTCATTATTTATGTGGTGAGTGTTTTTTATTTAATTTTTACGCCTGGGACCTATTCGTTTGGCATGGACATTCTTCCGCAAACACTACATGTTGGCTATGCTAAGGTCGTTGTCACCCCATACCATGATTACAGTATGCAGGCGATTCTCAATGTCATTATGACCATCCCCGCGGGTGTCTACCTTTACATTTTTGGCTTTCGGGATCGCCCAATCTTACTCGAGGTTTTAGTGATCGCATTAGGGATTGCCTTGTTCAACGAAGGCGGCCAGTTTGTTTTAGACCAGCTGATTCACATTAATCGTACCGTCGACATTATGGACGTCATTCATAATGGTTTGGGTGTGGTGCTTGGTTTCTACATCATGACGCCTTTCAATCTCTTGCTTAAAACAGAAGAAAAAAGTCTTCAGAACGGTAAATTCTGAGGGCTTTTTAATTTAATATCTGGCGAAAATATCCCTAACCACAGGCAAGGCGTGTAATTTTGCAGCTTGGCTAACATGATCCGCCACATTACCAGACATTTTTTACCCATGACATTTCCATCATCACCAAGTTTCAGTTGATCAAGAGCTTTCCTTAAGTCAAATTCCAGATTTATGGAAATTATATTCTCCTGTACAGAAATAACAGAAGTGACGCCATTTTCTTCCAATACTGAAATAAATTTCATGTTCTCGGTGTGATTATATCCATAATTACATTAAATATCAATTACCCTAACTTTAGTAAAGTTTCTGATCTTTTCTTAGTTCCAGACAACTAGTAAAATCCCCATATTCAAAACAAGTAAGGAAAAATAGAAAGGTGTAACACTTCATAGCTCTGAACCAGTTCAAGCATGATACGCCCGAAATTTTCATCTCATACGTCGTTTCATCACGTTCAACATCTTACTTTATCGTTCCGCTAGCTTGGAAAGTTTCAGCCCATAATAAATAAAATCAAACCCCAAACAGAAAATTTGGAATTTGATTTTATCCACAGAACTTTTTTAAATAACGCAGATTACAAGTTTAATTCGAACACTTACTAAATAGTTCCCTGAATGTTTCAATGGCAGTTTTCCAGTTTAGAATTTTTAATGGTCGGTTGTTAATCAACTCCGTTGCTTCAATAATTGATTCTTCTGTGACTTTCGCGAAGTTTGTCTTTTTAGGAAAGAACCAACGAATTTTGCGATTGAAATATTCATTAGTTCCACGCTCCCACGGTGAATAAGGGTGACAAAAATATACCTCACGTTGATAGGTGTCTTCAATGAGTTGATAACCTGAGAATTCTTTACCATGATCAGCTGTAAATGATTTTACAGCTGGACCAAAGGTTCTGATGAAGGTTTCAATGGCGTTATTCATTGCATTCTGACTACGGTTTGGAATTTTAATCATCCAAACTAGACGACTCTTTCTTTCTACAAATGTTGCCAAACATGTCTTTGAACCACCTCGTGACGAAAGAACGGTATCCATTTCCCAGTGTCCAAATTCGGAGCGATCATTTATAGCTTGAGGACGATTTTCAATAGTTTTACCAACCTGAAAGCTTCCCCGACGCTCATCTTGATGTTTGTGACGTTGTCCTTTGTCGGGCAATTGTTCAGCCTTAAAGTTGATTTGGCCACTGTAAATCCAGTTATAGATTGAGCTAGTGCAAAGTCTAAGCTCATGTGCGACCTCATCAGGTGAATGTGTCAAACGTAAATGGTTCTCAATTAAGCGTTTCAGCATTGGAGTTAAAATTGATTTTCTTCCTGAATGATGTCGTTGTTGTTCGGCATCCGCCTGTGCCAATATAGGGTTATATGGCTGAACTCTCTTGAGTTCATAACTGATGGTGGATTTGGACACATTGAGTGCGGAAGCAATTTTGTTTTGAGAATAACCGATATTTAGCAAATGGTAGATGGCACCGCGATCGAATTGTGTTAAAGTAGAGAAGCTCATAGTAATGTATCTTCTTTCATGGTTTGGTTGTGGTGACTACCATTGTAGGACATTACTATGGGTCTTTGTTTACATTTTTTTAGGTGTTCGAATTAATTATATAATCTGCGATAACTAAAATTCGCTACAACTTAACTTTTTAATTTTATCTTCAGGTCCTGTATCTGCTTAATAAGAGGAACGATTCACTTTTCTAGACTTTAACTTAAATTCTTTCAGTAGCGTGCCTACCTCACATAAGGCGATATCTAATAAGATGCATGCCAAAAAAATCAGTACGGTGTCACACAAGCCATACAGCAACAAGAAATGTGAATTCTGCAAGCTATGCACATGCAGAATGTCTTGCCATAGTACTTCACGAAAGTTGCGATTATCATGAATCAAATAGATAGCAAATGCCGATTTGGATACAAAATTGACTGCCGAGCTATGCCATGCTGTTGCTGTCAAACAAGTTAGAAACAGACCAATCGCAAACATCAAAACCAAAATCGAATAGACGGAAAGAAAGTGAGTCGCATGGTCTGCAAAAACTTCCACCTTAAAAATGGCGGTTATTAAATTCAGCGTAATCACACTTAAAAACATTAATGCTAGGCTAGCTGTCCATAGCAATTTCCCGATTTTGGCCAGATCGTAATCCGCCCCATACAATCGAATAAAGGCGCCAATTGCGTAGAAATAGGCAAACAACAACACACTCCCAGAATCAATCCAAACATCAAGAAACGTTGGAATCAAGGTTTCAATTGTCCCTAAAAAAAGCAATAAATACACAAACTCTTTTTTACTACAATTTAATAAAATTTTGTTCAGATACGGGCTCAAAAGATAAATCAGGAAATAGCCCGTAATAAACCAGTATTGATCAAACGTAATCGGTAAACAAGCCTTGACAAATGTGCCAATCGCAAATGATTTCGCATTAACAAGGACGAGCACCAGATAGACCCCGACTGAATAGAACCAAACCTCTAACCACAGCTGCAAAGCTTTCTTCAAGTTGCCACTATGTTTTGAGGTTACTAAAAAATAACCACTGATTAACATAAAAACAATGACGGCTGGTCTTCCCCCAAAAGATAACAGCTCGGCAATTATTTTGTTAATTAAACTACTGTGCACCTGATCCCAGCCGGCGATATCCACGCCATGAACCGAGAAATGATGCAAAATAATCAAAAACATACAAAACAATCTCAGTAACTCAATATTTGAATTCCTAACTCTACTTTTACTTGCCATTACTTTAACAATTCCCTTACTACAACTTAATCATCATTTTTAATTCAAAACTTAGTTTCCTGCATTCACAACACAACAACATCTATTATTATATAGATAAATTCAAAAAAGATACTTATAAATGTTAATTTTTTTAAAAAACTCTACAGCTATAATTGGACCTAGCACCCCCATTACAGTTCCAAGCAATAAATGTACTACAACAAGATCAACACCTAACTTCATAAGTATGATTCGGGTCCCAGCCGTCGCCATGATATGCAATAAGTAAACATCTAATGAGCGACGACCAATATAAGATAACAACTTACTATCGAACTTCTGCACTAACATTATCACCAGTAGGATGCCAGTAAACGCAGTGAGTACATCAACAACAACTTGAAATCCTCCCCAATTCACAAAATACCTCAATAGATTTATAAAAATAAATAATATAAACCCACTAATAATGACAGGTTTTTTGAACTTTAATTGCCTTGGTCCTAAATAAACACCCGCAATAAAAAAAGGTAGGTAGTAAAAAATTCTTCCAAACTGCCAAATACTTATCCACTGTGAAACGAAGCACAAAATGAAACTGAGTAAAAAAATTTTTTTAAGTGATAATTTAAATAAATGTTCCATAACATAGAACAATAAAAAAATCCAAAATAAATCGTACACGAACCAGAACTGTCCGAAAGGCTGAATAGGAAGTTTTATTATATCAATAAAGTTGGTAGACCCATTAGTACTACTTGAGAATAGTGCCATTATAATTCCTTGTATTATTCCCCAAACAATATATGGAAACAATAACGTTCTCATTTTTTGACTTAAAGCAACTTTTGTAGGTCGCCCAACCCATCTTTTCGCAAATAAACCACTCAAGAAGAAAAAAAGTGGCATGTGAAAAGTGTAAATGAAGCTATGTTGTAAATTGTAGTTAAGACCATTCAAACTTAGCCCTGCATCGTGCACACCTAAGATAACGTGACCATAAACAACTAAGATAATACCTATGCCCTTAGCTAAATCAACCCATTTTATTCGTTTTCCCATTCAACTGCTCCTCAATTTTTTTAAAACGATGCGGAGAAACCGAACCACTTTTTTAGAAGTTTGATTTCTATTCTTGCACAAAATTATATTAACTAGGTGCTTTATTAGTTACAATTTTGTAGTCGTACTTCAATAAAAATTGTGTTTATTTAAAAAATATCTTGCAGGCATGCTTAATTTCCTGCATTAACATTATCGCTTTGGACACTACTGTTTGATGTCGAACTTGCCGACACATTCAAAGCAATGTTTCCAGTTGTCGCATGGGCGAGTCCCAAATTCTTGCGGTTTAAGTTGGTAACACGCTGCAATTCACTTTTAGCCATAATTTCCATGCTCTGCCCATTCACTGTTTCACTAGTTCCTTGCAGATGTGTTTGCAAAACATTCTTTTTAGCGCCACGATAATTTTGCGCTATGGCAGTTAAATCATCAAAAGTTAAATCGGTCTTCATTTGCTTAGAAATTGAATCTAGGAAATCTTTATTTAGCAATGTTGAAATTGAACCAGCCTTGCTCATGATAGCCATGATAACCTCTCGTTGCCGGGTTTGACGTCCATAATCACCCTGGGGATCATCATAACGCATGCGGGAATAGGCAAGTGCCTTTTTCCCGTTCATGTGTGTCGATTGTCCCTTAGTAAATTTGTACCCTTCATATGAGAAACTCAAGGTTGGCGTTAATGTCACTCCACCGACAGCATTGACAACTTTCTCCATACCACCCATATTCATTAGAGCATAAAAATCAACTGGAACATTTAACATCTCTTGTACTGTTTTAATGGCCGTCCCAGCACTACCGAAAGCATAGGCCGCATTAATCTTTGAAGGTGATTCGCTTTCATAACCCGGAATTGTAACACCAGTATCCCGTGGAATGCTGGTAATAGTTGTCTTATTGGTTTTAGGATTCAAGGTAATTAACATCATTGTATCCGTTCGCCCTTTATAAGAACGTCCGAGGGCACCGGTATCGGTCCCCATCAGTAGTATTGAAATCGGACTCTTGGCCTGAATTTCTGAATTTGCATTTCGATCCTTTTTAATCCCCGCGCTTTGATATGTATTATCGACAGCGTGTTTCAAATTATAATACTTTCGTGCGGCATAAGCCCCACCAGCCACAATTAAGATTAAAATGACGGTCAAGATCACATTCCTTACTGTGTGCCGCTTTTCTGTATGTTGATGTCTCATAAGTTAACCTCCTGTAAATCATCTATCATTATTGTAAGCTTTTACTTTCAGGAATTCACTAAAAATTCACAAACTTAAGGTTTATGAAGGTAGCAGTATCCATTTCTCAAATACTTTCATTTGGTATACTTATTTTCAACGGCTTGCTTTTCATCTTTCCACCAATCTTCATGATCTGTATACCACTGGATGGTATCCTGAAGCCCCTTCTTAAAATCAGTGAATTCAGGCTGCCAACCCAATTCCGTACGTAATTTGGTTGAATCACTCGCATAACGCATATCATGTCCCGGGCGATCCTTCACATGATCATATGCATCCTTAGGCTGACCCATTGCTTCAAGAATCATCTCTAGAACTGTTTTGTTATCTTTTTCACCATCGGCACCAATTAGGTAGGTTTCGCCAATTTTGCCTTCATTTAAGATCAACCAAACTGCACGTGAATGGTCATTCGTATGGATCCAGTCACGAACATTTTTACCAGATCCATAGAGCTTAGGGCGAATACCACTTAAAATATTTGTAATTTGACGCGGAATAAACTTCTCGATGTGCTGATATGGTCCATAATTATTGGAACAGTTTGAAATAGTTGCTTGTAAGTCAAACGAGCGTACCCATGCTCTAACTAATAAGTCTGAACTCGCTTTGGAGGAAGAATAAGGACTGCTTGGCTTATAAGGAGAATCCGGTGTGAATTTTTCACCAACACCTTCCCCATGACCAGGCAAATCCTCTCGCAATGGCAAGTCGCCAAAAACCTCATCAGTTGAGATGTGATGGTAACGAACCCCATATTTACGACAAGCTTCAATTAAAGTATAAGTACCAACAATATTCGTTTGAATAAACGGACTTGGATCAATCAACGAATTATCATTATGACTTTCAGCTGCGTAGTGCACAACAGCATCAGCGTCTTTGACTAATTTATCAACTAACTCGTCGTCAGCAACATCGCCAACCACTAATTCCACTCGATCTTTTGGCAATCCGGCCAAATTAGCGCGATTACCAGCATAGGTCAACTTATCTAGCACTGTAATGTGTACCTCTGGGTGATTATTCACCACATAATGGACAAAATTTGAACCAATAAATCCGGCTCCCCCAGTTACAATTATGTTTTTCACCAAAATTGCCTCGTTAAAATAAAAATATCATTAAAAAAAGAAATCATAACGATTTCTTAACCTCAATAAGCTATTTTTTGATCATTCTTTTTATATCTGAAATTGGTAATAGCTGCATACTTAATAAAGCTACCAGATAAACTACAATGCCGATTACTACCTCCACTAATAACATTATCCAGGTGCTAGCAGTTTTGAGATCTACTGCTTTAACTATAATATACATGAACACACCTGCGAGTAATAGCTTCGGAACATTTTCGAATAATTTCGTGTAATTGATTTGTTTCCGAACAGCGTACAGCTGGTAGCTTGTTACCGTCAATTCCGACAAAACTGTCGAAATTGTCGCACCTAGAGCTCCCCATAATAGAATAAGGGGAATATTAATAATGATATTTACAATTGCTCCATAAACAACCGAACTGGTATAAGCCCGATTTTGTTTGGTAGGTAATAAATATTGCGTTCCCAATGCATTACTCCAAGCTATCAATAATATAACTACAGCTTCAACCGTCATTAACGGTGTAACTACGGAAAAACGCTTTGTAAAAAATAAGGGCACAAATTTCTGTGCAATTGCCATAATACCAAACATCATTGGAATTGAAAGCGTTGTGACAAAGCGAAAACTATTATATAGCAAATCTTTTGTCTTTTGAATTTCTCCGTGCATAAAAGCATTCGCGACGTGAGGTAGCATCACAGTGCCTGTTGCTGTCACCACAGCCAACACAATTTTAATCATTTTGTCTGATTGGTCAAAATACCCAGATGCTTGAACCGATGTCATATTACCAAGCATCGTTTTGTTCACTACTAAATACACTTGAGTCGCAATTTGCGGAATAAATAACGCCACTGAGGGTCCAACATGTTGCCAAATTCGTAAACTTCGTAAATGAATTCGGCCAATATATTTATGCAAATTCGGGAACAGCGTCATATTGCCAATTAATAAGGACAATGAAAGAATGAGAATATATGACGTCAAATCTGCTTCACTTTTAACAAATGTAAAAATACAAATCAAGGTAATAATTTTCACAATAAAGTTTCGAATAACAGTAACCTGAAAGTTTTCTACGCCCATAAAGAACCAAGAAATATCAAAAGCTGCGGCAATCACTGAAACAGATTGTGCTAAATAATAAACATGATATTGATTTGTAATTGATAAAAAAATCAAGAAAGCAATGTAAGCCAATGTAATCGTAATTACCCGCATCAAAAATATTTCGTAAAAAGTTTGAGTTAACTTTTCCTTATTATCTCGAACAAAAGCTACCTGCCGATTTCCATATAAATTAACGCCAATACTTCCGAATAAGATAAAGTACTGAATATTAGAATTCGTAAAAGCATTAATCCCTACTCCTGTCGGGCCCAAAACACGCGCCAAATACGGTGTCGTTATTAAGGGGACGAGGAGAATGAAAATTTGATATGAAGCATTATAAAGGTAATTCTTAACTACCTGCATAATTATTTTTCTCCAAATTCCTTTTTAACAGTTTGTAGCGCAGCCATAATTGTTTGATCCATATTGTAGTAACGATATTGACCTAGGCGCCCACCAAATAGGACGCTTGGTGCTTTTTCATTTGCCAATTTGACATAACGTGTATATAGTTCTTTGTTGCGTTTATTATTAATTGGGTAATAAGGTTCATCACCACGGTGCCATGTTTTGGGATATTCATGTGTGATGACGGTTCTATTCTTATTACCTTTACCAAACTCAAAGTGTTTGTGTTCAATAACCCGTGTGTACGGTGTTTCTGCATCTGTATAGTTGACAACCGCATTTCCTTGGTAATTATCCACATCTTTTATTTCTGTTTCAAAACGTAAACTCCGATATTCTAATTCCCCTAATTCATAATCAAAGAACTGATCAATCATACCGGTAAAAATGATTTTAGCATCAGAATTGAGATACGCATCTTTATTCTCAAAAAAGTCCGTATTCGTTTTAACATCGATAAGATCACTTGCTAAAAGTTTTTCAATAATCTGTGTATAGCCGCCAATTGGAATTCCTTAATAAGGATCATCAAAATAGTTGTTATTATAAGTAAAACGAACTGGCAATCGTCGAATAATGAACGCAGGTAAATTCTTTGCAGATTGACCCCACTGCTTTTCAGTATACCCTTTGACTAACTTTTCATACACATCCGGTCCCACTAAAGAAATCGCTTGCTCTTCCAAATTTTGAGGTTTACCAGTTAGTTTTACACTCCTTTTCTGTTCTTCAATCTTTCTCTCGGCTTCTTCAGGCGTTACCACACCCCAAAGCTTATTAAAGGTGTTCATGTTAAATGGCATATTATATATTTCACCGTTATAATTAGCAATCGGTGTATTGATATAATTATTGAAATCTGCAAATTGATTTATATATTTCCAAATTTCAGGCATTTTTGTATGGAAAATATGAGCACCATACTCGTGAACTTGAATTCCCTCAATTTCTTTTGTATAGATATTCCCACCAATATGATCTCTTTTTTCAATAACTGTAACTTTATTTCCTCTCTTGGCCGCTTCATAAGCAAAAACGGAACCAAATAACCCAGACCCCACTACTAAATAATTCAATTTAACTTTCCTCTCTCTCTAAAATAATCTGTAATCATTAACATAAAAAAGGGGTTATAGGCAATAT
The DNA here is from genome assembly GCF_047220215.1 of Pediococcus siamensis. Classification (GTDB taxonomy): domain Bacteria; phylum Bacillota; class Bacilli; order Lactobacillales; family Lactobacillaceae; genus Pediococcus; species Pediococcus siamensis. The sequence continues at coordinate 1,321,878 of NZ_CP178375.1, forward strand.
CGATAAAATGTTGTTCAATAATCCCAGTGATAAAAATCAACGTTAGTATTAATAATAAAACAATATCTCTCTCATACTTCATAGCTAAAGTTGTAAAACATAAGAATATAACGGTAGGCACAATTCCAAAAATAATCAGAAGTCTCAAATATACAGAATCAATATAACTATATTGATTAATGGAGGTGATTAAATTAATGCCATTTCCCCCCCCACCCATGCTCAACGATTTTTTGTCCAAAAAAAGTTAATCCATACTCGTTCAAAATGCCTTTTACAATACTTAATCGCCCAGAAAAGAAGTTGTTTAGTAAATTAAGGACCCCATTGGATGGATTGTAAAAAAAAGTTGCAACAAATGAAAATAAAAATCCAAGTATAGGAACCGACCAAATATTTCGTAGAATTTTACATACCCATTTGTATCTAACTAAAATTCTCCCGAATGCGAGCATCAAAATGATTAGGCTATTTAGACGTGCGTCTGTTGTGCTATATACAAACCAGGATATTCCTAAAAGCAAAGATAAATCGAATACATTATACTTCCTTCCCCGCAAAAATATGTATGCGCAACAACAGTAAAAAATGTGAGATGCAAAATCAGTAGGATAAATGATTCCGAACGAATGCCTAATAGTTGTACCCCTAATATAGGTCAAATCTGGTATGCGCCCAATAGTTGTTAAATAATAAACAAATAATAATAGCAAGGAGCTGATGATTAAATAAGTAGTTGCCAACCACTTCTTATTAACATTCTTACTACCAAGTAGAAAAATCACAAGTATTATCAAGGTGCTATTTCCTGAGTAATGATAAGCTATCGCTGTTGCAATAGATATTAAAAAATAAAATAAGTAATCCTGAATAGCTAAATTATCCAGAAAAAAAATTTTATAAGCTACCATTAAAATTGCTGCCACCAGTGCCACGTTAAAATAGCTACTCGAAATCTCTTGTCCAAGCATACTAGTATTGAGAAAAGTTAATATAAGGATCGGTATATAGGCAAGAAAGAAAAAAAAGTTATTTAAGATATATAAGTTCTTTTGTTCCATCAGATAACACACATCTTTCTAGTATATTACTATTGTAATGAGATGAATAACTCAGATAAACTTTGAGTTTAGTCATTCCTTCATAAATTCTTCTTCCCATTAATAGCCTCAATTGCACTCTTCACTGCCCTTTTTGTGAAATAGCCACACTTAAATTTTACAGATAAATTATGTACATTATCTTTTATAACTTCATAATTAGCATCGCTTAGTGTTCCCAATACCTTGGGCAGTTCATATAAACTTTCCACTACAAGCCCAATTCTATTCTCCTGTACAAACTTTGCAATTGCCGCTTGTTTCCAAACAATAACTGGCAAACCACTGCTTAAATAAAGTGACACTTTATGAGGATTATTATATTTGGTATATTCACCATACACACCGGCATTTGTACTCATTGAATTACCATCCCAAACTAATCCAAAACTTCCATCCAAATATTTTGGCAACTCATTGGGAGTTTTTACGCCCATATACTTGATGCTCTTAGAATAATTACCTGGATTGATTCCAAACACTTTAATTTTTTCGTCAAGATACCATTTCTCCAAAAAACTAGACTTACTTAAATTGCCTGCAAAAACTAAATCTTTTTTTAAACCAGCAGAAACCTCTTTTTCCCTAGTCAAATAATCAAAAATCTCTAATGAAACTATTTTTGTTTTTACTCCTTCTAACCTCAGCCAGCCAGTCATGTTTTCATTGTGTGAAACTAAACAATCACAACTATTGAAAATGTTTAGTTCATCAATACTTTTTCGTTTTTCCCCCTTAAGGAATCTTAATGACTCTACATCATGGATGATCCCAATTACTTTTGCACCTCGTTTTTTACACCTTTTTATAACATTTTTAATTAGTAGTCTACTATACATGGGATACTGAACTACTACGATATCATTTTTTTCAACTTCCTTTAATCCTCTATTCACCTTATACGGAATAGTGATTAACTTGATAAACTTATTTTGGCTAACGTTCATACCAAGCACTTTATACCCGTCATCGGATAATATCTTGGTTATATCTTCTTTTGCTTTTTGACCACTAGTATTTTTTTGGCCTAATTTAACTTGCATAACAAACTTTCTCATTAGTATTCTCCATTTTAGCTACCACACACTAACGTATATTATAGTTTTTAAATTTTACTTTTTGTATTTTTTATGATTGTTCTTTTAATTAAGTCTATGTTGTCTCCTTTTGTCAACGCCGATGTGAAAATGTCGTTTTTTGCCGATTAAAAAATGCTGTTTTTTACCGATAAGGTTTACAGTGTCTCACTGCTCCTTTCTTTATTTTGTGAGCTAAAACCTGATAAATCAGGTCCAGAATTATCCTTCTTTTCAATCAAATGATCCTTCATTCGATATGATCGACCGGTGATTCGGATGACTTTAGCGTGGTGAACCAAGCGGTCTAAAATGGCGTTAGCTAACATCTTATCTGAAAAGGTGTTTCCCCACTTAGAAAGCGGAATATTAGTGGTGATAATGGTTGATTTCCGTTCATATCGTCTTTCAATTAGCTGAAAGAACAGCTTAGCACCCACTGACTCAATTGGGAGATAACCAATCTCGTCAATGATTAGAATTTGAAAACGGGCATACCGGCGCAACACTTCTTCGCTTCGTCCTTGAACTTGTGCTGTTTGAAGCTTGTTGATGAGGTCGCTACATCGAATAAACTGCGTTGAAATTCCTTGTTTACACCCTTCAATTCCAATGGCGGTGGCTAGGTGAGTCTTACCGACACCGGAGGTGCCGATAAACAAAATGTTTTGATTCTCTTGGGTGAATCTTAGTGATCCCAAGTCCTCAATTGTCCCTTGGTTAATTCCTGGTTGATAGCTAAAGTCAAAGTCAGCTAACGTTTTTTCATATGGAAAGCGGGCTAGTTTAATTCTCAAATTAATCTTTTTTTGTTCCCGGTATTTAAGCTCAGCCGTTGTCAATTCGAATAAGGCATCACTCAAGGACTTGGGTGCTTCATCTTGATGATCCAATAGGTAGCCTAAATGTTCGGCGAAACGATCTAACTTTAATTGTCTAAGGTTGGTGTATAACGCTTGGTAATTAGCCATTTTCTCACTCCATTTCATCAAACATCTTCAGGTTTCGGTCGACGTAATCATCAATGACTCGGTCATCACGATTCTTATAAAGGTCTGATCGGACAATCTCTTCCATGTCATCGCGAAGATAATTAAATCTTTTCAGTGAAATAGGGTGAGAACGAATTAGTTCTCCGTTATAATAAACGTATAGAGTATTGTCATCGTGTTTAATTTGTACGGTTTCGTCAATATATCTGATGGGGACGGAGTATTTCCGATTTTGAAAGACAATCATTGATTCCTTGCTAACTTTCCTTGCGATGGTTTGGCTGGCATAGGCATCGAGTAAGTCATGATCAAAATCATGGAGATACTCTTTTTCTTTATCAAGCAATAAATAAGGCGGAATTTGAGTCGCCTGAGACTTCTCATGATTCAGCTGATCACACGTCAAATGAACGATCTCGGCTAAGTCTAGCGGCTCTTCAAACTCATGGTTGTAAACTTTAATTCGCTGAGTAGTTCTGGCCAACGCCTCAACCTTTCCTTTGGTTTGTGGCCGAAACGGTCGACAAGCAATTGGCTTGAAACAAGCGTCCTTAGCGTATTCAACGAAGGTTTCATTAAATACCGGCTTACCAAAATTACTTTTATGATGATCGACGACAACCTTTTGGTTGTCAAACCAGATTTCTTTCGGCACACCCCCGGTTGCCCAAAAGGCATTCGTTAAGCAATCAAAAAAGGTAGTTTGGCTGCGACTGAAGGTAAATTGCATGTATTTCATTCGCGAGTACCCTAAAACATATAAGAAGATGTTGCCTTTGACAATCTCTCCATGCCGAGAAATCAATGTTAAGTCTTCTTTCCAATCAACCTGGGCTGAAAGCCCTGGCGAGGTTTCAATCCGGATAGTGGCTTTTTTCGTTGCGGCTTTTCTGATGGTTCGACAATAGTCTCTGAGAATACTTTGCTTTCCTTGATAGCCACGTTCTTTGATAAAGTAATAAATTGCCGTTGCCGAACAGCCTTCTAGAACCTTTTCTTCAATCGTTTTTCGATAATCGTCAAGTTTACTCGGCCGCCGTAAGGGTTGTGGCTGCTCATCTGGGGGCGTGAGCCCTAAATTGTAGTATCTTTTAACCGTTCGCGGATCAACACCATATCGTCGACCAATTTCAGCGAAGTTGGGCTTTATTTTGTTCATAATATATTGCTGGACACACTGTTCAACATCTAAACGCATTTCAGTTCCTCCAAATTTGAGATACGTTTAGTTTACCGTAAAAAAATGTTGGAAAACCGACATTTTCTAATCGGTATTTTCCAACATTTTACAACCGTTGCTGACACCTTTGCTCGTATGAAACTTTTGTTCAAATCTGATTATGTCATTTAAATAATTCATATCATTCATTGCTGAATCTATTGTATTTACCAATTCTTCTGACCTTTCACAAATTTTCAATCCCAACTCATCAATATTTAAGTACAGTCCACGTTCCCTGGAATATTGTGTCAACGCCGATGTGAAAATGTCGTTTTTTGCCGATTAAAAAATGCTGTTTTTTACCGATAAGGTTTACAGTGTCTCACTGCTCCTTTCTTTATTTTGTGAGCTAAAACCTGATAAATCAGGTCCAGAATTATCCTTCTTTTCAATCAAATGATCCTTCATTCGATATGATCGACCGGTGATTCGGATGACTTTAGCGTGGTGAACCAAGCGGTCTAAAATGGCGTTAGCTAACATCTTATCTGAAAAGGTGTTTCCCCACTTAGAAAGCGGAATATTAGTGGTGATAATGGTTGATTTCCGTTCATATCGTCTTTCAATTAGCTGAAAGAACAGCTTAGCACCCACTGACTCAATTGGGAGATAACCAATCTCGTCAATGATTAGAATTTGAAAACGGGCATACCGGCGCAACACTTCTTCGCTTCGTCCTTGAACTTGTGCTGTTTGAAGCTTGTTGATGAGGTCGCTACATCGAATAAACTGCGTTGAAATTCCTTGTTTACACCCTTCAATTCCAATGGCGGTGGCTAGGTGAGTCTTACCGACACCGGAGGTGCCGATAAACAAAATGTTTTGATTCTCTTGGGTGAATCTTAGTGATCCCAAGTCCTCAATTGTCCCTTGGTTAATTCCTGGTTGATAGCTAAAGTCAAAGTCAGCTAACGTTTTTTCATATGGAAAGCGGGCTAGTTTAATTCTCAAATTAATCTTTTTTTGTTCCCGGTATTTAAGCTCAGCCGTTGTCAATTCGAATAAGGCATCACTCAAGGACTTGGGTGCTTCATCTTGATGATCCAATAGGTAGCCTAAATGTTCGGCGAAACGATCTAACTTTAATTGTCTAAGGTTGGTGTATAACGCTTGGTAATTAGCCATTTTCTCACTCCATTTCATCAAACATCTTCAGGTTTCGGTCGACGTAATCATCAATGACTCGGTCATCACGATTCTTATAAAGGTCTGATCGGACAATCTCTTCCATGTCATCGCGAAGATAATTAAATCTTTTCAGTGAAATAGGGTGAGAACGAATTAGTTCTCCGTTATAATAAACGTATAGAGTATTGTCATCGTGTTTAATTTGTACGGTTTCGTCAATATATCTGATGGGGACGGAGTATTTCCGATTTTGAAAGACAATCATTGATTCCTTGCTAACTTTCCTTGCGATGGTTTGGCTGGCATAGGCATCGAGTAAGTCATGATCAAAATCATGGAGATACTCTTTTTCTTTATCAAGCAATAAATAAGGCGGAATTTGAGTCGCCTGAGACTTCTCATGATTCAGCTGATCACACGTCAAATGAACGATCTCGGCTAAGTCTAGCGGCTCTTCAAACTCATGGTTGTAAACTTTAATTCGCTGAGTAGTTCTGGCCAACGCCTCAACCTTTCCTTTGGTTTGTGGCCGAAACGGTCGACAAGCAATTGGCTTGAAACAAGCGTCCTTAGCGTATTCAACGAAGGTTTCATTAAATACCGGCTTACCAAAATTACTTTTATGATGATCGACGACAACCTTTTGGTTGTCAAACCAGATTTCTTTCGGCACACCCCCGGTTGCCCAAAAGGCATTCGTTAAGCAATCAAAAAAGGTAGTTTGGCTGCGACTGAAGGTAAATTGCATGTATTTCATTCGCGAGTACCCTAAAACATATAAGAAGATGTTGCCTTTGACAATCTCTCCATGCCGAGAAATCAATGTTAAGTCTTCTTTCCAATCAACCTGGGCTGAAAGCCCTGGCGAGGTTTCAATCCGGATAGTGGCTTTTTTCGTTGCGGCTTTTCTGATGGTTCGACAATAGTCTCTGAGAATACTTTGCTTTCCTTGATAGCCACGTTCTTTGATAAAGTAATAAATTGCCGTTGCCGAACAGCCTTCTAGAACCTTTTCTTCAATCGTTTTTCGATAATCGTCAAGTTTACTCGGCCGCCGTAAGGGTTGTGGCTGCTCATCTGGGGGCGTGAGCCCTAAATTGTAGTATCTTTTAACCGTTCGCGGATCAACACCATATCGTCGACCAATTTCAGCGAAGTTGGGCTTTATTTTGTTCATAATATATTGCTGGACACACTGTTCAACATCTAAACGCATTTCAGTTCCTCCAAATTTGAGATACGTTTAGTTTACCGTAAAAAAATGTTGGAAAACCGACATTTTCTAATCGGTATTTTCCAACATTTTACAACCGTTGCTGACATATTGTTCTAAATCTGGCACAAAAAGAACTATTGGTTTTTTTAATATTGAATAATCAAACATCGTGCTGGAATAATCAGTAACTAACAAATCAGAGCCGATGTATAAATCGTTTATATTTTTAAAATCCGTTACATCTACATAATAATCATTATGTAGTTTATTCTTTCTATTGACGAAGTAATGGCCTCTAATCAAGAGATTGTATTTAGCAGATATGTTTTTCAAAGTTCTCTCATTTAATTGGTTGGCTCTATCATTGGACTCATCCCGAAAAGTAGGTGTATACAGAATCGTCTTTTTTTGCGGATCTAATTTTAAGTGCGTATATAATTTTTCTTTTACTTCTTTACCATCACTTTTCAATGAATCCTGCAATTCATTGTTTCTTGGCAATCCTACTTCATAAAATGCACTTTTAGGAGTTTTTGGAAAAATTCTCTGGAATATTTTTTTGTCATACTCACTTGAACAGGTGAATAGATCAAAATTAGCGTTATTATACCAATTTTTGACCAAATATTTAGAATCATTTTCATCTTTTCCTAAATGTTTCAACGGAGTTCCATGCCAAGTATTTATATATATATGTTTACTTTTCTTGTACGCAAACAATCTTTCAATGCTTGTATTAGAGATCCAAACTTTGGATTGACATAACATCACAAAGTACCTAAAGCTATTAATCTTCACTTTCTCGGACCTGCCAAAAAAATTAAATTTTTCAGGCTCAAGTAATCCCCAAACAAACTTATAATCTTCGAATCGGCCGTCATTTATCAACGAATCGTAGATCACCTTCGGGCTGTCGCTAAATTGCCTTCCTGAGTAACTTGTAAAAAGTATTTGTTTTTTTCTACTCCTTATCAACTTATCCAATATTGTAAATACAACCCGCACGCAACAAATGACAAACTTCGCAATCAAAGTATTATTGATGATAATTCCTTTAATTTTTCTCATTTTTTTCCTTTTCATATATAAAAATCAAACCTATTTGTTCCGATTTAATATAAATTCTCGAAGTTATCTTTCAAAACTTGATTTATTCGGTAGCTTTTTTTGAAGAGTTTTTCTTAATAAATTCATGGTTACGTCTAAATCGGGACTTTCTACGTCATTTACACATACCACTTTACTTTTTGATTTTTCGATATCTTGAATAAAATAATTCCTATCAGTTAATTCATAAAAACTACCAAACGTCTTTCTTTGGGGTTCAAACTGTCCAGAACAAAACTGATAGTATTTAATTAACCATTCGTTTATGTCATTATTATTTCTAAATTTATGTGTCTCCGTTTTTTTAAAATCATCATCTGCCATTTTTAAAACTTTCTTAAAGGTAGACTTTAGATATGGGCTACTAATATGAGCATCGTAAAAACCAGCGATTTTTCTGTAGGGTAGCATCGTAGCAGCTTCCGCAAGCCTCTTTGCACCATACTTTATCGAAAAATATTTTTTGAAATTTTTCTTAACTATTACACGATTTTCAAACCAGTCATTTATTAAAAGTAAATCATTTATTAATATATGCGTAAATTCTGTTGTAGGCATGGTTGGTTGAAATGTTCCAAAATCGACCGGCATCCCATTTTTAAAAAAATCTTCCTTCTTTACAACATCATTTAAAAACATATCATCATTAAATAACACAAATTTTTCCGACAACTGTTTTATGTTAGCAATATTAAGTTCGATCACACTTGAGTTAAAAGTCGGTAGAAATTCAGGATCAATAAAATCTGTATGATCCACAATTACCAACTTGTCATTATTTGTATTCAACCATTCTGGCACTTGTTTATCAGTCACCAAAAAAATTTTATTCACCCAAGGTGCATATTTTTCTACCGATCTAAACCAATATTTAAAAGTACCATAATCTCTATATCTAATTTCATTATTTGTTAAATTAAGCCTTTGAGGTCTATACTCATTATACTTAGCCTTCCAAACCGGATCTTGAAAATCAACCCATGTTACGACAAAATCTATATTTTCCAAAAAAGCAACTCCTTGTTAAAAAATCATAGGTCAAAAAAGCAATGTTTTCCATACGTACGTTAATTTATGCTAACTAACTTTTTGCAATTTTTTAAAGACAAAAAATGAAAATCTATAAACTGGAAGCCCCACTCTTAATGTAATCAAACCCAGCACATCTTTTTTTCTATTATATTTATCAAATATTTTTTTTGTGAAATGATTTAAAATTTGTGCTTTTAATTTTTTCTGTTCCAGCACAAATTTTTTCTGATTTGGGGAGATAGCAATATGTGCCAAAGTATTCATTAACGCGTACTGATAACGTCTATTCATAGATTCCGTAATTTCAGGGAAATGTTCAGCAATATCATTTGTCATTTGTCTTTCAGCATTTAAAAACTCAAATCTATCCGAAGTGAAAGGCTTTTGTACGATTGAACTTGCATTCCGATAATATAAATACTTAATTTTCTCTCCAACTGCAGTTCCACCCGCTTCCAGCATTAATCTGTAAGTAGTAGAAGAGTCCTCAAATTTTTTTCCATTGGGATATTTTATATTTTCAAACAAACTCTTTTTATACATTCTCCCCCATGGAGAAACACCCATTTGATATGGCAGAGTTTTATTTCCTAAATTCTCAAAGTATTTTTTTACACCCATGAAATATTCCTTAGCATTTGCAATAGGTGTGACTTTTGCACCTGGATTTATACTTTCATGAGCACAACTAGATATTTTCGCGTTAAACTTCACAATTAAATGGAAAAGATATGACAAATAATCAGGAAAAACAAAGTCATCTGCATCTACAAAAACGATATATTCCCCCATCGCGACATCAATACCATGATTTCTAGTAAACGAAATACCTCGATTTTCCTGATTGATTAACCTAAATCTTTTATCTTCTAAATACGGTTTTATAATATCTAGAGAACCGTCAGTAGATCCATCATTGATTAAAACAACCTCAAATTCACGCATATTCTGTTCTTTAATACTATCTAAGCATCGTGCTAAATACCTACTTGCGTTATATACTGGTACAATGACGGATATTTTTATATCATTCATATTTTCATCACCTTCAGAAGTGTGTGTTTTTTTAAAGAATGAAAAAATTTTCTTTTAAAAAAATTCAATATTTTCTTTCCTAAATTTCTTTTTCCAATCTGTATCCAATTGACTTCAGAAAACTCAAAGTTGTTTTTATTAATCCAAACATCTAATAACAATTCCGACAAATAACCAAAAACTCTCGATTCTTGTACCGAATAATCTTGAATATCGATTTTCTTTTCTAATTTGAATAATATTGTAAACAACCAATACGCATAATTATCAAAATATTCTTTCTTCATAATGAACAGATTGAACATATGTGCTTTTCTAGAATTCATTACTTTATCAAAGCTTTTAATATGATCAGGATACGTTTCCAGAATTATCTGTCGTGTAATATCTAACGGTTCTACATGATGAGCATGCATATAGTGGGTATAATTGGTTTCAATATAATAATTTCTTTTTTTGGGTAAAATGATTGGTTTTTTATTCAATAAATCCTCAGTTTCTTCCTGGTTCAAAATTTTTTCGATATTTCGTTGCTTATGCAAACTGAGAAACCTACGATAATGAACTAACCCAACTGCATCCGCCGAAAGATTCTTCCAAGCCCAGTATACTGCCGTTAACTCATTATAATTAGGATTTTTAATAGAAATATTTTTGCCCTGATCATCTCTTTGAAAATTTATTCCTGCCTTGTAATTTTGGGTGGCACCAACCAACACAGGTAAATATAATTTTCTATTTTTGGGCATTGGAAAGTTTTTATGAGCTGCAACTAATATTTTTATTTCCATCCTAGTATGCACCCTTACCTTTGAAAATATTCCAAAAATTCATGATCATGATTTTAAAATCCATCAAAAGACTAGCATGTTCAATATACTCCATCTCGATATTTGCTCTTTCAGGATATCCAATCTCACTGCGACCTCTTGCCTGCCATAACCCCATAGCACCCGGTTTAACTGACAAAAGTTTCTCAACATCACTGTACTCTCTCAATTCTTCCTCAATTACCGGACGTGGGCCTACCAATGACATGTCGCCCTTCAAGATATTAATAAATTGGGGAATCTCGTCAACAGAAGTTTTTCGCAACCATTTCCCAATTTTCGTGATGCGCGGGTCTTCTTCAGGTGGCAATTTATAATTATTTTCAATATATTTTCTATACAAATCAGGATTCTGCTTTAGTTTATTTTCAGCATTCACTACCATCGAACGAAACTTATACATGCCAAAAATTTGACCGCCTTTTCCAACCCTATTCTGCTTATAGAATAAGGGGCCCTCGTCTGCTTTATTAATTTTATAAATTAATGCTACAGCTAGGAATACCGGACTTAGGAGCACCAATGCTATAATTGACAAAACTATGTCTGTCAACCTTTTCACACTTTTATACATTATCTTTTCAAAACTGCTCTCCTCCAAAACAATTTTCCTCACATTGTTTTCATTTTTTTCTCTTTTGGAAATGCTAAATTGCCAATACTTTGTTTCTCTACCCTATTTTCTTTCATTTTAGAATAATCCCCAGAGTTTCTTTCTCTTTTTTTTGTCATGAACATGATGAATCTCCCCCAAGATCACATCATCACCATTAATAATGCTTTTAGCATTTTCCTGATAAATTTCTGTAAAACGCTCGCCCTTGGCTTTGCTCAACTTTTCAAAGGCTTGTGCCATCTTAAAATTACGTCCTTTAAAATTGTGTGCATCTGACGCAAATACAGATCCCAAGCCTGCGTCAATAATTTGTTCCGTAAATTTTTGCACGTGTTGTCCAAAAACTCCAACATAGCTGCTAGCAGTTAACTGTGTTAAGCATCCCTGTGCAACGAAATCGTATAATTTATCTGGATCCTGCATAAATCCTTGATTTCGTTCTGGATGCACCAGTACAGGCGTAATCCCCCGTGCTTGTAGTGCGAACAACAATTTACTCGTATATTCGGGAACTTCATTGTGAGGCAGCTCCAAAATTAAATAACGGTTACTTTCATCGGCAAACAAAATATCGTCCCGATCAATTGCTTGCATGAGTTCCCCAGTGATATGAACTTCCTGGCCTGGGAAAACAGTTAACCGTACTTGATTACGGTCCAGTTCTTCTTGAAATGCCGTTGTTTTGGCAATCACATCTGCTTTGTGATTGAGGTAATCCCCATCCATATGATGCGGCGTTAACAGCATATGGGTAATCCCCTGTTCCACGGCAACTTTGGCTAAGCCAATTGAAGTGCCCATATCTGGCGAACCATCGTCAACGCCTGGAAGAATATGACAATGTAAATCAATCATCCTTATCATCCACCCCGTAGTAGCCACCATAATCGCCGCCATAATAACCACCGTAGTAACCTGGTGCTTTATCTGCCTTAAACCGATTCATGACAGTCCCAAGCAACTTTGCATGTACTGTTTTTAATTGTTCAACCGCATGCATGACGCTACCTTTTTCAGCAATTCCCTGTGGTACTACTAAAATCACCCCATCAGCTTTATTAGCCAATAATTGTGCATCCGTCACTGTATTAATTGGTGGGGCATCAATAATAATCATGTCATATTCGGACTGCAATCTAGCCAACAGTGAATTCACATGATGGGAGTTCAATAACTCAGCTGGATTTGGTGGTACCGGACCACTGGTAATGACACTCAAGTTAGGAATATCCGTATTTTGAATGATTTCTTCATAAACGGCATTGTTCGTCAAATAACTCGACAGACCAGTCGCATTTAAGATGTTAAATGTCCGATGTGCAGTTGGTCGTCTCAAATCAGCATCAATCAGCAGAACTTTTTGTTTTTGTTTTGCCCAAACAACAGCTAAATTAGAACTGACCGTCGATTTCCCTTCTGAAGGCTCTGAAGAAGTAATCACGATTGACTGTAGCTTCTTATCCACTGATGAAAATTGGATATTTGTCCGGACTGTCCGAAACTGTTCAGAAATGACGGAGCTTGGATCAGTAATTGTAATTAATCCGACGCCGCGTTTCAAACTCTCGTTATCTAATTTACGTTTTTTTCGAAATAATGGCATTTCTATCACCTAAACCCTTCGTCGCATTTTGCTGGAACGCTCTGAGCCAACAGTTTGTTCCCGGACCTGACGATCAATATCTTTTTGACTGATTTCATTTACAATCCCTAAGCTGGTGAGCCCAAGTGTGTCCGTCAAAAATGCTTCATCTGTAATCGTCTTATCGTTAAATTCGCTCAAGAAGGCCAAGCCAACTCCGAGAATTAATCCCAAGACCAGACCAGCTAGTAAGTTTAGCTTAATTCTTGGTGAAACGGGGTCGTTATTCACAATCGCCTTGGAAACAGTTGTTACGTTATTGACACTCATCATCTTAGTAATTCGCTTTTTGAAGATGCTAGCTGTTTTATTAGCTACTGAAGCAGAAGTGTTTGGGTTGGTTGAAGTCACGTTAATTGTAAAAACTTGTGAATTCGTCTGCGTGCTTACACTAACCGTACTATCTGCGGAGCCTGGTAAATTTTTAGTTTGTTTTTTCACCGTGTCTTGGATGACGGGGCTCGTAATAATATCCTTATAAGTATTGATCATCTGGATATCCGCCTGATTGGCTTGATACTGTGCACCAGCCATGCTGGCATCGAGTTTTCGATTTACCAAAATCTGTGTGCCTGCGCTATATTTAGGTGTCATAACAAAGAAAGTCACTACAGCCGCGATTGCCGTAATGATAATTGTGGTCCCCAAAATTAACTTAATGTGTTTGCGTAGCGTTAACAAAATCTCACTAAAAGTTACTACGTTGTTCCCTGCTTGATTCATAACATCCTCCAACTTGTCTACTTAAAAACCTTATTATAAATAATTGGTGCCGTATCGGTATTCTTAATCCCAGTAGGGACATAGTTTGTTAACAAAATGACGCCATTTTTCTTATCTGGATTAATCTGGATACTATCTTGATAGCCACCCAACTGACCGTGAACCAGAATATCACCGTCTTCTGGATAAACACCACCCGAAAACTTACTTTGCGTGTGACCAATCAACTTATCAAGATTTGACTTGCTAATCATCTTACCACTTAAAATATAGAGGTAACTGGTAGCTAAATCCTTGGCACTCATGTACATCTGATACGGACCTAACTTGGTACTCTGCAGTTTTGCCATTCCAGTGACTGCAACCTTGCCACCTGAATAACTATCTTCATACGAAGTTGCCAATTTGTTGCGTTGGGCATCATCTAACACAAAACCGGTCTGTTTCAGATCCAATTTGTCAATCAGCTGCGCCTGAATAAATTCTCGATAGGGCTGCCCACTTACCTTTTGAATAATCCCCGCTAACAACACATAGTTGATTGCTTGATAATCACAGCTGCCAGTTGAAGTGCTGACCGCATTATTTTCGTTCCAAGTCAACAACGTTGGAAAACTGTTGGTTTTCGGGGCAGTTGCATATGTACTTAATCCTGATGTCATATTCAAAAGCTGACTAATTGTGATGTGCTTTGCATTCGTTACCTTGGGATAATACTTGCTCAACTTATCACTCAAGCTTAACTTGCCGGCTTGCTTTAACCGCATCACAGAAGCCGCCGTGATCAGATCTTGCGCCGATCCGATTTGATAGCGAGTAGCACTTGTATTTTTAGCACCGCTTGGATATTTACTTTGCCCTCGTGAAGCTAAATAAGTGAGTTTGCCAGCGCGTATAACTGCTACGGAACCGACTAAGTTATTAGCCTTCATCGCGGCATCCACTTGCGAAGCAGCTTTGTCTTTTTTTGCCGTCACCGGCACGCGAAACGCAGTTGCCACAACTTTTGCCGGTTGCGAGGCCTTGCTTGTTGAAGCAAAGAAGCGTTGATAGTAACGATGCGCCATACTGTTTGTATTATACTTAGCCAGCGCAAAGCAGCCGCCCCCCAAGCACAACTAGTGCAATAATAATTGAAAAAAACCAAATCAAGAATTTTTTCATCCTGGTCGTCTCCGCTTTTTAAATTTACCACATCCACGTTATACATTATCATTTTATTAGGCTCCATGCAACGTCAGTTTCAGCATTGTAATAGGATTAACCAAAAAGAAATCGCCTTCGGTTTACCCGAAAACGATTTCCTTTTCTCAAGATATTTTAATTAACAAAATTAGACCAATTTACCTAATTTCTGGATGCGGTAAGCCGGATGAAAAACTGGCCCCAAGAATTGATTTAGGTCAAAGCCGTTTTGAATCGCAGCTGTGTCGAATTCTTTAGCTAAGTGAACCGCCTCGCCCACACTTAATCCATTAGCTAGACCACCAACCACGGCTGCCGCAAATGTGCATCCCGCACCAGCATTTCGATCAGTCGCCTGTTTTTTTGAACTTAACAATTCAAATTTTTCACCATCATAAAAAACGTCCACTGCTTCATCACTTTGTAAGCCTTTGCCGCCTTTTACCACAACCGCCTTAGCCCCTAATTCGTGAATTTTTTGCGCGGCCTGTTTCATTTCCGCCACATTATGCAATGTGCCCAGACCAGATAAAACGCCCGCTTCAAACAAATTAGGTGTGGTGACTTCAGCCAAGGGCATCAATAAGTCACGGATAGCATTGGCTGCGTCGGGATTCAACACGTCGGTTTCCCCTTTGCAAATCATTACCGGATCAATCACCACGTTCTTCAGGTTATGGTCCTTAATGGCATGATAGGCAATTTCAACGGTAGTTTGATCGCCCAACATCCCTGTCTTCATTGCTGACGGGTTCCCGCCACTAAAAACCGTGGCAAGTTGATCCTTTAGAATTTGTGGATCAACCTGGTTCACATGATGACTCCAATCTTTAGGGTCCATTGTGACGATACAGGTTAATGCCACCATCCCGTAAGTGCCAAACTCTTCAAAGGTCTTCAAATCTGCTTGCATGCCGCCTGCAGCACTTGTATCGCTACCGGCAATCGTTAATGTTTTTAAAGGTGTTGTCATTTCTCTTACTTCCTATCATTCAAAACGTTCTTTGTTCTTATGCCGCATTCCTTTTTTCTTGGAATGCTTTTTATGATTGATTTTCTTTTTGGGTTTGCCGCCAATGTATGCTGGTTTGCGGTCTTTTTTTTGTTGGACCGGTTTTAGCGCACGATTTGCTTCGCTTGTTGTTGCCGGTATACTTTGCGACGCCTCTTCGTTAGAAACTGGTTTGTCTGCCACTGGTTTTGTGTCTCGATCCAGTATTTCTTTTTGATCCGTCAACTCACCATGTGCCAAATATAAAGGTTTGAAGGTAACTGTTGGCACTAGTTTTCTAAGATCACGCAAATCGTGGTCATTTCCCATGTTGACAATGACGCCGGCACGACCCATCCGTCCGGTGCGGCCCGTACGATGGATATAAGCGGTCGCAGAGGCTGGTAAGTCGTAATTAATCACAGCAGGAAGATCTGCGATGTCTAGGCCACGAGCTGCCATTTCTGTCGTTAAGAGGAGCTTAGCCTCGCCCTTTCTAAACCGGCGCATGGCCGTTGCCCGTTCTGTTTGCACTTGATGACCCGCTAACTTGACACTGGAAACATGCTCATGCTTCAATTCCGCCGCCACATGTTCCAAAGTGGAAACATAATTAAAAAAGACGAGCGCTTGAAAATGTTTGAGTTTCGCTAATCGGCGCAAGTATGCGACTTTTTTATTCGCAGCGACCCGGACTAAGCCGTGCAAAACCTCGCCTTGGGTTGTATCTGTCGTGCGCACATCAAGTTCGTGAATTGTCACCCCAAAGATTTCTGCCAACTTAGCAGCTGAATTAGCTTGGGTCGCTGAGAAAAAGGCTAATTGGACATCCGTTGGACTGTGCATGACCAATTCACGCACCTCATCAAAAGTTTCCCCGGTAAGTAGCTCATCAGCTTCATCGACTACAACGGTTTGCACATCTTTCAATTTCAGCCGGTCTTCTTGAATTAGGGAAAGCATCCGCCCAGGCGTACCGACGACCACTTCTGGATGTTTCTTTAAGCGCTCAATCTGACGTTGCATATTGGCACCGCCCGTTAGCGACGTAGCTTTGAGATTGTTAACTGTGCCCCATTGTCGGAATACATCGGTCGTTTGGACCGCGAGTTCTTGTGAGGGTGCTAAAACTAAAACTTGTGTGCCACCACCAGGAACGGTCTTTTCCAAAAGCGGTACCACAAAAGCGAGAGTTTTTCCAGATCCCGTTGGGGCCAATCCCATTACCGACTCACCATCCTTCAAGGGCTGATAAACGGCTTGCTGAATGGCTGTCGGGGATTTAAAACCTTGTTGTTCAAAAAACTGTTCAAATTGCTTATCCATGTTTTATCCTATCTGTTTACTTATTGTCATCCGGAAAAACTATTTTGCCAGATTGACGTAAATTATACAACAATTTCGCGACGTTTTGGCTGAGATCCAACCATTTCCAATAATCTTGCTGATTTTGCTCGTTATCAGGTGCTTGAATGACACGCGCAAAATCGGCTGCTTCTGCGATCATTGGGTTTTCTGCCGGTTTTGAACCGATAAGCGTCTCGTTACCCTTTTCGTCACGATAGCTGACTGTTTCCAGATCAGCCGGATTACTCATGACAATCGTGTCCTTCAACCCATAAATTTCAGAAGGCAAGTACGAATTGCTGGTTTTGCCAATATTAAGCGTAATGTCAAATTCCGGGTAACGTAAAATGGCAACCCCTTTGCCATCCACACGGGTAGGCGCAAGCGTTGGGTAATACGCCACATCTTCCGGCATGCCAAACCACCCCACAGCATCATATGCCACATAAACACCTAGATCTTGCAGCGCACCACCCGCGAACTTCAAGCTAAAGACATTTGGCTCTTGTCCTGCCAAGACGGCATCATAACGGCTGGAATATTTCATGTACGTCAAAGTTGCGCCTTGAATACGACCTAACTTTTCAATTTGGTCGTGGACCGCTTTAAAATTAGGTTGATGAATTTGGCGTGCGGCTTCAAACAAAAGCGCCTTTGGATGTTTTTCTAAGGTTTGGCGCAGAATTTCCATCTGTTTCAGGTTGGCAACGATCGGTTTT
This sequence comes from Pediococcus siamensis, assembly GCF_047220215.1. Lineage (GTDB taxonomy): Bacteria > Bacillota > Bacilli > Lactobacillales > Lactobacillaceae > Pediococcus > Pediococcus siamensis. Next base: position 1,339,839 of record NZ_CP178375.1, read on the forward strand.
TCGACAATGGCGACTTTATCATTTTCTAAAGCTAATTTTGCTTGCTCAAAATGTAAAGCATTCGGCGAAGCGATATACACCGCATCCAAAGCATCGTTTGCCATAAATTCTGATAGATCATCAGAGAAAATGGTTGCCCCCTTTGTCTCTCCAAACTGTTTGGCTTTTTCAACTGTCCGCGAATAAACGGCCGTTAAGCGATATTCGCCAGTGGCGTGTGCGGCTTCAATAAACTGCTGTGTAATCCAATTGGTGCCAATAATTCCTAATCTAATCATGGTCCACCCTCCAATTTTGTATACTTTCATTTCCATTTTATCAGTGTTGACAAAGTAAGTATATTTAAAAGGGTTTCATTATAAAAATCGTTAAAATTTAACTAAATTGACATGTCGTTACCTATTATAAATGCTATTCTTAAGGTATTGAAAAACGCGAAAGGATTTGATGACGGTGAAATTAAAAAACCTCGGATTGATAACAGCTTCTTTTTTGACAGGCATTCTAACTTCTAAAAAGCTCCATGAAAACGATAAGTCTGAGCCGGAAACGAATCCTTTATTTTTTGTGGGGACTTGGAATTATCGTACCAACGATTCGACACGAATTCACGCTGTCGAAATTCGACCAAACTTTGACTTACTGATTGATAACCGCCCAATTAAGGCTAAGGTCGAAAAATGGGATAAGCACAGCATTACTTTTTTAGATAATTACGGCTATCACGTCCGGATCACGGCAGACGAAAACCGCCCAATCTCAATTTATGATGAAACTGATAATGAAACTTATCCAATTTTGCTCAGTAATTATAAGATTACCAAATAAAGTTTATCTTAATATGTAAATAAAAATGGCCACCCCTAAAAGACGTGGTCATTTTATTTGGTTCTACGAGATCCGTTGTTGGTAATAGAATTTTAACTATTACTGATGACAGATTTCTATGTATTGTTTAGTAGTAAACAAAAAGTCCTAATCACCAAATGATAGAGCTTTAAAAAATTTCATCAACAACCGTTGACGAAGCACTGCTTTTCTAAACTCGTACTAAATTTTTTCACTTACCAGCATAAGCAAGATTTGTCGCACTCATTGAATCTTTATTTTCATTTTTATATAACCTGCCAATAAAACAAAAAACCGTAAAGAATTAAAGAAAGTGCAACGCCAATTAGCCAGATTGAGGCCTCATTAAATACCAGAAGCCGTGACTGTTTTAAAAAATTCCCCGTTTTCATAAAAACGTTTAGTCGTTGTGGCACATTGGGATTACCTGCCTGAACAGGCGGCAACTGATCCTTACTTTCCAAATTACCAAGCCCAATCATTAACCCAAATATGAGCAACAAAACACCGCCGATGATTAATGCGGATTGCAAAATATCATGTGAAACTGAATGATACAAATAAACATAACCAATCACCAAAATAATCGGTACAACAACTCTAATTACTTTTTTCATCGGAACGCCTTCTATCTTCCCAAATTATTTAAAATGACGAAAAATTTAAAAAATAAAATAACCACTCATGCAGACAATTCAAATAAGCACCACGTCACGGTATAAAACAACTGACCACCTAAAAGTTATCATGTGACCCTCTCCTCATTTGTGATCTGTACACCTGCAAGACGTTTTGCTATTTATTTGGTATTGATATAATTTCATGGATTTCCATCTAAAATTCGTAGTACCCGCATTTTGATTGGTTAACTTTGTGTTAAACCAATACTGATCTAAACATCGCCTAATATCTTCGGTGTTTCTTTGTATGTATCCAAGAGTTGTTGGTATAGCGTTAACTCAAAGTGATCTGAAATTTTAGCAAAGAAGCTAACCAATCGTCTGTACGCAACACCCTCAGGATTATTATTTATCTCAACTTTGTCTAATATTAGAACCTGACTATAAGCGATAAACTAAAATGCTATCACGTAATTTAATAAACATCATCTAGCTTCATCCGGATAGGTAAAAATGACTGCATTATGGTTGGTAACTTTTGCCTTTTGCATCAATTTTTCATACTGTCTGTTACCTAGTTTTGTTTTTAATTTTTGCATATCAGTACAGAAAAAATCGCTATTCTTTTAGAGCAAAGGGCCTTTAATAGTAAATTCACTTTTTATAGCTTGGATTTTTGGAATCCTAGAATCAGTACTTTGCTGATACCGATTTTACGTTATTCATGTTTGACTTTTTTTCTTCTATTTCGTAACGATTTGACAATGTACTCATATAATAAAAACATCGTAATCGTCCAAACGAGTAAACGAACCGGAAAAAAACCGCTTTTAATTAAATCTGATATCGTAAGAAAGTAAAAGCTAATATTGGACACAATAAAAGTGGTCAACGTTAATAAATAAAATTTAAGCCATAGGCAAATCAAAAAAATAAGTGAAGACCAAATAATAACTAACAAGGTAATTTGAATAAGCATCTCTTTATGGGATGTTCCCCACAGATTTGCTGACAGCATATAATCTAATCCAATCATTCCAATAAGACACAATAAAACAAGGGACATAATTGGAATAAAGAATTTACCGTTAATTAATTTTTGCAAGTATCACCTTCCGACTTTTTAAAAATACATACACTAATTACTAAAATCAGCTCATTCTCTGTTAAAATCAAAGACTACACAGATTACCATTCATACAAACGGTAAACAAAACGTGGTTCAAAGACATGTTTGGCAACATTTGTAGAAAGAAAGGGTCGGCTATTTTTAGATGGCTAAAATTCCAGACCGTAGTCGAAATTCTATGAATAATGTCATTGAAACATTCAGGGAACGATTTAGTCAGTGTTCGAATTGACCTTGTAATCTGCGCGCTAAAATTCTAGTTAATTTCTTTCCACACTTGCTTTTTTCCCGTGAATACGGAAGTCGTAAAGCTGGTCTTTTGTCCAGAAACCGTTAAGTCAGCATCATCACTATACTGCACAAATTCGGTGCGCTTACCAATTTTTCTTTTTGACAATTCACTGAGTCCATCAACAATCAACCATTGACGGCTGTCAGAAAGGTATGGGGTAATCATTGATTTCGAAATCGTTGGCGTGGTCCAAATAATACAAGGTGTAGCGTAGTAGTTGGCCAGTTCACGGGTTAACTCCTGCAGCTTTTTGCCCTGTTTTGCTTGATTCGGTGGATTATCTTCGTAGTCGCCATAATAGGTGACTTGAATGGCAATCGGTAAATTACCAACTTTATGACCCACTTTTCGAATGAAATACTGGGCTTGACGATGTGCTGATTTGCTAAAACTAAAAATTTGATACACGCCAACTTTTAAATCTGCCCCTTGAATCCGGTCATAGTTGGCAGTGAAATTGTCATCAAAATAGGTGGTACCGCTCGTTGTTTTTAGGTAAACAAACTTCATGCCTGCCTTTTGGACACCCTGAAAGTCAACAAACCCATCCTGCTGAGAAACGCTGATGCCACGAATGGGATATTGCTGTAATGCTTGGGATTGATGTTGCCGCCACAAATGCCAGCCTGCAAAAATGAGTCCCCCAACCAATAGGACACCAAAGACTGCCAACCATCGTCGCCAATGCCCGCGTTTTTTATGCTTATAGGTATTACTATAAATCGGTTTGATGTCTCGCCTACTCAAATCAATTCATCCCTTACCGCCGTTTTTTTCTATTGTACACCTTTTCCATTTTCGATGACTTTCGTTTTAATCAGCCCCCGGTTTCTGCTATAATGGAAAAATTGTGAACCAAACGAAAAGAGATGAAATAACCGTGAATACCGAAAAAGATGGTCTCAAAAAAGAAGTCGGGACCTTTACCGCGCTGGCAACCGTCATGGGCACTGTCATTGGCGGCGGTGTCTTCTTCAAGGTGGCAAGTGTCGTGCAAGCCACCCAATCAGCCGGATTAACATTACTTGCCTGGCTCATGGGCGGTTTGTTAACCATCTGTGCCGGATTAACCAGCGCAGAACTTGCTGCTGCCATCCCCCTCACTGGCGGGGCTGTGAAGTACTTAGAATACACATACGGCAAGTTACCCGCTTATCTTTTTGGCTGGACACAAAGCTTGATTTATTTTCCCGCCAACATCGCTGCACTCTCAATTGTCTTTGGGACGCAGTTGGCAGCACTCCTTCGTTTAAACACTCAAGCACAGTTGCCAATCGCGTTATTTACCGGCCTATCAATTACACTCATCAACTTTTTGGGAGCTAAAGCGGCCGGCCGTTTACAATCCTGGGCTCTAATTTTTAAACTTATCCCAATTGTCATTATCGTTGTTGTTGGTCTTCTCACCCCTGGGCAGGTCGGCTTACACCTGTTGCCCAGTTCCGCCAGTCATACGAATGGGTTCAGTGCTTTTGCCAGCGGCTTATTAGCCACCATGTTTGCCTATGATGGCTGGTTAGGCGTCGGTGCCATTGCAGGTGAAATGAAACATCCGGAAAAAGATTTACCCCGCGCGATTGGCTGGGGATTGGCACTCATTATGGTTATCTACACCCTCATCAACCTTGTCTTTTTAAAAACTTTACCCATCTCTCATCTGGCAGGTAATCTTAACGCTGCTTCTCAATCCGCCATTCAGCTCTTTGGCGTTCTCGGCGGCAAGTTAGTCACAATCGGCATTCTGATTTCCGTCTATGGGGCTATCAATGGCTATACCATGACTGGAATGCGTGTGCCCCTGGCGATGGCTGAGGAAAACTCACTTCCTTTCAGTCACTTTATCAAAAAGGTCAGTCGGCGCACCGCTTCGCCATTTGGCGCGGGGCTGCTCCAGTTTGCCATTGCAGTTTTAATGATGCTGCTTGGAAATTTTGACCGGCTGACCGATATGATTGTCTTTGTGATGTGGTTCTTTAGTCTGTTGCTTTTCATAGCGGTGTTTGTGCTTCGGAGACGTGAACCAGAGCTGCATCGTCCCTATCTTGTGCCTGGCTATCCAATAATTCCAATTTTCGCAATTCTCGGCGGTGTTTTTATTTTGATAACTACCGTCATAACCCAGTTTGAACTTGCTATGATTGGTACTGGAGTCACCCTATTAGGCATTCCCGTTTATTATTTGACAAACCTTTATTACACAAACAAGAAAAGAAATTAAAAAAGCCCGCAAGCTTGGAGCTTCGTCCAGCCTTGAGGGCTTTAATTTATCGGAAATTACATCATCTCAAACTGATTGCCAATTGGAAAGTTGTGGTCGATTACCGCTAATTCACTAGGCGAAAACGTCACTGCCATTGCGGCAATATTTTCCTTCATATGACGGGATGTGCCGGCTTTAGGAATACTGATGACCCCATCGCGCATCGTCCACGCCAATAGGAGTTGATGCGCTGAAATTTGTTTTTCCTGAGCGATTTTCATAACCGCTTGTGGCAAATGAATTGCCTGCCCGTTCCCGGAACCAAACGGGGAGTAACCAATCGTTGTTATTTTAGCCTGATCTTGAAAAGCTTTTTGACTGCGGTCTAGTGCGCGTTTTTCAAGGTTGTAATACAGTTCATTTGCCATCACTGCTTGCCCACCAGGAACAGCTCGAACTTCACGTAACTGCGCAACCGTAAAGTTCGAAACCCCGTACGCTTTGATCAAGCCTTCTTGTTTGAGATCGCGTAAAGTTGCAAAAGTTTCTGCCCACGGTGTCTCACCCGGCCAGTGATATAAATAAAGATCTAAGTAATCCACGCCTAACCGTTGCAAACTGCCAGTTAAAGCCGCGCGGATCGCCTGTGCCCCCGCATGCCACGGCGCAAATTTGGAAACTAAGTGCGCATACGGTTGAATCGCCTCTCCAACTAGGCGTTCTGACGCGCCTTTACCGTAAATCTCAGCCGTGTCAATAATCTGTAATCCAGCGTCTAAGCCCGTTTGCAGCGCAGCAATCTCTTGTTTAGACTGATCCGTCGATCCTTCACCAAGCCGCCAGGTCCCCATTCCGAGTAGTGGAAGGTCCCGGTCGGCAATTTTTGCTTTTCGCATTTCCGTCAACTTCTTTCCAAATCGTAGTTTCTCCAGAGCGATCCTCGTAATCTTACGCCCCAAAACGCATATCTGAAAACATTTTACCTTCTAAGCCGGAAAGGGATTGGGTAACTGATTTTGCTTTTTTTCAGCCACGGCTGCCGCTATCTCCTGGCGAACCAAATCTTCTGCATCAGAAGCAGAATAGAGGCTGAGTTTAAAATCAATTTCGGCAAGGTTACGCTGAATTTCCTGCTGTTTTTCTAAAACAGCCGTCCGATGCTCTTGCAATAAGGCCCGACGCTCATCAACAGTCTTCGGTCCCTGCATCACATACGCAATATAGCGCCGAATATCTTTGATCTTCATACCTGTATTTTTCAAACAACAAACCGTGTGCAACAGCTGCAAATCGCCCTCGGTAAATTCACGGTACCCGGCTTTGTTTCGCGCTACAAACGGAAGTAATCCTTGTTTATCATAAAAACGCAACGTATAGATTGAAAGATTAGAACGTTGCGCAGCTTCTTTAATTGAATATGTCAAAATTTTTCTCCTTTTTTACTTGCCCTAGAGCATTATCTAGGGTTTAGGATAGAAGATATACTAAAGAAAAGCAAGTCGAGGTAATTTTTATGCAAAAAGAAAAAGTTCTCGTTACTGGTGGAAATGGCTTTTTAGCCCTTCACATTATTAAACAACTTCTCACAGAAGGTTATTCTGTCCGTGCCACACTCCGATCACTGCAAAAAAAGGCAGGCGTTCTTGCCACTTTAAAAGCACAACGGGTTCCTAACTTAACCCAACTGGAATTTTTCGAGGCCGATTTAACTCAAGATGTTGACTGGCAAAGCGCCATGGCTGATGTCACCTACGTTTTAAGTGTTGCGGCGCCCGTTTTTGTCGCGGAGAACTCCCCAACCGAAGAATTGCTGCAAACTGCAACCGAGGGGACACTGAATATTTTAAAAGCTGCCATTGCAAGCAATCATGTCAAACGGATGGTGATGACCGCTAATTTGGGTGCCGTGGGCTTCAGCAATAAAGATCCGCATCACATCACAACTGAGGCAGACTGGACAAATCCCGATGAACCCGGACTGTCTTTGTATGAAAAGTCCAAGTTAGTGGCTGAAAAGAAAGCCTGGGCGTATCTCAAACAGCACCCTACTTCTCTTGAATTTACAACTGTCAATGCGGGTGCCATTTTGGGTCACGCTTTAGATGCCCACGCCTCGGGGAGTTTTGGCTTGGTGCGCAATCTTTTTAACGGCCAATTTCAAGCCGTTCCCAACATCCAAGTCAATATTATTAACGCTGTGGATGTTGCTGACATCCACGTCCGGGCAATGAAAACTCCCGCTGCCAAGAATCAGCGTTTTCTGGCCGTTTACGATCAACCAATCTCCATGCCAGAAATGGTGGCCTTAATCAAACAGCAGCGACCACAATTAGCGGCAAAGTTGCCTCAAAAAACATTGCCCAGCTGGTTAATCAAGCTCTTAGCTCCCTTTAATGCGCAGGCAAAGGAAGGCCGACTCTTGTTAGCTGTCAATCATCAAGTTAGCAATGCTAAGGCACGTAAAGTACTGGGTTGGCAACCCATCAGCACCACCGAAGGGGCCGTTTTGGGTGCTGTCGATACTCTGCTTCAAAATGGTGAACTGGATTAAAGCACGTCTCGAAAATTCAAAATTGAAAAACCGTTTTTAAAAAGAAAAGCAGATCTGCAAAAAAATCATCGGATTTTTCAGCAGATCTGCTTTTCAGGTTCCTGAGAAACTTAATCTTGTTCCAGCACCGTCACACTCTCAACATGCGGTGTTTGTGGAAACTGGTCCAAGGGAATAATCGGTTGTGAAACGTGATAACCTTTTGCCATAAATGTTTGCACATCACGAACTAATGTGGCCGGATTACAGCTAACATACACCACGCGTTTAGGTTGCATTTCTGTGGCTGCCGCAATAAATTCTGGCGCTAACCCTTTACGTGGTGGATCCACCACGATAACATCTGGTTTCAAACCATCTGCCTGCCACTTGGCCATCTGGTCTTCTGCCTTTCCGGTTACAAACTTCACGTTTTTGATTTTATTTAACTGTGCGTTAATCTTGGCATCTTGAATGGCCTTATCCACGATTTCGACACCATAGACTTTTTTGGCATGTTTAGCCATTGCTAGTGAAATCGTCCCAATCCCGCAATAGGCGTCAATCACTGTTTCTTTACCAGTTAAAACGGCCTTCTTGATGGCCAAATCGTATAACTTATTTGTTTGCTCAGGATTTACCTGATAGAAGGAATCAGCGGAAATCGCAAACGTCAATCCCAACAGTTGATCGTGAATGACATTACTTCCCCACAAAATCTTCTCTTCTTTGCCTAACAAAACATTGGTTTGAGCAGCATTGACATTTTGGATAATACTTTTAACTTCTGGCAACTGTTTGCGAATGGCTTCGACCACTTCAAACGCCATAGGAATTTTCTTGGCCCGCGTAATCAACACGACCATCATCTCGTGGGAATAATGTCCACGCCGTACCATAATCGTGCGTACCACACCTGTATGATTGGTTTCGTTGTAAGGCTCTACGTGAAATTGCCGTAAAATATCGCGAATTACCACAATGGCTTTGTCAATTTCTGGATCCTGAATATAAAAATCCTCAATTGGGACGAGGTCATGACTGTTGCGCCGATAGAAACCAGTTGTCAACTGACCATTAACTTCACGCACCGGGATTTGCGCCTTATTCCGATATCCGTAAGGTTTCTCCATCCCAATAGTCGGGCTGACCTCGATTTGGTCCAAATGTGCTTTATAGAATAGTTCTTGAATTTGGTGCTGCTTAAATTCCAGTTGTGCGGGATAGGCCAAATGCTGCAATGGTGCAATACCAGTTTGTGTATACTGCTTGTTTTTCAATTCAACCCGGTCAGGGCTCTTGGACTTCCAACTCTCCACACGGCCAAATGCGTATGTCTTTGCAACTTTAGTTACTTTCATCACAATTTCTTCGCCCGGTAAACTATTGGCAATAAAAATGGGAAAGTTCTCAATTTTAGCGACGCCCATTCCTTGATAAGTCAGATCCATTACGGTGACATCATACGTTTCATTTTTTGTTACTGGTGCTTTAAATTTCATTATTTTCCTCATTTTTTCTTTTGGATAAGTATCACAAAACCGTCCCATTGAAAACAGGACCCGCTTGTGCACCAAACTGCTTGTTTAGGGTCTACACTTTCTGGTATTGGTGAATAACTGATACCAGTTTTTATTTTGAAAAAAAAAAGGACATTTGCCCTCTTTGTGTTACGATTTAATCGCCTAATAAAATCGAAAAGAGGAAAAACAAATGTCCCTAACTAATTCTATCCTAAGCCTATTCGAAATAACAGACCCTAATTTAACTGTAACTGAGATTACTAAGGAACATTATCCCAATGGGCAACACGTTCATGTCGTTCACGCTATCCTTTCCTATCAACTTTTAAAATGTCCTCATTGTGGCCATAAATCTCTAATCAAAAATGGAACTCACATTGGCCATCTAAGATTGGGAACCTTATCAGGTGGACGTTATGAGATGCAGCTAAAACGACAAAGATATCAATGTAAACGGTGTTTAAAAACCTGTGGTGCTCAAACTAACCTCGTTAAACGTAATGAAACTTTTACGCATAATGTGAAACATCAAGTAATTGTTCTGGCTCGGGATATGCTGACCAGTAAAGAAATCGCTAAGATTTGTGGGATTTCACCAAGTAGTGTTCAACGCATTTTAAATGCGAATATTCACTTAGCTTATCGTGTTAAAACACTCCCCCAAAATCTTTGTTTTGATGAATTCCGTTCCTGTAATCATCTAATGTCCTTTAACTGTTGCGATGCCGTTAGTCATCGCCGCATTGTGATTCTTAAGGATCGCCTTAGTAAGGATATCATTGATTACTTTGAAGCTCGCTATTCAGTTCAAGAACGTATGAAAGTTCAAACAATCACCGTTGATATGAATGCTGAGTATGCTGGCTTTATTCATCGGTTATTTCCTAAGGCAATAACCATCATTGACCGTTTCCACATTATTCAACTTGCCGGTCGGGCACTGGATAACGAACGTACACGTGTGATCCATACTTTTCAAGATAAGCATTCCCGAGTTTATCGCATTCTAAAATCTCAATGGCGTTTGTTCCATTTGGCAGAAGAAAAGGTCAATGATACTAAACTTATCTATTTACACGGTATCAACGAATACATGACCCAACAGAACGCCATTGACCTAGCCTTAGATGAATTTCCAGAATTTAAAACTGTGTATCAAACCTATCAAGGAATTCTAACAGCCATTCAACAAAAAGATGCGGTTGGATTTAAAACCTTGATTGCCAACTACAAGGCGGCTGGCAACCAAATGGATATTACTATCTCAACTTTAATAAAGAATGGTCCTGCTGTTCTCAATAGTTGTCGTTATCCGTATTCCAACGGTCCTATTGAAGGACTAAATCGTAAAATTAAGGTGTTAAAGCGTAGCTGTTTTGGTTTTCAAAATATTCATAACTTTTTCATTCGTATCAGTTTAATTTATGCGTAAACAAAAAAAGCACATTCACCGAAGTGAACATGCTTTTCAAAAATCTCCACCAATACAATTTGACAGAGACCCCTTGTTTACAGCTCGAACGTGCATCAGTCCCACCCTCAAGGACGGCTTTTAAACAATCTATTTGTCTTGATTAAGTTCCTCTTCATCATCATCCGGTAATTTACCAACCTGTTTGACGAAGTTTTCTTCCGCCTTCGCCACCTTCGGCTCAGGAAGATTATAAGCGGCATCCGGGATTTGATCCAAATTAGCAAACATTTCAATATGTTTATGCAAATTCTTGAAGGCCATCGGAGCATCCCCGCCGTATTCGCCATCAATATTTACCATAACTCGATCGTTAACCGGGGTGACTTTAACGCGCTTGGGCTTACTATAAATAATCCGGGGATCATTAATATGATTGCCATTCAGCGCTTTAACCATCAAATGCAGTATCGAAACCAGATTAGAGGCCTTCACGATGATTAAAGTAAAACGCCCATCATCAAGCGAGGCATCAGGGACAATTTGCTCAAACCCGCCAATGGAGTTCGTTAACACTAAGAAGAACATGGAGGCTTTCCCATGAAAATGCTCGCCGTCATACTCGATGTCCATATCAACCGGTTTGATTTGTGGGAGCAACTCAGCTCCTTTAACCAGATAAGCTAAATAGCCAAAGATACTCTTCATATTTGACGGAACATCATACGTCAACTCAGTTAATAAGCCACCGGCGGCAATATTGATAAAGTAATTTTCACCAGCCTTACCGATATCCATCTTAATCCGCTGGTTTTTCAAAACGACTTTGGCTGCCGCCACCGGATCTTCCCGTGGAATCTTCAGGGCGCGCGCGTAGTCATTGGTCGTCCCCGCTGGAATAATGGCCATCATGGGCCGAAAATGCAGGTCAGCGATTCCGTTGACCACTTCATTGATCGTCCCGTCCCCACCGGCAGCCACGACTAAATCAAATCCTGCTTTGGCCGCCCGCCGCGCTTCATCTCGCGCAGAATTGGGGGCTGGCGTGGTTGCATAGGCACTGGTCTCAAAACCAGCCTCTTCAAAGACATTCAGAATATCAATCATATTTTGTTTTAAAACTTCACGTCCTGAAGTGGGGTTATAAATAACACGCGCTCTTTTTTGCATCTTGATTCCTCCGCGAAAATCTGTTTAACGATTGTTAAGTTCTTTCATCAAAAGCTCGTTAACAACTTTTGGATTAGCTTGGCCACGAGTTTGTTTCATGACTTGACCGACTAAGAAACCGACAGCGCGATCTTTTCCGTTCTTAAAGTCATCCACGGACTGCTGATTATTGTCGACGATGTCTTTAATGATCGGTTGCAACTGAGCAGGATCGGACAATTGCACTAAACCTTTGCTCTTCACCCAAGCTACCGGTTCTTCACCTTTAGTAATGGCTTTGAAAACTTTTTTAGCAATCTTGGTTGAAATTGTACCATCACTAATCATCTTGATCATGGCTGCTACATGTTTTGGTGTTAGCTGTGTATCTTGCAGATCCACCTGTTGATCATTTAGATAAGCATTCACATCACCCATCAAGTAATTAGCCGCCATTTTAGGATCCGCACCTTCTGATACGGTTGCGTCAAAGAAATCTGACATTTCCTTAGTCTGGGTAAGGACCATAGCATCATAATCTTTCAAACCAAGTTCACTCACATAACGAGCACGTCGTTTTCCTGGCATTTCCGGCATATGGTCTTGGATGTCTTGAATCCAATCATCACTGATCGACAGTGCTGGCAAATCTGGTTCTGGGAAGTAACGATAATCATCGGATCCTTCCTTGACCCGCATCAGAATTGTTTGACCAGTCGTTTCATCAAAACGGCGTGTTTCTTGTTGAATTTGACCACCAGACATCAAAACTTGTTGCTGCCGCTTTTCTTCGTAAGCCAACCCCTTACGAACGTAATTAAACGAGTTTAAGTTTTTTAATTCCGTTTTCGTCCCATACTTATCTGAACCATATGGCCGGATAGAGATGTTGACGTCTACCCGCATGGAGCCTTCTTCCATCTTCACATCAGAAACACCTGTGAATTGAATCCGTTGCCGCAAAGCTTCCAGATAGGCATAGGCTTCGTCTGGCGAAGCAATATCTGGTTTCGAAACAATTTCAATCAATGGCGTCCCCTGTCGGTTTAAATCGACAAATGAGTAACCATTAGGATTATGGGTATTTTTCCCCGCATCCTCTTCAATATGCATTTCGGCAATTCCGATCTTCTTTTTTTTGCCTTCTACTTCGATTTCAATCCAGCCATCATGTGCAATCGGTTTGTCCGCTTGTGTGATTTGGTAAGCTTTCGGATTATCTGGGTAGAAATAATTTTTTCGATCGAAATGATTATGTTTCTCAATTTCCGCATGGAGGGCCAAAGCAGCCTTAATGCCAGATTCAACCACGCCTTTATTCGTCGTTGGTAAAACGCCGGGATAGCCCCAGTCAATAACATTCGTGTTGGCATTCGGATCGTCACCAAATTCTACTGGAGACGGGCTAAAAATTTTCGAATTTGTTTTTAATTCCACGTGGACTTCAAGCCCAATAGTCGTTTGAAAATTCATTATTTGTCTCCTCCAATCTCAGGGGTCTCTTTATGAAACTCAGTAGCTTGTTCAAACGCATAACCCGCTTTGTAAAGCGTCTGTTCGTCAAACGGTTTGGCAATAATCTGTAAGCCAACTGGCAAGCCATTACTAAAACCAGCTGGTAACGACATTCCCGGTAAGCCGGCCATGTTAACAGGCACGGTTAAAACGTCGTTCATGTACATTTTTTTAGGATCTGAGGACTCTTCGCCAATCCCAAAGGCTGGTGTTGGCGCAGTAGGTCCAATAATAAAGTCATGATCTTCGAAGACCTGCTTAAAATCATTAATCATTAAGGTCCGAACCTCAGCTGCCTTGCGGAAGTAGGCATCGTAATAACCCGCTGATAGCGAATAGGTTCCTAACATGATGCGGCGTTTGACTTCATCGCCGAATCCTTCTGAACGGGAGCGAACATAGACATCTTCCAAATTCTTAACGTCCTTGGCCCGGAAGCCGTAACGAATCCCATCAAAACGTTGTAAGTTTGAAGAAGCTTCTGAAGAACTGATAATGTAATATGCAGCAATCCCGTATTTACTATGAGGCAACGAAACTTCATCAACGGTTGCCCCCAATTCTTTAAAGGTATTGGCAGCATCCAAAACGGCTTTTTTCACGTTTTCGTCGACGCCTTCACCCAAATATTCTTTAGGTAAAGCCACCCGCATGCCCTTCACGGAACCATCAAGCCCCGCTGTGAAATCTGGCACCGGTTTATCAGAACTCGTCATATCATGTTCATCATGGCCAGCAAGCAAATTCAAAAGCGCCGCATTATCCTTTACGGACCGTGTGAAAGGACCCACCTGATCTAAACTAGATCCAAATGCAATAATCCCCCAGCGAGAAACACGGCCATATGTAGGTTTGACACCCACGACACCTGTAAACGAAGCTGGTTGGCGAATAGAACCACCGGTATCCGTTCCTAAGGCTGCTAAGACATCCCCAGCAGAAACCGTTGCTGCTGAACCACCCGAAGAACCACCAGGAACCTTAGTGAGATTCCATGGATTATGCGTGGTTTTAAAGTACGAAGTTTCCGTTGAACCGCCCATCGCAAACTCATCCAAATTGGTTTTTCCGATGATAACGACATCGTGAGCGCGTAATTTTTCAATAACGGTGGCATCATAAATTGGATTGAAATTTTCTAAAATCTTTGAAGCCGCAGTCGTTTTTAATCCCTTTGTCACGATATTATCTTTAACGGCAATCGGGACACCAGCCCATAGATTATCTGGGTCAATTCCTTTTTCATCAATGGCTTTAGCTGCTGCTAAGGCACCTTTTTCGTCGATCGTAATATAGGCATTAATGGCCTCATTATCAGCCTTGATTTGCGCTAGCGTTTCTTTGGTCAGTTGTTCGGCTGTGATTTCTTTGCTGACGAGCTTTTCGTGTAAGGTTGTTAAATCTGTATCAAAATAGTTCATCTAGTTGGTACCTTCACTTTCATCAATAATTGCTGGAACCCGGATATAACCGTCTTGGGTATCCGGTGCATTTTTTAACAAAGCGTCTTTTTGATGACTGTTAATGGCAACATCTTCGCGCATTGTGTTAAATTGGTCAGTCACACTAAAAGTTGGTGTCACGTCCGTTGTATCAACTTCACTCAAGGTGTTAAACAGTTCCATGATATCACCCAGTTGAGTTGTAAACTTACCAAGATCGGCATCGTCAAATTGTAATTTTGCCAAACTTGCAACGTGTTCAACTTGAGTTTTATCAATTTTTTCTTCGTTTGCCATTTTTCATCCTTCTTTCAAATCTATCAAATCATTTTACCATACCTTGACGTGTCTTCCGTGCCAAAACCTTAGTAACTGCCAAAGACGTGCGTTGAAAAGCTCTTGGCGGAACTAGAACGGCTCAAAAAGCTTTGGACACCGTCTGCAGTGGAACTAACCGTAATATCGATTTTAACGTTGCTTGGCAAGTACTTTTCGGCCTGGTCTGCTAAGAATTGGGTAAAACTTCGGATCTCTGTTTCACTGTAGAACTGCGTTGTAATGGAAACATTCATCCCTTGTAGCGACCCATCCTTGTACTGAGCCTGCGCAGTAACCCCACTTAAGTTCGGGAAGAAACTTTCAACTTCTGACTTAAAGTTAGAGAAGGCATCCGCATCATTGCTGTTTGGTGCTGATTCTCCGGTTTTCAGTGGAAAGACAACATTTTGAATGTCCAGTGCCTTCCACTTACTGATACTATTCCCATTATTTACGGAATAGCTAATGAACTTGCCACCGATCAAACTATCATTAGAAGCCTGTTTATAAATGGCAATCACAATAGGAACATTTTTTAAAGCAGCTTTCTTGCGCAAACGCGTCAAAACCTCTTTAGCCATTGCCTTCCCTTGCTTTTCCAAAGTCGCATCGCTAATGTTGGTCTGATACTGCGCGCCATACGTGGTTTTACGATAATAATCTACCGAGTTCATCGCAAGGCCGATGGTCACACCGCTAATTTTAAGCTTACTCCCACTCTTTTGAACGTAATCCTGTTCTTCAACTGATTGTAAGTAGATAGGGTTCCGTTTATCCGGATCCGTCGACCCATTGCTTGCTGGGTTAAGCCCCTCCGGATTAGATTTGGATTTCCGGCCGAGCCAATTTTCAACCGTACTGCTAGATAAATATTGTCCTTCTTGGAAAACATACTTGGTCGTTGAAAATTGTTTTTTAGAAATATCCTGCAAACCCGTTTCAAAGCTCTTTAAGTTCATTAAATTAGAATTTTGATTAGCCGTCACGCCGCGTGCCTTACTGGTCAAATATTTGCCGTTCTTAATCACACCCGCATACTGACTACTATTCGTTTGTCCTGTCACTTGATAGCTGCCACTTTTAGAGCTTGTTGCAGTGGCACTACTTGAGTTAGAGCTGGAATTGCTGGTACTCTTTGAGCAGGCAGCTAAAAGTGTCATGCTTAACACAACCGCAATGCCAACCAAACTTTTCTTTAGTTTCACCGTGTATTTCCTCCCGTTTTGTCATCATTCACTCTTGAATTATGAGGATTAAAACAAAAAACTGTCAAGGGCTTTTCCGTGTAAATCGTATTTATTACCTGAAAATTAAGATTTACGCTTACGATACCTTACTAATTGGTGCAAAGGCAGCTAAGAGACGTTTCACACCCTGATCAGGAAAGGCAATATCCAACTCTGCGTCTTCACCCTGACCAGTTACCTTTACCACTGTTCCCACGCCCCAAGCTTTATGCTGGACTTTGTCGCCAGCCGACCAGCTCATTTTATCAGCCCCGGTCCCTGTAAACTTCTGAGGTTTAGCCGGCGCACGATGATAGGTCGTTGCTGTGGCCCGTTCCATTTTTTTATCAAACGGATAGGCACGTTGCTGACTGCCGTAGCTGCTTGGGGTATTCCCAGCATTAGGATTCGCAGATTCCAAAACGTCCGGATCAATTTCTTCAATAAATCGTGACGCGGGGTTGTTTTGCAAACGACCATAAAGCATTCGGGAATAGGCATTGGTTAAATAAAGCTTTTTTTGTGCTCGTGTGATTCCCACATAAGCTAACCGACGCTCTTCTTCCAACTGGTCTTCATCCATTGCTGCTCTCGATAACGGAAAGATTCCCTCTTCCATCCCGATCAAAAAGACAACCGGAAATTCAAGTCCCTTAGCCGCATGCAAAGTCATTAAAGTAACTGCAGATGGTTCTTCTGCCACACTATCTTGGTCCGACACCAAGGCTAAATCAGCTAAGAAGTCGGCCAATCTGGTTTCTGCCGTAGTTTCTTCATCATCTTGATGACTGTCATCAAACTGTTTAGTAACCGTCAGAAACTCTTCAATATTCTCCAAGCGGGTCTGAGCTTCAAGAGACCGTGACTTTTCGAGGTCCGCTTTATAACCCGTCTTATCCAGGACTTGTTCCGTTAATTCTGTAATGGTCACATATTCTGCCATCCGTTTTAGATCCGTCATAATGGCTGCAAAATGGTCAATGGCGTTACGCGCGCGGCTAGCAATATCATTAGCCACCGCAACGTTTTGTGCCGCTTCAAACAGGGACCACTGATTATAGTTGGCAAAATCAGCCAATTTCTCTAATGAACTGGCACCGATGCCCCGTTTTGGTTCGTTGATAATGCGTTCAAAACTCATGGAGTCGTCTGGGTTAGCCAGTAGGGTTAGATACGCCAACACGTCACGAATTTCTTTACGGTCGTAGAACTTGTGTCCGCCCACCATCGTATAAGGAATATTAGATTTCAAAAAAGTATCTTCAACGGCACGTGACTGGGCATTCGTGCGATACAAAACCGCAAAATCGCCATACTGATAATGCTTTTCTTCGATTTGCGCTTTAATTTGCTGAACAATAAAATGGACTTCATCATTTTCACTCTGCCCACGATAATACGTAATCGGGTCACCATCATTATTTTCGGTCCACAACTTTTTTGGTCGTCGGGTGGTATTGTGTTTAATCACCGAGTTAGCAGCTTCCAAGATTTTTTTGGTCGAACGGTAATTTTGTTCCAGCAAAATGACTTGGGCATGCTTATAATCCTGTTCAAAATTCAGAATATTTTGCATATCCGCACCCCGCCAGCCATAGATACTCTGGTCCGCATCACCCACAACGCAAATATTTTTAAAGCGCGCCGCCAGCATGTTGACTAAGGTATATTGGGCCTGATTGGTATCCTGATACTCATCGACATGGATATAGTGAAATTTATTTTGATAAAAACTAAGCGTTTCTGGTTGTTTGCGGAGCAAAAAAATGGTCTGCATAATCAGGTCATCAAAGTCCAAAGCTTGATTGACCTTCAAGCGACGTTGATACTCCTCATAAGTCGCTGCCACAACTGCCTCAAATGGCGTCTTGGCATTGGCTTTGTAATCTTCCGGTGTCAGCAAATCATTTTTGGCATTCGAAATGGCCGCCAATAAGGATTTGGGATCAAACTTTTTCGGATCGTAATTAAGTTCTGCCACAATGTGTTTCATTAACGTTCGCTGTTCACTAGTATCAGCGATGGAGAACGCCCGGTTATACCCGATTTGATCAATATTGGCCCGTAAAATTCGGACACAGAGGGCATGGAAAGTGGACACCCAAATATCGGATCCGGCACTGCCTAGTAATTTAATTACCCGTTCACGCATCTCTTTGGCAGCTTTGTTGGTAAACGTAATCGCTAAGATATTCCATGGATTAACCGCTTTTTCTTCAATTAAGTATGCGACTCGGTGGGTTAAAACTCGTGTTTTCCCACTCCCGGCACCTGCCATAATCAACAACGGACCTTCAGTTGCCTGAACTGCCTCTGCTTGTTTGTCATTTAGACCTTCTAGTAACTTATTTTCGGTCAAAAGTTTCAATCCCCTCTATATTTAAAAACCATGCCACTTCAAAAATTTAATCACATTTAATTATAACAAAAAGTCGCATTGACTTAACCTCCAAAACAAAAATTAAGTCCGATTTGTTAAAAGTTTTAACCGAGAAATCAAGCGACGCCGACACCTGCTGCGACGGACTTTACTTTAGCCAAATTTGTTAAACATCTTGCTCATTAGAAAACAAAAAAACAGAATCAAGATCAATTTCAAATCTTGATTCTGACGATTCCTACTCAGCGTTGCCAAAGTCAATCACAGTCTTCGACCAAATTTCCGTATTGTCAATTTGTTCCTGTGCTTGCTGCGTTGAATTGGCTTCGACCAAGGCGTAACCCGCGCGAGTATTCTTTTCAGTCGTTTTATTTTGCGCATACAGATGGAAATACCAATTATTCTTAATATTCCACTGCGTCCGTAAATCTTCCATCTGGCTTTTATCGAAATTAACCATAATCGTTGGCACAAACAGCTTAATGTCACTTAACGGCATCCCTGCAATAGCCCGCAGATGTTGATCAAACACACTCACATTCGTTGCCCGATTAAAAATATAACCGGGGCGGTGAATGGCTGGCACAACACGTTTAACGTAGATATCTTCGCTGTCCGTAACGGCAAACGAAATTTCAAAGACCCCCACGTATTCAAGGCCATCGGCAATTTCATTTGTAATACGCAGCAACTCATTTTGCACCCGGTCAGATACCGCCGCTGGAACGATGGTTTCCACCAAGTGATCTTCTGCATAAACGTTCTCGGCAATCGGGAAAATTTTACGCTCGCCATTTTGTCCTTGAACAATTGTCATGACTAATTCTTGTTTGCTGGGGATGGTCGATTCCAAAATGTAAGTCTGCTCATTTAGAAGATCGGAAGCTTGTGGAATATCAGTCTGCGTATTGATGCGCAATTCTTTACGGTCCCCAAAATTCTTTTGAATTGGCTTCAAAAGGCTTGGATAACCAATTGAATTAATCGACTCATAAATGTCACTTAAACTAATCACCGTCGCGTAGGGTGCTGAATTTAAGTTGAGTTGATCAAAGAATGCCCGTTCAATCAAACGATCCTGCGTTACTTCTAAGCCATTAGTGCCTTGCGGGATCTTGGTAAACTGTTCTAAGTATTTGATGGTTTGAACGTCAACTTCATCAGATTCATAAATCACAGAATCACATTTTTCACCAAATTCACGCAACTTATTGCCATCATTGGGGGCACCCACAATGTAAACATCAGCTAATTGCATGGTTTCGCTCACTTCATTGGCACCGTATGCAATGACACGCAGACCCAATCGGCGGGCTGCCGTGATCAGCTGCGACCCGTTCGTGCTGTCACCAATTATTCCGATGGTGTTGCCAGGATATAGTGTTGCATTATTTGAAACTGTCATTTAACCCACCCATTCTTACACACTCCGCAGAGTGACTTTTTCTTTGCCCGTTTATAGGTTCTCTATATTTAATCTTACTGTTGTCATTCTTAGTTGGCAAGCAATTTTGCCGAGTTTTTGGATTAATTTGCAAATTGGACCTGTCCGTTTTCCAAACTGCTGATTTGTGCCAGTGCTTCTAGTTGAATATCACGTTTTGTGATAATATCGCGTCCTTTTTGGAACGTCTTTTCAATTACAATGCCAATCCCTTGTACCTGAATCTGAGCCGCATCAGCAATGGTAAGGAGTCCCTCAACTGCTTGTCCATTCGCGAGGAAATCATCAATAATCAAAACACTGTCATTTGGTTCTATAAACCGTTTGGCAATCGAGATTTTATTAGTGGTTTGTTTGGTATACGAATACACATCTGCAGTATACAAGTCATCTGTTAAGGTAAGGCTCTTGTGTTTGCGCGCGAAAATAACCGGCACATGTAAGGCTAGTCCCGTCATTACCGCAGGTGCAATTCCGGAAGACTCGACTGTCAAGATTTTTGTAACCGGTTTGTCAGCAAAACGCTTAGCAAACTCCTTGCCCACGGCAGACATTAATTCAGGATCAACCTGATGATTTAAAAAGCTATCCACTTTTAAAACGTTGTGCGGTAAAACAATACCCTCTTGACGAATACGATCTTCTAATAATTTCAAAATAGTGCCTCCTAAGCAAATTTAGTTGGGTCTACACTTTCTGGTATTGGTGAATAACTGATACCAGTTTTTATTTTGAAAAAAAAAAGGACATTTGCCCTCTTTGTGTTACGATTTAATCGCCTAATAAAATCGAAAAGAGGAAAAACAAATGTCCCTAACTAATTCTATCCTAAGCCTATTCGAAATAACAGACCCTAATTTAACTGTAACTGAGATTACTAAGGAACATTATCCCAATGGGCAACACGTTCATGTCGTTCACGCTATCCTTTCCTATCAACTTTTAAAATGTCCTCATTGTGGCCATAAATCTCTAATCAAAAATGGAACTCACATTGGCCATCTAAGATTGGGAACCTTATCAGGTGGACGTTATGAGATGCAGCTAAAACGACAAAGATATCAATGTAAACGGTGTTTAAAAACCTGTGGTGCTCAAACTAACCTCGTTAAACGTAATGAAACTTTTACGCATAATGTGAAACATCAAGTAATTGTTCTGGCTCGGGATATGCTGACCAGTAAAGAAATCGCTAAGATTTGTGGGATTTCACCAAGTAGTGTTCAACGCATTTTAAATGCGAATATTCACTTAGCTTATCGTGTTAAAACACTCCCCCAAAATCTTTGTTTTGATGAATTCCGTTCCTGTAATCATCTAATGTCCTTTAACTGTTGCGATGCCGTTAGTCATCGCCGCATTGTGATTCTTAAGGATCGCCTTAGTAAGGATATCATTGATTACTTTGAAGCTCGCTATTCAGTTCAAGAACGTATGAAAGTTCAAACAATCACCGTTGATATGAATGCTGAGTATGCTGGCTTTATTCATCGGTTATTTCCTAAGGCAATAACCATCATTGACCGTTTCCACATTATTCAACTTGCCGGTCGGGCACTGGATAACGAACGTACACGTGTGATCCATACTTTTCAAGATAAGCATTCCCGAGTTTATCGCATTCTAAAATCTCAATGGCGTTTGTTCCATTTGGCAGAAGAAAAGGTCAATGATACTAAACTTATCTATTTACACGGTATCAACGAATACATGACCCAACAGAACGCCATTGACCTAGCCTTAGATGAATTTCCAGAATTTAAAACTGTGTATCAAACCTATCAAGGAATTCTAACAGCCATTCAACAAAAAGATGCGGTTGGATTTAAAACCTTGATTGCCAACTACAAGGCGGCTGGCAACCAAATGGATATTACTATCTCAACTTTAATAAAGAATGGTCCTGCTGTTCTCAATAGTTGTCGTTATCCGTATTCCAACGGTCCTATTGAAGGACTAAATCGTAAAATTAAGGTGTTAAAGCGTAGCTGTTTTGGTTTTCAAAATATTCATAACTTTTTCATTCGTATCAGTTTAATTTATGCGTAAACAAAAAAAGCACATTCACCGAAGTGAACATGCTTTTCAAAAATCTCCACCAATACAATTTGACAGAGACCCATTTAGTTTTGGTCATATTTTTGGAGCTGATAGGTTTGAATCAAATTGATAAGCTTTTCGGGATAATCCGGATCGGTCGCATATCCCGCCGTATACAGGGCTTGGGCAGCTGCCTTATAATTTTTAGCTTGCAATACACTTTGATACTGATTGCGATTCCAGTTGGTTCCGTTCACAAATAATAAGGTATGATCTTTGACGGAGTCTTGCCAATTGTTGTAAACCCGAAAACGCGCGGTCACCGTTATCCATTTACCATTCACAAACTCTTGGGTTTTCATTTCTTTGGTTGTCTGGTAAATGGTCCCCTTAATCCCAAAGTAATTATTGTAGGATTTTGATAGTTGGCTAGTGCCCCAATCGGATTCTAAGATCGCTTGAGCAATCGTAATACTTGGTAAAATTCCGTAACGACGGTGCATCTTTTGTGCATATGGCGCAATTGTTTTAATAAATTTTTGATGACTCATATCAGCATCCAACTCGCTAGTAGGTGAATTTGAGGTGGAAAAAGAAAGTTTGGGAACAACCTGTGCAACTAAGACGATGAACATTCCCAAAATTAAAATAAGCGAAATGACCCCTGATAATTGCAATTTACCTCGTTTAAATAAAAAATTATTCTTTCTGCGTTTCTTTTTTTTCGCCAAATTCATCCATCTTTCTACTTAAATCTAAAAAGTTTCTGGCTATTCAAATCTTTGCCGGCCAATCTTGGTATATTTAAGAAGTGGCGTTGCAATCAACGGGACCAGGATGCCAGCCGCAATTGCTTCCGGAATTCCGTTGGTCCCCGCAACGAGTAAAATGTACGGCGTCAAGGCTTTGAAGTTAATGGCACTTAAAACTGCCGAACCATTGCTATAAAATAAGGCAATTCCGCCAAGAACCAAAACTGTATTCACAAGTGCGCCGAAAACCCCGCTGACTGCTAGTGACAGCCCTAGTTTAGCTTGATGCTTAACCAAGCGACTGAACAGCCATCCGGCTAACAGCCCGATCAAAATCCTAGGCACTACCGAAATCAATGGATTGACCATCACAATGTTCCCCAGTGCACTAGAGGTCACCGTGAGGGCACGAATCCAGTCGACAATTCCCCAAACACCACCAACCAAAGCACCATCTAGCGGTCCCAAAACAACAGCGGCAATGATGACCGTAATGTGAATGGTTGTTACGTTTAGTGGTCCGACCGGTAAATAACCAATCATTGGCACATAGTTTTGTAAAATAATAATTGCGGCAAAAAGACCCAAAATACTGATACGGCTAGCTGAACTGCTCTTCCCCATTTTTGTCCCTCGCAAGATTGTAAGTCTTTTAGTTTCTTAATTGTTAAAAAACATTATATCATGAAACCGACAGAAAATTTAAGCACATGAACTTTTATAAGGAGTTGTTAAGATTTGGAAAACCTTTTGATTTTACCGCACAATTCAGAGCTGGATTTTTCGGCTTATCGCCAGTTAGGCGTTAATGTTTTTACAACAGAGACAATTAAGCCAAAAGACTACGCGGCCGTGACGATCATGCTAGGATGGCAGAATCCTCTTTCAGAAACTATTCTAAATACCCCCAACGCCAATCTAAAATGGGTTCAAACAATCAGTGCAGGTGTCGATTATTTGCCCTTATCACAATTAAAAGAACACCACATTCTGGTTACCAACATGAGCGGTGTCCACGCAACCCCTATTTCACAAACGGTATTACTATATGCCTTATATTTTATGCGTGACCTGCCCCAAGTGCTAGTCAATAATCATAAACGCTATTGGACACCCCAAAAAGCCTTTGAAAATGCCTTTACCTTAGATCAATTAAATTGGACAATTTTTGGAACCGGTCATATTGGGCGTGAATTGGCCCGCGTGTTAAAACCATTCGGTACCCATGTCGTGGGGGTAAACCGAACGGGCCATCCCGCAGAAAACTTCGAGCAAACTTTTGCACAAGCTAATTGGCGGGCTGCCATTAAAGATGCCGATATTGTGGTTAACATTATGCCCTTAACCGCTGAAACAACCCATTTTTTTGACCACACGTTTTTCGAAGCTTTGCATAACTTATACTTATTTATGAATGTGGGCCGCGGTAAATCGGTGGCCACCGATGCGTTACTAGTGGCCCTGCAGAACCAAAACGTGTTGCACGCTGCCCTTGACGTTTTTGAGACGGAACCACTAGAAGAGAGCAGTTCTTTATGGCAAACACCAAACGTTTTGATCACCCCCCACTACTCTGCACAACGAAATCAAATCGGTGCGGCTTGGCATCAGATCTTTTTGGCAAACTTACAGAAGTTTCTGACACATGACAAGCACTTAAAAAATGTTGTGAATTTTGATCAGGGCTATTAAAAAAGAATCAAAACAATTGTCCTGATTCCATTTTTTCTTATCCGATTTTAAATTACTATTGTGGGTTAAAAGTCCACTTCTAAGTAGCTAGTTCCTGGCTTTAAACGAGCAGTCAATCGCTGGGTTACCTGCTTAGAACTAAAATCGACTTTTAGCCCACTTTTTTAGTCCTCCTCATTTTGACGCGCAATGCTGTGTGAAAAGCCGTAACTAAAGTAAATTACTAAGCCAATCACCAGCCAAATACCGAACATCATCCAAGTGAAGGAAGCCAACTGCAACATCAAGTAGGCACATGCAGCGAATGATAATAACGGAATCACCGGATAAAACGGAACTTTAAACGATTTTGGCAAATTACGGAATTTTTTATCACTGCGTAAAAAGACCACCCCCAGTGAAACCATTGCGAATGCAAATAGGGTACCGATATTAACCAACTCCGCAATTTTACTCAGCGGGATAATTCCCGCAAAAATACTGGCAATCAACCCAAAAATCCAGGTATTAATAACCGGCACGTGCGTTTTGGGATTCAGTTTGTGTAAAACATGGGGCAATAAACCATCCCGGCTGATCGCAAAAATTAAACGGGTTCCCCCATAAGACATCACAATTAGAACTGTGGTCATTCCCACAACTGCCCCCAGCGAGACAATGCCTGCTACCCAATTTTGTTTGATAAGGTGTAACGCCAAAGCAACTGGATCAGCAACGTTTAATTTAGTGTAATGAACAACCCCCACTAAAACAACGGAAAGTGAGATGTACAAAACTGAAGCCACAATTAATGAGGAAACAATACCAATTGGCATATCACGCTTAGGATTTTTGACCTCTTCGGAAGCCGTGGAGACCGCGTCAAAACCGATATAGGCATAGAAAGCCACTGCTGCCCCTCTGACAACGCCTTTAAACCCAAAAGGTAAAATTGGATTGTAGTTTGCCGGACGCACATAAAAGACCGCGACAACGATGAATAACAGGATGACAGCTATTTTTAAGATCACCATCACTGCATTGACCCGTGCTGATTCGCGCACGCCCTGGACCAGCAAATAAGCAATGATCATAGTAATCACGAAAGCCGGCAAATCAAACAGCGCGTGCGGACTGCCTGCCGTACCATAAGCAGCCCGAAAAATTTCTGGAAGGTGAAGATGAAAGCCAGCCAGTATGTTCTGAAAATAAGCTGACCAACTTACCGCAACCGAAGAAACCGCAAATAGATATTCTGAGATTAACGACCAGCCTAAAATCCACGCAAGTAATTCCCCGAAAACCGTATAAATGTAAGTATACGCACTCCCTGCCAAAGGAATCGTTGACGAAAATTCCGAATAGCAAAGTGCCGCCAAAGAACAGACGACCGCCGCCAACAGGTAGGATAACCAGACCCCAGGGCCACTATACATCGCAGCAATAATCCCTGGGGTGATAAAAATTCCCGCACCAACAATGGCACCAACCCCCATAGTGGTGAGACTGAACGCATTTAATGACTTCTCAAGTCCTGTCTTTTGAAACATATCAGTATTAACTTCTTTACGCACAAACAAATCACTAAACTTACTTCTTTTTGGCATAATTCAGCTCCTATCAAATGGGAATTCTATGAAACATAATGATTAATTCTAATCATTATTTAAGAATATGTCAATTTCCAGTTTCTGATTATTTACAAAATGGACTCATTTCAAGACCCCTATTCGTCTTCAAAACGCGCTAAATCACGCATGATTGTTTGCAGCCAATCCCGATACCCCGTCTCTCGTTCAATAGCATGCCGTAAGACAAGGGCGTGGCCGTAACTCGTCAAAATTTGGTTTTGGTTTGGAAATTTTTGGGCAAATTGCTTCTTTAGATGCGCCAATTTCGCCTCATGATAACCCAGTTGAGTTCGAATCATAGGAGGCAATAATTCCGAATGCGGATCATCTACAAAAAATAGTTTCAGCAGAAATTCATCATGCGCCCCATCCATTTCAGCGGGAGTGGCTAACCAATCCATAAACTGTTCTCGTCCCTTTGCCGTAATCGCGTATTCCTTTTTCTGCAATTTTTGTCCCACCGTAATCAAACGATGGCTAATAAGTTGCGCCGCTTCCATTCGTTTAAGTAAGGGATAAATTTGGCTATGATTAGCATTCCAAAATTCGCCGATATCAGAATCAAATGATTTTGTAAGATCATAGCCGGTCTGATTTTTGGTATTTAACAATCCCAACAAAATGTATTTCAATCGATTTTTTTGCGCCACAGTCTTTCCTCCTTGACGGTTTCTTAAAAAGATTGTAACATGAAAGAGTTCATTAAAACATGTAATTAAATACATGTATTTATGAACTTATATTTTAAGGAGGATTTTCAAATGACAAAAGAATTCAAAACTTTAGATGACTTTTTGGGCACCCATTTTATTTATACTTATGATAACGGCTGGGAATATGAATGGTACGCCAAAAACGACCATACAGTAGATTACCGCATCCACGGCGGCATGGTTGCCGGCCGCTGGGTAAAAGATCAGGAAGCTAATATTGTGATGTTGGTTCCAGGCATTTATAAGGTTGCTTGGACAGAACCAACGGGTACTGATGTGGCATTGGACTTTGTCCCGAATGAAAAGAAACTTAATGGCACAATTTTCTTCCCACGCTGGGTCCAAGAACATCCCGAAATCACAGTAACTTATCAAAACGACCATATTGATTTGATGGAAGCCTCACGGGAAAAATACGAAACTTATCCTAAATTAGTAGTTCCAGAATTTGCCCACATCACTTATATGGGAGATGCCGGTCAGAACAACGAAGACGTAATCAGTGAAGCACCTTATCCTGAGCTTCCTGACGACATTCGCGCCGGTAAATATTTTGACGAAAATTACAAACGCATTCGCAAATAATCATCTTCAATACTAGCAACTTAGATCAGCTGAAATGAATTTCGGCTGATCTTTTTTTGAAAAAGAAAAAAACACCTTCCATAACTGGAAAGTGTTTGAAACATTTCGATATATCTTAACGTTTTGAGAATTGACCTGCTTTACGAGCCTTTTTAAGACCGTATTTCTTACGTTCCTTCATACGAGGGTCACGAGTTAAGAGACCAGCACGTTTTAAAGGTGTACGGAAATCTGGGTCAACATCAAGCAATGCACGTGCAATTCCATGACGGATGGCACCTGATTGACCAGAGAAACCACCACCATTAACATTTACAAGAACGTCGTAGTTACCAGTTGTTTCAGTAACTTCAAATGGTTGAACAACAACTTGACGTAAGTTAGCAAATGGAATGTATTGTTCAATAGGTTTGTCATTTACAGTAATTTTACCTGTGCCCGGTACAAGACGTACACGTGCAACAGAGTTTTTACGGCGACCTGTGCCGCGATATTGTGCTTCTGCCAAAGTTCGTTTCCTCCTTAAATTAAGTTCGTGATGTCAAGCTTTTCAGGTTGTTGAGCTTGTTGATCATGTTCTGAGCCAGCATAGACATGTAATTTGAGTCCCATCTTATGACCCAACGAGTTATGAGGAAGCATTCCCTTAACTGAAGTCTCAATTAATTTTTCAGGAGTCTTATCACGCATTTCTCCAGCAGTCTTTGATTTCAAACCACCTGGATGATTTGAGTGGTGATAATAAATTTTATCTGTTGCTTTACGGCCTGTCAATTTGACGTTTGCTGCATTCACAACGATCACGTAATCACCTGTATCAACGTTTGGTGTGAATGTTGGTTTGTTTTTACCACGTAAAATAGCTGCAACTGTACTTGCTAAGCGTCCCAAAGGAACATCTGTGGCATCGACCACGTACCATTTGCGTTCTACTTCGCCTGGTTTTGCTAAATATGTTGTACGCACTTGTATTTCCTCCAATTTCTGTTTTGTTTAACTCAACTTAAATAAGTTTCCGGGGCTTATTTGTGGAGGTAAACAATACCAAGTTCAATTCTACTAATTACCTTCACTAAAGTCAATCCTCATTTCTCAAATTCTGCCGGATAATAAACTTTTTTTAAATATAGCCCACTTGCCGGTGCCGTCTGACGTGCCTCATTACGATCCTTAGCCGCAATTAAGCGAGAAATGTCGTGTACAGGCCGCTTGCCGCTCCCAATCTCAATCAGGACAGCAACCATAATGCGCACCATATTATAGAGAAAACCACTCCCATAAAACTCAAAAACTACTTCGTTTTCCTGGGCATTGTACGTGGCGGTTGCTTCATAAATTTCGCGAATGTTTGTTTTCGTGTGTCCTCCTGACGCGCAAAACGTCGTAAAATCATGTTTGCCCAGCAAATCAGGGAGAGCTGTTTGAATAGCAGTGATGTCTAAAGGAAACTTCCAGTGACCTGTATAATGCCGTTTAAAAGGATCCACAAATTCACCTAACGCCAAACGATAACAATAGCGTTTACCTTTCGTGCCGTAACGCGCATGAAAGGCTTCTGAAACCTGCTGGACCGCAAGTACTTCCACATCAAGTGGGAGAATACTGTTTAGCGCATGCAGCATCGCGTTATTGGCCAAATTAAACGGAATGTCAAAATGAACCACCTGCCCTAAAGCGTGCACGCCAGCATCCGTTCGTCCAGATCCATAAACTTTAATTAGTTTAGCCGGCTCTTTGGCTATTTTATTCACTGCGCGCTCCAAAACGCCTTCAACGGTACGCTGATGCGGTTGTTTTTGAAAGCCCGCAAAATTGGTTCCGTCATAAGCAATAGTTATTTTATAGCGATACATAAAAACCTCCTAAAAGAATCGCAGGGCAAATACAACAACCGTCATTAGCAGATAGACTAAAGTCGCAATCGTGTCGCGAATCCCCCACTTTAATAGGCGATACTTGGTTCGTCCGCTTCCGCCTTGATAGCCGCGGGCTTCCATTGCTGTCGCTAAGTCTTCAGCCCGGTTAAACGCACTCACAAATAATGGAATTAAAATCGGAATAATTTTCTTAATCCGTACCACGATGTTTCCGGTCCCAAAATCAACGCCCCGTGCGCGCTGTGCATTCATAATGGTTTCCGTTTCATCCATCAACGTTGGTACAAAGCGTAAGGCAATTGACAGCATCAAAGCCACCTCATAGACGGGAAAATGTAACTTTTCCAATGGCTTTAAAAGCGACTCAATGGCATCGGAAATCTGAATTGGTGAGGTCGATAAGGTCAACAAAGTTGAAATCAAAATAATCAACGTAAACCGCACAAAGATATAGGCTGCATTTAAGAGGCCTAAACTTGTGATCGAAAAAATACCCCACTGCCAGTATACTTGACCACCAGTACCAAAGAAAATCTGAATAACCATTGTAAACACAATGATCCAGATTAACGGCAAAACGCCATCCACAAAGAGCTTCAGATTAATCTTTGAAGCCCAAATACTGAGAAATGCGACCGCCGTCATGACCAGATAAATCCACCAATTATTCGCAAAGAAAATGACAATCACATATAGAAAACTAAGTACCAATTTTGCGCGCGGATCCATTTGATGCACAAAAGAGGTTTGCGGAATATAACGTCCAAATAATAGTTTATTCATCTAGCTGTCCCTCCGCACGATAACTTGTGGCTAGAGCATCGGCAAGCTCATCTTCTGTTAGGGGTAATTGATCAAAATGAAACCCTTGTTTTTCCATTTCAAAGGCAAATTCAGTACTCGCCGGCACATCCAATTGCTTCGCATGCAGCCAGGCAACATCGGCGAAAACTTCTCGCGGGTGTCCTTCTTTGACAATTCTACCGTGCTCCATGACAATTGCATGATCGGCATAGTTAGCGACATCTTCCATTTGATGCGTTACTAAGACAACAGTGAAATGTTGCGATTTCTGCAATTGCAAAAAAAGCTGCATGATCTCGCGTCGCCCTTGCGGATCCAGTCCTGCTGTCGGTTCGTCCAGCACCAGTACTTGCGGTTGCATAGCTAAAACGCCGGCAATTGCCACACGCCGCATTTGTCCGCCTGATAATTCAAACGGTGAGCGGTTCAATAGGGTTTTAGGGAGACCAACCAAATCCGCCATTTGTTGGGCAAGCTTTGTTGCTTGATCAGGCGTTGCCCCAAAATTTTCAGGGCCAAAAGCAATATCTTTAACCACAGTATCCGCAAATAACTGTTTTTCTGGAAACTGGAAAACAATGCCGACCTTTTTGCGTAACGGTCGTAAGTTTTTATTACTAGTTTCACTGGTGATTTGTGTTTCATCAATCACAACCGTCCCAGATGTCGGTTTTATCAGCGCATTCAAATGCTGTAAGAAAGTGGATTTTCCGCTTCCGGTATGCCCGATTAAGGCTGTAAAGGACCCGTCCTCAATCCTAGTCGAAATCTCATGTAAGGCTTGATATTCAAAGGGCGTCCCCGGTTGGTACGTATAGTTTACGCTTTTAAAAGTGATTGGCATAGCCACGCCACCAGCCCTTTCTCATCAAAATAAGTGGATGGTACTTGAATTCCCCGTTGTTGTAAAGCCTTTTTGAGGCGCTCGGGATAAGGAACATCAAGTCCTAACTTTAAGAGCAACTCACTATTTGTATAAACAGTTTCGGGCGCTCCCGTTTCGACAATGTGACCATCATTTAAGACAATTACCTTATCTGCGCCGATCGTTTCATCCATCTCATGCGTAATCGATAGCACCGTGATTCCAAGGCGTTGCTTCAAACGTTTGATCACCCCCAAGATTTCACGACGGCCAATAGGGTCTAACATACTAGTTGCCTCATCCAAAATGATGACTTTTGGTTGCATAGCAATGACACCCGCCAAGGCCACCCTTTGCTTTTGACCACCAGACAGTTGATCCGGCTGTTTATGGCGAAATTCGGTCATTTGAACTTGCGCTAACGCGTGATTAACCCGTTCTTTCATTTCTTGATGAGGAACTGCCAAGTTCTCAAGTCCAAAAGCCACATCATCTTCAACCGTGGCGCCCACAAATTGATTATCAGGATTTTGAAAAATCATGCCAATGCGACTCCGCACTTGCCATACGTTCTCTGGGGTTAATTGAATGCCGTCAACCCAGATTGTGCCTTCCTTAAAATCAATCAACCCGTCTAAAGCACGAGCTAGCGTACTTTTACCACTACCGTTATGCCCTACGATGGCGACCCAACTGCCATTGGTAATCGAAAAAGAGACATCACTCAAAGCATTTTGCTTGTTTTGAGGATAGGTATAGGTTAAGTGCGAAACTTTGATTACTTCATTCATCCGTTAACATTCCTTCGTTTGGTATTTTTTCTATTTTAACACAACCCAAACTTGCACCCCAGCTTCACTGTTTTGGGTCTACACTTTCTGGTATTGGTGAATAACTGATACCAGTTTTTATTTTGAAAAAAAAAAGGACATTTGCCCTCTTTGTGTTACGATTTAATCGCCTAATAAAATCGAAAAGAGGAAAAACAAATGTCCCTAACTAATTCTATCCTAAGCCTATTCGAAATAACAGACCCTAATTTAACTGTAACTGAGATTACTAAGGAACATTATCCCAATGGGCAACACGTTCATGTCGTTCACGCTATCCTTTCCTATCAACTTTTAAAATGTCCTCATTGTGGCCATAAATCTCTAATCAAAAATGGAACTCACATTGGCCATCTAAGATTGGGAACCTTATCAGGTGGACGTTATGAGATGCAGCTAAAACGACAAAGATATCAATGTAAACGGTGTTTAAAAACCTGTGGTGCTCAAACTAACCTCGTTAAACGTAATGAAACTTTTACGCATAATGTGAAACATCAAGTAATTGTTCTGGCTCGGGATATGCTGACCAGTAAAGAAATCGCTAAGATTTGTGGGATTTCACCAAGTAGTGTTCAACGCATTTTAAATGCGAATATTCACTTAGCTTATCGTGTTAAAACACTCCCCCAAAATCTTTGTTTTGATGAATTCCGTTCCTGTAATCATCTAATGTCCTTTAACTGTTGCGATGCCGTTAGTCATCGCCGCATTGTGATTCTTAAGGATCGCCTTAGTAAGGATATCATTGATTACTTTGAAGCTCGCTATTCAGTTCAAGAACGTATGAAAGTTCAAACAATCACCGTTGATATGAATGCTGAGTATGCTGGCTTTATTCATCGGTTATTTCCTAAGGCAATAACCATCATTGACCGTTTCCACATTATTCAACTTGCCGGTCGGGCACTGGATAACGAACGTACACGTGTGATCCATACTTTTCAAGATAAGCATTCCCGAGTTTATCGCATTCTAAAATCTCAATGGCGTTTGTTCCATTTGGCAGAAGAAAAGGTCAATGATACTAAACTTATCTATTTACACGGTATCAACGAATACATGACCCAACAGAACGCCATTGACCTAGCCTTAGATGAATTTCCAGAATTTAAAACTGTGTATCAAACCTATCAAGGAATTCTAACAGCCATTCAACAAAAAGATGCGGTTGGATTTAAAACCTTGATTGCCAACTACAAGGCGGCTGGCAACCAAATGGATATTACTATCTCAACTTTAATAAAGAATGGTCCTGCTGTTCTCAATAGTTGTCGTTATCCGTATTCCAACGGTCCTATTGAAGGACTAAATCGTAAAATTAAGGTGTTAAAGCGTAGCTGTTTTGGTTTTCAAAATATTCATAACTTTTTCATTCGTATCAGTTTAATTTATGCGTAAACAAAAAAAGCACATTCACCGAAGTGAACATGCTTTTCAAAAATCTCCACCAATACAATTTGACAGAGACCCACTGTTTTATGTAAAGACAAAAAAATCACTGAAAAGAAGTGATAGTTAATATTTGCTATTAACCGTGGGCTAGACTCGGAAAAATTCTCCACCATCATTACACCCTACCACAACTTTTAGTGATAAATTTGTTAATTCAAAAATTTGAACTCAATCTGAAGATTTAGTCAACAAACTCCAAGATAACCATTGGTGCAGCGTCTCCGCGGCGAGGCATTGTCTTAAGAATTCGTGTATAACCACCTTTACGGTCAGCATAACGCGTTGATAAATCACCAAACAATTTCTGAAGAGCTGAAGTAACTTTTACATCGTCACCATCTTCAGTAACATCAGCGACAACATTACGAAGAAAAGCAGCTGCTTGACGACGTGCATGTAAATCTCCACGTTTACCTAAAGTAATCATTTTTTCGGTAGTTGATCGTACTTCTTTGGCACGTGCTTCAGTTGTGACAATTTTTTCATTAACAATTAAGTTAGTAGTTAAGTCACGAAGCAAAGCCTTGCGTTGTGAACTTGTACGACCTAATTTACGATAGCCCATGAATGGAAACCCTCCTTATAATTAGTCTTCATTACGTAATGAAAGTCCGAGATCAGCTAATTTAACCTTAACTTCTTCAAGGGATTTGCGTCCCAGGTTTCTGACTTTCATCATCTGTGCTTCAGTTTTGTCAGTTAATTCCTGAACAGTATTGATTCCAGCACGTTTCAAACAATTGTATGAACGGACAGATAAATCAAGCTCTTCAATGGACATTTCCAACATTTTTTCTTTATGTGTTTCTTCCTTTTCGACCATGATTTCAGCTTCTTGAGCTTCATCTGTTAAGTTTACAAACAAAGCCAAGTGTTCCGTAAGGATTTTTGCTGAAAGACTGGTAGCCTCACTTGGACTGATTGAACCATCTGTCCAAACATCCAAAGTAAGTTTATCATAGTCATTCCGCTGACCAACACGTGTATTTTCAACTTGATAGTTGACACGCTCGATTGGGGTATAAATGGAATCGATTGGAAGAACACCAATTGGCATATCATCCTTGCGAGCCTTATTTTCATCAGCCGAAACATAACCACGACCAGTATCAGCTGTTAACACGGCATGAAAGGTAACGCCATCGGCAACGGTACAAATATACTGATCCGGATTAAGGATCTCAACATCACTGTCGCCTTGGATGTCACCAGCAGTAACTGTTGCTGGTCCCTTAACATTAATTTCCAAAGATTTCTCGTCATCACTTTCAATCTTTAAAGAAACCTTCTTAATGTTTAAGATGATTTGTGTGACATCTTCAACTACGCCTTCAATTGTTGAAAACTCATGAAGAACGCCATCAATTTGAATGCTTGTAACCGCTGCACCCGGCAATGATGACAACAAAATACGACGAAGGGAATTGCCTAAGGTTGTGCCGTAACCACGTTCGAGCGGTTCAACGACAAACTTGCCGTAATTTTCATTCTCATCAATCTTATGAATGTTTGGTTTTTCAAATTCGATCATTCTAATCTTTACCCCTTTCAAAACGCGTTGTGCATTTTAACTTTGCATGCATCATGAAGTTAGCCCTCAAAAAAATTGACGCACTATACACGACGGCGCTTTGGAGGACGAGAACCATTATGAGGAACTGGTGTCACATCGCGAATAGCAGTGACTTCTAATCCAGTAGATTGAAGTGCACGAATTGCAGCTTCACGACCAGAACCAGGACCCTTAACAGCAACTTCAACGGATTTCATTCCATGTTCCATTGCTGCTTTTGCTGCAGCTTCTGAAGCCATTTGAGCAGCGAATGGAGTCGATTTACGACTACCCTTGAAGCCCAAAGAACCTGCTGATGACCATGCAACAGCATTTCCTTGAGGATCTGTAATCATAACTAAGGTATTATTAAAAGTTGAGTGAATATGTGCTACACCAGCTTCGATATTCTTTCTTACTCGACGTTTACGAGAAGTCTTTCTGGTTGCCAATATGCTAGCCTCCTTTATTTATTATTTCTTTCTTCCGGCGATGGAAACTTTCTTGCCTTTACGAGTACGTGCGTTGTTCTTCGTGTTTTGTCCACGAACGGGTAAACCACGACGATGACGCATGCCACGATATGAACCAATTTCTTGGAGACGTTTGATATCAAGGCTTACAGAACGACGAAGGTCACCTTCAACACGGTAGTTATCTACCTGTGCACGGACTTTATCTTCATCATCTGCTGAAAGGTCACGAACACGGACGTCTTCTGAAACGCCAGCATCCTTCAAAATCTTTTTAGCAGTAGTATTTCCGATACCAAAAATGTATGTTAAACCGATCACGATTCGCTTATCACGTGGTAAATCAACACCTGCAATACGAGCCATTAAATTTCACCTCCAGATTAATTATTTTCCTTGACGCTGTTTATGTTTTGGATTTGCTGAGCAAATAACCATAACGCGTCCTTTACGTTTAATTACTTTACAATGTTCGCACATTGGTTTTACTGATGGACGTACTTTCATGAATAATTCCTCCTAAAAACGTTAAAAACTTATCTGAAACGATAGGTAATACGACCCTTAGTAAGGTCATATGGCGACATTTCCACAGTTACCCTATCTCCCGGAAGAATCCGAATATAATGCATACGAATCTTACCAGAAACGTGTGCTAATATTTCATGACCGTTTTCGAGTTCCACTTTAAACATCGCATTTGGTAAAGTTTCTTTTACCTTACCTTCAATTTCAATGACATTATCTTTTGCCACTAAATGTGCCTCCCATTTGACTGTTCTTTTTCTTTGTTATACAAACGTCTTCCGTTCAGTGCTTACTTATTTTAAAAAGGACGATAAGCTAAACCTGAACAAGTTTACCATAAGGTAATTTCATTTGCAAATAAACAAAATTAACTGGCAATAATGAACAGGCATCCATTAAATAGCTCGTAACACCTTTTGAATTTCTTTATACACATCGTCAATATCTTGATCACCGTTAACCGTGTACAATAAGTTTTTCTTATTATAAAAATCAACAAGTGGTGTATTTAACTTTGTGTTAACTTCAATACGATTTTTAACGGTTTCAGGCTTATCATCTTCACGCTGATAAAATTCATGGTGTCCACAAACATCACAAGTACCTTCAACCTTGGGTGGATTATACAACTTGTGGTATGTTGCCCCACAGTTCTTGCAAATAAAACGCCCTGACAAACGTTCAACCAATACCGCAGGTTCAACATGGATGTTGATAACCGCATTGATTGGTTTTTCCAGTTTGTCCGTCATTTTTTCCAAAGCGTTGGCTTGTTCAAGATTACGTGGATAACCATCTAGCATAAAGCCGGAATTGGTATCATCTTCTGAAAGCCGATCTTCGACAATGCCATCTGTCACTGAGTCAGGAACCAAGTTACCTTGATCGATATACTTTTTAGCTTCCAAGCCCATCTCCGTGCCATTTTTCATTGCTGCGCGAAAAATATCACCAGTTGAGATATGCGGAATCTTAAATTCATCAACAATCTTTTGGGCTTGCGTGCCTTTACCAGCACCTGGCAAACCCATTAAGACAAGATTTAATGTTGTCATCTTGCTTACCTCCATAATTATTTAACCTGTTCTGGTGTGCGAATAAAACCAACGTATTCACGTTTCATCATCAAGCCATCAATCTGACTGATAATTTCAATCGCAACACCCACAACAATTAGTAGGCTTGTTCCGCCAAGTCCGATTGATTCATCCAAGTTCCAGAAATCTTGCGCCAACAACGGGATCAAGGAAACCAGACCTAAGAATAGTGAACCAACAACAGACAAACGAATCAATAACCGCGAAACATAACTCTGTGTTTCATGTCCTGGCCAAACACCTGGAATATAGCTGCCTTGTTTTTGAAGGTTTTCAGCTAATTTTTCGGGATTAACCTGAACAAAAGCATAGAAGAAAGTAAACACAACAATTAAGAAAGTATACAGGATGGCGCCATCTGTCGTTTGCATATTAAACACATTCGACAAAACTTGATACCATGTGTCTTGAGAATGGTTATTGGCAAATGCCATCAGAATTGTCTGTGGCGTTGCAATGAAGGAACTAGCGAAGATAACCGGAATAACTCCAGCAACGTTAACCTTTAATGGTAGATAACTACTATCAGAGGCTCCGGAAGCCCTTCTCGTATACTGGATTGGTACTCGCCGACTGGCTTGTTGAACCCAAGTTACGAAAATAACAATAATCAATACAATGATAATTAAAGCCCCAACAAAGATAAAGCTGTTTAACCATTGACTCTTCGCAGTATCTACGAATTGTTCTTGGTAAATTTGATAAATACTTGTCGGTGTGCGGGCGATGATCCCGGCAAAAATCAAGATCGAAACCCCATTGCCAAGACCACGATCAGTGATCATATCACCCATCCAAGTCGCTAACATTGTTCCACCAGTTAGAATCAATCCAATCGTCACATAGGTTTGCACGCTTGGATCTTTAACCAAGTTCAAGCTACTTAAAGCATTAAACCCGGCAGTGATTCCGACAGATTGAATGAAGGCCAGCACAATGGTTAAGTAACGGGTTGCCTGGTTTAACTTCCGACGACCAACTTCACCTTGCTTACTCCATTCCACAAACCGGGGAACGATGTCCATTTGCAGCAATTGAATGACAATTTGTGCTGTAATGTAAGGCGACACTCCCATGGCGAAAATCGAGTAATTAGATAAACCGCCACCACTAAATGTATTTAAAATACCAACTAATCCAGAAGAAGCAACACTTTGTAATGCTTTGGCGTTAATCCCAGGAACTGTGATATAAGCACCTAAACGATAAATAATCAAAACACCTAGGGTAAATAGAATTTTATTTCTAATATCCTTTACTTTAAAAGCGTTTTTGATAGTCGATAGCATTAAATCACCTCAGCTTTGCCACCTGCAGCTTCGATTGCTTTTACTGCGCTTTCTGAGAACTTGTTAGCTTTGACCGTTAACTTCTTAGAAACCTCACCGTTACCTAAGACTTTAACGCCACTAAGCACTTTTTTAATTACGCCGGCTTTTAAAAGAACTTCCGGTGTGATTTCTGCACCTTCATCAAAGGCATTCAAGCTATCAAGGTTAACAATAGCGTATTCCTTACGGTTGATGTTTGTGAATCCACGTTTTGGAATTCGACGGTAAAGAGGCATTTGCCCACCTTCAAAACCCAAACGAACTTTTCCACGTGCTTTTTGGCCTTTTTGACCACGACCAGATGTTTTACCATTACCGGATGATGTTCCGCGACCAACACGATTGCGTACCTTACGTGAACCGGCACTAGGTTTTAATTCATTCAACTTCATAAGTTTCAGCACCTCCTAACTAATTAATTTATTTAACTTCTTCAACTTCGATTAAGTGAGCAATATGGAAAATTGCGCCACGAGTCGCCTCATTATTAGGTAAAACGACTGAGCTGTTCACCCGGCCTAAACCTAATTCTTTAACAATCTTGCGTTGCTTGGGGAGGCGATGTGCTGCACTTTTAATAAGTGTAATTTTTAATTGAGCCATCTTTTGTTCCTCCTTATTCAGCTAAGTGTTCTGCTGAAACACCACGTAATGCAGCAATTTCGTCAGCACTACGTAAGCCCTTCAGACCCTCAAACGTTGCACGAATAACGTTAACTGGGGTATTGGAACCTAAACGTTTACTTGTCACATCATCAACACCTGCAAGTTCCATCACGGCACGAACAGCACCACCAGCTGCAACACCAGAACCTTCTTCAGCAGGCTTCAATAAAATGCGGCCGCCACCAAACTCACCAATAATTTCGTGAGGGATAGTTGTGCCAACAATAGGTACCTGAATCAAACTCTTTGTAGCAGTATCAACAGCCTTACGAATTGCTTCAGGAACTTCTTGTGCTTTACCAGTTCCGAAACCAACGTGACCATTCTTATCGCCAACAACAACTAAAGCAGCGAAACGAAGACGACGTCCACCTTTAACAACCTTAGTAACACGGTTGATCGCAACAACGCGGTCCTCTAAGTCCAACTTTTCTGGATCGATATAATTCGACATGTACGGTATTCCCTCCTTATCTTAGAATTTAAGTCCGTTTTCACGAGCAGCTTCAGCTAATGCTTGTACTCGGCCGTGGTATAAATAACCGCCACGATCAAAAACGACATTTTCAACTTTCTTTTCTATCGCACGTTTTGCAACTAACGCACCAACAGAACTTGCTTGTTCAGTTTTTGTGTTGCCACTAACTTCACTGTCCAATGTTGAGGCACTTGCTAGCGTTACACCCGCTACGTCATCAATTACTTGAGCGTAGATGTTTTTATTTGAACGATATACATTTAAGCGTGGGCACTCTGCAGTCCCAGAAATCTTATTGCGAACACGCAAATGACGTTTTTGACGTGTTTTGTTTTTATCTGGTTTTGAAATCACAATTTTCACCTCTAAAATATTCTAACGATTAACCTTAAGCGGCATTACTTACCAGTTTTACCTTCCTTACGGCGAACATATTCACCAACATAGCGAACACCTTTACCTTTGTAAGGTTCTGGAGAACGGACAGCACGGATCTCAGCAGCAAAATCACCAACACGTTGTTTGCTAATTCCACTCACATTGATATGTGTATTATCAGGAACTTCCAACTGCAAATCAGCAGGAGTTTCGATTTCTACCGGGTTGGAATAACCTAAGTTCAAAACTAAGGTCTTACCCTTAAGTTGTGCACGATAACCAACACCAACTAATTCTAATGCCTTCTTGTAACCCTTTGTAACACCTTCAACCATATTATTGAAGTTTGCTCGAGTTGCACCATGCAAAGCACGCATTTTATTATCATTACTTGGACGTTCGAAAGTCACAACATTGTCTTTTACGTTCATTGTAATTTCATTGCTAACTGTACGTGTTAAAGTTCCCTTTGGTCCTTTAACAGTGACTTGATCGCCATCAGCCTTTACTTCAACGCCAGATGGGATTTCAACAGGTTTATAACCAATACGACTCAATTTGATGGCACCTCCTTACTTTTTAAAATTTTACCAAACGTAAGCTAATACTTCGCCACCGATTTTTTTAGCGCGAGCTTCTTTATCAGTGATCACACCTTCAGATGTTGAAATAATTGCAATACCCAAACCATTCAAAACCTTAGGTACATCATCAGCCTTTACATATGAACGTAAACCAGGTTTTGAAATACGTTTCAAACCAGTGATAACACGTTCTTTGTTCTTACCATATTTTAGGAATACACGAATGATGCCTTGTTTGTCATCATCGACATATTCAACGTCCTTGATAAAGCCTTCATTCTTAAGAATTTCAGCAATATCACGCTTAATTTTTGATGCAGGAACTTCTAAAGATTCGTGACGCACCATGTTAGCATTACGAATACGTGTTAAGAAATCTGCAATAGGATCAGTCATAGACATTAATGTTTACCCTCCTTCTACTCCGGTATAGTTTTACCAGCTTGCTTTTTTCATGCCAGGGATTTGGCCTTCATGAGCTAATTCGCGAAGGCAAATGCGGCAAAGATGGAACTTACGATATACAGAGTGCGGACGGCCACAACGTTCACAACGTGTGTAGTTTTGTGTCGAATACTTTGCAGGACGTTGACTCTTAACAACTAACGATTTTTTTGCCAAATTTATTGCTCCCTTCGTTTACTTTTCGAATGGCATTCCAAGTTGTGCCAATAATTCACGTGATTCTTCATCAGTCTGAGCAGTTGTTACAATAACGATATCTAATCCACGAACGTGGTTAACATTATCATAATCAATTTCAGGGAAAATTAATTGTTCACGGACACCAAGTGTGTAGTTACCGCGACCATCAAAAGCCTTTGCGCTAACACCATGAAAATCACGAACACGTGGTAAGGAAACGTTGATTAACTTATCTAAGAAGTCATACATGTGTTCGCCACGAAGTGTAACTTTAGCACCAATGGACATACCTTCACGTAAACGGAAACCAGCGATTGATTTCTTAGCTTTTGTAACCAGAGGCTTTTGACCAGAAATCAAAGTTAATTCTTCAACAGCTTCGTCAAGGTTCTTAGCGTTAGTTGTTGCATCACCAACACCCATGTTTAAAACAACTTTGTTGATTTTTGGTGCTTGCATAATTGAAGTGTAGTTGAACTTCTTTACGAGTTCTGGTGTCACTTCTTTAACGTACTTTTCTTTCAAACGATTAGACATGAAAAATTTTTCCTCCTCTCATGAATTATTTATCGATTGTTTCGCCAGATTTTTTAGCAAAACGTACTTTTTTACCATCTACTACTTTATAACCCACACGTGTAGGTTCGTTTGTTGATGGATCGATCAACATCACGTTAGAAGCATCAATTGCAGCTTCTTCATCAACAATTCCACCTTGAGGGTTAGAATTGCTTGCTTTTTGATGTTTTTTAACTTTGTTCAGGCCTTCAACCACAACGCGATTCTTCTTAGCAAGAGTTTTAATAATTGTGCCCTCTTTGCCTTTTTCTTTGCCGCTAATTACGCGAACTTTATCACCATTTTTTACAAACATGCCGTGTTGCACCTCCTTCGATCCGATCCTTAATTACAATACTTCAGGAGCCAAAGAAACAATCTT
The DNA here is from genome assembly GCF_047220215.1 of Pediococcus siamensis. Lineage (GTDB taxonomy): Bacteria > Bacillota > Bacilli > Lactobacillales > Lactobacillaceae > Pediococcus > Pediococcus siamensis. The sequence goes on from NZ_CP178375.1 coordinate 1,381,762, forward strand.
CATGTAATCTTTGTCACGTAATTCACGTGCAACGGGGCCAAAGATACGTGTTCCTTGAGGGCTCTTATCATCTTTAATTAAAACTGCAGCATTTTCATCAAATTTGATGTATGAGCCATCAGCACGGTGTGCACCATCTTTTGTACGAACAACAACTGCCTTAACGACGTCACCCTTTTTGACAACGCCACCTGGTGTTGCTTGTTTGACAGTAGCCACAATAGTATCACCAATATAACCAAATTTAACACGGGATCCACCTAAAACTTTAATTACTAAAATTTCACGTGCTCCAGAATTGTCAGCAACTTTTAAACGACTCTCTTGTTGGATCACAGTTAGTGTCCTCCTTCCATTTTTGTATCAGAATACGAGATAAAATAACAAGTTTAGATAATAACTGCTTTCTCAACAATATCGATTAAACGGAATCGTTTGGTAGCAGACAAAGGTCGTGTTTCCATGATTCTTACGATATCGCCAACTTTAGCTTCATTATTCTCATCATGTGCTTTGTATTTCTTTGAATATTTAACACGTTTGCCATAAACAGGGTGCGTTTTGTAAGTATCGATCTGAACCGTGATTGTTTTGTCCATTTTGTCAGAAACAACCCGTCCTTGATATACTTTACGAGCGTTACGTTCTTCACTCATGTGTTAAGTTCCTCCCTTCGTATTCTTCTACTTGCTTAATTCTTTTTGACGTAAAACAGTCTTGATACGTGCAATGTTTTTACGTACTTGTTTCAAACGAGCTGTGTTTTCTAATTGGCCAGTAGCTAATTGAAAACGCAAGTTGAATAACTCGTCTTTATAATCTTGTTCTTTTTTAAGCATCTCATCAGTGGTTAATTCATTAATTTCTTTAGCCTTCATCTGATTCGCCACCTACTTCCTCGCGTTTGAGAATCTTAGTTCTAACTGGTAGCTTCATGGAAGCAAGACGTAATGATTCACGTGCAACTTCTTCACTAACGCCACCAACTTCAAACATTACCTTACCGCGTTTTACTGGTGCTACCCAACCTTCGGGAGTACCTTTACCATTACCCATTCGAACACCTACACCTTTAGAAGTGTAAGATTTGTGAGGGAAAATTTTGATCCAAACTTTACCACCACGTTTCATGTGACGGTTCATAGCAATACGGGCAGCTTCAATTTGACGGTTTGAGATCCAATGTGAATCCAAAGCCTGTAAACCAAATTCGCCGAATGTAACAGTTTTACCGCCCTTTGCGGCACCACGCATTTTACCACGATGCACACGACGGAACTTAACTCGTTTTGGTACTAGCATGATTATTTCCCTCCTTGTTCTTTAGAATTTCCTTTGGAACCCTTAGCTTCTGGCAAGACTTCTCCACGGTAGATCCAAGTTTTAACACCCAAACGACCGTATGTAGTACTTGCTTCTACCCAAGCGTAATCTACATCAGCACGTAATGTATGCAATGGAACTGTTCCTTCAGAATAATGTTCAACACGGGACATATCTGCACCGTTCAAACGACCAGCAACCTGTGTCTTGATACCCTTAGCACCTGCACGCATTGTACGTTGCATAGCTTGTTTCATTGCACGACGGAATGCCACACGGCCTTCCAATTGAGCAGCAATGTTTTCGCCCACTAATTTAGCATCTAAATCAGGTTTCTTAATTTCAATAATATTAATATGAACTCGTTTACCTGTTAGTCCATTTAATTGTTTACGTAAGCTTTCTACTTCGGATCCGCCTTTTCCAATGACCATACCTGGTTTAGCAGTATGGATTGAAATGTTCACGCGATTTGCAGCACGTTCGATTTCAACATTGGAAACAGATGCGTCGGCAAGCTTAGTTGAGATGAATTTACGAATTTGTAAATCTTCACGTAAATAGTTAGCAAAATCTTTTTCAGCATACCATTTTGCTTCCCAGTCACGGATGATACCAACACGAAATCCATTTGGATTTACTTTTTGACCCACGCGTGTTCCCTCCTATTTTTCAGATACGACTACTGTAATGTGACTTGTACGCTTGTTGATTGGTGAAGCAGAACCTTTTGCCCGAGGACGGAACCGTTTCAAAGTTGGTCCTTCATTGACATAAGCTTCACTTACGACCAAATCTTCACGATCTAAGTCAAAGTTGTTTTCAGCATTAGCTACAGCAGACATTAAAACTTTTTCGACAACTGGTGATGCACCTCTTGGTGTAAACTTCAGAGTTGCAATTGCTTCTGCGACGCTTTTTCCTCTAATAAGATCAACTACTAAACGAACCTTACGAGCGGCAATGCGAACAGTTTTTGCAGTTGCATGTGCAGATGTTACTTGTTCAGCCATGATTCATCCTCCTTATTTAGCAGCTGTTTTCTTATCGTCATTTCCATGACCATGGAATGTTCGTGTCGGAACAAACTCACCAAGCTTATGGCCAACCATGTCATCTTGAATGTAAACTGGGACATGTTTTCTACCATCATAAACAGCGATTGTATAACCGATGAAACTTGGGAAAATTGTGGAACGACGTGACCATGTTTTGATTACAGATTTCTTTTCTTGATCTTTTTGAGCATCAATCTTCTTTAAAAGATGTTCGTCTGCAAATGGTCCTTTTTTCAAACTACGACCCATTATGAAACCTCCTTTAGGGAAATTTTCGACTAAATATTACCTAAGCGACCGCGCTTACGACCACGAACGATAAATTTATTAGATTTATTCCGTTTGTTACGTGTTTTCTTACCAATGGTCTTCTTACCCCAAGGTGAAAGAGGCGATGGACGACCAACTGGAGCTTTACCTTCACCACCACCATGTGGATGATCGTTAGGGTTCATTACAGAACCACGAACATGTGGACGTTGGCCAGCGTAACGTGTTCGTCCCGCTTTACCAATATTGATTAATTCGTGTTCTTCATTACCTACAGAACCAATTGTGGCACGCCCGGCAGATAAGATCATTCGAACTTCTGATGAAGCTAAACGAACAAGTACGTATTTGCCTTCCTTACCAAGCAATTGTGCAGAAGCACCTGCAGAACGCGCTAATTGGCCACCCTTGCCAGGCTTCAATTCGATGTTATGAATAACTGTACCAACTGGAATGTCCTTCAATGGTAATGCGTTACCAACCTTGATATCTGCTTCGGAACCTGATTGAACCTTATCGCCAACCTTAAGTCCTTTTGGTGCAATGATATATGACTTCACACCGTCAGCATAAACAAGCAATGCAATGTTAGCTGTTCGGTTAGGATCATATTCAATTGCTTTAACAGTAGCTGGAACATCGTCTTTGATTCGTTTGAAATCAATGATTCGATATTGACGCTTATTACCACCGCCACGATGACGAACTGTCATTCGACCAGAGTTGTTACGCCCTGCTGTGTGGCTTTGAGATTCAAGTAACGATTTTTCAGGAGTCGTCTTGGTGATTTCGCTATAATCAAGCTGTGTCATGCCACGACGAGCATTTGTCGTTGGTTTATATTTCTTAATCCCCACGTGTTTTTCCTCCTATAATTTTTTTGGTTATTCTTCGTTGAATAACTTGATTTCTTTTGAGTCAGATGACAATGTAACAATTGCCTTACGACGTTTCTTTGTGTAACCAGAGTAGCGTCCCTGACGTTTTAATTTACCTTTGACATTCATGATGTTCACTTTGACAACCTTAACATCGAAGATATCTTCAATAGCCTTTTTGACTTCTGTTTTAGTTGCACGAGTATCAACATCAAATGTGTAGCGTTTGTCGTCCATTTCTGCCATTGAAGCTTCAGTGACAACTGGACGTAAAATTACATCACGTGATTCCATTATGCGAGAGCCTCCTCTACTTGAGAAAGAGCCTTTTGAGTGATAACAAGTTTGTCACTATTAACAACGTCCAAAACATTTACACCAGCTGGTGAAACGATTTTTACGTTTTTAAGGTTACGTGCTGCACGTGCAGCTGCTTCGTTATCATCTTCAAGGACTAATAATGCTTTCGTTGTAACTTTTAGGCTGTCAAGTGATTGTGCGAAGGCCTTAGTCTTTGGTTGATCAAAGCTATAACCATCGACAACTACCAAACTATCATCCAATACTTTTTGAGAAAGTACAGACTTCAATGCTAAACGACGCATTTTCTTTGGCAACTTGTATGCGTATGAACGTGGTGTGGGGCCAAATACGACACCACCGCCACGCCATTGTGGTGAACGGATAGAACCTTGACGTGCACGACCTGTACCCTTTTGACGCCATGGCTTCTTACCACCACCACGAACTGCACTTCTGTTTTTGACTGCGTGAGTACCTTGACGCATCGATGCGCGTTGCATCACAACAGCTTCAAAAACAACATTATCGTTTGGTGTGATACCAAAAACGTCAGCGTTTAATTCAACGTCGCCATTCTTCGTACCATCTTGTTTATATAAAGATACGCTTGTCATTTAATTTAGTCCTCCTTTCTACTTTTTATGTGGTTTAACGGCATTCTTAACAACCAAGAATGAATTCTTTGATCCAGGGACGTTACCTTTGATCAATAAAACGTTGTTTTCTGTGTCTGCCTTGATAATTTCTAAGTTTTGAACTGTTCGTGTATTATTCCCCATCCGACCTGGTAATTTCTTGCCAGGGAACACACGGTTAATAATTGCACCGAGTGAACCAGGACGACGATGATAACGAGAACCGTGTGCCATCGGACCACGATGTTGTCCATCCTTCTTGATATTTCCTTGGAAACCATGTCCCTTAGAAGTACCTGTGACATCAACGATATCGCCTGCTGCGAATAAGTCAGCCTTGACTTCGTCACCGACTTTTAATTCTCCCAGCTCAACATCTCTGATTTCATGAATGAAGCGCTTAGGATTTGTATTTGCTTTTGCTACATGACCTTGTTCAGGTTTGTTGCTCAATACTTTACGTTTGTCATCGAACCCTAATTGCACTGCGTTATAACCATCACTTTCAACGGTTTTAACTTGTAATACAACGTTTGGTGTTGTATCAACAACGGTAACAGGAACTAATTCCCCGTTATCTGTAAAGACTTGGGTCATACCAACCTTTTTTCCTAAGATTCCTTTTGTGGTCATGAGTACACCTCCAATATTATTGTAATTCTAAAAATTAAAGCTTAATTTCAATATCAACACCACTTGGCAGATCTAACTTCATCAATGAGTCAACTGTCTTTGGCGTTGGGTTAACGATATCGATCAAACGCTTGTGTGTGCGCATTTCGAATTGCTCACGAGCTTTCTTAAACTTATGTGGTGAGCTTAAAACCGTATAGATTGTACGTTCTGTAGGTAGTGGAATTGGACCAGAAATTGTGGCACCAGTTCTCTTTGCCGTTTCGACAATCTTGTCTGCGGATTGATCTAAAATGCGATGTTCGTAAGCCTTTAAACGGATACGAATTTTTTGTTTTGCCATTGTGTTCCCTCCTTCGTCTATTTTAAAAATGAGACTTGCTCCGTGGAAATTACCGCCACACCGTCGTGGCAAAGCGGCCGGGTGTGTCGCAACCTTCCACATCAAAGCTCCTTGTTTTACTTGACTTAATGGGCATATTTCACCCGTTAAAATTCAAGTACTTGTCTATATTACTAGATATGACGGGGCTTTACAAGGGCTTGAAGCCAATTCTTTTTAGTTTTTGTAATTGTAACACTTTTGTAACAATTGAAACCGATTTATGGTGCATAATTCTGTTATCAAAGAATGGAGGTTTTTATTTTGACTCAAAAAAAGGCCCTACTTATTATTGATTATACAAATGATTTTGTCGCCGACGAGGGCGCTTTAACCACAGGCAAGTCTGGTCAGGCAATTCAAGCTCAAATATTGGCGCTCATGAATCAATTTTATAAAAACGGCGATTATGTTATCTTTCCTACTGATCTACATCATAAGAATGATCCTTTTCACCCCGAGACAAAGTTATTTCCGCCGCACAATTTGGAAAACACGTGGGGACGACATTTTTACGATCAAGTGCAAACTTGGTTTGAGGCGCATGCCAAAAGTGATCAGGTTTACGCTTATAGCAAAAATCGGTATAGTGCTTTTGCCAATACGAATCTAGATAATTATCTCCGCTCACGAAAAATTGATAGCTTGACCCTCACCGGTGTCTGCACCGATATTTGCGTACTCCACACCGCCGTTTCCGCGTACAATCTTGATTATCAATTAACTGTGCCCAAAGATGCCGTAGCTAGTTTTGATCCCGTTGGTCACCAATGGGCACTTACCCACTTTAAAAACACACTGGGTGCCAAAATAATTTAAACAACAGCACGAAAAAGAAAAAAAATTCCCATTGACTAAGTTTTAAATTAATCTAAAAATCGATTTTCTGCCGCCTTTATGAGACCATTTAATTTTTCATGGCTTTTAGCTTCTAAATTTTGTTTAAAAAACAAAAAAATCGCAAATTACAGTCAAAACTGTAACTTGCGATTTTTCGGGTCTACACTTTCTGGTATTGGTGAATAACTGATACCAGTTTTTATTTTGAAAAAAAAAAGGACATTTGCCCTCTTTGTGTTACGATTTAATCGCCTAATAAAATCGAAAAGAGGAAAAACAAATGTCCCTAACTAATTCTATCCTAAGCCTATTCGAAATAACAGACCCTAATTTAACTGTAACTGAGATTACTAAGGAACATTATCCCAATGGGCAACACGTTCATGTCGTTCACGCTATCCTTTCCTATCAACTTTTAAAATGTCCTCATTGTGGCCATAAATCTCTAATCAAAAATGGAACTCACATTGGCCATCTAAGATTGGGAACCTTATCAGGTGGACGTTATGAGATGCAGCTAAAACGACAAAGATATCAATGTAAACGGTGTTTAAAAACCTGTGGTGCTCAAACTAACCTCGTTAAACGTAATGAAACTTTTACGCATAATGTGAAACATCAAGTAATTGTTCTGGCTCGGGATATGCTGACCAGTAAAGAAATCGCTAAGATTTGTGGGATTTCACCAAGTAGTGTTCAACGCATTTTAAATGCGAATATTCACTTAGCTTATCGTGTTAAAACACTCCCCCAAAATCTTTGTTTTGATGAATTCCGTTCCTGTAATCATCTAATGTCCTTTAACTGTTGCGATGCCGTTAGTCATCGCCGCATTGTGATTCTTAAGGATCGCCTTAGTAAGGATATCATTGATTACTTTGAAGCTCGCTATTCAGTTCAAGAACGTATGAAAGTTCAAACAATCACCGTTGATATGAATGCTGAGTATGCTGGCTTTATTCATCGGTTATTTCCTAAGGCAATAACCATCATTGACCGTTTCCACATTATTCAACTTGCCGGTCGGGCACTGGATAACGAACGTACACGTGTGATCCATACTTTTCAAGATAAGCATTCCCGAGTTTATCGCATTCTAAAATCTCAATGGCGTTTGTTCCATTTGGCAGAAGAAAAGGTCAATGATACTAAACTTATCTATTTACACGGTATCAACGAATACATGACCCAACAGAACGCCATTGACCTAGCCTTAGATGAATTTCCAGAATTTAAAACTGTGTATCAAACCTATCAAGGAATTCTAACAGCCATTCAACAAAAAGATGCGGTTGGATTTAAAACCTTGATTGCCAACTACAAGGCGGCTGGCAACCAAATGGATATTACTATCTCAACTTTAATAAAGAATGGTCCTGCTGTTCTCAATAGTTGTCGTTATCCGTATTCCAACGGTCCTATTGAAGGACTAAATCGTAAAATTAAGGTGTTAAAGCGTAGCTGTTTTGGTTTTCAAAATATTCATAACTTTTTCATTCGTATCAGTTTAATTTATGCGTAAACAAAAAAAGCACATTCACCGAAGTGAACATGCTTTTCAAAAATCTCCACCAATACAATTTGACAGAGACCCGATTTTTCTTTTTTAAGCCGTTAAGATCTTAGTCCTTGTTTGAAGCTCCACCATTTTTCTTAATGATGTCTTCTTGAATTGACTTAGGAACAGCTTCGTAATGATCAAATGTCATTGTAAATGTTCCACGACCCTGTGAAGCAGAACGTAAGGTTGTGGCATAACCAAACATTTCTGAAAGTGGGACAAAGGCATGAATTTCTTCAGCCCCTGAGATAGCTTCCATTCCTTCAACACGTCCACGACGAGCTGTAATTTGGCCCATGATGTCACCCATGTACTCTTCTGGTACACGAACTTCAACCTTCATAACGGGTTCCAAAATAACAGGTTCTGCTTTCTTAGCAGCATTGTGAAGTGAGATTGAGGCAGCAACTTTGAATGCTGCTTCACTAGAATCGACTTCATGATAACTACCATCGTATAACTTAGCTTTCAAGTCAACTAATGGGTAACCTGCAAGGACACCATTATTCAAAGCTTCACGTAAACCTTGTTCAACAGCTGGGATAAATTCACGAGGAACAACCCCACCAACAATAGCGTCTTCGAATTCGAATCCTTTACCTTCTTCATTAGGTGTGAATTCAATCCAAACATCACCATATTGACCTTTACCACCAGACTGACGAACAAACTTACCTTGTGCAGAAGCTTGTTTGGTAAAGGCTTCACGGTAAGCAACTTGAGGAGCACCAACTGTCGCTTCAACGTTAAATTCACGTTTCATACGATCAATGATGATGTCCAAATGCAACTCACCCATACCAGCGATCAAAGTTTCCCCAGTTTCAGGGTTTGTTTCAGCCTTGAATGTCGGATCTTCTTCAGCAAGCTTTTGTAAAGCAACATCCATCTTATCCTGGTCAGCCTTAGATTTTGGTTCTACGGCAACTTGGATAACAGGATCAGGGAATTCCATGGATTCCAAATGTAATGGATGATCTGGATCAGTTAAAGAATCACCGGTTGTTGTGTTCTTCAAACCAATGGCAGCTGCAATATCACCAGAAAATACTTCAGGAATTTCTTGACGGTGATTTGAATGCATTTGTAGTAAACGACCAACACGTTCACGTTTGTCTTTTGTGGCGTTCAATACGTAAGAACCAGATTCCAAAGTTCCTGTATAAACACGGATATAAGTCAAACGACCAACGAATGGATCAGTAGCAACCTTGAATGCCAAAGCCGCAAATGGCTTGTCGTCACCAGCGGTTAATTCAACTGCTTCGTCTGTTTCAGGGTTAGTTGCGTTGTATGGCTTAACATCTAATGGAGATGGTAAGTAATCAACAACAGCATCTAACATCATCTGAACACCCTTATTTTTGAAAGCTGAACCAGCTAAAACTGGGAACAATTCAAGGTTCAAAGTTCCTTTACGGATTGCAGCCTTGATTTCTTCTTTACTGATTTCTTCGCCACCAAGGTATTTTTCCATGATGTCATCATCGATATCAGCCAATTGTTCGATCATTTCTGTTCGCCGTTTTTCAGCTTCTTCTTTGTATTCATCTGGAACATCAACTGTGTCCCATTCTGTTCCTAACTGGTCTTCATCATAAAGGTCAGCCTTCATTTCGACAAGGTCAATAACCCCTTCGAAATCGTCTTCGGCACCAATTGGCATTTGGATAGGTAAAGCATTAGCCTGAAGACGATCTTTGATAGTTTGAACAGAAAAATCAAAGTCAGCACCAATTTTATCCATCTTATTTGCAAAGACGATCCGTGGAACACTGTAGTCTGAAGCTTGTCGCCAAACAGTTTCAGTTTGTGGTTCTACGCCGGCCTGTGCATCAAGAACGGCAACCGCGCCATCTAACACACGTAAGGAACGTTCAACTTCAACAGTGAAGTCCACGTGTCCTGGGGTATCAATGATGTTGATACGGTGGTCTTTCCAAGCAGCTGTAGTTGCAGCTGAAGTGATTGTAATCCCACGTTCCTGTTCTTGTTCCATCCAGTCCATTTGTGAAGCACCATCATGGGTTTCACCAATTTTGTGAATTTTACCAGTGTAATACAAAATCCGCTCAGTAGTCGTCGTTTTACCAGCATCGATATGAGCCATGATCCCGATATTACGAGTCTTTTCAAGTGGAAATTCTCTTTTGTTAGCCATATTAAAAAATGTTTCTCCCTTCAAATTAATGGTCAAAGAGTCAAAATTAGAAAAAATGACTACTATATGGACTGCATATAATAGCCATTCATTATTGCTTCCCCCATGCTTAATGGGCTAAGCAACAAGCGGAACATTACCAACGATAATGAGCAAATGCTCGGTTGGCTTCAGCCATTCTATGAGTATCTTCACGCTTTTTAACTGAAGCACCTGTATTATTAGCAGCGTCCATGATTTCACGGGCAAGACGCTCTGTCATTGTGTGTTCGCCACGAAGACGTGAATAGTTCACAATCCAACGAAGACCCAATGTTGTTCGACGATCAGGACGAACTTCAATTGGAACTTGGTAGTTAGAACCACCAACACGACGGGCTTTAACTTCAAGAACTGGCATAACATTCTTCATTGCTTCTTCAAAGACTTCTGTTGGTTCATTACCAGTTTCAGCTTTGATCATATCAAAGGCGTTATAGAGAATTTTTGAAGCTGTACCACGTTTACCATCTAACATTAAATGGTTAATTAAACGCGTTACTAACTTTGAATTATAAATTGGATCAGGTAATACTTCACGTTTTGCTGCAGGACCTTTTCTTGGCATTTAAATAACCTCCTTACTTCTTAGGTTTCTTTGTACCGTATTTAGAACGGCTTTGTTTACGATCTGTAACACCAGCTGTATCAAGTGCACCACGGATAACGTGATAACGTACACCAGGTAAATCCTTTACACGACCGCCACGAATAAGCACAACACTATGTTCCTGAAGGTTATGACCAATTCCTGGGATGTATGCTGTCACTTCGATCAAGTTAGAAAGACGCACACGTGCATATTTACGTAAAGCTGAGTTAGGTTTTTTAGGTGTCATTGTTCCGACACGAGTTGCAACACCGCGTTTTTGTGGTGCTGGGTTTGCAACAGCTTGTTTCTTCATACTGTTGTAACCATAGTTCAAAGCAGGAGCTTTTGATTTCGAACTCTGCGAATGACGACCCTTACGAACCAATTGGTTGATTGTAGGCATTTAATTGTTTCCCCTTCCAAATAAAAAATCTTAATTATTTAAGTACACACATCCAGGTGGTTCTTTTTTAATTATAAAAAAATCGCCTTGACATGGCTTTGTGCCACCGTTTCCAGTCAGCATGTCTGTTTATTACAGAACCTGTCCACAAAAAGCACCTTTTTTAGGTTATCATCATCGGCACCCCTTGTCAATCATTAATCGCTGCTATTTTTGCAAAACATCCGCATTTTATCGCGTTTTGTCATCGTAAACCTTTCATGAATTTTCATAAAAAAATCGACATTAAATTTAGTATTTAAAATATAGAAAGGAGTTTTTATGCTAACTCAGATTTATTTTTTTAGTTTCGGTACCATTTTAGGCTCATTCATCTGTCTGTGCGCCGATCGGACTGTCTGCCACCAGTCGATCATCAGACCGCGATCCCATTGTAGCACATGCCATCATGTTCTTTCAGTCACAGAGCTATTCCCCATTGTCAGTTATTGTTTTTTAAACGGCCGTTGTCGCCACTGTCATCAACGCTTTGAACCTACTTCTTGTTTAACCGAACTGCTATTGGGTGTGCTTTTTTTAACGGTGAGTGGCAACCAGGCGCCCAGCTGGTCACTACTAACTGACCTCTTTTGTATGACCCTACTAGTTTATCTCAGTCTCTGCGACCTGAATCGATTGTGGGTTAATGGCTATTTGATCGCGATCTTAGCCCTCGTTGCGGTAATGACAAACAATACGCTCATGAATTGGGGAATCTTTGTGGGCACTTTAATCAGCTTATTCACACCTTTGCAATTTTCTCAATTTTACGCTGGGTTTGGCGAGGCCGACTACGATTTGCTGCTCATTTTTATCATATTGTGTGGATTAGAAGCAACAACGTTAATTGTATGTCTTGCTTCACTTATTTGCTTACTTTTCACCCTTATTTTTCACATTCCACCGAAACAAAAGATTCCCTTTATCCCTTATTTAACTTTCGCTTATTTATATGTGGTTATCTAAAATGGGATTCATGCAAATTAAAAGCAACTACACCGTTCACGGAAGTATTGTTTCAGACTTAACCTTAATTTTATTGGGCATAACAAAAAACAGTGAATTTGAAAAATCAAATTCACTGTTTTTAGTTTAACCCATGGTTACCTTTACTTAGTTGTTTCGGTATCCATTTCTTTTTCAACATCGCTTAACGATTGTGGTTCTGCAACTTTGCCACCGACTGTTTTAGGAATGATCTTACGGTAATCAGGCATCCCTGTTCCTGCAGGGATAATCTTACCAATAATAACATTTTCCTTCAAACCAACAAGTGGATCGTTCTTGCCACGAATAGCAGCATCGGTTAAGACTCGTGTTGTTTCCTGGAAGGAAGCAGCTGACAAGAAACTGTTTGTTTCCAGAGCCGCCTTTGTGATTCCCAAGAGAACTGGGCGGGCAGTTGCTGGAATACCACCGGCAATTAAGGTCTTGTAGTTAGCATCCTTAAAGTCGTTAATATCTAACAGTGTCCCTGGCAATAAGTCAGTATCGCCGGGATCCATAACCCGAATCTTCCGCAACATTTGACGAACCATGATCTCAATGTGCTTATCCAAGATTTCTACACCTTGCATACGATAAACACGCTGAATTTCACGTAAAAGATAATTCTCTGTCGAAAGGACATCACGAACCTTCAACAATTCCTTTGGATCAATTGAACCATCATTCAAAGCTGAACCACGATGAATGAAATCACCTTCAGCCACCTTCATCCGTGCCGTAATTGGCAAGGTATAGGTTCTGGTATCTGTTTCACCCTTGATGGTGACTTCTTTAGTCCGTTCCGCAGGATTTTCCTCAACCGTTTCAACTGTACCTGTAACTTCAGTAATTTCAGCACGACCTTTAGGGTTACGTGCTTCGACAATTTCCTGAATACGAGGAAGTCCTTGTGTGATATCTTCGTTACCCGCAACACCACCAGTATGGAAGTTACGCATTGTTAACTGCGTACCTGGTTCACCGATTGATTGAGCCGCAACGGTACCCACTGCTTCACCAACTTCAACACGGTCACCAGTTGCCATGTTACGGCCGTAACAACGTTCACAAACACCATGACGTGTGTTACATGTGAATGCAGAACGGATTGTGACAGTTTCGACGCCAGCATCAACGATCTTTTGCGCAATTGTTTCGTCGATCATTTCATTCTTACCAACGATTTTTTCGCCAGTTTCAGGATTATAAACAGATTTCTGTGTGTAACGTCCTAAGACACGATCGTACAAGGATTCGATCACTTCGTTTCCTTCAACGATGGCTGAAATAATCAACCCACGATCAGTTCCACAATCTTTTTCACGGACGATAACATCCTGGGCCACATCAACTAAACGACGGGTTAAGTAACCTGAGTTAGCCGTCTTCAACGCCGTATCAGTCATTCCCTTACGAGCACCATGAGTGGAAATGAACATTTCCAACACAGAGAGTCCTTCACGGAAGTTTGACAGAATAGGCAATTCCATGATTTTACCATTAGGTGCGGCCATCAAGCCACGCATCCCGGCCAACTGCGTAAAGTTAGAAATATTACCACGAGCTCCAGAATCACTCATCATGTAGATTGGGTTTTGCGGATCAAAACTCTCCATCAATTTTTGCTGAATGTTATCTTTAGCATCGTTCCAGATTCCCACAACCCGTTCATAGCGTTCGTCATCCGTGATTAAACCACGACGGAATTGTTTAGTAACAGTTGCTACCTGTTTATGTGCAGCAGCCACAATCTCTGGTTTTTCCTTCAAATCGGTAATATCAGCAATTCCGACCGTTAAACCAGATTTAGTAGAAACGTCATACCCTAAATCTTTCATCCGATCCAAGAGGAGCGAAGTTTGGGTAACTTTATACTGCTTATAAACTTGAGCAATGATATCACTCAAGAAGCCTTTCTTGAATGGTGGAATCAATGGTTGCGCCTTAATGAAGGCTTTGATATCTTCACCCGGTGCCAAGAAATATTTATCTGGGGTGCCCTCAACTAAGTTTTCGTTAGTTGGTTCGTTTAGATAAATGAGCCCCTTAGGGAGGATATCGTTAAAGATCGCTTTTCCGGCAGTTGTCACTAAAATACGTTTCCGCTGCTCAGTTGTAAATGGTTTTTCAGGCATGGAACTTACTTGAATTCCGATGCGTGTATGTTCGGAAACATAACCATTTTGCATTGCCAAGCGAATTTCATCCAGGTCTTTGAAAATCATCCCTTCGCCGACACTGTCTGCACGTTCCATGGTTAACCAGTAGTTACCGATAACCATATCTTGGGAAGGTGTTACAACTGGTTTCCCATTAGCAGGAGCCAAAATATGATGCGCTGCTAACATCAATAGCCGTGCTTCGGCTTGTGCTTCATCTGAAAGTGGTAAATGAATCGCCATTTGATCACCATCAAAATCGGCATTGTAAGCTTCACAAACCAGGGGATGCAAACGCATAGCTTTCCCACTAACCAAAACAGGTTCAAAAGCTTGAATTCCTAATCTATGCAAAGTAGGTGCCCGGTTTAAAAGAACGGGATGTTCCTTGATAACATCCTCTAAGACATCATAAACGTCATCATCTTTACGGTCGATCTTACGTTTGGCGTTCTTAATATTTGAAGCTAAGCCACGTGCCACCAATTCCTTCATAATGAAAGGTTTGAATAATTCCAAAGCCATTGGGACTGGTAATCCCATTTGGTTCATCTTCAAAGATGGACCCACATCAATAACGGAACGGCCAGAATAATCAACACGTTTTCCAAGTAAGTTTTGACGGAAACGGCCTTGTTTCCCTTTCAACATGTGAGAAAGAGATTTCAATGGACGATTTCCTGGACCCGCAACCGGACGGCCACGACGACCATTATCAATCAAAGCATCAACGGCTTCTTGTAACATCCGTTTTTCATTTTGAACAATGATACCAGGAGCATTCAAATCTAATAATCGTTTCAAACGGTTATTACGATTAATTACCCGTCGGTATAAATCATTCAAATCGGATGTGGCAAATCGGCCACCATCTAATTGCACCATTGGCCGTAAATCTGGTGGAATAACCGGAATTGCATCCATAACCATCCAATCAGGTTCGTTGCCAGATTTGACAAACGCTTCAATAATATCTAAACGACGAACGGCACGCGTCCGCTTTTGACCAGAAGCATCCTTTAATTCTTCTTTTAAAGTTTTAGCTTCTTTTTCAAGATCAACATCTTGAAGCAATTCTTTGATCGCTTCGCCACCGATCTTGGCGTTAAAGGTATTTCCATATTCGTCTAACTTTTCACGATACTCGCGTTCCGTGAGTAGCTGTTTCTTTTCAAGCGGTGTCTTACCAGGATCAATCACAACATAAGAAGCAAAGTAAATGATCTCTTCGAGTGCGCGGGGACTCATATCCAAAACTAAGCCCATCCGACTTGGGATACCCTTGAAGTACCAAATGTGTGTAACAGGAGCAGCTAATTCAATGTGACCCATCCGTTCACGACGAACTTTTGACTTTGTGACTTCTACACCACATCGGTCACAAACAATTCCCTTATAACGAATCCGCTTATACTTACCACAAGCACATTCATAATCTTTAGTTGGTCCGAAAATCCGTTCATCAAACAGTCCGTCTTTTTCGGGTTTTAATGTCCGGTAGTTAATCGTTTCCGGCTTTTTAACTTCACCATATGACCAACTTCTGATCTTGTCAGGGGAAGCGAGTCCAATTTGCATGCTTTCAAACTTATTGACATCGATCAAAGGATCGACCTCCTTCTTAATTTGATTTTATTGACTTAGTTTCAATTATTTTTGGTTATTTTCTGTTTCAGCCTTTGTTTCACTTACAGAAGAAGTCTCATTAGAAGTTGTGGTTTCTTCCTTTGACTTGTCCTTTTGTTCTTCGGCATACTTGCTGAGTGCATCAACGTTTACGACATCATCATCGTCATCGTCCATGTCTCGCAATTCAATCTCGTTTTTGTCATCATCCAAGACCTTCATATCTAGTCCCAAGGCTTGCAGTTCTTTAACAAGCACACGGAAAGATTCTGGAACTCCTGGACGAGGAATTGGATCACCCTTAACAATTGCTTCATAAGTCTTAACTCGACCCACAACATCATCTGACTTGTAAGTCAAAATTTCTTGTAGGGTATAAGCAGCCCCATAAGCTTCGAGTGCCCAAACTTCCATTTCACCGAAACGCTGACCACCAAACTGAGCTTTACCACCCAGTGGTTGTTGTGTAACTAAGGAGTAAGGTCCGATTGAACGTGCATGAATCTTGTCATCAACCATGTGCGCTAATTTCATGTAGTGCATGACACCAACGGCAATCCGTTGTTCAAATGGCTCACCAGTACGACCATCATACAAAACTGTCTTCGCATCAGACTGCATCCCAGCTTCGTGAACAGCATCCCAAATATCTTTATCACGCGCACCATCAAAAACTGGTGTTGCAACATGAATACCTAAGTTACGTGCTGCCATCCCAAGATGTAATTCTAAAACTTGACCAATATTCATACGTGAAGGGACACCCATAGGACTCAACATGATGTCGATTGGCGTACCATCTGGCATGTATGGCATGTCTTCTTCAGGAATAACCACCGAAACGGTCCCTTTATTCCCATGACGACCGGCCATCTTGTCACCAACTTGCAGTTTTCGTTTTTGGGCAATATAAACACGGACCATCATATTGACACCAGGTGAAAGTTCGTCACCGTTTTCACGTGTGAAGATCTTCACATCCTGGATAATACCGCCACCACCATGAGGAACACGTAACGAAGTATCACGAACTTCGCGTGCTTTTTCACCAAAGATAGCGTGTAATAGACGTTCTTCAGCTGATAACTCAGTCACTCCCTTTGGTGTAACCTTACCAACTAAGATATCGCCGTCTTCAACTTCCGCACCGACACGCACAATTCCGTCTTCGTCAAGATCTTTCAAAGCATCTTCACCAACGTTAGGAATTTCGCGGGTCATTTCTTCAGGTCCAAGTTTGGTATCTCGTGCTTCCGATTCGTATTCTTCAATATGAATTGAAGTGTACACATCATCACGAACCAAACGTTCATTAATCGCAATCGCATCTTCGAAGTTATAACCTTGCCAAGTCATGAAGGCTACTAATGGGTTTTGCCCCAATGCCAACTCGCCGCCCTCCATTGAAGGACCGTCAGCTAAGACTTCATCGTTATCAACATGGTCGTTGACTTTGACGATTGGACGTTGGTTATAGTTCTTACCACCGTTAGAACGACGGAATTTCATCAGTTTGTAAGTATCTAAGGCCCCATCATCACGACGAACACGAATTTCACGTGCATCAACGTATTCCACAGTTCCTTCATGTTTACAAATCAATGCCACACCAGAGTCATGCGCAGCCTTATATTCGATCCCAGTTCCGACAAGCGGTGCATGTGGATCAAGCAAAGGTACAGCCTGACGCTGCATGTTAGCTCCCATCAACGCACGGTTAGAATCATCATTTTCCAAGAAAGGAATACATGCTGTTGCGACTGCAACTACTTGTTTTGGTGAAACGTCCATGTAATCGACGTTGGTAATGTTAGTTTCAATGTTGTCACTTTCATGACGAGCCATAACCACATCATCCACAAAGGAGCCATCATCATTTAATGGTGAGTTTGCCTGAGCAATGACATATTGGTCTTCTTCGTCAGCCGTCAAGTAATCGATCTTATCGGTAACCTTATGGGTTGTCCAAGAAACACGACGATAAGGGGTTTCAATAAAACCATACTTGTTAATTTTAGCGTAACTAGCCAAACTGTTAATCAACCCGATATTTGGTCCTTCAGGCGTTTCAATCGGACACATCCGGCCATAATGCGTATAGTGCACATCACGCACTTCATATCCGGCACGGTCACGTGTCAAACCACCAGGTCCTAAGGCAGATAAACGACGCTTGTGTGTCAGTTCACCAAGCGGGTTTGTCTGGTCCATGAACTGGGATAACTGAGAAGAACCAAAGAATTCTTTGATTGAGGCCACAACCGGACGAATATTAATCAACTGTTGCGGTGTAACCGTAGCGGCATCCTGAATTGACATTCGTTCACGAACTACACGTTCCATTCGTGATAATCCAATACGGAATTGGTTTTGGAGCAATTCACCCACTGAGCGAATTCGACGGTTACCCAAATGGTCAATATCATCAGTGGACCCAATTCCTTCTTGTAATAAGAAGAAATAGTTAATTGAAGCGATAATATCAGCTGGAGTAATATGTTTGAGTTTCAAATCAATATTATCATTCCCAATCATCGTTAACTCGCGTTCAGGATCGTTAGGGTTCACAATCTTGATGGCTTGCACGGTCATTGGTTCTGTCACAACGGCTTCATCAGAAGGCGTATAAGTGATTGCTTTGAAATCCTTGTTGTCCAAATAAGGGGCTAAGTCTTTCATCACATCTTTAGAAACCACGGTGCCCTTTTGTGCGATTACTTCACCAGTATCAGGATCAGCTAAAGTTTCAGCTAAAGTTTGACCTAATAAACGGGTCTTGAGGCTTAACTTCTTATTCACTTTATAACGACCAACAGGCGCCATGTCATAACGTTTAGGATCAAAGAATCGTGCCGTCAACAAACTACGTGAACTGTCAGCAGTCTTAGGTTCGCCTGGGCGCAAACGTTCATAAATATCCTTCAAAGATTCCTCGACACGGGAATCATCAGAATTTTTGTGCACGTCTTTGTCCAAAGTGTTATCCAGACTATCGGTCTGGCCTAACATATCCACAATTTCTTCATCAGAGCCAAACCCAAGGGCACGGACCAACTCAGTCATTGGAATCTTACGTGTTCGGTCAATTCGCACGTAAGCAATATTCTTGGCATCAGTTTCATATTCTAGCCAGGCACCACGATTAGGGATGACCGTTGTACCCCAAATGTCGCGTCCATTTTTATCGGCTTCCTTTGTGTAATAAACACCAGGTGAACGAACTAACTGGGAAACAATAACCCGTTCTGCCCCATTAATAATGAAAGTACCTTGTTCTGTCATTAATGGAAAATCACCAAAGAAAACATCTTGAGACTTAATTTCACCAGTCTCATGGTTCGTTAAACGTAAGGTAACGTGCAATGGCGCCGAATAATTAGCCTCATGTTCACGTGCTTCGTCTACCGTATACTTTGGTTCAAGCAATTGATAATCCACATATTCCAAGGAAAGATTGCCGGCAAAGTCGTCGATTGGCATAATGTCATCGAACATATCCTTTAACCCTTCATCAAGGAACCATTGGTATGAATTACTTTGAATCTCAATTAAGTTAGGAAGTTCCAGCACTTCTTTAATCCGTGCGTAACTTCTACGGGTTCGGTGTTTACCGTATTTTACCAAATGTCCTGCCAAGTTATTCACCTCTCTAAAATTTTCCGCAAATGACCAAATGTTACAGTTTGATTACAAATGCTAAATCAAACTGTTTTTTGGCAAAAAAAAACCAAAAATAGCTCTTTTATACGATAGCTACTTTTGCTTTTTTTATGAAAAACGCCCCGGACAATAGATCGTGACGCTTCATTTCATTCACAGTTACAAACAAAATACATCATACTCATTTTTCGTACGTCTGTCAAATGTTTCTTCCTGCACCTATTTAGTTTTATCCTGTCGGTTGTTCAGACTTCACTTTGGGATTCTTAACCGCAACTTGAATCTTCCCCTGACGTGCCCCAACGGTAATGTTATCACCAATTTTGGCCTCGCCAGACAACATCAATTCACTCAGCTTATCTTCAACTTTAGTTTGAAATGCCCGGCGAATTGGGCGTGCGCCATACTCCGGATCAAAACCAGCTTCTGCCACTGCATCAATTGCTGCCGGCGTAATCTTAACCGTCATCCCTTGATCCGCGACGCGCTTCAGAATTTGACGTGCCATCAGTTTAACAATCTTATGAAGCTGTGGTCTTGTTAAGGAATGGAAAATGATCGTTTCATCAATTCGATTTAAGAATTCTGGTCGGAAGCTCTGCTTAAGAATTTCGCGAATTTTAGCTGCCATGGCTTGATAATCCTCGCTGGCTGCTTTAGCACCAAACCCAACGGATTTTTCATCCCGCAGTGCAGTTGCGCCGAGATTAGAAGTCATGATTAAAATTGTGTTGCGAAAATCTACCTTGCGTCCCTTTGAATCGGTTAAGTACCCATCATCCAAGACTTGCAACAAAATGTTAAAGACATCCGGATGGGCTTTTTCCACCTCATCAAAAAGAACAACAGAATATGGTTTTTGCCGAACACGTTCCGTTAATTGTCCACCTTCGTCGTAACCCACGTAACCAGGCGCCGATCCGATCAACCGACTAGTACTATAGCGTTCCATGTACTCTGACATATCAATACGAATCATATTATCTTCAGAGCCAAACATTGCCTCCGCTAACGCCTTAGCCAGTTCAGTTTTTCCAACTCCTGTTGGTCCAAGGAACATAAAGGAACCAATGGGACGGCCTGGATCTTTCAGGCCACTGCGTGCTCGACGAATAGCCCGTGAAACCGCAGAAACAGCTTCATCTTGACCAATAACCCGTTTATGCAAAATACTTTCCAAGTTAACCAAACGTTCGCTTTCTGTCTTTTGCAATTGGGTCAGTGGTACGCCAGTCCATTCAGAAACCACCTGGGCAACATCCTCAGCTGTCTCTTGTAACTTATATTTCGGCTGGGTATCTGCACTTTTAGCGGCCTGGGCTTTTTCAAGCTTGGCACGCATTTTCTCTTCTTTAACCCGAATTTTTTGGGCTTTTTCAAAGTCTTGTGCTTCAATCGCTGCTTCTTTTTCATCGACCAACTGTCGTAGTTTAGATTTAGACGTTTCTTTGGTTGTTTTCCCCATCTGGTCGATCCGGACTTTGGCTGCCGCCTCATCCATTAAATCAATTGCCTTGTCGGGCAAGAAACGGTCACTAATGTAACGATCGGAAAGTTCCACCGCCTGTTTGATGGCGTCATCTGTAATTGCCACATGATGATGTTCTTCGTATTTGCCTCGCAAGCCACGCAGAATCTGGATCGACTCACTTGGCGTGGGCTCATCCACTTCAACTTTGGCAAAGCGGCGTTCCAAAGCTGCATCCGTTTCAATGTATTTTTGGTACTCATTAAGTGTCGTCGCACCAATAGTTTGCAGTTCGCCTCGCGCCAAGGCAGGCTTCAAAATATTGGAAGCATCAATCGCACCTTCTGCTCCGCCTGCGCCAATCAGGGTGTGTAACTCATCAATAAAGAGAACAATGTGCTGGTCTTCATGAATCTCATCAATGACTTTCTTTAAACGATCCTCGAACTCACCACGATACTTGGTTCCAGCCACTAATGAGCCCATATCGAGCATCATCAAGCGCTTATTAGCAAGATCACTTGGCACATTTCCATCAATAATTCGTTGTGCTAGGCCTTCAGCAATCGCCGTTTTCCCAACTCCGGGTTCGCCAATTAAGACGGGATTGTTTTTAGTCCGCCGACTCAGAATTTGAATAACCCGCCGGACTTCTTTTTCCCGACCAATCACTGGATCAATCTGACCTTCACGAGCCATTTGGGTCATATCTCGCGCCACAGAATCAAGCGTAGGTGTCCCCTTGGGCTTGCTGCCACGACTATTTTGTGCCTGACTTTGTCGCAACTGTGCCGAAGCACTCACACCTAATTTACGTAAAATGACCTTACGTGTTTGGTTAATATCCATATCCAAACTGATAAGAATCCGGGATGATAAAATATTTTCATCGCTTAACAAAGCCAACAAAAGGTGTTCGGTGCCAATTTTTGCTGCTCCTAGTCGTTTAGCTTCATCACCGGCAATGGCTAAAATTTCTTTTGCCTTCGGAGAATAAGGCAAGTAATCATTAGCACCAACATTCTTCAGCGTGCCATATCCGGTAAAGCGTTCGATTTCTTCGACAATATCCGTTTCCGTAACCGAAAACTGTTGGAAGACTTTGTAGGCAATACCGTTTTTTTCAATTGCTAGGGCCAACAATAAGTGCTCTGTGCCAACTGCTTGATGCTTAAATCGTTTGGCTTGTTCTTGCGAAATTGCGAGTACGTTTTTGGCACTTGGTGTAAATAAATTGTCCATACGAAACACCCTGCTTTCTATTTAACTCTCGTATCTTAAATGATTTAAAATTCCCACTAAAATTCTGGCACGCAATTGATCCTCTTCATCCCGGTCGTTAATGGCCAGCGTTTTCTTATCAATTGCGGCTAAAATCAAATTTCCTTCTCGTTTTTCAATGACATCGTCTTCATACAGACTTTTGACAATTGAAAGGGCATCCCGTTGATTGATTGAGCTTCCAATGACTTGTATAAGTGTATCCAAAACATCCAAATCATCAAGTAATTTGACTTTTTCAATCCGAATATAGCCACCACCGCCACGTTTGCTTTCAACAACGTAACCGTTTTGAATGGTAAAACGTGTCTTAATCACATAGTTGATCTGTGACGGCACAACATCAAACAAATCAGCAATCTCTGAGCGGCGAATCTCAATCTCTTCTGAATCCGCCAAAATCTGCTTTAAATATTTTTCAATGATATCGGAAATGTTCTGACCTTGCATTTCGCACACCCTTCCTCGCATCTTTGACTAATGTTGACTTTCATTATACGAAAATCTCAATAAAAAGCAAAGTTTTTTGTCTCTAAACTCTCTTTTGCTTTAAAACTGGCTAATTTAATTGGTCAGGCCTACCTGTTTTGCCAGGAACGTTACACATACCTGCCCGCTTTTCTTTTATTTAGGAGAACATCACCAAGCTTTTTACACCCGATTTCCTCAAAAACATACCTAATTTATGCGTTAACTGGCAACATTTAGGCTTCTGGCTACTCACAATTTTGCCGTTTACTTTTCGTTTGAAAGTACAAAAAAGACTGTAACATAATCACATTACGTTACAGTCTTTAAGCAAGTCGGGAAAACAGGATTTGAACCTGCGACCCCCACGTCCCGAACGTGGTGCTCTACCAAGCTGAGCTACTTCCCGCTAACATTTATTAAGTTGCGGACCCAAAAAAGATGATTCAAGTTCGGCTGCTTAATCGGGAAAACAGGATTCGAACCTGCGACCCCCTGGTCCCAAACCAGGTGCTCTACCAAGCTGAGCTATTTCCCGTTATGATCCTCATGAAGCTAACTAAAATGCCAACCGTCATTACTGGTTGGCATCGCGGTTAAACAAAGCTTTCACTTCGTAAATGCTAGATCTATAAATGCACCCAGTAGGAGTCGAACCTACAACCTTCTGATTCGTAGTCAGACACTCTATCCAATTGCGCTATGGGTGCTTATTAAAATGCCGAGGACCGGGATCGAACCGGTACGGTCATCACTGACCGCAGGATTTTAAGTCCTGTGCGTCTGCCAATTCCGCCACCCCGGCAATGCTTGTAGAAAAACTACAAAGCGGAAGACGGGATTCGAACCCGCGACCCCCACCATGGCAAGGTGATGTTCTACCACTGAACTACTTCCGCATAGTTGCTAATGCCGACTAGAGGATTCGAACCTCCGACCCCCTGTTTACAAGACAGATGCTCTGCCAACTGAGCTAAGTCGGCTAATTAATATAATTATTAATTAGAAGTGCGGGCGAAGGGACTCGAACCCTTACATCTTTCGATACAAGAACCTAAATCTTGCGCGTCTGCCAATTCCGCCACGCCCGCAATGCTATTTGTAAAATGAGCCGTGGCAGCCTCGAACTGCCGACCCTCTGATTAAAAGTCAGATGCTCTACCAACTGAGCTAACGGCTCAAATGGAGGATACAGGGCTCGAACCTGTGACCCTCTGCTTGTAAGGCAGACGCTCTCCCAACTGAGCTAATCCTCCATCAAACGACAACTACATAATATTATCATTGACCCCCAGCAGTTGTCAATAAATTTTTGTAGTTGTCTTTGAAATATCTATCTAAACTGATAACGATTCCGTTTACTGGCGAGTAATCTTAGTTAAACCACCCATGTAAGGGACCAAAACTTCTGGGACGGTAACTGAACCATCTTCATTTTGATAATTCTCTAGGATTGCGGCCACAGTTCGGCCAACTGCCAAACCAGAACCATTTAGCGTATGCACATACTGTAACTTGCCCTGTGCATCCCGGTACCTAATTTGTGCACGACGCGCTTGAAAATCAGTACAATTTGAACAACTAGAAATTTCACGATACCGATCTTGCGCTGGAATCCAGACTTCCAAATCATGTGTCATGGCTGCCGTAAAACTCATGTCACTGGTTGTCAGGGTAATCACATGGTAAGGCAATTTAAGGAGCTTTAATAAGGCTTCGGCTTGATTAGTCAGTTTTTCTAATTCATTCCATGACTCTTCAGGTTTGGTAAACTTAACCATTTCAACTTTATTAAACTGATGCATCCGAATCAGCCCCCGCGTATCACGGCCGGCACTCCCCGCCTCAGAACGAAATGCCGGTGACAAAGCTGTTTCGTTAATTGGTAATTCAGCTTCATCCAGAATTTCGCCACGATGAAAGTTAACTAAGGGAACCTCTGCAGTTGGAATCAAAGTAAGATCACTATCTTGAATTTCATAGCCGGCATGGGTTTCTTTGAACTTAGGAAATTGGCCAGTACCATACATGGACTCATCATTCACCATATACGGTGTAATCATTTCCGTATAGCCGGCCTTGTCATTTTCATCCAAAAAGAAATTATAGACGGCCCGTTCTAACTTGGCACCTAAACCCACATAATAAACAAACCGACTTCCCGAAACTTTAGCAGCCCGTTCAAAATCAAGAATTCCTAATGCTTCACCGATTTCCCAATGGGCTTTTGGTTTAAACTTGAACTCGCGTGGTTTACCAACTTTGCGTAGTTCCACACTGCCTTCTTCTGTTAAGCTGATCGGTACATCTTCGTTAGGGATATTAGGCAAATGAGCCGCAGCATTCTGAACTTGGTCTGTAATGACCTGGAGCTTTTGATCTAACGCTTTAATTTCAGCGCTAACCTTCCGCATTTCCGCAATTTTATCATTTGCATCTTCCTTATGCCGTTTCAACAGCGAAATTTGATCTGAAACTTCGTTACGCGTTTTTTTAAGCGTTTCGCTTTCGACAATTAGATCGCGCCGCTTTTGGTCAGCGTCCAACAGTTTATCAATCTCTTTTGGATCGATTCCCCGCGTTCCTAAACGTTCTTTCACAAAATCGGTTTCTGTTCGAATCATTTTTAAATCTAGCATTTGAATTCCTCCCTATCATTCTGAAAACCACAAAAAAAGACCTCTTCTTCCCATCAATTGGGACGAAAAGGTCTTTTTTCGCGGTACCACCCAAGTTTGCTGTTGCCAGCACCCTTCATTTAAGGCTTAACGACCGTGGCCGTGCGCTATTAATGCGCCCGTTTGTGCCCACCGGAGTTTCGGCTGATAGCTTCCACTAACCTATCTCGCTTAAAACCTACTTAAAATGGACTAACGTTTCAATATTCAATTTAATGATAACCGAATTCAGGTTTAGAAACAACCAATAAAAAACTAAATTTCAGCAATCTTTTCGTCAATAATTTGGATCACTTCTTGACGTGCTTGTGGATCTTCAACAAAATCGTACTGATCGCCATCAATTTGGATTTTTGGACTTTCATTGTAGTTATTATACCAATCTGTATAACGTTCATTTAAATCGCGGTAATATTCATACAGACTAGGATCGTTATCAATTTGCTCATAAGAACGACCACGTTTTTTGATTCGTTTTAGCATCGTATCAAACGAAATGTTAATGTCGATGAGTAAATCTGGATTCTTTTGATAATGCGTCTCAGGCAACTCTTCCATCATATTTGTCAATAAGGAATCGTAGATACTAACTTCAGTCTTTGTCGCCCGACCTAAGTCAGCATTCAAGTGAAAAAGGAGTGAATCTTCATAAATAGAACGATCCATCACGCTGTTCTTCGTCTGAAAAGCCTCTTTAATACCATCTAGACGACGATTTAAAAAGTAAATTTGCAGTAGAAAAGCATACCGTTTGGGATCCTTGTAAAAAAGCGGCAAAATTTTATTATCATCGACTGATTCATAATAAGCTTTTGTTCCCAAATGCTGTGACAAAATTTCTGTAAGTGTTGTTTTACCTGCGCCAATTGGTCCTGACAATGCAATCATTAAAAGTTCCCCTTTACCATTTCTTGATACTATATATTGTAGCATGAAGCTGATTAAAAACAATATATAGTTTGGAATTTTTTCTTAAGCACGTTTTTAAATTCTGCAGCGCTTTTTATTATACACTTATTTTTTTTGTTTTCGAGACTTTAAAATAAAATCAGGTTGGGTTAAATCAACTTCATCTAACGGAATCATATGCGTGTGGTACTTAATCTTGTAGTAAGCATACAGCACAATAAAAATTGGCACACTAATATAACTGATTCCAATGGCTTCCCAGTTAAAAGTAGCAAAAGAATGAATGTCCTGGCCGATAATGACGACCAAACATAGTAAGAAGGCAAAGATGGGGCCGAATGGGAACCATTTTGCGTGATAGCGCAATTCTTCAACACGGTGCCCCTGTCGAATAAAGGCACGTCTAAACCGCAAATGTGAGATAGCAATCCCCAGCCAGGCAATAAAACCAGTTAAGCCGCTGGCCGCTACTAACCACATATAAATCTCGGGACCCGCAATGCTAGAAACAAAGGTTAAAGCACCTACCACCGTCGTCCCAATTAGAGCCATTAGTGGAATCCCTCGTTTTGTCGTTAAACTGAAGGTTTTTGGTGCATATCCCTCCAAAGCTAAAGAATATAACATTCGGGTTGAAGCGTACATCCCGGAATTAGCAGAAGAAATAACTGAAGTTAGAATAACCGCATTCATGACGCTGGCTGCACCAGCCAATCCTGCCCGTCTAAAGACTAAAGTAAAAGGACTGATTTTCACATCACTGGCCGATGATCCAAGAAGATCAGGACTCGTATACGGGATAATGCAAGCAATTACAAAAATGGATAAAATATAAAACAACAGGATTCGCCAGAATACTTGGTTAATGGCCTTAGGTACGCTTTTTTCCGGTGTTTCTGATTCCCCAGCGGTAATTCCAATTAATTCTGTTCCTTGAAACGAAAATCCGGCGACAACAAAGACACTTAAAATCATGGGAATACCACCCACAAATGGTGCTTTTTTATAGGTAAAGTTATTCAAATAGGTCGCATGGCCGCCCATAATACCAAAGATGACGGCAACCCCTACCACTAGAAAAATCACAACCGTAATAACTTTAATGAGTGCCATCCAGTATTCTGTTTCGCCAAAAGCCTTGACGGTCAGTGCATTAACCGCAAAAATCAGGATTAACGCAACGGTACTCCAAACCCATCCCGGCACGTTAGGCAGCCAAAACTTCATGACGATGGACACCGTACTGATATCAACTGCCAACGTAATTGCCCAATTGAACCAATAATTCCAACCCATTGCAAAACCCAAAGCTGGATCCACATACTTTGTTGAATAGGTTGCAAATGACCCAGAGACTGGCATATAAGTCGCCATTTCGCCCAAACTGGTCATCAAGAAATACACCATAATCCCCATTGCCACATAAGCAATTAAGGCACCAGCTGGACCGGCCTCTGAAATTGCCGAACCACTGGCTACAAATAACCCGGTACCAATACTACCGCCCAAAGCAATCATCGAAATATGCCTTGTCTTAAGCGAGCGGTCAATTGAATGATTCTCTTCTTTTGCCATTTAAATACTTCCTCTCTCATCTTTACGAAGAAGGCAATCCCATTTTTAACCAATAAAAAAAGCCCTTTTGTATACGCACTTCGCCATACAAAAAGACTTACTTAATTTCTCAGTCAAATCGTAGATAGCGCCCCGTAATGCCAGCAATACATTACGACAGTCCCTGATTTATTAGATCAGGTCCCAACCCAAAGCTGAAAAAGCAACTTCAGATTTCGGCCAACTCCCCTTTCACACCCATTCACAGATCCTTTTTGATCTCCTCGATGCTACTTATGAACTTGGCAACCTCTTCTTTCGATATGTTTCAATTATATACAAGCTTCCTTCATCTGACAACACCCAGCACAAAATTGCTGCATTTTTATAATTAAGTCAGCGAAGAGCCTTCAATACGCTGTTTCATCCGAGCAAACTGCTGTTGTAAATCAGCCTCCGGAGCGTTCCAATCAATTTCTGGGTTAGGAGTTTCTCCAATAATCTTGATCAAAACATCATTCAAACTTTGATGAGCAAGGTAATCACGCCATAAATTATCGGCGTGTTGAAAAGTTTCGTTTAAAACATTCTTCCCCCGTTTGGCAATGGGCTGTGCTTCCGAAAAGACGTTTTCAATAAAACCCATGTCCGGATACGTCTTAATCGGACCTTCGCTAGCTTCCACAATATCCAGTAATGAAATTTCTTCCGGTTTTTTGGCTAGCTTAAAGCCACCATTATTGCCGGGGATTGAGCTAACGAGCCCAGCTAAAACAAGTTTTCGCATAATTTTACGTAGATAAGCTTCCGAGCCAGTTAGACGTGCATGAATAACTGCAGTTGTTAATGGAATCGCGCGATTCTGAGTACATAAAAGTGCGATAATGCATGCTGCCTGTTCAAATCCCTTTGTGAGTTGCATAGTAACCACCTTTTTTAAACTGTTTAAATGTTAAGTGATAGAAATTTTCTTGATTTGGTTTCGAATTTAAGACACTAAGTGGTATTTGCCGCGTGCCGGTTTTTTCAAATCCAAGATGCGTCAGAATGGCAATGGAACGCACGTTGGTCGCATAGGTACTAGCAAGAATACCATACGTTTGATTTTGCGCAAACGTCTCTTGTAGCACACCACCAACTGCTTCTTTCATATATCCATTTCCCCAGTACCCTTGATTGAGCATATAGCCCAGTTCTAACTTAAACGGATCCGGTTCCTGATTTTTATCTGCCACTGCATATAACCCCACACTGCCAATAAGGGCCGCGGACTCGGTTAGCGTGACTGCCCAGATATTTGAATGCCGCAATTGCTGCAAAAAATAACTGCTTTCAAAGGAATTATTTGCCACCTTAAAACCAGCCATTTCGGCCACCAGTGGGTTCTCGACAATGGGACGTAATTCACGTAAATCCATTGCTGCAAATGGCCGTAGCGTTAACCTTTCTGTTGAAAAAGTCCCATCCATAATCTTTGTTCGCCTTACTTCCCGAATACTTTTTTAACCATTGAAACGCGCTATTCACTACTCAGAATACCAGAATTTGAACCGCCACGATACCTTTTTTAACTTGTTACCGTTAATTCAATCAAGTATTTTAACCATAGTCGGCAATCCACGTCTTTTGGGACTTTGTTAATGCAACTTGCGGCTCAAAAAAAAACGAGCTGATTCTAGTCTCTTTCCCTAATAGATCAACCATCCTTAGCACGAGCATTTTTTCGAGCATAAAATTGTGATATACTCTTTTATGTTTAAAAAAAGATTAAATCTATTCAATCTATTCGGTTGTTCGGCCTATTTTCGCTATGATAATAAAGGAAGAACACTAGTCAGAATTGCTTCAGGAGGCAAAATAATGAACGAGGACCAAACACCCAAAAGATCCGATTTGCACAACCATTTTAACGTCCCCCCGACACGCGCTCAAATGCATCAAGATTCCGATAACCAAGATCCCAATCATCGCCCCAAAAAATCTCGTCGGAAACGACTTATTATAACAGTTGTGGGGATTCTTGTGATTTGTTTAGGCGTCTTCGGGGCTTATAAATGGTATGCAGCCAAACAAGCAGCTAAATCCGTTTTTAATAGTGCTAACATTCAAAAAGCACGGGATGTTTCCTCGGTCATCAAAAATGACAAACCCATTTCTATTTTACTCCTAGGTACTGATACTGGTGCTTTGGGACGAAACTATCGTGGTCGAACGGATACAATTATCATTGCCACCCTGAATCCTAAGAAAAAGAAAATGACCTTAACAAGTATTCCACGTGATACGGCTCTTTCTATCCCGGGATATACCCAATATGCCCCATCGAAGCTAAATGCAGCTTATTCATTCGGGGGTGCCGGAACAAGTATCAAAGCTATTCAACAATTGTTAAATGTCCCCATTGATTTCTATGGCCTCATTAATATGGGCGGCCTTGAAAAGATCGTGAATGGGGTTGGGGGCGTTACCGTCACGCCAACGTTGACCTTCAAGTATGGTGCTGCTAACGTGGTTAAGGGTAAAAAAATCCACCTTAGTGGTAAAGCCGCCCTCGACTATTCGCGGATGCGCGACGAAGATCCCAAGGGTGATTATGGGCGTCAGCAACGTCAACGCCAAGTTTTGATGGCAATTTTACGGAAGAGTGATTCCTTGACAACGCTTCTCAGTCAAAGCTTCTTAGACTCATTAAAGAAACAAACCCAAACCGATTTAATCTTTGATGAAATTGTGGCCCTTTCCACTAAATATCGTGTGGCAACGCATCATTTGAAATCAACCCATCTGCAAGGTACAACCCAGTTAATTAGCGGACAGGACTTTGAGGTGGCTAGTCAAAGCGAAATGCAGCGCGTCACGAATTTTATTCGAAGTAGCCTTGACCTCCCTAAAAAAACGACCGGTACGACTAATTTGACGGGAGTCACAACAACTGATCAAAGTACGTACAGTAATACGACACAAAGTACTCAATCAGATACTGGAACTTCTGGTTATCAAAACAACGGCCAGTATTAAGGCTAAATGAGCACCACCTATGGCAAGCTGTCTATTCACAAAAATTGTTCTAACTTTAAGCCTAATCTAGGAAACCAAATGCCTGTGATAATCCCTTTATGGTTGTCAAATGAAAGACAATAATTCATTTGATGATTATGGAGGGGTTTTTGTATGGTCAGAGCTAAGTTCACAGCATTGAAGAAGCTGGAAGATTTTTTTGAGCCTCTTCCAACGATTAGTCAAACTGCATTTTCTGTTTAATCTGGCGGCCAAGCTAATCAAGGACAACAGCACTAATTTGCTTAGTCGTTTTTTCCCGGCAGTAATGAAAAAGTCACATTTTTTGGCTGCCGTGCCCGGCTAATTGGCAGGGTCACGGCAATTAAAACCAGGCTTTGGTAACGTTGATTTAGTGTTCGACAGCTAAAAATCCCTCCATGAATGCCAGATGAATACTTTTAAATTCATCTGACAACCACGAAGGGATCTGAAATCGCTGTTGCGAAAACCTTTATCTTAGTATTGTCTTTCTATAGATCGTTGATTATTCAAGAGCCCCTAATCCGGTTCAGTTTTGCATTCAAGACATTCAGTTTAACGCACTCCCGTAAATCCAACCAATTTCTACACCATCGTAGTAGCAACGATAGTAGGGTGTCTTCACATCTGCCCGATAAGCAATGTTATCAATTGTGACCGGTTTATTCGCATAGGTTGTGCCATAATGCAACCGTTTGACGGTAAATTTACTGGCTGTGACGTGATTATAAAAATCGTGCCCGGGGTTGGCTTTCACAGTCATCGTTTTTTTCACGTCTCGATAAGTTACCTGAACACCCAAACCGCCACCATATATCCAGCCGATTCGTTTTCCTTGATAAGTACACCGATAATAAGGGGTCTTGGTCCCATCACGATAGGCAATATTATCAATT
The DNA here is from genome assembly GCF_047220215.1 of Pediococcus siamensis. Taxonomy (GTDB): domain Bacteria; phylum Bacillota; class Bacilli; order Lactobacillales; family Lactobacillaceae; genus Pediococcus; species Pediococcus siamensis. Next base: position 1,413,604 of record NZ_CP178375.1, read on the forward strand.
TGGACGGTCTTACCAGCATAAGTTCGGCCATAATGCAGCCGCTTATTCACATATTTACTGCTCGTCACATGGTTATAGAAGTCATGTCCCGGTGCCGTTTTCACCACCATTTTTTGATTGACCGTCGTATAACGAACATGTTTGGCTAAGCCGCCGCCATATATCCAACCGATTTTTTTTCCGTGATAGTAAGCCCGATAATACGGTGTTTTGGTGCCATCTCGTTGACCAATACAATCAATTTGAATGGTCTTGCCGGCATAGGTTTTACCGTAATGCCATCGTTTTACGGTGTATTTACTTTTAGGGACGTGATTATAAAAATCGTGTCCGGGAGTTGTTTTCACATCCATAGTCAAAGTGGTACTCGTATATTTGACATGCTTATATTGCATCCCCTCATAATAACGGGTCTACACTTTCTGGTATTGGTGAATAACTGATACCAGTTTTTATTTTGAAAAAAAAAAGGACATTTGCCCTCTTTGTGTTACGATTTAATCGCCTAATAAAATCGAAAAGAGGAAAAACAAATGTCCCTAACTAATTCTATCCTAAGCCTATTCGAAATAACAGACCCTAATTTAACTGTAACTGAGATTACTAAGGAACATTATCCCAATGGGCAACACGTTCATGTCGTTCACGCTATCCTTTCCTATCAACTTTTAAAATGTCCTCATTGTGGCCATAAATCTCTAATCAAAAATGGAACTCACATTGGCCATCTAAGATTGGGAACCTTATCAGGTGGACGTTATGAGATGCAGCTAAAACGACAAAGATATCAATGTAAACGGTGTTTAAAAACCTGTGGTGCTCAAACTAACCTCGTTAAACGTAATGAAACTTTTACGCATAATGTGAAACATCAAGTAATTGTTCTGGCTCGGGATATGCTGACCAGTAAAGAAATCGCTAAGATTTGTGGGATTTCACCAAGTAGTGTTCAACGCATTTTAAATGCGAATATTCACTTAGCTTATCGTGTTAAAACACTCCCCCAAAATCTTTGTTTTGATGAATTCCGTTCCTGTAATCATCTAATGTCCTTTAACTGTTGCGATGCCGTTAGTCATCGCCGCATTGTGATTCTTAAGGATCGCCTTAGTAAGGATATCATTGATTACTTTGAAGCTCGCTATTCAGTTCAAGAACGTATGAAAGTTCAAACAATCACCGTTGATATGAATGCTGAGTATGCTGGCTTTATTCATCGGTTATTTCCTAAGGCAATAACCATCATTGACCGTTTCCACATTATTCAACTTGCCGGTCGGGCACTGGATAACGAACGTACACGTGTGATCCATACTTTTCAAGATAAGCATTCCCGAGTTTATCGCATTCTAAAATCTCAATGGCGTTTGTTCCATTTGGCAGAAGAAAAGGTCAATGATACTAAACTTATCTATTTACACGGTATCAACGAATACATGACCCAACAGAACGCCATTGACCTAGCCTTAGATGAATTTCCAGAATTTAAAACTGTGTATCAAACCTATCAAGGAATTCTAACAGCCATTCAACAAAAAGATGCGGTTGGATTTAAAACCTTGATTGCCAACTACAAGGCGGCTGGCAACCAAATGGATATTACTATCTCAACTTTAATAAAGAATGGTCCTGCTGTTCTCAATAGTTGTCGTTATCCGTATTCCAACGGTCCTATTGAAGGACTAAATCGTAAAATTAAGGTGTTAAAGCGTAGCTGTTTTGGTTTTCAAAATATTCATAACTTTTTCATTCGTATCAGTTTAATTTATGCGTAAACAAAAAAAGCACATTCACCGAAGTGAACATGCTTTTCAAAAATCTCCACCAATACAATTTGACAGAGACCCATAATAACTTTTGACGAGCTGATAGAATTGCGCCATCGTATATGCCTGACCAAAAAAGGTGCGACCGCTTTTCAAGTAGTATTCATACGGATCGGTGTGGGTCGAACCGCCAAAGAATTCCGCTACCGCTTTGTGGGACCACACAGTTCCTTTCCCATCATAAGCTGCATCATTTGCACTTAAATGATACTTATTCAGCAAATATGCGGTATACCAAGCTGCATTCGCAATTTCATGTGCAAACGCACCTTTAGAATGCACTTCGATCTGTTCAAATTGAACGAACTTCCCATTTCCGGGGTAACCACAGCCCCACGCTAAATAATTTGTGTTCGCAATGTTGATGATTTTACCAGCATCCACAAACCCGTGCACAAATGCGTTTTGATAATTACTTTTCATATAAGCAATTTCACCATAAATGGTTGAGCTGGGGTTGGCCGTTTCGTGAACAACAACCCCTTCTGGTTTCCCGTATCCACGGTCATAATCAAATTTGGGAAAGCCATTCCAAACACTCGTGGTAATTCCCACGGGTTTAATTTTTTGTTGTTTGATATATGTGTTGACTGATTCCGCTTTAATTGAGGTTCCAGCAGCCGTGAGACAACTCACAAAGGCGGCCACAACTAAAAAAGCTATCCATAAAACGTGTTTTCGTGCTTGCTTCAACCTAATTCCTCCAATGTTCTCCCATATACACCCAAAACTATGTACAAACTTATGGTACCATTTTTAGAATTAAAACGGATATCATCCCTTTTACAGTTCAATTACATCCGGTCCGCTTGCCGTTGCCCCTTTAACTTTTTCCAAAGCTTATTTAAAAGCTCCGCAAATAAAAATCCGATCGCAATAGAACCAGTGATTTCGACCACTTCCGTAAAAAACCGCATTCCTTGGGCAGCATCCCCTAAAGCGATATTGCGGACCATCTGGTAGGCTTGTCCGCCTGGCACGAGCGGCACCAAACTGGGAATATTAAAAATCAGCATGGGCATTTTCATCTTACGAGCCGCGATATCACTCAAAATTCCAATCGCCACTGACGCCGTGAGATTGCTCAAAGCAAGTCCCAATTTTAAATTAAATAATGCCCAGTAAATCACCCAAGCTAAGGTCCCGATTAGTCCCGCCACCACAAGGGCCCGATGAGGAATATTAATAATAATGCCAAAGCCCACAGTAGCAACAAAGGCGAAACATAACTCAATTATCATTATCATATTGCTGCTCTCTTTCTTCCCTTAAAAGAATCTAAATACAAACGCGATGCCAAACCCAATTGCCGCAGCTGTCAGTAAAGCTTCCATGCCGCGTGCCGGGCCGCTCACAAAATGACCATTTAGTATATCACGCACCGCATTTGTTAACGGCACACCGGGCACTAACGGCATGACGGCCCCGATAATAATATTATCTACCGAATGCCCAAGTCCCAACCTGACAATGGCAACTGCCAAAATTCCAATGAGTAAGGACGCCACAAATTCACTAATAAATTTGATGTTTAAAGTTTTATTGATGCCGTAATAAATCGCAAAACCAAATGCGCCAATGACCGAAGTCACGCCAATATCATAAAAATTATTACAAAAGATCGTCATCAATGGTCCGCTCACCAATGCAGCACCTAAAACCTGTAACCAAAATGGAAAATAGGGCACGGCTTGGTCCACGAGCTTAAGTTGGGCATAGAAGTCCGGTAACGTGATCTTTTTTTCGGCATAGTCTCGTGATAACCGGTTTACCCAACTCACCTTCTCCAGATCAATAATTCGACGACTGACGCTTTCAACCTGAGCACTTTTTTGATCCGGAATTGACATAATAATCCCCGTGACGGTCGAAAAAACTTGGGCCTCGCCAAATCCCGAGTTCGTCGCAATTCGCATAATGGTATCTTCGGCTCGGGCCATTTCCGATCCATTTTCAATCATAATTCGCCCGGCAAGGAGGCAAGTATCTAAGACCAAGTTTGCTTTATCCATTTTGATCACCCCAAATATTCATAGAATCTATTATGCCACAACCGCTCCTCTGCGACGACCCTTCCTGTACTTAATCTAAAAATAAGCATAAAAAAAACGGGTCTACACTTTCTGGTATTGGTGAATAACTGATACCAGTTTTTATTTTGAAAAAAAAAAGGACATTTGCCCTCTTTGTGTTACGATTTAATCGCCTAATAAAATCGAAAAGAGGAAAAACAAATGTCCCTAACTAATTCTATCCTAAGCCTATTCGAAATAACAGACCCTAATTTAACTGTAACTGAGATTACTAAGGAACATTATCCCAATGGGCAACACGTTCATGTCGTTCACGCTATCCTTTCCTATCAACTTTTAAAATGTCCTCATTGTGGCCATAAATCTCTAATCAAAAATGGAACTCACATTGGCCATCTAAGATTGGGAACCTTATCAGGTGGACGTTATGAGATGCAGCTAAAACGACAAAGATATCAATGTAAACGGTGTTTAAAAACCTGTGGTGCTCAAACTAACCTCGTTAAACGTAATGAAACTTTTACGCATAATGTGAAACATCAAGTAATTGTTCTGGCTCGGGATATGCTGACCAGTAAAGAAATCGCTAAGATTTGTGGGATTTCACCAAGTAGTGTTCAACGCATTTTAAATGCGAATATTCACTTAGCTTATCGTGTTAAAACACTCCCCCAAAATCTTTGTTTTGATGAATTCCGTTCCTGTAATCATCTAATGTCCTTTAACTGTTGCGATGCCGTTAGTCATCGCCGCATTGTGATTCTTAAGGATCGCCTTAGTAAGGATATCATTGATTACTTTGAAGCTCGCTATTCAGTTCAAGAACGTATGAAAGTTCAAACAATCACCGTTGATATGAATGCTGAGTATGCTGGCTTTATTCATCGGTTATTTCCTAAGGCAATAACCATCATTGACCGTTTCCACATTATTCAACTTGCCGGTCGGGCACTGGATAACGAACGTACACGTGTGATCCATACTTTTCAAGATAAGCATTCCCGAGTTTATCGCATTCTAAAATCTCAATGGCGTTTGTTCCATTTGGCAGAAGAAAAGGTCAATGATACTAAACTTATCTATTTACACGGTATCAACGAATACATGACCCAACAGAACGCCATTGACCTAGCCTTAGATGAATTTCCAGAATTTAAAACTGTGTATCAAACCTATCAAGGAATTCTAACAGCCATTCAACAAAAAGATGCGGTTGGATTTAAAACCTTGATTGCCAACTACAAGGCGGCTGGCAACCAAATGGATATTACTATCTCAACTTTAATAAAGAATGGTCCTGCTGTTCTCAATAGTTGTCGTTATCCGTATTCCAACGGTCCTATTGAAGGACTAAATCGTAAAATTAAGGTGTTAAAGCGTAGCTGTTTTGGTTTTCAAAATATTCATAACTTTTTCATTCGTATCAGTTTAATTTATGCGTAAACAAAAAAAGCACATTCACCGAAGTGAACATGCTTTTCAAAAATCTCCACCAATACAATTTGACAGAGACCCAAAAAAACTAGGGATAAAATCCCTAGCTTCATAATTTCTAATTTTTAAATTAGTCTTTAACAACGTTAACTGCTTGTGGTCCGCGATCGCTTTCTTCTACATCAAAAGTAACTGCTTGGCCTTCTTCAAGAGTCTTGAAGCCGTCGCCTTGGATAGCTGAGAAATGTACGAATACATCGCTACCGTTTTCGCGAGTAATAAAACCAAAACCTTTGTCTGCGTTGAACCATTTAACTGTACCGTGTTCCATAATAGAAAATCCTCCTGAGTGCTTTTTGCACTAAATATTGTAATACTTGATCCGGTGCAAATTGGGGATATTTCTTTATGAAACGATCTTACCAAAATTACCTAACCAAAATACAATGTAATTGTAGCATATAAATTTTGAAAAAGATAGTTTATTTCACATTAGCCCCAAAATTTCTCGCTAACGCTTATTTATTGGTGGCCGAACTTCTTGAACAAATACGTAATGGGCCGCTTTATAACTAATTTGTCGCTCATCTGTATCCGAAACATTGTCAATTAGCTTAACCGTGGTTGGTCCTTCAAAAGGTGCATGATGCATAACCTGAATTTTATCCCCAATGTCTAAATCAATCTCATCCAGATAATTTAAAAGCTCACGATTGTCAATAAAGCGGTCCACCATGACCACCTTTCCTTCTGGAACATCAGCCAACAGCGTGTGGCTATCTTCTTGGTAGTGCCCCTCCTTATCGGGAATGACACCCCCATGCGGACAATGCGTTGGGTAGCCTAAAAATTCGTCCAGAGAATCTAACAGGCGGTCACTCGTGACATGCTCTAAAACCTCGGCATCATCATCAACTTCTGATAATTTATACCCTAACTTTTCAACCAGAAACGTTTCCCAAATCCGATGTTTGCGCACCATAATTTCCGCAATTTCAATGCCCTTTTCAGTCAGAGAAATTCCCGAATACGGTGTATGTTCAGCCAGCCCTTCTTCAACCAACTTGGCCACCATTTCGGTTACTGATCCAGCTGCAATGTTTAATCCGATCGCAATTTGCTTATTTGATATTTTCTTTGATTTTCCGCCTAGCTCAAAAATAATCTTGAGATAGTCTTCTTTCATTGGGGTCAATCCGTTCACCTCATTTTGTTAATACTACTTTTATAACTCATCTCACAAATAAATACAACTAAGGGAGCCCAAACTTTAATTTTACACTTTTACCAGATAAGGTCTATACTTAAGTTGTAATAAGTTTAATAAGGAAGGGGTATTATGAATAATCTAGTTTCGGTGACGCAATTAAATTCAACCAACCAAGATAAAGTGGTTCGAAATTTTGCGCAATTTTATATCAGTCTTTATAGAGCCGATAGTCTGGAAATTATTTCGGCCTTTGTTCCTGCTGGCTACCTTAGTGATATCAATGCCGTTATCACTCGTAATCTTTATTTAACTAAAGATGAGCTCTTAAACTTAAGCCTGTCCGTCTCGCATGATGATTACTTAAAAGTCATCGAACGCTTAGACCAAAAGTTTCACGAAACCGGCACCCCAGAAATGCCGTGGCGTAACTGGCTCATTTCACATCATGAGCAATTGGTTAGTGAAAGCTAATTAACCAGCGCCCTTTAAATATCATGTTGATCGCGAGTGAATAACTCATTACTTTTCCCGCGAAAAACTTCTGCCTGCAAAGTCACGTGATCAACGTGATATTTTTTTTGCAGTAAACTTTCTAAATGACGATAGATTGGTTCAACATCACTCAGTAATTGATCATTTAAATTAATGTGTGCTGAAAACATAATGCGGTTTTCATCTATTTGCCATGCATGGATGTGGTGCACATTCACAACACCCGGTTCCTTAAGCATGTCGGCCTTCATGGCTTCAAAATCTAAATTAGGTGCCGCCTGCATCAAAATATTGATTGCTTCTTTTAGGACCGGCCAGGTTTCCCAAACAATATAAACGGAAACTAGGATCGTGACGATCGGATCAATAATGTCGATTTGCCAAATCTGAATGATAATAGCACCGATAATAATGCCAAACGAAGATAGCGCATCGCTTAAGATATGCAAATAGGTTGCTTTTAAATTTAAATTAGATTTGGCTCCCCGACTCAAGAGCCAGGCAGAGACAAAATTTGCCAGTGTGCCTACAATTGCGACTACGAGCATGATTCCACCATCGACAGGAGCCGGATTTAACAGTCGCCGAATACTTTCAATGACTAAGAATGCGGAGACCACAATCAAAAAAATCGCGTTAATAAAAGCCGCAATGATTTCAGCCCGCCGATACCCAAAAGTTTTGGAAGGATCAGAATTTTTCAATCCAATGCGACTCGCTACGTATGCCAATACCACAGAAGCCGAGTCACCTAAATTATGAAACGCGTCTGAAAGTAGTGCTAAACTGCCAGAAAAAATACCGCCTAGTAATTCAACAATTGTAATTAAGGCATTTAGCGCCGTGACCAACAAGAATTTTAAACCACTCATTTTGGAATCTTCATGCATTGAGATCTCCCCCTCTGCTTATAATTATCAACTAAACGTAAATCGTAAGCAAGTTAGATTTCAAACAAAAAAGCGAAGTAACTATTCCTTCGCTTTTCCCTCAGACCATCGTTTGAAAATAAGCAATCACCGCGAGTTCGCCTAGTGCTTTGAATTAATGACCTTAAAATTATGATTCACTGTTGCCGTAATCACAGGATGTTTTTGTAAATAATCGGCAATCAGTTCTGACATGGCTTCGGTATTCTCACGAATAATCTTACTTTCTGAAAACATGGGATAATGCCCCCCGCCAACTGCCCGATATTTATTCAAAACGATTTCAAACGAATCATTAGCCGCAATCTTGTGACCTTTACAGGCCAACGCAACTACCCGATGACCAACTGGTTTGGCAATATCGAGTGTATAGTCGATCCCTCGTACATATCGTAGTTGTAGTGGCGTTTCTTGGGTGATAAATACCGGGGATTAATCGTCATTTGATTAGCGTCATCTAGCATAAAATACTTAGCACTCACTTCCAGGGCAGCCCGAATATCCGCGCCACTCACCCGTAAAACCGCAAGCGAATTCGGATAAACGTAATTGGTAACCACCTCGCGCATCGTAATTTTATCATCAAACCCTGTCGCTTCATCATTAAAAAGGGCTGTTGCTGAAATAGAAGTATTGGTTGCTGCCATTTGAACCTTCTGAATAAATTCAATAAAAGCTGATTCTTCAAGACGCGCCTTAAACGGATCGGTGATGCGCATGTCACCTTTCACAATTCCCAGCGGTTGGTCTAACCAAGTCTGTGTATCAGACTCTACATCCGCCATAACCGACTGTAATTTTTTATGTATCGTTTTTTTACCTGTCAGGATAAGCTCTGCTTTGCTACCCACCACCATTGAGGCCTTACTCGGATCAAGTTTGAGCGTAATTTTTCCGACGGCTGCCCCGCGATGCCCGGCTTGCACAATCGGCACACCAAAAAGTTTGGTTGCAAGCAGTCGATGTTGATGTGCCGTCACCAAAGCGTCAATTCCCTTAATGGTTTTTAAGAGTTCATACCCGACATTTTCTCCGCGTAAAGCTTCCGTTTCGTTTCCTGTTTTCAGGTCACGTTCAAAGCCGCCATGATAAACCACAATAACCACATCTGCTTTTTTACGCAACTCACTCACATAGCGTTTTGCGGTTGCCAACACACGTTTAAACTGTAAGCCTTTAATATGATCTGGATCTTCCCAATAAGGAATATAGGCTGTTGTTAACCCCAAAACGGCAATTCGAACCCCCGCTTAGTAAAAATTCGGTAGGCTCCGTTTGCGATCGATTCATTTTTAGCGTTCACGATATTGGCCGCTAGAATAGGATACTGAGCGCTCTGGATGGCCTTTTGTAAATAGGCGAGGCCATAGTTAAACTCATGGTTTCCTAAAACCCCTACATCATAGCCGATGGTATTATAGGCTTTCATCAAGCGTTCCGGTGCTGGCGGATTGCTGAATTTAGCGAGAAACTCTGTCAACGGCGAGCCTTCCAAAACATCCCCTGCATCAACCGTTAGCACAGGATCGGTCGTTTGTTTGCGAACTTGCTCAATAACGCTGGCCGCTTTTAACAATCCAAACGGTAAGTCGAGCCGGTGTTTTACAAAATTAGTGGGATAAATAAAGCCATGAACATCACTTGTTGATAGTATGGTTAAATTAAATGCCACAATTTCGCCTCCCGTAAAACTTTTGATACCCTCGATTTTACCACAACTTTAATGCGCCGTGACGCTTAAATGCACGCGATTTCACGCGTTAGCTCTTCTTTGTGATATTGTCTCAAAAAAATTCAATCGTTTCTTTTGATCACCAAAACCTTCATCATTTTCACATCAAAATTATCGTCATTCCTGCAAGTGTTCAATACAACCTGATTGCCATTTCGTTTTTTTGAATTCTCGGCTTTTTTGCAATAAAAAAAGCTTTGCCATATATCCACACAGCAAAGCTCAAGTATTTACGTTTAGTGTTGACTGTGACGACCTTTAGCTCTGGGCTCAACATAAGCCGCAACCAAGTCGTACAGCTTAGTGTACAACCAACGTGCAAAGGCTAACCAGGCAACCGCCAAAAAGAAGGCCCCAAAAACATCGGAAGGATAGTGGGCACCCAAGTAAACGCGGGAATACATCACCAAAACGACCCAGATAATTAAAACAATCTGTCCAATTTTCTGTAACCGACTGGACTGAATTTGGCTCACAAAGAACCACAATAAAAAGAACACAATCAGAACTGCACCAAATGTATGACCACTAGGAAAACTGTAACCAGACTCGGGAATAACTTGATTCCACTGCGGCCGGGTTCGCTGTACAAATTCCTTGCACAGATAGGCTAAGACGTCCCCGCCCCCCAGTGTTGCCAACACCCAAATGGCATCTACGCGTTGCTTTCTAAACCACAAAACTACTGCGATAATTACCGCGTAGCCAATGGCAAAGGACGGCTCTGCCACATGTGAAATAACCGTCATCAGCGTATTTTCAAAGCTGGACATTGATCCCTGCACAATGGCAATAATCCCTGTATCCATTTTTAACAATAAACCGAAGTTACTTTTAATTGCCAATAGCAAAAGTATAAAAATTAAGCCTGAAATTCCGGCATACTTAGCCGAAATCGAGTTTTGATTTTTTAACATAATCTACTCCACATTATTTATTTTGATTCCATTCTGCTTTAAATTCAGCTAAAAAGTCGGTTAAGATCTTTGTTCGCTGCCTCCCAATTTGTCGACCGACTTCGGTATTCATTAAATCAGCCAGTTTAAGTAGTTTTTCATAAAAATGATTAATCACAATTTCATCCTGTCGATACTGGTCATGCGTCATTTTGGTCCGTGGTGCCACCTTTGGATCATACATGATATGCCCATGAGCACCTCCATAATAAAAGGCCCGACCGATGCCAATTGCACCGATCGCATCGAGCCTGTCAGCATCCTGAACAATCTGCCCCTCAATACTCAATTGATAATGATGTTCCAGATTTTTGGAAAAGGACATGTGGGTAATAATCGCAAAAACAGCATCAATGCGTGCGGCTGAAACTCCTTGCTGCTGTAAAAAAGTTTTAACTTCTTGTTGGGCCGCAACTTGATCGTTCACAATTTTTTCATCGATCACATCATGCAGCGCGGCGCTCGCCACCACAACGAACAGATCAATTGTACTAAAAGATTCTCCTAAGCGTTGTGCCATTTTGATCACCCGCTGAATGTGGGCATAATCATGTCCTGTCTTATCGTCATTCAGTTTGGTAAAAACAAACTGGTCAATTGCCTTTAGCCTTGCCGTTTCTTGCTCATCTAATTCATTCATTTACTTACCCCGCATACTCTACAACCTGTAATTTACGGACAACGGTAACCTTCACCTGGCCCGGATAAGTAACCTCTTGTTCGATCTGGTCTTTGACGTTGGCTGCCAATTTTTCAATACTCTTATCAGAAGTTTGATTTGGTTTAACAATTACCCGTAATTCGCGACCAGCTTGAATGGCATAACTTTCTTGCACACCTTGATAGTGATTAGCAATGCCTTCTAAACTGGAAATCCGCTGTAAATAATCGGCTGCTGACTCACTGCGAGCACCCTGCCGCGAACCCGAAATAGCATCTGCCGCGGCAACTAAGTCAGAAATCACGTACTTAGACTCCACGTCCCCGTGATGAGAAGCAATGGCATTAATTACCACCGGATCTTCCTGATACTTGGTAGCCAGTTCCACACCTAATTCCACGTGTGTCGCTTCAACGTCCCGGTCTACTGATTTACCGATGTCATGCAACAGTCCTGCCCGTTTGGCCAAGTTAACGTCTTCGCCAAGTTCTGCTGCAAATACGCCCGCAAGGTTAGCAGCCTCTAAAGAATGTTCTAAAATGTTTTGACCATAACTCGTTCTAAAATGCATATGACCAATAAACTTAATGAGATCTGGATGTACATTTTTTAAATTCAGCTCATTCACGGCTTGTTCCCCAAAGCCACGTACCAACTCATCTACGGTCTTTTCGGTCTGATTCACAATCTGTTCCACAATATCTGGATTAATGCGATTGGTCTGCATAATTTGTGTAATAGCCCGTTTAGCAATTTCTCGACGCATCGGATCATAACCATCCAAAGTGATCACTTGGTGTTGATCATCAATATTAATATCAATCCCGGTCAACGCCTCTAGTGCTCTCACGTTTTGACCAGAATTCCCGATTACCTTGCCCAAAGCTTCACTGGTAGGGACGTCCATCGTCCGATTGGAAGGAAAAATGTGGGACCGGATTCCACTATGTTCAATGGCATGTGTGATCAGATTTTTGGCTTCTTTTTCACTACTGCTTTGGTACTCAGCCTCCGTATTATGGACCATCCGTTTGGCTTCTTCTTTCAAATCGCGCTTTGTTTCGTCAAGGACATAATCCTGGGCTTTCTCCTGACTCATCTCGGCAACGTCTTGTAATTTATCCTGACGCTGGGTGATCAGATCTGTAGCTGTCTGCCGAATCTCCTTTAAGTCCTGCCGCTTTTGTGAAACTCCGGCCTGTTTAACCTTGAAATTATCAAATCGACGGTTTAAAAGAGATTCCTTTTCACCGAGAACTTGCTCGCGCTGATCTAACCAAACTGACTTTCGTTCGTTATCTGCAACGTCCGTTTTGATTTCTTGATCAATTGACTCTTGGTAAGCACGCGTTTCTTGTTTTCCCTTGGTCAAGGCTTTCTTAGCAGTTATCTGACCATCCTGTTTTGCTTTATCGAGAATTTGCTCTGCCTGTTCGTGGGCCAATCGCAGCTGTCGTCTGTGTTCAGCTTTCCGAATTTCAAAGCCGGCTACGATAGCAATTATGAAGCCCAAAATACTCATTACAAACATCCGCAATCCTCCTCGTCTTCTTTTAGTTTTTTACCACATCTGTCTTATTATATCACATTGTTTTTGGGCGACTTTACTTTTATGGTGTCGCTTCTTTCTACCTTTTTATGTCCAAACAAAAAAGCACTCTTCAAGAACCTGCTCAACTTGAAAAGTGCCTGGAGGTAGATCTAAACGCCAATCTAAAAACTTAAAGTTTCAAGGTACATATTGTTTCAATTACGATTCCTTACTTTTCTTAGGACTCAATAAGAAAAGTAGTCAAAGCGTATTTGTACGCATCTAATTAAAAAATCTTTTGCAAAACTTTTTTCTTAAAAACGTGGCAACATGATAAGCATCGATCCATCCAAAAAATCGACCGATATTTACAGGTATTACTTGGCATTTAGATCGAATCCTACCCCAATCAAAGACTATCATTTTTAGTACCGGCACACAAGCGAAATGACGCGATCTTCTAAATATTTTTAAACTGCTGCGGATACCAGTTTCGATACAGCTGATCAATAATTTTCATAGTCGCTAAGGTGAGTTGTGGTGACATCACCGAACTCGCTTCTTGTTTGGCTGATATTTGTGTGGAAACGTGATTAAATTCATGCACAAACTCACTTTGCTGTGGAATTTGCACTTTCTGCGTTTTATTATTCACAGTAAGAAAATAGGTATCCGTCTTCCAGTAATTAGGCACCATGAGTTCACCGGTAGTGCCCCAAAAGGTCAGCTTACTTGGCACTGCCGTACTTTTGGTGGTCATAAACACATTTGCCAACACGCCATTGGCTAGTGTCAAGTTAACTTGGGCCTGATCGTCTGCCTGCTGTGCCACCCGACTAATCTGGCCTTGCACATCGATAATACTCGTTTTTAACACGAGTTGCAGATATTCCAACGCGTACGAGGCACTGCCATAAAAGGCCCCACCGCCAACTGTGACGTCATGAAACCAGGGAATTTGCTCAATCCCGGGGTGGCTTTCCTGAATACTGACCCCGCAAATATCCCCAATTGCCCGATTGGTCAGTAATTGTTTTTGAACTGCGCTGGTCACCGGTAAAAAAGCAGCTTTTTGCGCTTCCATTAAAAAGCAGTGCTGCTGTTTAGCAAGTTCAAAAAGGGTTTTGGCCTGCGCGTAGGTCAACGTAAATGGCTTTTCGAGCAGGACGTTTTTATGATGTTGTAAAGCCAGTCTGGCGCCATTGAAGTGACCCGCATTCCACAACGGAATATACACGACATCCACAGTGGGATCCTGGCACAACTGTTCGTAACTTCCATAAGCGCGCTGAATATGCAGGTGATCGGCCATTTTTTGAGCTTTCTGTTGACTTCTAGCGGCGATGGCAACCACTTCGCTATGAGGTGATTCACGCATTCCTGCCACCGCCCGCGGCACAATCTTTGCTGCTCCCATAATGCCGTATCGAATAATTGGGTTACGCATTGTTAAGTCCCCGGAAAATTACTTTTCCCCATCCTCATCATTACCTTCATCAATCATGCGCCACTCGCCTTCACCCGCTTTGGAGATGTCATTTACAAAGCCAGTAACCATTTGTGCACGATCCATATCCTTTTCTGCTAGGACATTCAAGCCTTTACCGGTCGTCATTGGCTGGCCGAGTTCGAACTGTTCCGTTTGCATTTTGCCCTCTGCAAACGCAACCACCCAGTCTTCTGTACCAATTTGGGTATAAAGGAAGAAGAGGGAGAAGTCATCGGCTAAATAAGCTGGTACTGCCCAGACACTTTCACCAACTTCTTGCATATCATTACCATTAAAATTATATTCACTCGCATTTTCTTTTGTGATGCCGTGGTTAAGGACCATCAACATTTGTTCAAATTTTGGATCACCTAACGTGAGTTCTACTTCTTGAAAGTCATCATTTTCATTACTCAAAATCATTACCTCATTAATTTTTTATTTATGATTCTCTTTGATTTTATAATAAAAGCCGGGTAAAAGATACTATCTTGATTATAAAAACTGGGCTAAAGCCAAGCGGTACGGGTGACATAAGCGCCTAAAGTAACTAATCTGTGACCATCTGTGGTTAAATTTGCCCGCAAATAAAAGCTAGCACCAGGATGACAACCAACAGTTACCCCCTCGCGGACCTTTAGTAACGACCACAAAAAAAGAACGCCTCGCCAATTGACGAATCGTTCTGTTAAGTTTAAGCATATACTGGATTTGTTGTGACAATCGGTTTTTGCATATGATCATACATATGGTCGCTGATTTTCTTTGTACCAACTTTTTTGAATCCGTGGCGCGCATACAAGCGTTTTGCGTCTGGATTAGCAAAGTCGACATTCAGCCCAATTGTCGTATCACCATCTTGCCGAACAAAATCTGGCAGGGCACGCAGTAACCGACCACCAATACCATGCCCTTGATAGCCAGGATCCACCGCGATTGAGTCTAAATACCACTCATCTTTAAAGGCCTCTAAGTCCGGATCTAAAACTTCACCATCAAAGACATTGGCCTTTAAACTAATCCGGTCAATAATCGCATCCAGGTCTTCTTCATACTGATCTGGATAACCAAAGGCAACCCCAACAACTTTTCCATTGTCAGTATCTTCCGCCACAATTGTGGTCGCCTTTTCGCCGGTATAAGCGTCGGTTTGGTAAGCCCGTTGTAAGACGCGCATCCACACAGGGTCAGGGACATCATCTAACTCATCTAGCTCCATTTCATCATAAATGATGTTAATCAACGGGGCTAT
Source organism: Pediococcus siamensis (assembly GCF_047220215.1). Taxonomy (GTDB): domain Bacteria; phylum Bacillota; class Bacilli; order Lactobacillales; family Lactobacillaceae; genus Pediococcus; species Pediococcus siamensis. Next base: position 1,429,149 of record NZ_CP178375.1, read on the forward strand.
CTGGCCAGCATCATCTTTATCAGCTTCACGTATAATTATCACAAAAATCCTCCTTTAATCTAACTACTAGATTACGGGAAGTCACGCAAAAAGTAAAGTTCTCTGCCTGTTTGCCTGATTAACGCACTAGATCGGGCGGTTCTTATAAAACATTTCATAGTAACCAACCGCAGCAACTGCCTGCGCCGCACGAACACGGTTATGTTGGATTAATTCTTTTAAATGCTCATAGCGAATGAGTTGGCTGTTAACATATTCATCGGCATCAAAGTGTCTTTGGGCAGTCGGGACAGCGTCAATACGGGCCAAAACTAAAATCACTTTCTCGGAAGAAAAGCCAGAAGATGGCGTTACCGTGGTCATAACTTCAATCTGGTGAGCCTGAAAGCCCGTTTCTTCTTGCAATTCTCTTTTAGCCGCCATCACCGGTGTTTCACCCTCATTGATCAAGCCAGCTGGTAATGATAAACTTTCGGCATTTACGCCAACCCGGTATTCTGTGTTAATTAACACGTGTTGGTCTGGTGTAAAAGCTAAGACAGTGACAGCATCTTGATGCAAGATGAGGTCCCGATCGACGGTTAAGCCATCTGGTGTCTTAATCTTTTGCTTGCTTAATTTAAAAATTGGACCGGTATAAATAATCTTCTGAGCCAAAATTTCACCAGCGACGCCTTCATTTTTGAACATTAATTAGCCTCCTCATATCTTCTGGTAACGGTGCCTCAAAAAAATGTGGCTGGTTAGTCAGCGGATCCATAAATTTCAGTGTCTGGGCATGTAAAGCTTGGCGGGTCAATCCTAAGTCTAACGGTCCGCCATATAACGCATCGCCCACCAACGGATGACCGATACTTTTAAAGTGCACCCGGATTTGATGCGTCCGCCCAGTTAAAAGCTGAACCTGTACAACTGCAAATTGTGGGAATTGTTTTTGCACAACATACTTTGTCTGCGCTTGTTGACCTGTCGTCTGAATTTCGCGATGAATGCCATCAGCAGCTAATCCCAGCGGCTTGTCTATCAAACCAGCAGCAGAAACCAACTGGCCAGCGACCACAGCTAAATACCGTTTTTCAATGGTGTGAGTCTCGATTTGTGGCGCAAGCAGGCTGTTTGCCACCTTATTTTTAGCAATCAGCATGACGCCACTCGTATCGCGATCCAAGCGGGTAATCACATGTGGAACAAGGTCTTGACTTCCTTGGCGTTTTAAATGGCCTTTTATTCGGTTAACCATAGTATCTGTCCGGTTACTAGGCCCTGGTACCGAAGTAACTCCTGCAGGTTTATTGATTACCAGCCAGTTTTCATCCTCAAATAAAACCACTAACGGCTGATCACTGAAAGGCACATGAGGATCTGACTTTTCTTTTGGCAACCTGATCGTCAGTTGTTCACCGGGTTGAATTGCATCAGTCGGCCAAACTCTTTTGGTATTTATTAGCAATTGCCCTGTTTTTTTTATGGTACTAACGAGCCGATGACTAAAACCATTCGCCTGTAAAAAAGCTTTGACCTTCATGGTTTCCGTTCCTGAATTGGTTAATTTTACAATCATTTGTTTCTCCTGTCCGGACCCTCACCGAAAATAAACACATGGCGGATCGAATAGCTTAAACGTAAATACGCAATAAAATGATAAATAATTCCGGCTAAAAGTAGCATAGCACCTACCCAAATTGAGATGAAAGTCATTAAAATGGCCACCCCATAGATAGAAACGCTGCGCACCGGGTCATATTTAATGGCGGCGTAAAAGCGCTTCTGATTGGCTTTCATCGTTGTTAATTCCGGATGCTTGCGTACGTATGTGTACAGCCAGGCAAACGTAAACGAAATAAATAAAGCCACAAAATCATAATAGATGAAGGCTACCTGCATATCAGCACTGTTTTTGGAAATTAAAGTATTGGCAACCAAAGCTGTCGGAAAATCGATGAGCGTTACCGAAAACAGCATGACTAAATTAATGACATTTACACTTGCATTCGTTTTCTTGAGTGTTTGAAAAAAGTCATGGTGAAAAAGCCAAATGGTGCCGATGTATAAAAAGGAAATGATATACGCAAACATGGTTGGCCACTGTTTAAACAAAGCCAGTAACAAGTGGCCTGCCTGGTAGTCTGGGACTTTAAAGTCAAGCACTAGAATTGTGATCAAGATGGCGTAAACCCCGTCACTAAAAGCTTGCATGCGATCAATCTTCACGTTTTTCTCCCCTTTGGTACATTAATGGTTAAATTATAGCCTCTTTTTTCTTCTGACGCGAGCAGAAGTCACCCAGCCTCCGTGCCACCACAAAGACAAGCAAGTGGAAAAATTTCTTTTCCGCTAAGGCCTTCAATCTTAAATCATTTTTACGTGCTGAAGGTGCCATAAATCATTTATGCTCATAGATTTGCGACCGCAAAGCGTATCGGCAGCTTTAACTTTATTTTCAGTGCAAACAAAAAGTTCTGAAATAAAATAATCGGAATCATTTCATATCAGAACCAATCTTAGCTTGTTTATTCATACAAATTATTTTCAGAATTTTTGAAAGCTTTAAACTCAAACAGTTGTGGATAGTCTGCTCCCCACGCAGAACTTTGATTACCCGCCTTGCATTGACATCTTGATAAGATGCTAAATAGTTCGTCATTACTCAGTTGCTGTGCGATTCGTGCTACACCAACCGTTTGCCGATCCCAGTTTGAAACCTGCAATGCTTTTGAGTCATCTCTGATTTCTGTTAAAAAACTGAGATTACTGACTAAATTAGCCTGGCCATTTTGTTGTCGCTCCTTAAACCATCTTAAAACCTGCATGCCTTCATTTGAGAGAGCAACTTGTTGGTAGCCTAATTGGGCAGTCGCAGTTAAAAAGGCCTCATTTGAGATTTGCATTAAAGCCCTTGCCGCTTTAACTTCTTGGTTTCCATATTCTTGGGCTGCCTCTTTTTCTGAATCCAGTGCGTTCATAATGTGATTCAAGTGCCCAATTAAGCTAAAAAGTTGAACCGGCTCAGTTTCCGGCGTTCTTGTCCGATTTTTAATCCAATTAAAGAAATGGTGACGACTGATCAGCATACATGACTCCTTTCCAGTGGTGTAAACGAAACAACTTGTCCCTCATCTTACTGGGAAAAGATTGCAGTCTGATTACTGAGACGTAAAACTGTCGTTAATAAATGCTTACGTGCTTGTATTACTTTATAAATTTCTAAAATACATTTGCAATTTAGGGGCATTTAAGATTACAATGGTAATAACTTATTTTTTAGGAGGAACATCATGAGATCACCTTATAACTCATTTGCAAAGCGTCGTCCCGTTGCTGGTAAATGTGAACGTCGTCGCCGTCAAGCACGTATTGTTGCTATCCAGCGTTTCGCTAAGGGTAAGACGGAAGAAATCGTTGAAACTCCAAAAGTTAAATAATTGGCTGACTAGCTAGCGAATATCCGTTTGAGTTATTTTTAAATAATTCAAACGGATATTTTAATGGGTCTCTGTCAAATTGTATTGGTGGAGATTTTTGAAAAGCATGTTCACTTCGGTGAATGTGCTTTTTTTGTTTACGCATAAATTAAACTGATACGAATGAAAAAGTTATGAATATTTTGAAAACCAAAACAGCTACGCTTTAACACCTTAATTTTACGATTTAGTCCTTCAATAGGACCGTTGGAATACGGATAACGACAACTATTGAGAACAGCAGGACCATTCTTTATTAAAGTTGAGATAGTAATATCCATTTGGTTGCCAGCCGCCTTGTAGTTGGCAATCAAGGTTTTAAATCCAACCGCATCTTTTTGTTGAATGGCTGTTAGAATTCCTTGATAGGTTTGATACACAGTTTTAAATTCTGGAAATTCATCTAAGGCTAGGTCAATGGCGTTCTGTTGGGTCATGTATTCGTTGATACCGTGTAAATAGATAAGTTTAGTATCATTGACCTTTTCTTCTGCCAAATGGAACAAACGCCATTGAGATTTTAGAATGCGATAAACTCGGGAATGCTTATCTTGAAAAGTATGGATCACACGTGTACGTTCGTTATCCAGTGCCCGACCGGCAAGTTGAATAATGTGGAAACGGTCAATGATGGTTATTGCCTTAGGAAATAACCGATGAATAAAGCCAGCATACTCAGCATTCATATCAACGGTGATTGTTTGAACTTTCATACGTTCTTGAACTGAATAGCGAGCTTCAAAGTAATCAATGATATCCTTACTAAGGCGATCCTTAAGAATCACAATGCGGCGATGACTAACGGCATCGCAACAGTTAAAGGACATTAGATGATTACAGGAACGGAATTCATCAAAACAAAGATTTTGGGGGAGTGTTTTAACACGATAAGCTAAGTGAATATTCGCATTTAAAATGCGTTGAACACTACTTGGTGAAATCCCACAAATCTTAGCGATTTCTTTACTGGTCAGCATATCCCGAGCCAGAACAATTACTTGATGTTTCACATTATGCGTAAAAGTTTCATTACGTTTAACGAGGTTAGTTTGAGCACCACAGGTTTTTAAACACCGTTTACATTGATATCTTTGTCGTTTTAGCTGCATCTCATAACGTCCACCTGATAAGGTTCCCAATCTTAGATGGCCAATGTGAGTTCCATTTTTGATTAGAGATTTATGGCCACAATGAGGACATTTTAAAAGTTGATAGGAAAGGATAGCGTGAACGACATGAACGTGTTGCCCATTGGGATAATGTTCCTTAGTAATCTCAGTTACAGTTAAATTAGGGTCTGTTATTTCGAATAGGCTTAGGATAGAATTAGTTAGGGACATTTGTTTTTCCTCTTTTCGATTTTATTAGGCGATTAAATCGTAACACAAAGAGGGCAAATGTCCTTTTTTTTTTCAAAATAAAAACTGGTATCAGTTATTCACCAATACCAGAAAGTGTAGACCCCATTTTTTTCGTTTAAAGCCGTTAACGGCACACGTCCCGCGCCGATCGCATCCTGCCCGACAAACTGCGTGACATGGTCGGCTAGCTGACCATTATAAGTATGGATGTGATAGAAGACACAAATGTGCTGATTATAGTGCCATTTCTCATAATCCCACGGATACTTAAAGCTGGTCACACCCAGTTGTGTCAAGGTCGTAATTTCCAGACCAGTTTCCTCCTTAAACTCACGCAAAATGGCTTTGTCCAGTGATTCGCCGTCTTCCAAGCTCCCACCAGGCAAGTCATACCGATTGCGATAGGGGCCACCATTTTTCTTAATCACGATAAGCCCCTTTGGATCGCCCAAAATGCCGTAAACACCAAAAGCACGATGATATTTTTTGCTCATCCACACACCTCCGCAAAACAATTCACAAACGACGCCATTTACGCTGCGTCCTTAGTTGACACCACCAAACCGACCTGTCACTTACTGTGTCAAATGCTGTTCCAATAAGTTAAGTCCCGCCTGACAAGTTTGAGCCATAATTTGTTTTGGATCACCGGAAAAATGATACGTTTTTGCCAGTTGGACTTTTGGCCCGACCAAACCAATACAAACCGTTCCCACCTCGGCCCCGTCAAGCTTATCCGGACCAGCAGCCCCCGTGAACGCCAACGCAAAGTCAGTATCGGCCAACCGACGTGCGTGCTGTGCCATTTGTTCGGCAATTTCCGGGCTAACAACCCCGTACTTCGCAATTTCAGTTTTGGGAATGCCGAGTAATTTTGTTTTGGCTTCAGTTGCATAAGTAATAAAGCCGCCTGGATAGACCTGACTGGCCTGTGGCGTTGCGGCCAACTGACTTTGAAATGTCCCGCTGGTTAAACTTTCAGCGCTCGTTAAAGTCAGATGATGTTCAGCCAGATGCTGTGCTAAGATTGAAAAATCCATTTGCCTACCTCCCTTTTGACGATGCCATTTTCTCTTAATTTAGCGTAGCAAATTCCCCAAAAAGGAGAAAGTAAAATGTTCAGGAGAATGAAAAAATTTTAAAAACCATCTTTCTCCCCCTAAACCTATGTACTCCTATATGCTATACCGGCTCATTCTTTATAAATTTTCATTCTTTTTATAAAAAAATAGCCCTCAGAACAAACCGTATAAAACCGGCATTCTGAAGACTATTGACAAGTATAACATATATATAATGGAGTCGGCGGGGATCGAACCCGCGTCCAAGCATATTGCCACCCAGATATCTACGCTCATAGCCATACTATTTGAAATTCACTAACCAAAACACCGTATGTCAGGGTTCTCTTGATTAGCTAATCTGATTAGTCTCTTCAAGCTCCTTCAGATGGGAGCAGCTTGCGTAAGTCCACTAAATTTAAGACCTGTATCTAACACATGGACGATGCTAGGCAGATCTACACTAAGCTGTGATTAAGCAGCTAAAGCGTAAGAATTGTTATTATTTTTTGCAGTTATAATTTAAACTGAACGTTTTTACGTAGACGTAACCTACGAAACGCAATCCGGGCTCAACCTATACCTGTCGAATCCATAACGACCCCATAACAACAAACTTAATATATCACAGCCAGGTGCAAAAGCAACTGTTTAGCTTACTTCTGCGACTGTGATCCGGAATTAGTTGCTGGAATCAGAGCAATTTGTCCACGAGAAACCATTGTGACCAATAGTTTATTAACAAGGTCGGCATTCTGCACATTCTTTAATAAATATTCGAGTAACGCATTCTTGGTTTTTCTCATTGTAAAATCCTCCATGATTCTTCACATTTAAAACCTAATCTTAGGTACCAATGATAAGGGTTAGCCCCCTAATTGTCAACTGAAATACTACCGTTTAGCGCAATATATTTAGAAAATTTTAAATCTTTTTGTGATCGGTTTCATTTACCCGGTGGAAATTAGAATCATTTTAAATTAGAATAGGAAGTAACCGAGGAGGCGCAATCCCTATGACTGGTCATTCAAAATTTACAGCAATTCTATTTTTTCTATTTTATTTACTTTTGACGTACTTCGTTTTCGTCCATCAAAATATGATTGCCATGTTCATGATGGCAATTGGCATGCTGCTAGAGGCCACCCTGAACCTTTGGCACCAATTTAGATCATGAAACTGCTGGTAGTCTATCCGCTGACAGTGTACACTTAAAGTATAAACACGGGAGGGTTGTTCATCTATGTCGCAAATTAGCGAGTTGCATCGCATTGAATTGAATATTCTAAAAAAAGTCATCGAAATCTGTGAAGCGCATCACATCAAATATTTTTTGATTGGCGGGTCACTGTTAGGCGCAATTCGTCACAACGGTTTTATTCCTTGGGACGATGATGTTGATATTGGGATGCGGCGGGCTGATTACGATCGGTTTGCTTCCATTGCCCCCGGTCTGCTTCAACACGACCACTACTTTATGCAAACTGCCGATACAGATCCTAATTTTGCTTTCAGTTACATGAAGTTGCTGGATACGCAAACCTATATTGAAGAACGTAACAACGTGAACGATGCCAGGAAAGGTGTGTTTGTCGATATTTTTCCATTTGACAAAGTACCACGCCAACCAGAAATTCGTCGCGCCGTCTACAGTCGTTTCCGCTATTTTGACACGCGAATTTTGTTGCGCTCTGGATACAACATTATCAAAACCCCTTTCCGTAAAGATCCTGAAGAAAATGATTTGAATCATTACATGACGGTGGCCAAACTAAAGGAAAAACGCGAAAATGTGATGCGCCTTTATAATCACGAGCCATTTCATCACTATAAAAATTACGCTTCTCAGTACGCTTATGATAAAGAAGTGATGAACCAAGCCGAAATCTCTGAGCTGATTTCTCATCCTTTTGAAGATATTCACGTCAAAATTCCCGAGGCATACGATCGAATTCTGACCCGCATGTACGATAACTACATGGAATTGCCGCCGGAAAAAGATCAAAAAGAAAAACACGTCGATTTACTGATGGTCAATGGCAAACAAATTGAGTAATGGTTGGGCTTAGTTTGACAAGCAGGTTACTGCCACAACGCACGGGGTTTGAAAAAAGCATCCACCTACTTTGAAGGTCCGCCGTCAAAACTAACTAAAAACGGAGCTGGAAACACGTCTTTGTGTTGCCAACTCCGTTTATTTATTTTCTCACGAACTCGCGACCTATCTAAACATTGTCTTTGTGGCTTTTGCCAAAACTTTAGGTTGTTTCTCATAGTGATGCAATGGCGTAAGTTCACTTTCGGGAATTCCCATAAAGTGATAAACCGCGATTTGTGCACAACGGAAGGAATACTGTTCTGTAAAGACCATGTCAAACGGCATTTCCGCAAATTGACTGATAAACGCTAAGTTTTTCGAGTTCTTCGGCACAACCGCGGGCCGATCGCCAACAGCACGCCGGTTGAACAAAGCGCTGGCATATGGCATGTAGACCGGAATCACATTCACAATACTGTCCATGATTTCTTCTGTATGATCAGCAATGTTATCGCGAGCCGGATCAACTGCCGCCAAGTGACCTAGTAATTCTTCTAGCATTTCCTTACCGGTCATTTCAATAAACGTTTTGTCTACATAATCCCCTTTGCGGCGTGGGTACATGACATACCCCCAAAAGACCGTTTCGTTTTCCTTTTGAGCGTGGAAATGCGGCTGATGATGTACCACAATTGATAGCAGGTTATTGCTATCAACCCAGGTGTTAAGCGCATTTCCTGGCTCTTGTTGCGTAATCCGCGAAATTTCGTTCAACAAGAAGTGATTATTGGTCGTCACTGTGAAGCTCATCCATTCACTTTGTTTACGATCCGCAAAGAACTTGTCTGGATTACCTAAGTTGTAGAAATGTTCAGTCGCTTGTTTCCATAACGCTGCACTAGGCGCATACTCCATATTTTCTTTAATTGGCGTGTTGAAGTCCCCAATGGAAGAACTATCCGTAATGGCGCCGTTCGTATCAAAGACAAAGTCGTTTTCGCCAACTTCGATTCGCCCTTCTTGGTTGTCATGATCGACTTCTTCGTACTTCAAGCCCGTCACAATGATGTCGTCGCGCAACGGCGTGTCTTTAAATTCGAACGCAGTAATTTTACGATTATCAACAAAATTTACCCCGTGGTCGGCCAGGTATTTACGCATTGGCAAGATGATACTTTCGTACTGATTGTATGGTGTACGGGTAACGCCTGCCAAAGTGTTAATCCGACTAAATTCCAAGATCATGCGGTTCATGTAGCGCCGTAACTCCATGGCCGAACTTTCTTTTTTAAAAGCAAAAGTTGTTTGCCACATGTACCAAAAGTTTGTCTTAAAAATATGCGGACTTTTTGCGAACCACTGTTCAATGCTGACATCATTCAGTTGTGACTCCTTGGATTCAGGTAACAGCATTAACTTGGTTAACCAAAAACGATCTTGATTATCAAACTGCATATGGTTGTAATCTTTTTGGTCGCCTTTGTTACGAATACCATCAATGCGGTCCATCAAACGAGCCACATCATGCGTTGGATGAGCATGGTCAAAGTTTAAAATATCGTCTGTTACGGATTGTCCCGGATTGTCTAAAGAAGGTACTGAACGTAAAACGTCCCACAAGTTTTCATACGTTTCTTCATTCAACATCCGGCCACCTTTTGCCAGATAACCCTTATTGTTACTTAAAGTAGGATTACTATACTCTAGTTCATAGTCAGAAACTTTTGCGCCGTCATTAGCTCCGTGTTTTTCTAGGCCGAACATGGTAATTTGATCACCACTCCAACCGCCATCACGAATTAAATAAATGCCAGCGGCTAAGTTACCAACACCGGTTCCGATCATGTATGCTTTTGCCATATTATCTGCTCCTCGTTTCTGTTTAATTATTAACCTGCGCATTGGATTCACGAATTAATTTTATAATTCGCTCCAAACGCTCCAAAGTATCGTCTAACGTCAAAAAATACTTATTCTCCAACCCATTGCGAATGGAGTCCACCATGTGAACCGCACGCAAAATTTTTAAGTGATGCGATACCGCTGGTTGGGAAATGTCCAGCTGAGTGGTCAAATCCCCCACGGTCATGCCTTGTTTTAGCCGCGCGCCTAGCAAAATAATAATTTGTTGACGATGCTTGTCTGCCAGTGCGTTTAAAATATCCAGATCATTAATAAATTCATCTAAAGCAGCCTTCTGCTTTGATTCCATTGCTGTTTCCTCATCCATAGGCTCACCTCTATTCATACATTTAAATATTTAAATCTATGAATAGCCTAACACGATTCACAAGTTTTAGCAAACGCTTTCACCACGAAAATTCCAATGAGAAATTGGTAACTTTAATAGCCGAAATCGCGGAAAAAGCTGTCTACTCTATAAATGACGGAAGCCGAACGATTCAAAGAACAAATCATTCGGCTTCCGTGGTCACGCTCGCAGTTAAAACACCTTTTTCACACTTCCCAATTTTTAGGAATGCGTCGGCTCTTGTTGATCTAAAAATATTGTGGCAAGTGTCCCGATAATGATAAATAACACAAAACTCAGACCCATCCCTAACCACGAACTGCCTTCCTGAATGCCAAGCTGCGCACCCTTTAAGGCTAGTTCAGCTAAAATCCAAATACCGGCTAAGATAATTCCCAGTACCGCAGAATAAACACGCTGCGAATAATGCCGTAAAAGATAATTCAAAATCTTTGCCGCGATAATCACACCTAGAAAGGCGCCAATAATAAACGGTACTAAAATCAAGACAGAGGCTAAAGCAGATTGTGCTGCTCCAAATTTGCCGATCACAATAAACATGGCCGCATCTACCAATTTGGCAACCGCGTTATAAATTGTCCCGTATTGATTTACCATCATCAGCATGACGGCACCCGAAATTCCGGGAATCATCATCATCGCAATGGCAAAGAAACCGGCAAACCCGATTGTGGCCCAATCTCCCAGGCTGCTCGGTTGCGTTAACGCCACAAACTCGCTGCTTTCTTGGCTACCTTGATGACTGACAACCATGATAAAGGCAAAGCCTAACGCAATTAACAGTACGTCTCCGAAGTCGAAGTGGTGGCGATGCATTTTTTTGAACACAAATGGCAAGACTCCCACGACCAGGCCAATAAAGAAGCCATAACTCATCACCGGAAATCGTTCGCATAACCAAAGGACCAGTTTTGTCGAAGCTAAGACGCCAATCACCGCGCCAATCATAATGGGAATCAAAAACTTAAGATGCTTCAAAGGAGCTTGTCGAAAATTAGAGATGGCAGCCACCATTTTTTCATACAGCCCCACGACGACAGCGAACATACTCCCTGATAATCCAGGAATTACCAGTGCAATACCAATAAAAAATCCTTTTACAGTGTTAATAACAGCCTTCGTTTTTATTTGCTTTACCTCTTTTCTATCTTCGTTTACTTAGTGTCTTCATCAATCAAATAGGCTTGCTTTTGTGCTTCCCATTTTTGCTTATCTTCATCGTTAATTTCGCGTAAAATCCGGCACGGATTGCCGACCGCGATAACATTATCCGGAATATCATGAGTGACAATCGAACCAGAGCCGATTACCACGTTATTTCCAATATTCACGCCCGGATTAACCACCACGTTACCGCCAATCCAAACATTGTTACCAATCGTAATCGGATATCCATACTCATAACCTTCATTGCGAACGGTTGGATCTATCGGGTGTCCAGCGGTGTAAAGCCCCACCCGCGGGCCGAACATCACGTTGTCGCCAATGGTAATCTGACCGACGTCAATAAAAATACAGTCGTAATTTGCATAAAAATTTTGGCCGATCGTTGTGTTAATGCCGTAATCGGTATGAAACGGCGGTTCAACATGGGCATGATCGCCCACCTTGCCAAAAATTTTACTAATAAGTGCTCGCCGATAGGCTTCTTGTTCCTCAGTTGTCTGATTAAACAACCGGGTTAAAACGCGGCCGTGTTTAAAATCGCGACGCAACTCCGGATCATTTGCAACATACAATTGGCTATTCAACATTCGTTCCTTATTGGTCATCTTATGTCCTCCGACTATTTAATTTGATTATAGCGAACTTTAAAATGCTTGTCAGTTGAAAACCCATTAGAAAAGAAAATGAGTTGCCATCTCGAAATGACAACTCTATTTTTGTAAATATCTTATTTAATTGGGGATTTAAGCTTCCTTTCGTAGTCAGCTAACCATTCTTTGGTAACCGGCTTAATCGAAGTAGTCCGCTTCGGCCCAGGAAGTGCCATAAAAATACTAGGTTGTTGTTTTTCAGTACCCACGCTAAACGTAAATTCAACGTTTGTAGCCACTCCCCATTCACCCTTACAATTCATGGCGATTAAGGAAATTTCACCAACTTTACCGTAGCGCCTCTTCAATTTTTCCGCAAATTGATAAACAGTTTGGTCACATGCTTGTTGTGGCGTTTTCCCTTCGCCCATTAATCTTACAATTTCGAAGGAAAGGCAGCCTTTCATAATGTCTTCTCCCAGTCCTGTTGCTGTTGCACCGCCAATCTCACTATCAACATAAAATCCTGATCCTGATAATGGGGAATCTCCAATTCGTCCCGGCTTTTTCATAAATAAACCGGAAGTTGATGTAGCTGCTGTCATTGAGCCATTCACATCCAAAGTCACAGCGCCAACCGTATCGTGCCCATCATAAGGATTCAGGTCTTTCTTTTGGACTTCTGTAAGCCGATTTTGCCATATCCGTTTGGCTTCTGGAGTAAGCATATTACCCATTTCAAAGCCGGATTCTTTAGCGAATTGTGTTGCTCCGTCACCCACACGAAAACTATTAAAATGCTCATGACTAAGTTTGCGAGCAACAGAAACTGCATGCTTCACATTCTGAATTCCCGCTACTGCACCAATTGCCAAATGATCCCCATCCATAAAGGCTGCATCCATCTCTACATTTCCCTGTTCATTTGGAAGTCCGCCATAGCCAACCGAACGATAATAAGGATAATCCTCAACAGTATTGACAAGTTGCTCTACTGCGTCTCCGGTTTTACCATTTCTTTTCAGCAACTCATACGCTTTCCCAACGCCTTCATAGGCCATACGCCATGTTCCAATCACACCATAAGTCATTCACTCATCCTCTTTTTCAGAATTATGTCGATATTAATTATCTTTTTTACTAGCTTATTATCCCACATTTTAATAAGGAAATTTTCGGATATGCAAATTTTTCAATCACCCTTTTAAAAATATTTACAGTGTTTTAATTTTAAAAGCTTGCTTCTTTTGCAGAATAGGGTTATAGTGTACTAGTAAGCTAAAACACTAGTTAGGAGGAACACAATGCAATTCGATGACAAGATTCCCATTTACTATCAAATCAAGCAGTACCTTTATCGAGAAATCATCATTAAGAATCTGCGTCCAGGTGAAAAGATTCCCGCCGTTCGGCAACTTGCCGTTACCTTGACGGTAAATGCCAACACCATTCAAAGAGCACTGGCGGAATTGATCGATGAAAAGGTCTTAGTCTCTAAACGCGGACGTGGTAATTTTGTGACGACCGACACGCAAATTCTTGTGGCTTTAAAAAAGACCGTTGTCGAAGATCAAATCAAAGGTCTTTACGAGCATTTAACGGCTTTAAAAATTACGCCCGATGAAATGCTGCTGTATTTGAAATCGTACATTCAATCAAGAAAGGAAGCGCAACATGACTAAGATATTATCCTTGACCAATCTTTCGTACAAACGCAACTTGGCTACTATTCTAAAAGACCTAAATGGTTCCGCTGATACCGGTTCTATCGTCGGTTTACTGGGAGCCAATGGTGCAGGTAAAACAACTTTGATGCGCCTTATTAGCGGCGCAGCGAAACACTATCGTGGTGAAATTAAAGTTGCCGACCATACGAAACCCCTGCAACGCAAACAACTTGTTAGCTTTAGCCACCAATTAGACGGCGTCGACAAGCATGAACGAATGGCAAAAGTAGTGGCTTTTTATGACAAACTCTATCCTGATTTTTCCGAGAGTGCGTTTCAACGTCTCGCCGAATTTCTTGATCTAGACCTTCATCAACGTCTTAGTAGCCTTTCAAAAGGAAACTTGATGAAGTTCGTCATTGCAATTACACTTGCGCGCCAGGTTAAATTATACTTACTCGACGAACCGTTTGACGGAATTGATAGCATGTCGCGCAAGAAGATTATTGCTAGCATCTTACAGTGGAAACCAACAGATGCCACTATCTTAATCAGTGATCATCACGTTGAAGATATTGAAAACATTCTCGATGCCGTGTTAATCGTCAAGGATAAACGCATTATTGTCTCTGAAAAAGCGGATAAAATTCGCGAAACTTATGGACAAAGTATCGAGGCATACTACGAAGCTATCTATACAGGGGGAAATGAAAATGACTAGTTCGTTCAAATTATTGCAAACATTATTTCGGCAAAGGAGCACCAGCGTTCATAAAATCTTTGGCTTACAGATCGTCGCGCTAATCGTAACGGTTGTCATTCTCTTCTTTAAGCAACATTTCGAAGCCGATTATCCCGCGGGATTTGCTAGCGGTTATGGTGTCGTTGCAGCATTTGTGCTTTTCTTTTCTTTGCTGGTCAAAAATGAGGATGTTTGGAAAAATAGTGTCTACCGCCTTTTACCCATTTCGAATACGAAATTGTATATTGCAAACTTTTTTTCGTCCTTACTAAGCTTTATTTATTTTCTCGTTTTAGAACTTATTTTATTTAGTATTTGCACCTTAACGGACCTAGAAGACTTCAGTTGGCACATCCCTAGTCATGCACTAGGCTATGTTTCCAGCGGCTTAGCCTTATTCTTGACAATTTTATTGGCAAGTTGGACTTTTATTAGCATGGTGCACTTATTAGGCGATGTGATCAGCAAATTTCTGCCTGACACTTCGCAGAAATTGGTTCGCCTCGTCCTCTATATCCTGGTTTTTGTTCTGGTTTCAAACATTCTGAGTACGATTGGGGCAAAAGTTGGTGATCTGTTCACACCTCTTTTCCAGTTGCAAATAAACGGAACTTCTGAAATGGATCAAATAATTACGCCCCTGTTCTTTTCAAGTGGGATTTTACTCTTATGGAGTTTTCTGTACTCGGTGGTTAACATTTATCTGTTGAGCCACTGGACTGAAGTTAGATAACGATAATCAACTATGACTGTGTACCTTGCATTTCGATGATTTTTCTTTATAAAACACTAAAACCAGATTCAGTTAACTAAAAACTGAGTCTGGTTTTTTATTGGATTAATTATGTCCCAAGTTGTCTTGGCTTATTCCTCAATTCAAGGTCCCAATTAACCAAACTAAAGCTTACAAACAGGAATAGATTCATTATCTCAAAGTACGAGGCAAATGATCCACTGCTTTTTAACTCTAGTATTGGGTGCTTATATAATCTGTTGCCACATTAGTTTGTCAAAACGACTTGTCATTTAAAAAACTCGAATGTTAAATGCCTGATCATAATGTCATGTCTTTTTTCAAAAAAAGTCGCTACCCAATCTCAAATTGGATAGCGACTTTCATATAATTGCTTACTGCTCCGGCTGGGTTCGAACCAGCGACCTCTTGATTAACAGTCAATTATTCTACCACTGAACTACGGAGCAATTAGTATGTTTATATTTATATCATGGAAAACACAGACTTGTCAACCAAATTCTAATAATTTGCACGCTTTTGGTTCAAAAATCACTTAAGAAATATGATTTTCCTTTAGAATGGCATTAAAATCGACCATGATCTTATCGTCTTTTTCCCACTCTTCCCAGTGATCCATATCTTCATCTGGCACTTCATAGCGGGCATTGATATAGTTCTCATAATTAATAACGTGCGCGGAATGCGGAATATTCAGTTGCAGAATGCGGACTTCCTTAATAAATCCGCGTTCTGCTGCCAGCTCAGCCCGTCCATTCATCACCATATTGGCAATCTCAGTATATTTCGTCCCATCATTTCGCGTAATCTCTTCAATAAGCGTAAAAGTTTGCTGCTTCATTATCCCGCCTCCAGCTATCTAGTATAGCGGACAATCGCGCTAAGAAGCAAGTTTTCTTTTTGAAGCGCAAAAAAAATGCGTTCCAAACTTTTCCTGTTCGGAACACATCTTTTGGCATAAGAGAGAAAGAGAATTGATTAAAGGTAGAGGAGATGCACTACTACCTTTCATCAGTAATCATACCGCTTTATGTAAGCGGTGTCAAACTAATTTTAAAAAAATCATTAAAAAAAGAACCGGAACAAAATTCCAGTTCTTCACCATCTGATGTATACACCATAGAGATGTCCCTCATCTGTATTCATTTGGGGTAAACAGGGAGAGGAAGTAAATAAATGGTATCTATAATATACCTCAAATTCTCACATTAGTCCATCTATTTTTAATCTTTACTCATATTTATTTAATATTTAATTGGTTAAAGCACCGCCATAAATCCAACCAATCAACTTACCATTGTAATAGCACCGGTAATAGGGCGTCTTAACTCCCTCTAATTGACAGGTCATATCCACTTGAACCGTCTTGTTCGCAAAGTTTTTACCATAATTCTTTAATTTTGATGTATAGCTGCTCTTGGGAACATGATTATAGAAATTGTGCCCCGGAACGGTCTTTACTTTTTTCGTAAGCGTTTGTGCCGTGTATTTTGTGGTCAAGTAACGCACATTTTGGAGTGCGCCTCCGTAGATCCAACCAATCTCTTTTCCATTCACATAGCAGCGATAATATGGCGTCTTCGTGCCTGCTCGGGTTGCCTGGTTATCAATCGTCACGTTTCGATTACGATAAGTTTTCCCGTAGTGCCAGCGTTTAGTTGCGTACACACTATAGGTCAGGTGATTATAAAAGTCGTTTTGGGGATTGCTGCTTACTTGCGCAACCTTGTACACGGATTTGTAAGTAGCCACTTGAACAACAGCCGTTGAATAAATCCATCCAATCAGCTTTCCCTTATAATAGCACCGGTAGTATGGTGTTTTGGCACCTTTTTTAACACCCTGGTCGTCAATTGTAATTGTTTTTCCTTTATAAGTTGTACCGTAGTGCTTCCGCTTTGAACTGTAAGTACTGCCCGGAATATGATTATAGAAGTCATGTCCTGGTTTTAATTTAACCTGCATCCGCAAATTTTTCTTCGTATACTTCACAGCTGTCCCGTCAATCAAATTGTGCAGATTATAACCCTTGATGAGACTAATCAACGTTTTGGCATAGGACGGTGCTGTTGCATAGCGGCCGGTCAGATAATTGGCTGCGGCTTCGGGTGTCTTGGCAACTTCCTTCCAAGTTCCACGATAATAGGCGTGATTCCAAGCTAACCCATTCCGCAAAAGATTTCCATTATCGTTCAACGATGCCTTAGCGTTCGGATATTTTCGAAACGCTGCGTTGGTATAGTAGAGCCTACCGGATGATGTATACTCCGCCGTACGCATGGTAACGGACTTGCCTTTATATGTACCTTTAATTCCGAAATAATTATTGCCTTTGATGGCAAGCTGACTCTGTCCCCAAGCACTTTCACAAGCAGCTTGTGCCATCATCAGTGAACCGTATAGATTATATTTTGTTGAAACACTTTTAACATCAGGCTTTAACCGCGAAATAAAAGCCTGCGGTGAATCCGCGTGAACCGGCTGAGCATGTAAGCCGAAAACTGCCATTGCCGAAATCACCACAAAAAGTGAAACGAACGGTAACCAACGTTTATGCATGTGCGTTCCCCCGTATCTTTGATGATCTTGTCTACTAGTATATAACGAAATTAGACTAATCTTAATAACTTTAATCGTATTGAAACATACAAGCATCATCACTACAGGCAAAAACGCGCTACAACAGGCTTTTACAAGGTTTATGATCAGATTGTAACTAAAATTTAATAATTAGCTTTTTTAAAAAAGGTCAAAAAAAACTGGGACAAGCGTTACAAGCTGTCCCAGTTTCACTATTTATATCTGCTGATAAATCGTGGTTGTAGACAAGCGTTTGCCTCCGAACCATCATTCCAGTCACCAGAAGTTTAATTGACTTTTGCTCTTTTTCAATTCTATTCAACCGTCACACTCTTAGCTAAATTACGCGGTTGATCCACATTGTAGCCGCGCTCTAAGCTGGCATAGTAGGCTAGTAATTGCGCTGGTACCACACTAATGAGAGGAATCAACAATTCTGAAATGGCGGGAATGACAATTTCGTCTCCTGGTTTGGCCAAGTTTTGCGATGCAATTCGTAAAACACGGGCACCACGAGATTGCACTTCTTGGATATTACTTCGGGTATGTCCCGCCGTCTTTTTCTGTGTCAGCAAGGCAATCACTGGGGTTTGATCCTCAATTAATGCAATTGTCCCATGTTTCAGTTCGCCTGACGCAAAGCCCTCCGCTTGGATATACGAAATTTCCTTTAGTTTCAGCGCTGCTTCCAGTGCAACGAAGTAATCAACCCCACGACCGATATAAAAGGCGTTGCGTGTCGTGGCGAGATTGTCATGTGCAATTTGTTTAATTTCTTCTTTATCATCCACAATTGCCTGAATCGCATTGGCTGCTAAACTAAGTTGATGCTGTAAATCAAACTGTTTGGCATTTGCAATCTGTTTTGCCATCCCCAACGCTTTAGCCACCACGGCTTCCACCGCAATTTGGGCTGTGTAAGCCTTCGTCGATGCAACCGCAATTTCGGGACCAGCTTTCAAAAGTAACTGATACGTAGCCTCACGGTACAACGTCGAGTTTTCAACATTGGTGATGGTCAAACTTGGCGCATGCCACTCTTCTTTAACTCGAACCAGCACCTGGCGGCTATCAGCGGTTTCTCCACTTTGCGTTAAGAAAATAAAGAAAGGATGTTGACTTAGCATGGGATCTGCATAAGCGAACTCGGATGCGACTAAAGCTTGTGTGGGCACCTGCGCCAGGCGTTCAAACAATTCTTTTCCAACTAAGCCAGCATGATAACTTGTTCCGGCTCCCACAATGTAAATCTGGTCTGCTTGTTTCATAGCTGCCAGTAGATCCGCCCCGATTGCTGGTTGCGCAGGATTCTCTAAATAAGTCTCTTGAATCCGGTGTAAAACAGCTGGTTGCTCATCAATTTCTTTTAACATGTAATAAGGATAAGCGCCTCGATCTGCTTCTTTAGGATCAAGATCCACGTGGAAAGCTTCTCGCTGAACAGGATTGCCATTCTGATCTGAAATTTCGACAGAGCTGGGCGTCACAATGACCATTTCGCCATCCTGCAATTCCAGAAAATCTTTTGTGACGTTCAACATGGCTAAAGCATCACTGCAAACCACATTAAAGTCCTCACCCAAGCCGATCAGAAGCGGACTTTTATTTTTGGCAACGTATAACGTCTCCGGATCATCACGATCCATCAACAGAAACGCGTATGAAGAACCTTCCAAGAGTCCCAAAGTTTTTTCGAAGGCCTGTTTAGTGGTTAAGTTTTCTTGGGTCACAAAATGATCCACTAATTGCACAACGACTTCGGTATCCGTTTGGCTCACAAAAGTGACATTTTTTAAGTAAGTGGATTTTAATTCTTCAAAATTTTCGATGACCCCGTTATGCACAAGGTAAAAACGATTATCACTCGAAAACTGGGGATGTGCATTTGCAATGCTAGGTACCCCGTTTGTAGCCCAGCGGGTATGTCCAATGCCAGTCGTTCCCGGGATGGCTGGCGTGAGTTTATGCTTAAGGTCGATAATTTTCCCCTGAGTTTTCACAAGGTGATCTTGCCCTTTGCGATTAGTGACGTAGATACCTGCTGAATCGTAACCACGATACTCAAGCTTTTCAAGTCCTGAAACCAATATTTCAATTGAATCTTCTCGTCCTGTTACTCCAACTATTCCACACATTTTTAACACCCTTTACAAATAAGTTATAATTGGTATATATAGATATATCAAATTGGTACGTTTGAAACAATTACTAATTTATCGCATGATATAGGGAATGTCAATCTTTATTATCATTTTGGTTTGTGCTTTTATTAATATTGGTATATTTTTGAAGTCAAAACAAAAATCCCGTATCCGGGCAATTACTACCAGATACGGGATTTTAAACGAATTTAATTTTGAAAAAAGCTGCCATAACCTAACGAAAACTTTTTCCAAATGACAAGCTTTTAAAAAATAGAAATCTAGGGTTACGCGTCAACGCCAACTTCTTCTTCAACAACCTTAACGATACGATCCACGTAGGCTGCAACTTCTTCCTTAGTTGCGGCTTCTGCCATGACACGCAGCAAATCTTCTGTACCGCTAGGACGGACTAACACCCGCCCATCACCGTGCATTTCTTCTTCGACAGTTTTAATGATGGCCTGAATTTTCTCATTGTTCAAGGCTGCCTTTTTATCTTTGACTTTCACGTTAACTAACTTTTGTGGATAAGTTTTAACTTCGTTAGCTAATTCCGACAGTTTTTTACCGGTCTTCTTCACAATGTGCAAAAGCTGTAAGGCCGTAAGCATCCCGTCACCCGTGGTATTGTAATCAAGGAATACGACGTGCCCAGATTGTTCGCCACCGACGTTATAGCCGTTTTTAAGCATCTCTTCCACCACATAGCGGTCCCCAACTTGAGTTTGGACAGAATGTAAGTCATTTGCTTCCAAAGCCTTATAAAGGCCGAGATTACTCATCACAGTTGTGACAACCGTATCCTTCTTCAAACGGCCACGTTTGCTTAAATACTTGCCGCAGATGTACATAATCTTGTCGCCGTTGACAATATTTCCTAATTCATCCACCGCGATACACCGGTCGCCGTCACCGTCAAACGCAACCCCCAGATCAGCGCCCTTTTCAACAACAAATTTCTGTAACTGTTCTGGATGAGTGGAACCAACATTGGCATTAATATTCAGCCCATTTGGTGAGGTCGCCATGGTATCAAAATCGGCATTTAGATCAGCAAAGATTTGGGATACAAAGCCACTTGTTGCTCCATTGGCGGAATCTACACAAACATGCAAACCTTCCAAATCATCTGGGATCGTTTGTTCCAAGAATTGTGTATATTTCAAAGCACCTTCTGGATAATCGTTCTCGGTTCCTAAACCTTCTGCTGATGGCCGCGGTAACTCGTCAGTTTCTTTGTCCAACAAAACTTCGATTTCGCCTTCTAACTCATCAGAAAGCTTGTAACCATCGGAACCAAAGAACTTGATGCCGTTATCCTGGACGGGATTATGGGAAGCTGTAATCATCACACCAGCATCAGCTTCTTGTTTACGAACCAAGTAAGCAACCCCCGGCGTTGTGACAACACCCATATTCAAAACTTCGATTCCTACCGAAAGCAAACCAGAAATTAATGCTGTTTCCAGTAATTGGCCTGAGATCCGAGTATCCCGAGAAACTAAGACCCGCGGACGCTCATTCGCATTTTCGGCGTGTTGTGTCAGAACATAACCGCCCGTTCTTCCCAATTGAAAGGCCATCTCAGGGGTTAAGCTTTCGTTTGCAATTCCACGTACACCATCTGTTCCAAAATATTTTAAAGCCATGTTTTTCCTCATTCCTTAATTTATAAGTTTAGTTTTTAATTAGTTTTCACTCGATGAACTTGAAGAACTTGTTGAAACGCTGCTGCTCTTGGTACTACTTGAATTTTTCGAACTGCTTGAGGAGCTACTCGAACTGCTCGAACTACTTGAATTCGCTGTACGATTTGTGCGGCTATTTTCGGCCTCGTCACTCGTCGAACTGGCTTGGGAGCCACTTGACGAACTACTGCTGGATGTGTCGCTGTTCTTTTGAACTGGGACCGTCACATTAACCGTCTGTGGATCCAAAATAACATTTACCGTATCACCACGATTATCAACCGCCTGCAGTAATACCTGCGTTGTTACATCCTGTTTGGTGTTGTTGGGTAAATTGACTTTGGCTACCACCTGCGCAATTCGGTTAATCTCAGAAACCGAACCAGTCGCTGTCACCGTTTGAGAACGTAAAATTGCAGCTTTGCTTTCATAACCTTTCGCAATGGCATCTTGATTGACTTCCGTTTGAATTGCAAAAGTTTTTGTTCTGCGGTTGGCAATCGTAATGTTAATTGTTTCGGGGTCAAAACTATAGGAGAGTTCTTTATTCAAACCCTCTTCTTTAATTTGGACTTTGTGTTTGCCCACGCCCAGTTTTCGTAAAGAAACGTACGCCTTAAAGTTTTGGGTATTGGTCGTGGTGGTCACGAGCGCACTGGGCCCTGTAATCTTTATTTTCACTTTTGAAGGGTACCCGCTGACCAAATACTTACTATTATTAACATCTAGCTCCAAGGGTACCGTTAGCGTCTTCGTTTTATTCGCCATCAACGCCGTGTTATTCCCATTTTCACCAGAGTTCACATTCACCGTATTCATCCGGTCGGAATTAACATACGTGAACAACAAAATCGCCAAAATCAGTGCTAAAATCCGATAAACCCAACGCTTTTTCCAAAATTTCTTCATTTTTTCGGACCCCCTTTAAAGAAAGCCGTTAAGCCTTCTATAAAGTCCTGAATCACATTATGATTTTCAGGTTCTACTTCGCTGAGAAATTGATCGCGGAAATAACGCAAGTAGTCCTCTTGAGTCATATTGCGCAACAACTCGTTATCCTTTGTAATCGATACTTCGCCAGTTTCCTCAGAAACAACGACCGTGACTGCATCCGTGACCTCACTGATTCCAACGGCCGCGCGGTGTCTCGTACCAAGCTCTTTTGGAATCATCGTACTTTGTGATAACGGTAAATAGGCAGCTGCAACAGCGACCTTATTATCCTTAATGATCACAGCACCATCATGGAGTGGGGTGTTAGGGATGAATATGTTAATTAATAATTCTCCCGTGATATCCGCATCTAACGCAATCCCAGTCTCAATATAGTCTTCCAGCCCAGTATCCATTTGGATGGTAATCAGCGCTCCGATTCGCCTTTTAGACATGTATTGAATCGCTTTATCGAGAGCGGCAATCATCCGTGTTTCTGCTTCGTTTTGTGATTTATTTTTGACAAACATGGATCCGCGGCCTAAATGTTCGAGACCGCGTCGAATCTCGGGCTGAAAAATGACAACCATGGCGATCACGCCCCAATTAATCACTTGGTCCATGATCCATGAAACGGTGCTTAATCCCAGCAAGACGCTGACAACTTTAATCAGAATAATCACAATAATTCCGCGAAAAAGCTGAACCGCCTTTGTTCCTCTTAGTAACATGATTAACTCATAAATTACAAACCAAACCACAAGGATGTCGATTAGATTCATAAAATTATGTAATGTAATCAGTCGATCCCAAGCAAAATTCATTTGTTTTTCCTCCAAACCAATACAGAAATAATTATAGCACAGAGCCTCTTAATAAAAAGTTCGCAAACACCATAATTTCAGTCTATATTTATAGCAAATTGGCAATCCCATCTGCTACAATAAATTTAGCGAGGGATTCATTATGACAAAAAAGACAAAATGGCTTATTCGACTCTGTTATGGGCTGGGACTGCTCTATATCGCCCTATTTGTGCACCCACCCTATCATTTTTTACTGCTAAACACCTTTTTAGCGTATATTCCAATTGAAATTGCGTTTCACATTACTGCCGATCGCCCCAAAAATCCGGTTTTATTTTGGCTAGGCATTTTAATCTGGCTGCTATTTTATCCAAATGCCCCCTATCTGTTAACGGACTTATTTCATTTGAGTCTCCTGCATCCCTATGGCGACAGTGGTCTCATTCGTTTGTCCATCTCCATGTGGATTTATTTCATCTACATGTTGCTGGCCGTTATTCCCAGCGTTTTGCTTGGCATGTGGAGTATGACGCAAGTGACGCGTTCCATCGTGGCCCGTTATCATCTCAAGTATCACCTGATTGAAATGGGAATCGTGGGCATTTTTACAACCCTGTCTTCCATTGGTATTTTTATTGGTCGTTTCTTAAGGCTGCATACCATCTATTTACTGATCAGTCCCGAATGGGTTCTAAAACCGATTTTCAATATGTGGTCGTTACAAATGCTAGCTTTTGTTATCCTCATGACGGTATTGCAAAGTACCATTTACGTTGTGCTACGTGTGATTCGCCGTTCAGAATAAAATGAGTGACAAAAAAGACAGGTAAAATTCCAGAAAATTTTACCTGTCTTTTTTTGATGGAGAATTGTTACTCATCCGCGTAACCCAACTTTTTAAGCCATTTTTTCAAAAGCCCCCGCCATTGTTCTAAAAACCACAATAGCCGTGCATCTTTATTCTGCACCAATAATGCGGACTTCCGTTTGCAAATGAACGCCAAATTTTTCAAAAACCGTATCTTGAACGTGATGAATAACTCGCAAATAATCCGTTGCTGTTGCGCCGCCGACATTAATAATAAAACCGGCATGTTTTTTAGAAACTTGAGCGCCGCCGATTTGAAAACCCTGTAGCCCCGACTCGTGAATCAGTTTACCCGTGAAATAACCCGTAGGCCGCTTGAAAACACTCCCACATGAAGGATATTCCAAAGGCTGTTTCGAAGCTCTCAGACGGTTTAGTTCATCCATTTGTGCCCGAATCTTTTCACTATCGCCCGGTTTTAAACTAAAGGTTGCAGAAAGAACAATATCTTCATAATCCTGAATACTGCTGTGACGATAACTAAAATCCAGTTCCTGATTAGTCAGTGTCCTGATTTGGCCTTTACGGGTTAAAATCTGAACTTCACTCACCACTTCACTGATTTCACCGCCATACGCACCGGCATTCATAAAGACCGCGCCACCGACACTACCGGGGATTCCAGCTGCAAACTCCACACCTGTTAAGCCAGCCTGATACGCCACTTCTGTCGTTTGGATCATCGCGGCTCCTGCTTGAGCAATCACTTGGTCGCCAGCAACCCGAATGTGATTCATTTTCGTTAAGATAACTGTCAAACCGCGAATACCGCCATCCCTGACAATTAAATTACTGGCATTACCAATGACGGTCAACGCCATTTTTTGGTTATCTGCCCATTCTAACAACTGGCTGACTTCATCAACTGTTTGCGGAAACGCTAAGTAATCTGCCGGGCCACCCGTTTTTGTGTTTGTATATTTAGACAAAGGTTCATCTTTAAAAATCTGAATTTTAGGGAATGTTTCCGTTATCGTTTGCAAATCCACCCAGTTCCTTTCAATTTACAATTTATATTTATTTCTCATTTTAACACTTCCAACTGCAAAACGGCATCTCGACAAATTCGGTGGCTTTCAATCGCTGATTCCGGCGAGACTGGATTGGCCTGCTTGCCATCCACCGCTGCCAGGAATTGCCGAATCAACGGATCAAATCCGCGCGTCACTAAAGTGGGCTGCCAATCGGGCGACGCAATTCTTTGTTCGCCGGTAGCCGACTTGAGGGAATAGGTCTGACAATTTTCAACGCTTGCTAGGCCTTGTTTGGTTTCCAATTCGGTGGTTTCCTGATTAACACCTCCGACTAAATTGATTTCCGCCGTGGCCGCGCTATGTGCCGTTGTGAGCGTCACGATCGCTTGGTTGAGGTCGTCTCCTTGCGTAAATAGCTGTGTTTGTTGATTCAAAATCGGTTCATCTAACAAGTACGCAACGGTATCTACCACATGAATTAACAAGTCGTAGATCGCAAACTTAGCCGGCTGGCTTCCGGCTACGCGTAATTTGGCACTGCGAATAATTTGTTTTTGCGGTAAGGCCTTCAATTTTTGGTTAAAGGGAACAAACCGGCGATTAAACCCGCAAGTTAACAATAAGTTGCGTGCGGCTGCCAACCGATATAGTTCTTCAACCTGTTCAAAATCTTCTGAAATGGGTTTATCCACATACACATGAATGTCATGGCAGAGAAGCTGCTTAATAATGTCGTAGTGCGTTTTTGTCGGGGTATGGACAAAGACGGCTTTGGGTTTGGCAGCAATCAACGCGGCGACGTCACTCTCACCATGACGAACCCCATATTTTTGCTGAAGCTGTGTCCGTTTTTCTGCATTGCGTGTACAAAAAATCCATTCATATTGATCTTGCAGGGTTGCCATCACCGGCAAATACGCTTTTTGCGCGATGTTGCCTAATCCAATTACACCGATTCTTTCCATGTTTATGTGCTCCTCTTCTAAACCGATTTCGATTTTAAATACTATCTTTCTCGCCGAACACAGCTTATAATATACCCATCAAGTTATGACTATAACGCCAGTAATCACGAAAGGATTTATACTATGAATTTTGTTGCTATGGACTTTGAGACTGCTTCTGCCAAACGATACAGTGCGTGTTCTTTAGCCTTAACCATCGTACGCAATAATCAAGTTGCAGATGAATTTTATTCACTCATCAAGCCCGATACCGAATTTAACTGGCGCAACGTTCAGATCCATGGCATCCATGAAGAAGACGTTGCAGATGCGCCAACTTTCCCCGAAATATGGTCAGTTATCAACCCATTTTTTCAGCGGGATCAATTGATTGTTGCTCACAACGCGCCGTTTGATAATGGCGTTTTAAAAAGCTGCCTAGAACACTATCATTTGCAAAGAACCCATTATCTAACTTTAGATACGGTTCGCTCCAGCCGAAAATTTTTCCCGGAATTTGAGAACCATAAACTGGATACAGTTTGCAAGCATCTAGGCATTGAGCTAGACCATCATCATAATGCTTTGGATGATAGCCTTGCCTGTGCCAACATTCTGCTTTACGAAGCTGACAACTTTGGCACAGACCAACTAAAACCATTTGTGCGGATCGCTAATTAAATAGCAGCTGCATATCAATTGTTGGATAACGGTTACCCTTTTTATCGTGGTAGCCGTTTTTATTATGCGCAATTTCTTTAAATCCTAATTTTTGGTAAATGTGATAGGCTGCCTTATTTCGTGCTTGGACCGTGAGAAAAAAACCATCTAGCCAACTAAAGGTCTGTCCCCAAGTCAAACTTTCTTCAACCAAGGCCGTCCCTAATCCTTGATTCCAGTATGGTTTCAAAACGGCAACCCCTAATTCACCTAAGTGACTGTCAGGCATTTCGATAATCGTCACCAAACCAATTGCCTGCCCCTGATACTTCGCCAGAAAAATCAGATTTTCCCGGCTCTCTTGAATGAGCGCCAACTGCTTAGCCTCTGCAGCTTCCGAAAGCTGTGAGAGGTCATCTTCAACCGTAAAAGTTTCACTTTGGCCATCTAATTGCGTTAATAGTTCCAGGACTGCCTGTGCATCCCGTGCACCAGCTTCCACCAGTTGGACGTCTTCTTCTGCACTCATTTCAACCTCTCTTTTAATTGATCCAGTAATTGCTGATAACGTGTCCCCTGTGCTTGAAAGTTCAAGACGCGAGTTTCATCAGATTGCCCATCGCGGTTGAGCTGAATTTTTAAAAAGGTGTCCGGCAAGTAGTCTTGAATAAACTGCGACCACTCAATGACCGTCACACCGCCACCATAAAAATATTCATCCCAGCCCAGATCATCACCGCTGCTATCTTCAAGCCGATAAACATCCATATGAAACAGTGGCATTCGTCCGTCATGGTACTCATGAATAATGGTGAAAGTAGGACTTTTGACATACCGTTTGATGCCTAACCCCTGTGCCAATCCCTTAGTAAAGGTTGTCTTGCCGGCCCCTAAGTCACCATCTAGCAAAATAACATCGTTTGGCTGTAATAGCTCAGCAAGCTGCTTGCCAATTTCTTCGGTTTGTTGAGCAGATTCTGTTTTAAATGTGTGCATAAACTTACCTCGTTTGTTGAGAAGAATGTTGATTTGCTTGCGCAACCTCTACATGCTCTGGCAGCTGCCAATCAATCGGTTCTTCCCCAAGCGCTTTTAGCGCCGCATTCGTTTTTGAAAAAGGATGGGAACCAAAAAAACCGTATCGGGCTGAAAAAGGACTTGGGTGAGCCGATTTAATAATAATATTGCGTTTTGTATCAATCAGCGCGATCTTCTCTTGGGCGGCTTTGCCCCACAAAATAAAGACCACCGGCGTTTCTCGTTCAGAAAGCTTTTGAATGGCGGCGTCCGTCAACTGTTCCCAGCCTTTGCCTTTATGTGAAAAAGCCTGGCCGTTGCGGACCGTTAAAACGGTATTTAACATCAGCACGCCCTGTTTGGCCCACTTTTCTAAATAACCGTGCGAAACGGGTTTAATGCCTAAATCATCTTGGAGTTCTTTATAGATATTTTGCAGTGACGGCGGAATTTTAACGCCGGGCAAAACCGAAAAGCTTAAGCCATGGGCCTGATTGGGTTCATGATAAGGATCCTGTCCCAAAATGACAACTTTAACCTGGCTAAAGGGCGTCCATTCGAAAGCTTCAAAAATATGAAACATATCCGGATGGATTAAATAGTGTTTGTATTCAGACTTTAAAAAATCATGCAAATCTTTGTAATAGGCCTTTTCAAATTTCGGCCCTAAAACTTGCTGCCAATCATTATGAATAAACGTTTTCATTTTAACACCTCACCCCCATATTCTAGCATAGCCGTAATTGTTTTAATAACATAAAATCCGCCTAGTTATGACTAAAAAAAAACTGGGCTTCATGGTAAACTGAAGGTATAAAACCTTGTGAGGACGTGAAGATATGATTTCAATAATTGCTTCTGATATGGACGGTACCTTGCTGAACGAAAAAATGGAAATTTCTGAGGAAAACGCAGCTGCAATCAAACAGGCCCAAAGTGAAGGCGTTCACTTCATTGTTGCGACGGGCAGACAGCGTGCAGAAGCTCAACCGTTAATCGAACAGTTTGGCATTCAAGTTCCGATGATTACGTTAAATGGTGCGGCAGTCTATGACGTCGATGGTAAAATCCTCGATATGGTTCCCTTGCACCGGGCAACCGTTTCGCAAATCATGCGTGAACTAAACTTGGCTGATCTCTATTACGAAGTTGTCACTGCTGATGGCGTTGTCTCAAATAGCCGTGCCATGCACATTCAAAATTTGGCACAACTCTTGGCCAATCTTAATCCGCAAACACCGTTCAAATTGGCCGTTTCATTGGCTTCTGCCCGCGTTGAATTAATGGATATCTCTTATGTCGACAGTTACCAAGAGCTCATTGATGATCAAAACGTGCGTATTTTAAAAATTATTGCCTTTGCAACTGAAGGCCAAAAACGCCTCCAGCCAGTAGCTGCTAAGATTAATGTCAAAGTGGATGTGGCGATTACCTCCTCTTCTGCTTCAAACATTGAAATCAATAATGTGCGGGCCCAGAAAGGGATTGCGCTGCAACATTACGCCGATGAATTGAATATCCCGATGTCACAAGTTATGGCCATCGGGGACAACCTCAATGATGCTTCCATGCTTAAGGTTGCCGATACGAGCTACGCGATGGGAAATGCCATTCCAGAAATTAAACAACTTGCTAACCACCTCACCGTTTCCAACAACGAAAACGGGGTTGGCAAAGCTATTTTGGAACAACTCAAAACTAACCGGCAGTAAGCCCAGAGGTTACGGGGGTGCAGTTATGCGTAAGCTATATGTAAGAAACCAGGATTCAACTAATAAAGGCGCAACTGTTGTGCGGGATGATCACAACAACGCCTGTTATTTATTAGTGGGAAAATGGGGTATTCGTCATGATGCTTTATCCGTCTACAGCATTGACGGCCATGTCTTGGCAGAAATTAAGCAGACTTCGGTCGGCATTTTTCCTAAGTTTGATCTTTTCTTTAACGGACAAAAAATTGGTTCAATTTCAAAAACGTTCGGCTTGATTCACGAGTTTATGTACATCAAAAAATTAAAGTGGTTTATTACAGGCAATCTCCGTACCGGCTTACACCACGTTTATAGCGGTCGCCAGCTAGTTATGACGGTTACGCCCGTCTTTTTGTACGGTGCCGGTTACAGTGAACTAACGATTAAACAGCAAGCCACAGAACCTGTTTGTATTTGTGTGGCTGCCATTCTTGATCACTGGGCAAAAGGAAAGCCGAAAGCGCCCCTCAAAAATAAAGCCAGCCTGCCTGGATGGCGCCTATCTAATGGCGAAACAAGTTTCAACAATATTCACGAGCATCCCTCGGATAAAAATAAACTAACGGAATAAATGGAGGTTATGTTTTGCAAATTCAACCCGCAACCAAAAAAGATGTTCCTCAGATTGTGAACCTCATTAAAGTCATTCTAGACAAAATGGAGCTCCCAGCACTTCATGAGTTAAGTAACGCCCAATTAACCCAACTCTTCGAAAAAACTTTTTCGTCGCCTGAATACCAAGGCCAGCTGGCTAATTTAATTGTGGCTAAAGAAGCCGATAAGGTTCTAGGGGTCATGTTTGGCTATTTAGGGAAAAATGAAGCGGCCCTATTTAAAGTTTTTGCCCGTTACTATCCGGAACTCCACATTCCAACAGACATCAGCATTTTTTCCGATCCCGAAGCCGATCCTGAAGAATGGTATCTAAATGCTTTAAGTGTGGCTGAATCTAGTCGCGGACAAGGGATCGGCACAAAATTATTGCAGTATTTACCAACCGTTGCTGCTCAAAATCAGACGCAGGAAGTTGGTTTGCTGGTGGACTTTGAAAACCCCCAGGCAGCTAAACTATACGAGCGCGTTGGCTTTAAATCAGAACGCGTGCAAATTGTGGCCGGTCATCACTATCATCACTTGAAGCTGCGTGTGTAAGCTACCGTCTACAAATTGCGTCGCTGATTAAGCTGAAATAACTCGTTTGTTTGCTTTGCCGCTGCCAGCCACTTGGCCAACAACTAAATTAACCTAAAAAAACTTGGAGCGAAAAATTTTATTTTTGCTTCAAGTTTTTATAGCGTTTTGGATTTAACTTGTGCTAAAATTAAATGATTTTTGAGATAGGGAATTTGGAATATGAAAAATACAAAGTATATTAGCTGGCCGGTCCTGGGACTCATGGCCTTTGTAAACGTCATTGGGTTTGATGACATTATTTACAACTTTAAGAATCAAGGGTTAGGCATTATTACTACCTGGGTCATTTTATTCGCGCTATACGTTGTCCCCTACGGCTTAATGGTCGGCCAACTCGGTTCTACTTTTAGCAACGCAGGTGGCGGTTTGAGTTCGTGGGTACGCGCCACTAGCGGAGATGCTTTGGGTTACTTTACAGCCTGGACGTACTGGGCAGCGAGTATTCCTTACGTCGTTGATACGGCGAACTCGGTCGTCGTGGCCTTTGGTTGGCTGATTAATGGCGATAATTCGATGGAGCAGCACATGTCCAACGCAATGTTTGCCTTTTTGACTTTCTTAGTCTTTATCATTTTTATTTTTTTGCAAAACCACATTAAAAATTCGCTCCAACTGCTAAATGCTCTAGGCGGTGGGGCCATGTTTATCATGACCGTTTTGTTCGTCATTCTAACGGTGGTCAATCTTATTCACGGCGAACATATTGCCTCGGCACCATTGCACGCTTCAACGTTCACGCCTAAAATAGATTTACACTTTTTCTCAACCTTAGGGCTTCTCATTTATGCGACCAGCGGTTCAGAACTAGTGGCACCATATGTGACCCGCATGAAGCATCCCAAGCGCGATTTTCCGAAGTCGATTATCATGCTAACGGTCATGGCTGCCTTTTTAACTATTTTTGGTTCTTTTTCACTGGGGGTGTTCTTTAATGATCATCACTTACCAGCAGATCTCAAAATGAACGGCAGTTACTACGCTTTCGACTTTGTAGGCCGGCATATTGGCTTAGGTCACTCTATGCTGTTTTTATTCTCCATCGCCCAGCTACTCTACATGTTTGCGCTATTGGCCCTGTTATTAGACGCCATGACCCGCATGCTGATTATGGATACCGGCAAACGATTTATGCCGCGGCAACTGTTAAAACTCAATAAAAATGGCCGGCCGATCAATGGTTACCTCTTAACCTCCGGACTTTCTGCTGGCATATTATTGATGGGTGTTTTCTTACCGGACATGAATGAAATTTTTAACTGGCTCCTGAATTTAAATGGAATCGTTTCGCCATATGTGACCTGCTGGATTTTCTTTGCATTCATGCAGGTACGCAAGAATTCTCAGCAATTCCAATCTGATTATATTTTTATCAAGAATGATCGACTGGCATACCTAGTCGCGGTGTGGTGTTTAGCTATTACCTTTATTGCGGCTACCTTTGGGATTTTACCGCAAGATGTGCCGGCCGGTTCCTTTACTTACTGGCAAGAACTGGTTATGAACATTGTCACACCAGTGATTCTAATTGTGCTTGGCTTAATCATGCCAGCAATTGCCCGCCATCAACAAAAAGAAGAAGCTTCGCGGAACTAACCAAAATGGTTAGCTGCCTTGAAGCTTCTTTTTTGTGTTTGCTTTAATTTTTAACGGTAGCGTTTGACGGCCTTAGCAATTTCACGCTCTTGATCACGCCGCTTAATGGTTTCACGTTTGTCGTATTCGTGTTTTCCTTTGGCAACGCCGATTAAAACCTTGGCGAATCCATGCTTTAGGTAAACCTTAAGCGGAACAATCGTAATCCCTTTGTTTTGTGTCTGTTCAGCGAGTTCGGCGATTTCTTTTTTGTGCAAAAGTAACTTCCGATTTCTCAAGGGGTCGTGATTAAACTGGTTACCTTCTAAATACTCACTAATGTGAATGTTCATCAGCACCGCTTCCCCATTACGAATCTGAACATAGCCATCCCGTAAATTGATTCGACTTGCCCGGACGGATTTGATTTCGGTCCCCGTCAAAACCATTCCGGCTTCGTAGGTTTTTAAAATCAGATAATCATGCCGAGCTTTCTTATTTTGTGCTAAAGCCGAATCTTGTTTCTTCTTCGTCTTTGCCATTTACCTCACTCCTACTTTTTGCGGTCATACGTTTTGGAAGTTGTTGGCTTTTTGTGTGTAGCTGTTTCGTGAAATTTCTTGGCTGAATTATTACGATAAGATTGACCCGTTTTCTTATTAAAATTCTTATTATGACCACCCTGTCGATTACCAGATCGGTAATTACCGTTATTTCTAAACTGGCGGGGTGGCAATTGAATTTCACTTGTCGGGGTCTTTTCTGGGTGCAATAGTGCAAAATCTACTTCGCTTTGATCTTTGTCAACCCGAAGTAACTTCACTTCAAGCTCTTGGCCGATCTGGTAAGTACGATGGGTATTGCGCCCAACCAGCGCCATCTGATTTTCCACGTATTCGTAGTAATCATCCTTCATCTGGCTAATATGCACAAGACCTTCAACCGTATTATCCAATTCGACAAATAAGCCGAACTTCATTACAGAACTGACAACCGCTTTAAATTCCTCACCGATATGGTCGCCCATGTATTCGGCTTTCTTCATGCCGTCAACATCACGCTCCGTATCAATTCCCCGTCGCTCCAGTTTAGAAGTGTGTGCCGCGACTTCTGGAATTCGATCCACGTACTGTGCCTGAAAGGCTTCCCCAAGACCGTCGTTGGCGTAGTGACGAATTAACCGGTGGACAAACATATCTGGATAACGCCGAATCGGTGACGTAAAGTGGGTATAATATTGCGCTGCCAACCCGAAATGGCCTAAGGAATCCTCAGAATACTTCGCTTGTTTCATACTCCGCAACATCATGACATTAATCATGGTTTCTTCCTTGCTGCCCGAAACCTGCTTAAGGACACTTTGCAACATTTTCGGCTTGATGTTTTTAGAACTTCCTTTGACAGAATAACCAAAGTTAGTTAGAAATTCAAAGAAACTTAGCATCCGTTCACTATCCGGTGTCTCGTGGACCCGGTACAAGAATGGGACTTTCAACTCAGAATAGTGCTGGGCGACAGTTTCATTGGCCGCTAACATAAAGGATTCAATCATCCGTTCCGAAGTACCTCGGACGCGAACCTTAATATCAATTGGGTGCCCCGTTTCATCCACAATAATTTGAGCTTCATTGTCGTCAAATTCAATAGCTCCACGTCGTTTGCGGCGTTTAAGCAAAATCTTATGCAAATCGGCCATCGTTTCAAACATTGGCACGAGATCGGCATAACGAGCCCGGGTCTTTTCGTCATGGGCCTCTAAAATCTTGTTTACATCACCATAGGTCATGCGGGCGTCAGATTTGATGACACTCGGATAGATCTTGTGGTCAACAACCTTGCCTTCACCGTCTAACTCCATCTCACAGGTCATCGCTAAACGCTCAACTTCCGGGTTCAGTGAACAGATTCCGTTTGACAGTTTCCGTGGTAGCATTGGCACAACACGGTCCGTCAAATAAACACTGGTACTGCGACGATAGGCTTCGTGATCTAACGGTGAACCTTCCTTAACATAGTGACTGACATCGGCAATGTTGACACTCAAATGGTAGTGGCCATTAGCCATTTTGTAAACACCCACGGCATCATCGAAATCCTTGGAATCGTCCCCGTCAATCGTCACCACGGTTTCGCTAGTTAAGTCCTTGCGCCCCACTTTTTCAGCATCGGTAACCACGTCCGGAATGGTTTTAATTTCCTCTTTGACATCATCCGGGAACTCGTAAGGAACTTCGTGTTGATAAATCACCTGTAAAATATCAACGCCCGGATCATCCTTAAAGCCAATCGTTTCTTTGGCAATCCCAGCCATTAACTTAGGATGCTTTAGATTCGGGTACTGCGTCACTTCGGCCGTAATAACCGCGCCATCTTGCGGTTTGATACCCGTACCTAACACATCGAAGTGATATGCCGAAAGTTTTTTATCCTTTAATTCAATTTCCCCGATAACTCCATTTGCAGGATCCGCACCGGAAGATTGAAAAACGCCAACCGCCTGTGTGAAGTGGCGTTCGGTAATTTTAGTCACGACACCCTCAGGACCTTTGTCGTCTCCAGGTTTGGCTGCGCGGGTAATTCGAACATCGACTTCGTCTTGGTTCAAGGCAAAAGCAGTATGTTCCTCACTAATATAGATATCCGGAACAGCGGGGTCCACGGCAACAAAACCGAATCCCCGGTCATTGGCGTGAAAAACCCCATGGACTAATTGCTGGTTGGCTTGGATTGGCAAGGTGAATTTTCCCTGTTCGGTAATGTGCAACCGATTAGAGCGTTCCATAACCGCCAGTTCTTTAACCAAAATGTTAAAAACGCTGGCTCCTTCTAGATTTAATTTTTGAAAAATTTCTTCAGCTGTAAAACTTTCTTTAGGATGTTGATTTAAAAAATTACTTACTGAAGCTTGCAGTTTATTTGTTTCCATACTCTACCTCAAATATTTTAATGTTTTTAACTTAATTAAAAGCCTCCTGCAAAACACAGGAGGCTTAGTCGTTAGTGTGAGGAAACGTAAACCATTGCAATTGCAATCACAAAGAAAACTATTCCGAGAACTAACGTGACTTTTTGCATAAAAGCTTCGAATCCACGTGGTTTTGATTTGGCAAAAAGGTCATCTGCCCCACCTGTCAAAGATGCCATCGCATTATCTGTCTTAGCCGGTTGCATCATGACAGCAATGATAATCAAAACTGAAACAATTAATAATATCGTCATTAATAAATTATACAAGTAGCGACCTCCTACCTAAACTTGTCGTATATCTTCTATAATTTATCACAGTTTCTTGTTTTTTTCCAGTCTTGGCATTAACTTTCTCCGTGCAATTTATTCCGACGCATCTGGCAAATGGCGCAAAGCCTGCAACAAGAAACCGCGATTATGATGGTTAGTTGTAATAATGAGTGTGTCTCCGGCAATCAACAGCGTATCGCCATGCGGAATAATTTCACGTTCGCCGCGCCGAATCGCAATCAATAGACTATTCTTGGGCCAGTGAAAATCTCTGACTTGATGACCGACAAATGCCGAGCCGGCAAAAATCGGGAATTCAATCCGGTCTAATTTGCCCCCGCTGTGCGGTACCAGTGGTTTTACAATCCGATGCAAAAGTGACTCGTAAATTGGCGCACCGCCCAGCAAATCAACCACTAAATAAGCCGTGATGGACACAACCGCCAAAGGCATCAAATGATGCAGTGTACCGACCATTTCTGTGATCAGGAGAATTGCAGTAAATGGCGCTTTCCCAATCCCAGCAAAATAACCGGCCATGGCGATAATAATGAAATTTGTCAAATCACTTTCCGGGAAAAGATGGCAGGCAATCATGGTTTGGGCATAAATTGCGCCGAGAACGGCCCCTAAAGACAAAATTGGCAAAAAAATACCACCAGGTAACCCAGAACCATAAGAAATCATTGAAAAAATAAACCGAATTGCAAAAATCCCCAATAAGATCGCCAACCCTGGTGTTTGCGCTGCAATATTTAAGATAATGGCATTTCCACCGCCAAGCAGGTGTGGCGCCCACAAACCAATGGGAATCACCAAAATAAACGGTACGACGCCATACAACCAGCTGGGAATTTTAGCTAAATAAGCATACCAATCGCCCATTTTTAAAAGTACTCTTTGATAAACAAACCCCATAACACCTAAAAAAACACCTAAAAGTAATACGTGGGGATACATACGCAACGGCAATGCCTTGGTGTAGACAATATGTAAAACGGGAGTTAAGCCGAAAAACTCAGTTGAAACTAAATTCGACGTAATGGCGCTTGCCAAGGCAGTTGTCCAGATTAACGGTGAAAAATTATGATAAACTTCTTCGAGTACAAATAACGTACTGGCTATCGGGGCATTAAATGCCGCAGATAATCCGGCGGCCGCCCCGCTCGCAATAAAGACGCGCCGGTTAACTTCCGTTTCATGGGAAAATTCAGCGTAACCCTGACCTACCGTAGCGCCCAATTGAATCGAAGGCCCTTCTCTTCCTAAAAAGAGGCCTGAGCCAATCGCCAAGATTCCGCCTACAAACTTGCGCCATAGGGCTGGCCACCAAGCATACTCGAGTATTCCCGAAAGTTGGCCTTCAACCTGTGGAATCCCCGAACCTTTAATTTCGGGATGCTGCTTTGCTAGGTAGCCAACGAAAATAGCTAACCCGACCATCAGGGCCGCCCACAATGGCAGTAACCAAATATGAATAGTCAGGTACTCATATGCAAAAGCTACTCCCTGCAAGCCTTTCACAATACTCAAACGAAAAATACTAACGACCAGGCCAACCAGAATTCCGATTAACCCACCTTTTAAAATTAAAGTCAGTCGTGTGTGGTCACTTTTCGGTCTCCCCTGACTGACTTCACCTCTCCATTGCATAGTTTCATCTCAATTCTTTTTCTCTTTCTACTTTACCACTCTTAAAACCACTCTCAAAAAGAAGCCCAAAAAAGGAAAGTCTGCAAAACGACTTTCCCATAAAACTATTTTTTGCGGTACGGTTGGTGTTTGAAAAGCTGTGCGGCTTGGACTGCCTCTTGCCAACCACTATACAGATTTTGTCTTTCTTCTTCGTTCATGTCAGGCAAAAAGACCTGTCCCGTTTGATAAACCCGTTTAATATCCGCGGTATCTTTCCAAAAACCAACACCTAAACCAGCCAGAAACGCTGCTCTTAAAGCCGTGGTTTCAAGATTAGCAGCACGGTCAATTTCAATCCCCAAAATGTCGGCCTGAAATTGCATGAGGTAATTGTTGCGCGAGGCCCCACCGTCAACTTTCAATGTGGGAATTTTAATTTTGGCATCCTGTTTCATCGTATCGACCACATCACGGGTCTGGTAGGCAAGTGACTGCAATGTCGCTTTGATAAAATCATTCTTGGTGGTACCACGCGTAATCCCAAACACCGACCCGCGGGTAACCGAATCCCAGTACGGCGCACCTAATCCTGTAAAGGCGGGAACCACATAAATTTCATTGTGATCGGTTGATTCCTGCGCAGCCTGCTCTGAATCAGCCGAGTTTTTCAAAAGCTGCATGCCGTCGCGTAGCCATTGAATCGCCGAACCTGCCACGAAAATACTGCCCTCTAAGGCGTAATAAACCTGGTCATCTAACCCATAGGCAATGGTGGTCAACAAGTTATGATCTGACAGTTGAGGATGTTTGCCAGTATTCATCACCACAAAGGCCCCCGTGCCATAAGTGTTTTTTACCATGCCCGGTTCAAATGCCATTTGCCCAAACAAAGCTGCCTGTTGATCACCAGCCATTCCTGAAATTGGGACTTCGCTACCATAAAAATGATATTCCTTCGTCACTCCATAAACTTCGGAATTTGACTTAACATGTGGCAAAAGTGTTTCGGGAATATTCAGTAATTTGAGAATATCCCGATCCCATTTGAGTTCATGAATATTAAACAACATGGTCCGACTTGCATTTGAGTAATCTGTCACGTGGACAGCCCCACCAGTGAGTTTCCACACTAGCCAGGTGTCAATGGTCCCAAACAATAATTCACCGTTCTCAGCGCGTTTTTGGGCGTTTGGGACGTGATCTAAAATCCAGCGAATTTTAGTCGCCGAAAAATAAGCATCGACAATCAAACCAGTTTTTTGATGAATTTCCTTCTTGTATCCGGCTAAGATCAACTGATTCGCAATATCGGCTGTCTGCCGCGATTGCCAGACAACCGCATTATAAATTGGAAGCCCAGTCTTTTTATCCCAGATAACGGTTGTTTCACGCTGATTCGTAATTCCGATCCCACTAATTTGGGCCGGTCGAATCTGGGATTTGATTAACGCATCCGCAATTGTGGATAAGACAGCTTCCCAAATTTCATTGGCATCGTGTTCAACCCATCCTGGATTGGGAAAAATCTGCGCAATTTCTCGCTGGGCCTCCACAACCTTTTGACCCTGATGATTAAAAATAATTGCGCGCGTACTGGTAGTCCCTTCATCAATTGCCAGGATATATTTCTCCATCGTCTTTTCCCCACCTTAAAGTAAAATTAAGCGCCAAGTTTGCCAATGGCCAACCACTGCAGTCTAGGCTTTCCGTTTGGCTATCATCCTTTATTTTACGCCTTTTACCCAAAACCACCAGACAAAAAAAGAGCCCTCCGTTTTTCACGAAAGACTCTTTTGGGTCTACACTTTCTGGTATTGGTGAATAACTGATACCAGTTTTTATTTTGAAAAAAAAAAGGACATTTGCCCTCTTTGTGTTACGATTTAATCGCCTAATAAAATCGAAAAGAGGAAAAACAAATGTCCCTAACTAATTCTATCCTAAGCCTATTCGAAATAACAGACCCTAATTTAACTGTAACTGAGATTACTAAGGAACATTATCCCAATGGGCAACACGTTCATGTCGTTCACGCTATCCTTTCCTATCAACTTTTAAAATGTCCTCATTGTGGCCATAAATCTCTAATCAAAAATGGAA
Source organism: Pediococcus siamensis (assembly GCF_047220215.1). Taxonomy (GTDB): domain Bacteria; phylum Bacillota; class Bacilli; order Lactobacillales; family Lactobacillaceae; genus Pediococcus; species Pediococcus siamensis. Next base: position 1,468,365 of record NZ_CP178375.1, read on the forward strand.
CTCACATTGGCCATCTAAGATTGGGAACCTTATCAGGTGGACGTTATGAGATGCAGCTAAAACGACAAAGATATCAATGTAAACGGTGTTTAAAAACCTGTGGTGCTCAAACTAACCTCGTTAAACGTAATGAAACTTTTACGCATAATGTGAAACATCAAGTAATTGTTCTGGCTCGGGATATGCTGACCAGTAAAGAAATCGCTAAGATTTGTGGGATTTCACCAAGTAGTGTTCAACGCATTTTAAATGCGAATATTCACTTAGCTTATCGTGTTAAAACACTCCCCCAAAATCTTTGTTTTGATGAATTCCGTTCCTGTAATCATCTAATGTCCTTTAACTGTTGCGATGCCGTTAGTCATCGCCGCATTGTGATTCTTAAGGATCGCCTTAGTAAGGATATCATTGATTACTTTGAAGCTCGCTATTCAGTTCAAGAACGTATGAAAGTTCAAACAATCACCGTTGATATGAATGCTGAGTATGCTGGCTTTATTCATCGGTTATTTCCTAAGGCAATAACCATCATTGACCGTTTCCACATTATTCAACTTGCCGGTCGGGCACTGGATAACGAACGTACACGTGTGATCCATACTTTTCAAGATAAGCATTCCCGAGTTTATCGCATTCTAAAATCTCAATGGCGTTTGTTCCATTTGGCAGAAGAAAAGGTCAATGATACTAAACTTATCTATTTACGCGGTATCAACGAATACATGACCCAACAGAACGCCATTGACCTAGCCTTAGATGAATTTCCAGAATTTAAAACTGTGTATCAAACCTATCAAGGAATTCTAACAGCCATTCAACAAAAAGATGCGGTTGGATTTAAAACCTTGATTGCCAACTACAAGGCGGCTGGCAACCAAATGGATATTACTATCTCAACTTTAATAAAGAATGGTCCTGCTGTTCTCAATAGTTGTCGTTACCCGTATTCCAACGGTCCTATTGAAGGACTAAATCGTAAAATTAAGGTGTTAAAGCGTAGCTGTTTTGGTTTTCAAAATATTCATAACTTTTTCATTCGTATCAGTTTAATTTATGCGTAAACAAAAAAAGCACATTCACCGAAGTGAACATGCTTTTCAAAAATCTCCACCAATACAATTTGACAGAGACCCACTCTTTTGCCAGCATTTTACAAAATTACTTTGTTGTAATTGTGTTACGTGCTTGTTCACTTAAGTTGTAGAATGCGTGAATGCCCTTGTATTGAGCAACTTCGCCCAATTGGTCTTCGATACGCATTAATTGATTGTATTTAGCAATCCGTTCTGTACGGCTCATTGAACCAGTCTTAATTTGACCAGCATTCAAAGCCACAACTAAGTCAGCAATTGTTGTATCTTCTGTTTCACCAGAACGATGGGAAACGATTGCTGTATAGCCAGCTTCTTTAGCCATTTCGATCGCATTAACAGTTTCTGTCAATGTACCGATTTGGTTCAACTTGATCAAGATTGCGTTACCAACGCCCATCTTGATACCTTTAGCAAGGTAGTCTGTGTTTGTAACGAACAAGTCATCACCAACGATTTGAACTTTCTTGCCAAGTTTTTCAGTAGCCATTTGCCAATCTTCCCATTCGTTTTCATCAAGAGGATCTTCGATGGAAACAACTGGGTACTTGTCAACAATGCTGTCAAGCAAGTCAACAAATTCTTCTGCTGTATATGACTTGCCGTCACCCTTTAAGTCATATTTCTTTGTTTCTGTGTTGTAGAATTCTGAAGCAGCACAGTCAAAGGCAATTGCAATATCCTTACCTGGTTTGTAACCAGCACGTTTGATAGCTTCAACAAGGATTTCAAATGGTTCCTCGTTGTTCTTCAAATCAGGAGCAAAACCACCTTCATCACCAACAGCTGTTGAATAGCCTTGTTCGTTTAACAAGTTCTTCAAGTTGTGGAATGTTTCTGATGACCAACGAATTGCTTCTGTAATTGTTGGAGCACCAACAGGCATGATCATGAATTCTTGGAAGTCAACATCGTTGTTTGCATGTTTTCCACCATTGATAACGTTCAACATTGGTGTTGGTAAGACGTGAGCGTTGAATCCACCTAAGTAGTTATACAAAGGAATTTGGAGTTCGTCAGCAGCAGCACGAGCAGCAGCTAATGAAACACCAAGGATTGCGTTAGCACCTAATTTAGCTTTGTTAGGTGTGCCATCAAGTTTGATCATAGCTTGGTCAATTGCTAATTGGTCAGTAACTTCATAACCAACAATTTCCTTTGCGATCAACTTGTTAACATTTTCAACGGCTTTTGTGACACCTTGGCCCATGAACTTGCTCTTGTCGCCATCACGAAGTTCAACAGCTTCGTGTTCACCAGTTGAAGCACCAGAAGGCACGATTCCACGGCCAAAACCACCATCTTCAGTATATAATTCAACTTCAACAGTTGGGTTACCACGTGAATCTAAAACCTGACGCGCATAAATATCAGTAATAAGTGACATATTGTAATTTCTCCTCACTAAATTTAGTAAATTCTGTTACAGCTCAATTGTATTACAAATTTGCTTGAAAATTAAGCATTAAAATGAACTAATTCCAAGAATGAATCTGGAACAAGGCTAGCACCACCGACTAAACCGCCATCGATGTCTTCTTTGCCCATTAATTCTTTAACGTTAGCAGGTTTCACACTGCCACCGTATTGAATGCGAACTTTATCAGCTGTTGTTTGGTCATATAACTTCGCAACAGTTTCACGAAGAACTTGACAAACTTCTTGAGCTTGGTCACTTGTAGCTGTTTTACCAGTTCCAATTGCCCAGATTGGTTCGTAAGCAATGACAAGTGAAGCCACTTGCTGCGCTGATAAACCTTTCAAAGCATTTGTGATTTGACCAGAAACCCAGTCGTTTGTTTGACCAGCTTCACGTTGTTCAAGCGTTTCACCACAGCAAATGATTGGTAACATATTGTTAGCAAAAATTGCTTTAGCCTTCTTGTTAATATCTTCATCTGTTTCTTTGAAGTACTGACGACGTTCTGAATGGCCGATAATGACATAGTCAACACCCATTTCAGAAAGGACTTTAGGTGAAGTTTCACCAGTAAAAGCACCTTCATCTTCAAAGTAACAGTTTTCAGCAGCAACTTTAAGGTTTGAACCCTTTGCTGCATCTAATAAAGCTTGTAAATCAACTGCAGGAGCCCCAATAACTGCTTCTACTTCACTGCTTTCAGGGAGTTGATCCTTGACAGCATTAACAAATTCAGTTGTTTCTTTAGGGTTCTTGTTCATTTTCCAATTTCCAGCAATAATTGGTGTACGCACAATCATACTTCCTTTCATCTATAACCTATTTCAAGACGACAACAGCAAAGAGCTTGAAATTTCTTCCAAGCTCGCCGTTAGTTATTTATCTGAAATAGCTGCAATTCCTGGTAATGTCTTACCTTCAAGATATTCAAGGGAAGCACCACCACCAGTAGAAATGTGAGTCAACTTATCGCCAACGCCAAGTTGTTTAACAGCAGCAGTTGAGTCACCACCACCAACAATTGTTGTTGCGTCAGATAATGTTCCTAAGAACTTACCAACTTCAAGTGTACCTTTAGCATAGTTGCTCATTTCGAAGACACCCATTGGGCCATTCCAAACAACTGTCTTAGCATCTTTCAAAACATCTTCGAAAGCTTTAACAGACTTAGGACCAATATCAAGTGCCATGTAGCCATCAGGAATGTCACCATCAACGACTTTGTTAGGCACGTCGTTATCGAATTTTTCAGCAACAACACTATCTGAAGGGAGCACGATCTTGTCGCCAGCCTTGTCTAAGATTTGTTTTGCTAATTCGATCTTGTCTTTTTCAACAAGTGAGTTACCAATCTTGATGCCTTTAGCAGCATAGAAAGTATAAGTCATCCCACCACCGATAATAACTTTATCAGCTTTATCAAGTAAGTGATCGATGACACCGATCTTGTCAGAAACCTTAGCACCACCTAAAATTGCAACAAATGGATGCTTTGGATTATCAACTGCATTTCCTAAGAACTTGATTTCCTTTTCCATTAAGAAACCAGCTGCAACTGGCTTGTTATCAGCCTTCATAGCTGTTGCAATTCCAACGTTGGAAGCATGTGAACGATGGGCAGTACCGAAAGCATCGTTGACGAATTCGTCGCCAAGTGATGCCCAGTATTGACCTAATTCAGTATCGTTGCCACTTTCCTTCTTGCCATCAAGATCTTCAAAACGTGTGTTTTCGAATAACAACACATCGCCATCTTTCATGTCAGCAATAGCATCTTCCAATTGTTTGCCACGAGTTACAGGAACAAATGTAACGGGTTTGCCCAAAAGATCAGATAAACGTTGTGCAACGGGACGCATTGTCAAGGCTTTCTTGTCATCTTCAGTCTTTACACGGCCAAGATGTGAGAATAAGATTGCTTTACCATCATGTTCAATGATGTACTTAATTGTTGGTAACGCAGCCACAATACGGTTGTCATCACCAATGAAACCATCTTTGACAGGGACGTTAAAATCAACACGCATAAGGACTTTTTTGTCCTTAACATCTAAATCTGAAACTGTTAATTTAGCCAAAATTATTCCTCCTGTTTAAGAAATTTAAGGATTTTTTTATTAAAAAAGGCGGAGGAAGTTTGCCTCCCTCCGCCTCAAACCGTTAGACGGTTCTAAAATTTGCAAACTTAAAAGATTTATTTAATCCTAGAGAGTTGCAAACTTCAATAAAGTACGTACCATTTGGCAAGTGAAGCCGTATTCGTTGTCGTACCAAGCAACAGTCTTAACTAATTGCTTGTCACCAGCGGTTGTAACTTCAGTTTGTGTTGGGTCAAAGATTGAACCGTATGTTGTGCCGATAACGTCACTAGATACGATTTCGTCATCATTGTAACCAAATGATTCGTTGTTTTCAGTATGTTTCTTGATTGCAGCATTAACTTCGTCAGCTGTAACGTTCTTGTCTAAGATAGATACTAATTCTGTCAATGAACCATCAACAACACCAACACGTTGTGCATGTCCTTGTAATTTACCATTCAATTCAGGAATTACAAGACCAATAGCCTTAGCAGCACCTGTTGAATGAGGAATTGTGTTAACACCAGCAGCACGTGCAGCACGTAAGTTACCGCCACGAACTGGGCCATCAAGCAACATTTGTGTACTTGTGTAAGCATGGATTGTTGTCATTGTACCTACTTGGATACCAAATTCTTGGTTCAAGAAGTAAGCCATAGGTGCTAAACAGTTTGTTGTACATGAACCAGCAGAAACAATCTTGTCATCTGCAGTCAAAACGTCATCATTAACGTTGTAAACAACAGTCTTAAGGTCGTTACCAGCAGGAGCAGAAATCAGAACACGTTTTGCGCCAGCATCCAAATGAGCTTGTGATTTTGCCTTTGATGTATAGAAACCTGTACATTCAAGAACAAAGTCAACACCGTCTTCCTTAACCCATGGAATATCTTGTGCTTTAGGTTCTGCGTAAACACGGTATTTCTTGCCATCAACGATGATGGAGTCTTCTGTTGCGCTAACCTCACCAGGGAAAGTACCATGTGTTGAATCATACTTCAATAAGTGTGCCAACATTGCTGGACTTGTCAAATCATTGATAGCCACAACTTCGATATCATTTGACTTTGCGCCTAATTCATAAATACGACGGAAAGCTAAACGACCGATACGTCCAAAACCATTAATACCAATCTTTACAGTCATACTAAGATTTCCTCCTTTAGGAATCTAAAAATAATTTTTATTTTAAAAAGTAGTATTTGAAATTAAATATTACTTTTTTAAAATCAAGTTTGCGGCACCCTCATCTGTAACTAAGCAGGTTTGCGAAGGTGCTAAATTCATGTATGAGCGAATCGCTTGGGCCTTAGAATGACCACCCGCAATTGCAAAAACATGATCGATAGATTTGATACGCTCTAATTGTAACCCAATTCGAGGTACCTGGTATACAACTTCGCCTTGCCGATTATAGAAGCAACCAAAGGCTTCCCCAACAGCGTGTTTTTCTTCCAGAAGATGAAGGATACTGGGATCAACTTCTCTTCTTTCTGCCATCTCAACGGCCAATACCATGAATCACGACATTACTTTGTTCAATCAACCGAAGAACTAACTGAACACTAGGTTCCTCTAGTAATGGTTGATACGTTCGTTCACTCAACTTTTCTGGTACATACATGGACTGACTTTTTCCATGTGTTTGTTGTGCCATTATGGAGCAAACCGTGTTTGCTTGCATAGCCAAAGATTGACCCATGCCGCCACGTCCGGGAACGAACGTAAGTTGTCGCTTGGTGGATAATTCGGGGGTAAACTCTTTAGCAACTTGGGCCATGGTGTTACCACCCATCACCACTATTACATTATTACCCTCCGGCAGGATTTTTGCAAGTGTGTCATTGAGAATTGTTCCTAAACTCGCGAAAACGCGATTCTGTGAATCACAATCACCCGGAACGATAAAACAACGATCAATATTTAGAATTTGCGCCAAATCGCGTTCAGCTTGCCGTAAGCCCAACATATTATCAACTAGATCTGTTAACCCATTGAGGACTGATTTTCCTTCATGGGTTAATGCCATTCCAGCTGGTGAAGACCGAATCAGTCCTAACTGCCGAAGCATATCAGTATGTGTTCTTAAGACCCGCTCACTCATATTGAGATGCGTAGCAAGACCACGCCTTCCAATGGGAGCCATTAACGAGACCGTTCTGAGAACCGAAAACCGCTTCAAAAACACATCCACCATGTCAGGTGCAATTGCCTCTAGCCATTTTAATTCGTCTTGCATGATCTCTGCTCCATTTCGGGACATAAACCGTCCATATGTGTCATTGAACGACCCGACAAATTCAAAATAAATGGCATACAACCAAGTTACCTTCTTTTGTTGTATACCTCTCACTTACATATTGAATTATATCAGGAGCCGGCGTGCAATGCAACTCAAACCCCTATCCATTTTTATGCACCATGCCGATCAATTATTCATAGCGTCGTCGTGCTGAAGAAGACGGGATATTTAAGCTTTCTCGATATTTAGCAATGGTTCTTCGGGAAACTTCGATATCCTGGTCGGCCAACTGCTTGACAATTTTAGCATCTGACAAGGGTTTTCGCTTATCTTCTTCATGAATGAACTTCTGCAATAATTTTTTAACCGTATCAACTGAAAGGCCCTCTGGTGAAGCATCTGTTTTCGCCACGGCACTGCTGAAAAACGATTTTAATTCAAAAGTGCCAAACCGGGTCTGGACGTATTTGCCATTGACCGACCGGCTAATCGTTGATTCATGCAAGCCAAGCTTCAAGGCGACATCTTGCAAAAGTAGCGGACGCAAATCTTTAGTTTTTTCAAGGAAAAAGTCCCGCTGATAATCTAGCAAAACCCGTCCCACGCGCAGGATCGTGCTTTCCCGTTGTTCTAAGCTGCGCGCGATCCAATCAAACTCACGTTTTTTCTCTTTTACATAGTCCGTAACCTCAGCATCTTTTCGTTGCAACATTTGTTGAAAATACTGTTTTTGAAAATGAATTTTCGGTTTAGCTGCGCGCGATGTCCGGATTGTCAACTTGCCATCGTGGTTTTCTACAATTAAATCTGGAAAAATGTATTGCGGTCCTTCGGAATTAAAAATTGCACCCGGTTTTGGCGTTAATGTCCGCACATAATCAAAAATTGTCTGAATTGCCGCCATCGATAATTCGTAATCTTTGGCAATTACCGTCCATTTACGATTGGCGAGATCTTCAAAATGATGTTGCAAAATTTCAGCGGTCATTGCCGGTGCCCAATCATCATTTTCGGCCTGTAACAGCAAACATTCTTGTAAATCCTTGGCTCCTACCCCCGGCGGATCCAGTTGTTGGATTAAAGTGATGGCATCGACAACTGCCACGCAATTAGCATTTGTTTTCTGGATGACTTCATCCACGGAAATTTTCAAATAACCATTATGATCAATGTATTCCAGTAAAAACAAAACTAAATTTCGTAATGCCGTGTCGCGCATAGTTAGGTGGACTTGATCTAATAAGTACTCAAACAAGGACTGATGGCTCGAATCGGGAATTTGGTTCAAATAATTCTCGTCAGTTGAACTATGTGATACTGGCGTTGTCGCTTCCTCACGACTATTAGAAACAGTGATCAATGGGTTCTCTAACGCTTTTTGATCTAAAAACGCCTGTAATTCTTCGACATTATACTGTAAGATCTGGATAGATTGTTGTAAAGTTTGCGTCATTGCCAAGCGTTGAACCTGCTTTTGTCGCTGATGAAGATTTTGTTGAAGCGCCATTTTTTTCACCTCGTTATAAATAAACTTGTTTTTTTAAAATGAATACAGTAAAATTAAAAGGTAGTTTGCGCCGTTAGTGTAGTGGATCGCACGCGAGATTCCGGTTCTTGAGACGCGGGTTCGACTCCCGCATGGCGCATTTTTTTGTACGCTGAATTTTGGAGTTAACGGCACCGCTTGCTATTGCGCCCTTGAAAGGGTGTTCACAACTTCTCTAATTATTTAACATTCACCTTGGGAAGTCAAACAAAACCAATTTTGCGTAAGAGATCAGAGACGCGTTTTGGTTTTGAAATGATTTTGAAAAAGAGATCGGAATAATTTCCGGTCTTTTTTGATTACAAAATCTATTTAAGAACCGGCACAACATGTAACCAAACCCTAGAATAGCTGAATTTCACCATGAATTTTAAAGAAAAACAAATTGTTTGACCTTTTTTGACTTTTGGTTTAATCTATAAAGCATGTTAGCCAAACAGCTAACCAAAAAAATGAATTGAATTAATAAATTTAAGGGAGGCTACTAAGTTATGAACTTGGTTCCAACAGTTATTGAACAATCATCACGCGGCGAACGTGCTTATGATATTTATTCCCGCTTGTTAAAGGATCGTATCATTATGCTTTCCGGTCCCATTGATGATGATGTCGCTAATTCCATTATTGCCCAGTTATTATTCCTCGACGCACAGGATTCCGATAAAGATATTTATCTTTACATTAACTCTCCAGGTGGTGTTGTAACTGCCGGATTAGCTATCTATGACACGATGCGTTTCATCAAATCTGATGTACAAACAATCGTCATGGGGATGGCAGCTTCAATGGCAAGTGTCTTGGCATCTTCTGGAACAAAAGGCAAACGTTTCGCTTTGCCACACTCTGAAGTCCTGATCCATCAACCTTCAGGCGGTGCTCAGGGTCAACAAACCGAAATCGAAATTGCCGCCACAGAAATCTTGAAGACACGTAAAGAGTTGAACAAGATTTTGGCAGATAATTCTGGTCAACCTTTGGAAACAATCAACCGTGACACAGAACGTGACCATTACTTCTCCGCTCAAGAAGCCGTGGATTATGGGTTGATTGATGCTATTATGCAAAACAACTCAGAGTTAAAATAATTTGAGGTCATAAAAAATGATGCCCTTCTCACTACAGAGAGGCATCATTTTTTTGTGCTTACTTTTACGCGCGTAACTTTTCGGCATATTCATTTAATTTGCGCAAGCGATGATTAATTCCGGATTTAGAAATGGCCCCGCTGGGAATCAACTCACCAAGTTCTTTTAAGCTGACTTCCTGATTGGCAAGCCGAACCTGCGCTACTTCTTGTAACTTAGGCGGCAAACTATTGATTCCCACCGTTTCCTCAATGAATTTGATGTTGTTGATTTGCTTAGTTGACGCGTTCGCCACTTTAGTAAGATTGGCATTTTCACAATTCACCAACCGGTTCACGGAATTACGCATATCACGCAAAATACGGACATCCTCAAATTTGAGCATCGAGTTTGTAGCCCCAATTAGAGACAGAAAATCCGCAATCCGCTCTGCCTCCTTTAAATACACAATATAGCCGCTGCGTCTCTCCGTTGCCCGTGCATTCAGGTCATAGCGATTCATCCATTCCTTTATCATTGCGTTATGCGTTTCATATAAAGAATAAATTTCTAAGTGGTAACGACTTGTTTCCGGATTATTAACAGAACCACCGGCTAAAAAAGCCCCCCGCAAATAAGAACGAATCTCACCTTCACTGGTTAGCAACCCCTCAGGAACTTTTTCGTTAATTTGATAGCCATCCGTTAAAATAGATAAATCTGCCAAAATTTCCTGCGATTTTGTTGCCAGCCGCACGATATATAAATTATTCTTTTTTAGCTTCATTTTACGTCGCACAATCAGTTCTGCTTCAACCGCATAAAACTGTTTCAAAAGCGAAAATATCCGCCGGGCAATAGCAGGATTTTCGGTTTGAACGCTCAAAACTAATCGATGCTGCGCTAAATTAATGGACCCATTCATCCGAATCAAGGCCATTAATTCTGCTTTGGCATTCTGTGAACGGACTTCTAAGCCGGTTAGTTCTTTTTTAACTTCACTCGCATAGGACACGAAAATCCCTCCCTTCTCCTAAATTAATCGCACGTTTTCGGGTTACCGGCCACATTGAAAAGTTCTTGGGCCACCCGATCCCCATCGTGAAAAGCGCCATGATCGCGCAGACACAAAAAGTCATCCGAAACGACCCGGCAGTGTTGGGCACGCAGCCCCTTAAAATCGGATTTTACTTGGGTTGAGTATTCATCGTAGCGATTGTAATCCATATAATTATTCGGGACTTTAGCGGTATTCACTAAAACGGTATCCACAAAATTCTGACCTAAATGCTGATTTAACACACGCACATGATCTGAATCGGTAAAATTATCTGTTTCGCCCTTTTGGGTCATGATGTTACAAATATAAACCACTTCAGCTTTGGTTTTTAGCACCGCATCCCCAATGTTCGAGATCATCAAATTAGGCAAAATGCTGGTAAACAAGCTCCCTGGACCAAGGACAATCTCGTCAGCATCTAAGATGGCCTCAATGGCTTCTTGGACCGCATGCGGCTTTTGTCCTGCATTCCAAGAAGTTGGCTCAACCCAAACCCGCTTGATCGTTTTATGAGCAGCTGTAATTTCCGACTCGCCCGCTAATTGCGTTCCATCGGTAAATTCTGCATGCAATACGAGCGGTTCGTTTGAAGCTGGATAAATATGGCCATCCACCTGCATCATCTCGGACAATTCCTGAACGGCTGTAAAAATCCCACCCTTCATTTCAGACAGTGCGGCAATGATCAGGTTGCCAATCGCGTGTCCCGATAAAAAGCTGTCATCGCTCTTAAACCGGTATTGAAAAATATCCAGTTCCAGTTTAGGTAAATCCGATAAAGCCACAATAACATTACGAATATCACCCGGCGGCACAACGTTCACATAATTACGAATAACACCGGAAGAACCCCCATCATCAGCAACGGTAACGACCGCCGTAATATCTGCATTTTGTTTTTTTAAACTCTTAAGAATAACGGGTAACCCCGTTCCACCACCGATCACCACAAACTTGGGACGGTTTCTTGCTGCTTGTTGTCTTGTCATGATCGATTTACAGTTTCCTTTCGTTTTTTCACATCGCGGTGCGAAACATGCACAGTATAATCCGTGCTTAAATCGTCCGCAATTCGTTGCGCAATCGCTACCGAGCGGTGTTGCCCGCCTGTACAGCCGATTGCAATCGTCACAGTTGACTTGCCTTCTTTTTGGTAACCAGGCATAACGTAACGTAATAATGAAATAAAATGTTTATAAAATTTTTCGGTGACAGGTTGATGCATCACGTAGTCCGCCACTGGTTTATCGAGACCCGTTTGCTTTTTTAATTCGGGAATGTAGTAAGGATTTGGTAAGAAACGCACATCCATCACGATGTCGGCGTCGATCGGAAGTCCATATTTGAAACCAAAAGAAACCACCTCAATATGAAATTTACCAACAGTGCCGTCGCTTCCGAACGTTTCAAAAATTTGTTCACGCAGTTCACGCGGTGTCATTGCCGTAGTATCAATGACGTATTGCGCGTTTGAACGAATTGGCGCCAAAAGTTCACGTTCTTTCCGAACCCCATCAATGACACGCCCTTCCATGGCTAATGGGTGCGAACGCCGAGTTTCTTTGTAACGGGAAACCAGTTCTTGATCTGAAGTATCGAGAAATAGAATTTGTGAGCTGACAGAAGCAATACCATCATCTTCGTCGGTCAGCATATGCAAAATTTGGTCGTAAAAAGCACGTGAACGTAAATCAACCACTAAGGCGACCTTATTAATTTTTCCGGACTCCTTGACTAATTCCCAGAATTTAGGTAAGAGTGCCGGGGGCATGTTATCCACGCAAAAAAAGCCTAAATCCTCAAAACTTTGCATTGCTACTGTTTTGCCTGCTCCGCTCATTCCTGTGACAATCACTAGTTGCATTTTTTCATCTGTCATTTTTAATCCCCCGTTCATGATAGCTAATTATAGCATACCGGGTGTGTCTTTTTCACCAAAACCCGTATATTTCCAAATTTTAAAAAATTCGAAAGATTTTTCTCTATTGAGAAACGATCTTTCGAATTCACATGAAGCTATTTAATTCGTCGCGCAAAGGCAATCACAATGGCGTTTAGCCCAAAAATAATGAGGGAAGTACCCACCAAAGCATTGAAAGCCAACACCGTCAAAATGGGCCGCATCAATAATAGAATGGCCAAAATCAATAAAACAAGATCAATGCCAACAGATAACCAGTAAATGCCACGGCCAAATATTTTTAAGTGTGAACTCACTAGCAGTCGTTCAAGGACATCAATTAAAAACCAGACCGCAAACAAAAAGCCTAAAACCGTTACTGCACTAGGTATATCGAACATAAAAATGGCACCCACAATAATGTCCAAGATCCCTAGAATGAGGGCGAACGTCGCCCGCATTCCGGTAACTTGTTTCAAACGATGATAACCGCCGATCGTCGTAATTCCTCGCACAATTGCTGCGATCGCAAATACGACCGCTAAACTGGTAATAGCAATTTGAGGTAATCGTAAGACAAAATAGCCCGCAATTAAGAAAATAATGCCGGTAATCAGCTCTGACCAATCAAAGCCCCAATTATTTTCGCGATTCATTTGACTTCACTCCTTCATCATCTGCGCTTTTTATTTAGTTTTTGCCGTTGATTTTGAAACTTCGGTAGTCCGTTTTTTATCCCGCTCTAAAACCGGCTTTAAATACTTTCCGGTATAACTTGCTGGCACCTTAGCAACCGCTTCTGGTGTTCCCGTAGCCACGATGGCACCACCACCGGCACCGCCTTCAGGTCCTAAATCAATCAAGTAATCTGCCGTCTTGATCACATCCAAATTGTGTTCGATCACCAGCACGGTATTTCCCTTGTCAACTAACCGTTGTAAAACATCTAACAACCGTTTAATGTCATCGGTATGCAGACCCGTTGTGGGCTCATCCAAAATATAAAAACTCTTCCCATTTGATTGTTTGTGTAATTCAGAAGCCAACTTCATCCGTTGGGCTTCCCCACCAGATAGCGTCGTTGCTGCTTGGCCTAATTGGACGTATCCTAGACCAACGTCCACAATTGTTTGAAGTTTCCGGCGGATCTTTGGAATTGGTTCGAAAAACTTAAGTGCTTCTTCAACTGTCATTTCCAAAACTTCCGCAATATTTTTGCCCTTATATTTAACTTCTAATGTTTCTGAGTTATACCGCTTGCCCTTGCAGACTTCACAAGGTACATAAACATCAGGGAGGAAATTCATTTCAATTTTCAGAATGCCATCACCTTTGCAGGCTTCACAACGACCACCCTTGATATTAAAACTGAACCGTCCCTTCTGATAACCACGTAACTTAGCTTCGTTTGTTTGGGCAAACAGCCCCCGAATGTCATCAAAGACACTCGTGTAAGTTGCGGGGTTACTCCGTGGGGTTCGCCCAATTGGACTTTGATCAATATTGATCACTTTTTCAATATTTTTAACCCCAGTAATCGCGCGATACTTACCTGGTTTTTCGGAATTATGATTTAATTTCTGTGCTAAAGCCCGTTTCAAGATCATATTAACTAAGGTTGATTTCCCGGAACCAGAAACACCGGTGACAGCGATAAATTTACCCAAAGGAAAATCAACATTGATCTTTTTCAGATTGTTTTCAGCGGCCCCCTTGAGCGTAATCTTCTTTCCGTTACCCTTCCGGCGTTCTAATGGCACCGGAATAAATTTCTTTCCGGCTAAATATTGACCGGTCAAGGAAGTTGCAACCTTTTCGACCTCTTCCGGTGTTCCTGCAGCCATCACACGACCGCCATTGTCCCCAGCACCAGGACCAATATCGATCAAATAATCAGCCGCACGCATGGTATCTTCATCATGTTCGACAATAATTAGTGTATTGCCAAGGTCGCGCATTTTCTTCAGAGATCCAATCAAACGATCATTATCGCGTTGATGCAAGCCAATCGAAGGCTCATCTAAAATATAAAGTACACCAGAAAGATTAGACCCAATTTGTGTAGCTAAACGAATTCGTTGCGCCTCACCACCAGAAAGTGTCCGTGAAGCACGACTTAACGTTAAATATTCCAATCCGACATTCCGCAAGAAAGTCAAACGATCCCGAATTTCCTTTAAAATTGGTTTGGCAATCGCACTTTCTTGCTCCGAAAGTTCAACGTGGTTGAAAAAGGCGATTGCATCATCAATCGGTAATGCTGAAACTTCGCCAATGTGTTCACCCATGACTTTCACACTCAAAGCCCTGCGATTGAGTCGATACCCGTGACAAGTTTGGCAGGTCAATTCGCGCATATAAGTCCGCATCACATCGCGCGTAAAATCACTGTTAGTTTCACGGTAACGCCGGTCCACATTTTCGATGACGCCCTCAAATGGCACATCAACATCACGCACCCCGCCAAAGTCATTTTCATAATGAAAATGGAATTCTTTGCCATTAGATCCATGCAAAATAACCTTCTGATCTGCTTTACTTAACTGATCAAATGGCGTATCCATGTCAATGTTAAATGCCTGACAAGCTTGCTCTAACAAACTCGGGTAATACTGCGAACTGATCGGATTCCAAGGTGCCAAAGCGCCCTCGCGTAAAGTCTTGGTTTGATCAGGAACCACTAAATCGAGATCAACTTCGAGTTTAACACCTAAGCCATCACAGTCAGGACAAGCCCCAAATGGTGCATTAAATGAAAATAGCCGTGGTTCAAGTTCACCAACCGTAAATCCGCAAACGGGACAAGAGTAATGTTCCGAAAAAAGCAGCGGTTCACCGCCAATAATGTCCGCTGTGGCGTAACCACCACTCAACCGTAAAGCGGCTTCGAATGAGTCAAACAAACGGGAGCGAATGCCCTCTTTAACGACAATGCGATCAATCACGATCTCGATGGTGTGCATTTTGCTCTTGTTTAAATCCAACTCTTCTTCAATATCATGAATCTCACCGTCAACCCGTACCCGCACAAAGCCTTCACGCTTAATCTTTTCAAAAATTTTCTTGTGTTGACCTTTTTTGGCCCGCACAATGGGTGACATGATTTGTAACTTTGTCCGTTCTGGTAAAGCTAAAACTTGGTCTACCATTTGTTCCACAGATTGACTAGTGATCTCAGTCCCGTCGTTAGGACAAATGGGATGACCAACGCGAGCCCATAACAGCCGGAGGTAATCGTTAATCTCGGTCACCGTTCCTACCGTCGACCGCGGATTCTTGGACGTTGTCTTCTGATCAATGGAGATTGCCGGACTGAGCCCATCGATTGAGTCCACATCTGGTTTATCCATCTGTCCCAAAAATTGCCGTGCGTATGCCGAAAGGCTTTCAACATAGCGTCGCTGCCCTTCTGCGTATAAAGTATCAAACGCCAGCGAACTCTTTCCAGAACCTGACAGGCCCGTAATGACGACCATTTTATTTTTAGGGATGGTCACGTCAATATCCTTTAAATTGTGTGCCCGTGCACCATGAATGACAATTTTATCGTTAGCCAACTTCATTCCCCCTAGCCTATTTCCGCTTTCAATTCCATTATTGTATCACGTAACGTTGCTGCCGTTTCAAAATCTAACTTTTTCGCCGCTGAACGCATTTGCTCCGTCAAGTTGGCAATCATTTGTTTTTGATCCTTCTTGGACATGTCTTCAAAATCAGACTCGAGGAAGTCATCCTTTTGACCGGTGTCTTCGGTTTCCTTCGTGGGTGCAATTAAATCACGAATCGATTTTTTGATCGTATGCGGTGTAATATGGTGGGCTTCATTATATGCTTCCTGAATCTTACGGCGTCGCGCCGTTTCATCAATTGTAGCCTGCATGGACTCCGTAACCGTATCCGCGTACATAATAACACGACCGTGCTCATTACGGGCCGCACGCCCAGAAACCTGGATGAGAGACCGGGTATTTCTTAAGAATCCTTCCTTATCGGCATCCAGAATTGCCACTAGTGAAACTTCCGGAACGTCAATTCCTTCACGTAATAAGTTAATTCCGACCAAGACATCGTATTTCCCCGTTCGCAAATCACGAATGATACGCGTCCGTTCTAGTGTTTTGATATCACTATGCAAATAAGCAACTTTTATCCCCAGTTCCTTGAGATAATCTGTTAAATCCTCTGCCATTTTTTTCGTTAACGTCGTCACAAAAACCCGCTCGTTAATTTCAGCGCGTTTATTAATCTCGCCAACGAGATCGTCCATCTGACCCATAATCGGGCGTACTTCAATTTCTGGGTCCAGCAAACCTGTCGGTCGAATAATTTGCTCCACAACATGATTAGTTTGGGCTTCTTCATAAGGTCCAGGTGTGGCTGACATATAGATAATCTGATTCACATGCTGCTCGAACTCCTGTAAGGTCAAAGGACGGTTATCAAGTGCACTCGGCAAACGAAATCCATAATCAATCAACTGTTGTTTACGAGCACGATCGCCGTTGTACATTCCTCGGACCTGTGGCATCGTGACGTGTGATTCATCCACAACCATCAAAAAGTCCTTTGGAAAGAAGTCCAGTAACGTAAAGGGGGGCTCACCTGGTTGGCGGCCATCCATGAAGCGCGAGTAGTTTTCAATCCCATTGGTGTACCCCATCTCCCGCAACATCTCAACGTCATAAGTCGTCCGTTGTTTTAATCTTTGGGCTTCTAAAAGTTTGCCTTGCGATTCCAGTACCTTCAGTCGCTCTTTAAGTTCTGCTTCAATGCCTTGAATCGCAACTTCCATCTGATCATCGTTTGTCATAAAATGAGTTGCCGGGAAAATTGCCACGTGTTCCCGGTCGCCAACCACTTCACCAGTCAGGGCATCCACTTCTCTGATGCGATCAATTTCATCGCCGAAAAACTCAACTCGTAAAGCATGCTCATCATGCGACGCAGGAAAAATTTCAACAACATCCCCATGAACACGGAAACGTCCCCGTTGAAAATCAATGTCATTGCGTTCGAACTGAATGTCCACAAGTTTGCGTAATAACTGGTTGCGTTCAATCTCCTGACCAACTCGCAATGAGACGGTATGATCTTTATATTCTTTAGGATCCCCTAAACCAAAGATACTTGATACTGAGGCCACGACAATCACATCGTTACGTTCCAACAATGAACTGGTTGCGGAATGTCGTAATTTATCAATTTCATCATTAATTGAAGAATCCTTTTCAATGTACGTATCACTAGAGGGCACATAAGCTTCTGGCTGATAATAATCGTAATAACTTACAAAATATTCCACCGCGTTGTTGGGAAAGAACTGTTTAAATTCGCCATACAACTGTCCCGCCAACGTTTTGTTGTGCGATAAAATCAAGGTAGGTTTGTTTACCTGCTGAATCACATTAGAAATGGTAAAAGTTTTTCCCGTTCCCGTTGCACCTAACAAAATTTGTGCTTTTTCACCTGCATCAACACCAGAAACTAGCTGTTGAATTGCTTTCGGCTGATCTCCGGTCGGTTTGTACTTTGAAACCAACTCAAACTTATTATTATCCGTACGATCAATCATCTGCAAAGGCCCTCCATTCCGTTCACAAAAAAAGGAAAGCAATTGCCTTCCCTTTAAAACAATATTTCAATTTTAACACACCGAACATACTTTCGCCATCATCTTGTTTAAAGAATAATTCGACGGGTAATTTCCTCTAATTTAGCCTGATTGGTAAACTTTTCTTTTAACAGATCAGGTAAAACTTCGTGTAAAAAGTACTGAACAGAAGCCAACTTCTTGAACTTGACGATGGTTGTTAAACTTTCCTTATAAATCTCTTCGTAAGTCGGTTCCGGATTACCTTTTTGAATCTCACCAAACGATTCATACAACAAATCAATCTTGTCTGCTACGGAAAGAATTTTTCCTTCCAGTGTATCGTCCTTTCCTTCCGAAAGTCGGCGCCGATATGCTGGGCGGAATTCACTGGGAATTTCGTTATTCACGAAGTTTTCTGATAAAGAGTCTTCCACATCTGCTAACATGGCACGTAATTTGGGCGTGGCATACTTAACCGGTGTTTTAATATCCCCAATGAAGCGTTCGTTGTAATCGTGATTCAATGCTTTTTCGTAAAGCGATTTCCAGTCCACTTGCTGACCACTATTTTCTTCCACATCGCCCAAAAATTGCGCGATTTGCGTCACCTTGAAAGAGTGTTCCGCAACAGAATGTTTTTGATACTTAAAAATACCTGGGGCTCTGACCAAAGTTTCCAAATTACTTAAACTTTTAATATATTGATGTATGCCCATCAGTAGCCTCCCTTAATTGTGCTTTCCTTAGGCTTCAATGAATTTGTCAATGGCAGCTTCAAAATCAGCGACTTTTTGCTGTGCATCGGCATTACTCTTACCCACGGTGCCCACATAAAACTTAATTTTTGGTTCAGTCCCGGATGGGCGAATCGCAATCCACGTGCCATCTTCCAGCTGATACTTCAACACATTTGCTACTGGCAATTCAATGGCTTGCGTTGTCCCATCAGTAAAGGTCGTCGTTTGTTTTTCAAAGTCTTCCAGAGCAGAAACTTTTTGACCCGCAAAATCACTTGGCCGCTCTTCACGGAATTTAGTCATCAAGTCTGCCATCTGCTGTTTCCCATCAACGCCAGGAAAATCTCTGGAAATTGTCTTTTCGGCATAGTAGCCGTAAGTTTCGAAGAGTTCTTGTAAACCGTCATAAAGGGTTTTATTTCGTTTGCGATAGTAAGCTGCAATTTCTGCCAGTAAAACAATTCCCTGAATCGCATCTTTATCGCGGACAAATGGTTTCACTAAATAGCCATAGCTCTCTTCAAAACCAAAAATAAATGTATGCGCATGGGTCTTTTCATAGCTTTGAATCTGATCCGCAATGAATTTAAACCCGGTCAACACATTGACCATTCCCACATGGTGGGCTTGGGCAATTTTAGTTGCCAGTTCACTAGAAACAATTGATTTAACTGCCACTGCATTTTCTGGTAAGGTATTGTTTTCACTGCGCGCCGTTAAAATATAATTTAGCATCAAAGCGGCCATTTGGTTTCCTGTCAGTAACCGGTAATCACCATCTGGTTTGCGAACCGCAGCTCCCAAACGATCAGCATCAGGATCGGTCGCCACTAACAAATCCGCCCCCTGTTGTTTCCCAAGTTTAATTGCCAAGTCAAAAGTCTGGGCAAATTCAGGATTAGGGAATGGCGTTGTAATGAATTCTGGATCGGCAATAGCCTGTTCGGGGACAATCGTAAAATCACTAAATCCAGCGTTTTGTAAAGCCCGATTTCCTAAGACTTTCCCTGTCCCATGTAATGGCGTATAAATGAGCTTCATGTCTGCACCGGACTCACGAATCAAATCCGGATTAATCGTTACTGTTTTGACTTCGGCCAAATAAGCTTGATCAACCGCTTCACCAATCAGTGTTAGACGCCCATCCTGACGCAAATCGTGTTCTTTAGCCACAGGAATATCAAAAATGTCCGTCACCTGACGAATGTAAGTCGTAATTTTGTCGGATTCTGCTGGCGGCATCTGTCCACCATCTGGTCCGTAAATTTTATAACCGTTATACTGCTTTGGATTGTGGCTTGCCGTAATCATGATTCCCGCATAGGTCTGCAAATGGCGAACCGTAAATGATAGTTCTGGGGTTGGACGCATATCGTCAAAGACAAAGCTTGGGATATGATGCGCACCTAACACATGGGCAGCCTCGTGAGCGAATTCTTCTGAATGGTAACGGGAATCAAAACTAATGGCAACGCCACGCTGTTTGGTCGCATCGTCCAATTCATCCATAAAGTTTGCGAGTCCTTCAGTTGCCTGCCGAACCGTGTAGATGTTCATCCGGTTAATGCCTGGACCCATAACGCCACGCATCCCTGCTGTGCCAAACTCCATTGGTGCGTAAAACGCCTCTTCCAGTTTACCGGGATCCTTCTCAAGTTCTGCTAATTCGGCTTTCAAGCCGGGTTCTAAATCAGGGCGTTTCACCCATGTCTGATACGTATCTTTCCAATCCAAATCATTACCCCCAAAATATTGGCAAATTTTTTTCAACACTCTAAGTATACAACATTTGGTTAGTGGAATTGAAACGTTTTCCTCAATCTCACGCCATCCCCCCAAATTTCGGGTCTACACTTTCTGGTATTGGTGAATAACTGATACCAGTTTTTATTTTGAAAAAAAAAAGGACATTTGCCCTCTTTGTGTTACGATTTAATCGCCTAATAAAATCGAAAAGAGGAAAAACAAATGTCCCTAACTAATTCTATCCTAAGCCTATTCGAAATAACAGACCCTAATTTAACTGTAACTGAGATTACTAAGGAACATTATCCCAATGGGCAACACGTTCATGTCGTTCACGCTATCCTTTCCTATCAACTTTTAAAATGTCCTCATTGTGGCCATAAATCTCTAATCAAAAATGGAACTCACATTGGCCATCTAAGATTGGGAACCTTATCAGGTGGACGTTATGAGATGCAGCTAAAACGACAAAGATATCAATGTAAACGGTGTTTAAAAACCTGTGGTGCTCAAACTAACCTCGTTAAACGTAATGAAACTTTTACGCATAATGTGAAACATCAAGTAATTGTTCTGGCTCGGGATATGCTGACCAGTAAAGAAATCGCTAAGATTTGTGGGATTTCACCAAGTAGTGTTCAACGCATTTTAAATGCGAATATTCACTTAGCTTATCGTGTTAAAACACTCCCCCAAAATCTTTGTTTTGATGAATTCCGTTCCTGTAATCATCTAATGTCCTTTAACTGTTGCGATGCCGTTAGTCATCGCCGCATTGTGATTCTTAAGGATCGCCTTAGTAAGGATATCATTGATTACTTTGAAGCTCGCTATTCAGTTCAAGAACGTATGAAAGTTCAAACAATCACCGTTGATATGAATGCTGAGTATGCTGGCTTTATTCATCGGTTATTTCCTAAGGCAATAACCATCATTGACCGTTTCCACATTATTCAACTTGCCGGTCGGGCACTGGATAACGAACGTACACGTGTGATCCATACTTTTCAAGATAAGCATTCCCGAGTTTATCGCATTCTAAAATCTCAATGGCGTTTGTTCCATTTGGCAGAAGAAAAGGTCAATGATACTAAACTTATCTATTTACACGGTATCAACGAATACATGACCCAACAGAACGCCATTGACCTAGCCTTAGATGAATTTCCAGAATTTAAAACTGTGTATCAAACCTATCAAGGAATTCTAACAGCCATTCAACAAAAAGATGCGGTTGGATTTAAAACCTTGATTGCCAACTACAAGGCGGCTGGCAACCAAATGGATATTACTATCTCAACTTTAATAAAGAATGGTCCTGCTGTTCTCAATAGTTGTCGTTATCCGTATTCCAACGGTCCTATTGAAGGACTAAATCGTAAAATTAAGGTGTTAAAGCGTAGCTGTTTTGGTTTTCAAAATATTCATAACTTTTTCATTCGTATCAGTTTAATTTATGCGTAAACAAAAAAAGCACATTCACCGAAGTGAACATGCTTTTCAAAAATCTCCACCAATACAATTTGACAGAGACCCCAAATTTCGAGTACTTTACGACAAAAAAAGCGCCTAAAAGGGATGTCCTCTTAGTCGCTTGATGCTTATTCTACAGTTGTTTTAGCTTTTAAATCCTGAATGTAAGAAAAGACTTGTTGCCCAGCAATGCCACCTTCACCCACAGCAGTTGCAATCTGACGAAGATCCTTTTGACGGACATCGCCGACCGCAAAAATACCAGGGACTTTGGTTTGCATATGATCGTCAGTTGGAATCCAGCCATTTTCATCTAAAATTGGTAAATTATGCAAATTATCAGTCATGGCGTGGTTGCCGACATAGATGAATACACCAGCAGCATCAATAAAACTATCTTCACCGGTCTTATTGTTGTTGACTTTGACACCAGTCACCTTTTGACCATCACCCACAATTTCAGTAACGTTACTATTCCACACAAATTCCATCTTAGGATTGGCAAAAGCACGTTCCTGACTAATTTTTTGGGCCCGTAATTGATCACGACGATGGATAACAGTCACTTTTGAAGCTAACTGTGTTAAATAAATACCTTCTTCAATCGCGGAATCGCCCCCGCCAACCACAATCAGATGCATGCCTTTGAAAAAGGCGCCATCACATACGGCACAGTAGGAAACCCCTCGGCCACTGTAAGTATCCTCACCAGTAACGCCTAGCTTTTTATATTCTGAACCAGTGCCAATTACAATTGCTTTCGCACGAAATTCATCCGTATCTGTTTTAACAATTTTATAGTCGCCGTGGTCTTCAACTGCTTGAACACTGCCATAAGCGTATTCCGCGCCGAATTGGACCGAGCTATCGTACATATCCTTCGCCAGGTCAGGTCCCAAAATGGATTTAAACCCCGTGTAGTTTTCGATTGCTGCTGTATTATTCATTTGGCCACCATAAATACCGCGATCCAGCATAAGAACTGACAAGTTAGCCCGTGACGCATATAAGGCCGTCGTCATACCTGCAGGTCCAGCACCAATTACAATAACATCGTACTCTTTTGCCAAGTGATTTCCCTTCTCTCCTAGTTTGATAATAAATATACTATCTTCTTATCTGAATGTCTAGCATCCTGCTTACAAAAAGTTAGCTTTTTTGATTTCGCCATTTACCATTTGGAAATAGAAAGAGACTGGAATTTTTCCAGCCTCTTCGCTTTTTACTCTCGGCATTAAAATCGCCATCTGGTCGTTGACCTACTTTTTCAGATCAAACCAATGCGTTAATTTTATTTGCTTGTTTTTTTGGAAGCTTTATCTTCTGCACTTAGCTGACTGCCCAGCTGCTTAATATATTCGCGCAAGTCATCACGGACTTCCGGATGTTGAAGCCCATATTGAATGTTGGTTTTCAAGAAACCAAACTTATTTCCGACATCATGACGGTCTCCTGTGAAGACGTGGGCAAACACCCGTTGCGTTTTATTTAATTCGTTAATCGCATCCGTCAACTGAACCTCATTACCCTTACCAGGTTTTTGATGTTCCAAAACATCAAAAATCTCTGGTGTTAAGAGGTAGCGCCCAATAATGGCATAATCACTTGGTGCCTCTTCTGGACTTGGTTTTTCCACGAAGCTCTCAACGTTAAATAAGTCAGATTTAACCTTCGCCTGTGGTTTAATAACTCCATATTTTGATACTTCTTTATGGGGCACTTGCATCACAGCTAATGTGGAAGCGTGAGTTTCATCATAGGAATTCATCAGTTGCTTAGTCAACGGCACTTTATCTTCCATCAAGTCGTCACCCAACATGACTACGAATGGTTCATCACCCACAAAATCTTTTGCAGTTAAGACCGCATCTCCTAAGCCCCGTGGGTGTGACTGACGGATAAAGTACAAATTGATATCAGTTGTCTCTTCTACTAATTTTAAAAGATTGTCTTTATGTTTAGCTTTTAAGTTATTTTCCAATTCAGGAACGGAATCGAAATGATCTTCAATGGCACGTTTCCCCTTACCAGTAACAATCAAAATATCTTCAATTCCTGATTTCCGTGCCTCTTCGACGATGAATTGAATAGTTGGTTTATCAACAATGGGCAGCATCTCTTTTGGCGAAGCCTTGGTTGCGGGTAAAAATCTAGTTCCTAATCCGGCAGCAGGAATAACAGCTTTTCTAACTCTATCTGACATAAACAAATTCTCCCTTTTTGTAAAAGTTTTTATTTAATCTAACAAACTACCTAATCAATTTCGGGCTTACCTTCACGATCCATTAATTCTTCGATGGCTGTTTTGACATCTTTACCATTATACAAAACGTCGTAGATCGCATTTGTAATCGGCATCTCAATATGATTTTGCTTGGCAAGTTCATATGCGGCCTGCGTGGAAGGAATGCCTTCAATAACCATGCCCATGGTGTCAATAACTTCCTTTAGTGGCATCCCTTGACCCAATTCATTACCAGCACGCCAGTTTCGCGAATGTACACTGGTTGCGGTAACAATTAAATCACCGACCCCGGACAACCCGATAAACGTCAATGGTTTGGCCCCCAGTGCAACACCTAACCGACTGATTTCAGCAAGACCGCGGGTCATCAAAGCGGCCTTAGCGTCATCGCCATAGCCAAGACCATGAAGCGCACCGGCACCTAGCGCAATAATGTTTTTCAAAGCTGCGCCCGTTTCAACCCCAATCACATCGTCATTGGTATAAACACGGAAATACTTATTCATAAACAATTGTTGCACTTTTTTGGCGGCCTGCACATTCGCACTTGCCGCAGTAACCAAGGTAATATCTTTTTTTGCTACCTCTTCGGCATGGCTCGGACCGGATAGAACCACAATAGCTTCCCGATTCTTTTCTGGAATTTCTTCTTCCAAAACTTGCGAAAGGCGCTTATGCGTGCCCAATTCGAGTCCCTTACTTGCATGGACAATAATCGGCTGATTACCAGTTTCCTCTAACACTGCCACCATTTGATTAGCAACAAGCCGCATCACTTTTGTTGGTACAACGAATAAAACAACTGAAACCCCATCAAGTGCGGCTTTTAAATCATCATAAGCCACTAATTTTTCAGAATACTTGAAACCTGGTACATAGTGTTCATTGGTGTGTTTCTCGTTTAATTCCTTAACCTGTTCAGGTGCATTGGACCAAACGCGGACATCGTTTCCATTCTCTGTCAGCAAGTTGGCCAAAATACTTCCCCATGAACCTGCACCTAAAACCGCAATTTTCTCAGACATTAATATGACTCCTTACAATAATCATTTTCTGATCTACTTTACCATTATCTTACACTCTTAACGATTACTCAACTCTTCTGCGGATTTAATTCGTTTCCATCCAAATACCACGGGTTGTTTTGCAATCTTTTCCGGCGCGTGAACCATAAGACAAGTCCCCCAATAAACAAAACAAGTGATAATAGCTGTGAAACCCGTAAAACATTGCCAATCATTAAGCTATCCGTTCGCATGCCTTCAATAAAAAAACGTCCAAAAGAATACCAGATGACATAGCTTAGGAAAACTTCCCCCTGCTTAAAAAGATGTTTACGATGGCGGAAACTCATGATAAGCACAAACCCGAGTAAATCCCACAGCGATTCATACAGGAAGGTGGGTTGCCGATAAGCGCCGTCAATAAACATCTGTTGAATAATAAAATGCGGAATATGTAAATTTTGCAAAAACTGCAAGGAAGTGACCCGACCAAAAGCTTCTTGATTCATAAAGTTTCCCCAGCGGCCAATCCCTTGTGCCATCAAGACGACTGGTCCGGCAACATCTAACATTAACCAGACCGGAATCCATTTCGATCGGCAGAAAAAATACACGACTAACCCGGCACCGATTAAGGAACCATAGATGGCAATTCCGCCATCCCAAATAGCGATAATCTGGTCAGGATGCTGAGAATAGTAGGACCACTCAAAAATGACGTAGTAAGCTCGCGCTGAAATTAACGCCACTGGCAATGCCCACAAGATCATGTCATAGATGTCATCGGGATTGATCCGTCTTCTTTTACCTTCCCGTACGGCTAAGAAAGTTGCCAGAACCACCGCACTGGCAATGATGACGCCATACCAATGGATTTCAAAGGGCCCCAACTTCAAAGCAATTGGGTTGAGCGCCCCTAATAAATAATTCACGCCCGTCATCTCCTAATTATTCTTAGAATTGTCTTTAATCAATTCGTTCAAATTATCATCAAATACTTTGGTAGCATCATATCCCATGTTTTTTGCACGGAAATTCATGGCCGCCGACTCAATAATGACCGCCAAGTTACGTCCGGTACGTACCGGAATCACGATACGAGGAATTTCAACATCAAAGAATTTGCGCGTTTGTTGACCATTTCCGAGCCGATCAAACTGCTTGTTATCATCCCAGTTTTCAAGGTGCACGATTAAGTTAATATCCGTTTCCGTTCGTACGGCACCCGCACCAAACAAATTCATAACGTCAATAATGCCGACACCACGAATTTCCAGGAGATGACGTAGAATTTTAGGAGCTTCCCCCACCAAAGTCTGCTCGTCTTGCTGATAAACATCAACGCGATCATCCGCAATCAACCGATGGCCACGTTTGACTAACTCAAGGGCGGTTTCACTTTTACCTACACCAGAATCGCCGGTAATCAAAACCCCTAATCCATAGATATCAACCAATTCACCATGAATCGACTGCCTTTCAGCCAATTTACCTTCCAAAAAATTTGTCATGTTACTTAAAAGTCGTGAAGTCGGCAGTGCTGAACCCAAGACAGGAATGTTTTTGGCCTTAGCAGCCTTGGTCAATTCTTCAGGAATGGGGAGTCCGCGTGAAATCACAAAAGCCGGCGTATCATCATGTGCCATTCGTTGATAGACATCACGGCGTTCCTCGCTGGTCATACTGCCCTTAGCATACGAAATCTCTGTGCGGCCAAATAACTGCACCCGTTCATGGGGGTAGAAATTAAAATACCCGGTTAATTCCAAACCGGGCCGCGAAATATCGCTAACCGTGATATTCCGTTGATCTAAAAAATCCTTACCTGAATACACATCCAACCTTGTTGCTTTTACAAGTTCTGCTACTTTTACACTATCTGCCAAAACCTTTACCTCCCGCAAATTTACCGGTTCATAAAATAGTTTGAAATTATCGCATTTAAAATCGACATGAGCAGCGCAATCCACATTGTCATTCCAAAAGACGAAAAATAAAAACTAGCTGGGCCGACTAACAATGACGTTAATTGAAGAATGATTGCGTTAATCACAATACTGAACAATCCTAGCGTCAGGATAGTAATTGGTAAAGATATCAATTGTAAAAACGGTTTGATAGACGCGTTTAAAATAGCCAGGACCAAGCTTGCGCCTAATGCCACCCAGACGTTTGTGACCACAAAACTACCACTGTTGCGATAAAACCCTGCTAATGCAACAAATAAAATTGCATCAACGACTACTCTTTGCCAAAATCTCATTCGTTAGTCCACTCCTTCATTCAAAGCCTTATTCATCATGATGTTTGGTATTAGGATCGTCTTCTTCTTGCACATTTTTAATAATTTTTCGTTTACGTGACCGTGAACTTTGTTGTGGCTGGCCAAATCCTGTAAAGAAGTTTTCAGTAAACCCACTTGTATGCTGCTCTTGACTTTCTGGCATCAGCCATGCCAACAGGGCATAGATGAGCACCCCTGGCAAAACGTGTGTAAAGAGCGTTAAGACCACAAAGACGATCCGGACAATTGAGGCGTCAATTGCAAAATAATTGGCAATTCCGCCTAAAACGCCTGATACCATCCGACTATTTGATTTTGTAAATTTTCGTTTAGAGTTCGATTTCATGATTATTCACCTCAAGATGTTTATTAGTTACATTCTACAGCTTGTGACGCTAAATTGGCAAACTTAACCTTTTTGAATTCAGTAGTGATCCTATTTCGTTTGAAACGAGCCGTGTATCCAGAAATAGGCGTGCTACACGGGTTTCTTCACCTTTGTCACTGACCAAGATCACTCACGTGTCCTTGAAACCCGCTCTCGTGCCAATTTTGTATTAAAAAACTTGATAGATTCTTAACTTTTCTACCAAGTTTATGCCAGGTTATTTTTCTTCCGGATGATGGTCAGGGGTTAGTTCAGCCAGATGACCCGTCTTGTTATAAACTACCCATTCCGCAATATTGCTAATATGATCACCAATCCGCTCAAGATAGCTTGCCACCATCAGATAGCTAGTGCTACCTGTAATGATTTTGGCATCCTGCTTCATCATTTGAATAATCTTTTCACGCACCTGGGCGTATGCCGCATCAATCTCCTGATTTGCATTGGCAATTTTCTTAGCGCCAACCTCGTCTTCTTTGACATAGGCATCCAAGACCTCTTCAAGCATTGCCCGAACTGTGTTCGTCATTTCCGCAATATCATTTTCAATTTCAGAAACGCGATGCTCACCCTTTAGCTCAATTGACTCCCGGGCAATCCCGACTGCGTGGTCCCCAATACGTTCCAAATCAGAACTTGCTTTCAACACAATAATGATGCGCCGAAAATCGGTTGCGACCGGCTGCTGCAAAGCCATCAACATTAGCGCCTGATCTTCTAATTTGATTTCTTCTTCATTAATCGCCTCATCATGATCAATAACTTGCTGGGCAAGTGCCTTATCGTGATCAATAAAAGATTTTGATGCCCGATAAATTGCCTCGCTCACATTAATTCCCATTTCGGTAAATTTACCGTGCAATTTTTTTAATTCATCTTCAAAGATTCCGCGCATTGTAAAATCCTCCAGTCTATCCGAACTTTCCGTTCAGGTAATCGCTAGTTGCATCCTGCTTCGGTGCCATAAACAGTTGCTTTGTCGAACCGGCTTCAACCAATTTGCCGTCTAAAAAGAAAGCCGTACGATCAGAAATCCGCGATGCTTGCTGCATATTGTGGGTCACAATGACAATTGTGAATTTATCGTGTAAATCCAACAATAAATCCTCAATCTTCCCTGCTGAAACCGGGTCTAACGCGCTGGTTGGTTCATCCATTAGAATGATCTCTGGCTGCACGGCCAGCACCCGAGCAATACAAATCCGCTGCTGTTGGCCCCCGGAAAAAGCAAGGGCATTTTCGGTAAGCTTGTCTTTCACTTCATCCCACACCGCGGCTTGTTTAAGACTGGTTTCCACCCGTTGACGAATCATGGCCTGATCTTTAATACCTGCTAACCGTAAGCCGAACGCAACGTTGTCAAATACGGAAAATGGAAATGGGTTTGGTTGTTGAAAGACCATCCCCACATGTTTACGCAGTTCCACCACATCCGTTTGCGGACTATAGATGTCCTTACCATCTAATTTTAAACTACCCGTGATGGTAACGCCAGCCACAAGATCATTCATCCGATTCAAGCACCTTAGAAAAGTTGACTTTCCGGAACCTGATGGCCCGATCAGTGCAGTGATTTGGTGCTCAGGAAAATCAAGATCAATGCCGTGTAAAGCTTCATGTTCGCCATAATAAAGTCGCGTATTACGTGCTGTAATTACATTTGTCATGCGTGTCTCCTTTCCTGTTCACTACCCAAAGTTCCCCGAAATATAGTCTTCTGTTGCTTGAATATGTGGTTTGGTAAAAATTTTTTCCGTACGGTCAAATTCCAAAATATGCCCCATATGAAAGAACGCGGTATAATCGCTAATTCGTGAGGCCTGTTGCATGCTGTGCGTCACCATAATGATCGTGTAGTGGGCTTGCAATTCACGCAGGGCCTGTTCCAGCTTAGCCGTTGAAATCGGATCCAATGCACTGGCTGGCTCATCTAATAACAAAACGTCCGGATTCATCGACAGGGTTCGGGCAATACAGAGTCGTTGTTGCTGGCCCCCCGACAGCGATAAGGCACTACGATTTAAATCATCTTTGACTTCGTCCCAAAGCGCTGCCTGTCGTAAACTTTTTTCAACGCGTTCCGTTATTTCTGTTTTAGAACGGATCCCCGATTTTTGCAGTGGGTAGGCAATATTTTTAAAAATAGATTTTGCAAACGGATTGGGTCGTTGAAAAACCATACCAACATGTTTGCGCATTTCATACACATTGATTTCAGGAGCATTAATGTTAATTCCCTGATATAAGATTTCGCCTTTGACTGTCGCAATGTCATCGTTCATGCGATTAAGGCACCGCAGAAAAGTTGATTTCCCCGATCCAGAGGCTCCAATCAAGGCGGTAATACCATTTTTCGGAAATTGCAAGGTACCATCGTGTAACGCGTGATAATCACCATAAAAAACTTGCAGGGCTTTGGTTTCTAATCCCAATGCCGTTGTCCCAGAATCGAAGCTTTTGACGTAATTTTCTTCCAAGTTATAGGTTTTCAAGCCACTCACCTCACATATTATTTTGATGCTGTTACTTTTTGATAAATGCGTTTACCTAACCACCGGGCAGAAAAATTAAAGATCAATACCGCCAGGATTAAAACCGCTGAGGCACCCGCCGAAACCGCACTGGCATCTGGCATGATACCTTCTGAATTGATCTTCCAAATGTGAACCGCCAATGTTTCCGCCGGCCGCATTGGATTAAGCGGACTGGTCGGACTGAATGGATTCCAGTTGGCAAAGTCAAGCATCGGCGCACTTTGACCAGCCGTATAGATTAAAGCTGCGGCTTCGCCAAAAATTCGTCCCGCACTCAAAATGATCGCGGTTAAAATTCCGGGCAAGGCTTCTGGAAAAATGACTCCCAAAATGGTTTGCCAACGTGAAAATCCTAATGCAAGGCCGGCCTCGCGCTGCAGCTTAGGGACAGCGGCCAGTGAATTTTCAACACTACGCGTCAAAAGCGGTAAGTTAAAGAAAGTTAAGGCAATTGCACCTGATAAGATAGAAAAACCGAGCTTAAACTCCACCACAAACAGGAGGAAGCCAAACAAACCAACGACAACCGAAGGCAATGAGCTTAAAACTTCAATGGCCACGCGAATCGTGTTTGTTACCCAATTTTTAGGAGCATATTCGTACAGATATATACCAGCTCCCAAAGCGATTGGGAATGAAATAAGTAATGTTAGTACTAAAAGATAAAAAGAATTAAACAGTTGATCTCCAATTCCCCCGCCGCTCAGGAAGGCTTGCGAAGGTGAAGTTAAAAAGTGCCAGGAAATATGGGGCAGACCAGTAATCAAAATGTAGCCAATCAGGGCAACCAAGATGAGGACCACGATACCCACTAAAAAAGTAATAACGGCCGTCGCCAGTTTATCGATTGTTTTTGCATTCATTTTGTTAGCCTCCCTTTGCGTCCGATTAAGCGAACCAGCAGATTAAAGCCTAAGGACATCAGTAAAAGAATCAATGCCAGTGACCACAATGCGTTGTTTGGTAACGTCCCCATTACGGTATTCCCAATTCCTGTCGTCAAGACACTAGTTAGCGTTGACGCCGGTGAAATTAGGTTATGAGGAAGTAGTGAAGCATTGCCGATCACCATTTGTACCGCCAGGGCTTCACCAAATGCCCGTGCCATCCCAAAAATAATTGCGGTTAACATCCCAGGAACTGAG